>NZ_JBIDDA010000020.1:0-105715 GCF_043204915.1 Micromonospora sp. NPDC047670
CGTGGGCGGCGGTGACGGGGCCGGCGATGGCGCCGCCGGTGAAGGCGAGGCCGGCAGCGGTCAGGGCGGCGTTGCGGATCAGGTTGGTACGCATGTTGGGGTGCACCTTTCGTTCGGGGGTGCGCGGACACGTGCGGGGGAGCGACGTGCCGCGAAAGGGGAAGTCAGAACGGATCGCTCCGGCGGCGGGGCCTGCTCGGGCGTCCGGGGTGTCTCAACGACCCGACCCGGCCGCGCATTCCGCCAGCCGATCGGGCACCGCGGCGCGAGGGAGCGCCGTGGGTATGCCATGTTCAACGACCTGGGCCCGTCCACGATTCCGCCGGCCGGGTGGCGCCGACCACGGGACGCAACCGGACGTCAGGTGACACCCGGCGGTCAATCAGACACCGCGAACCCGACAAATGTGTCGAGCCGTGCGGGGTGGCGCCGTCGGAGCTTTGGGGCGAGCATGATGCGGCGAGCGCCCTGTCGAGCTGATGTCGTAAACGACTCACCAGCCCTGCCGGCGGGGGCCGGGCCCGCCGGCGCCTCCCGGGTCCGCCGCACCGGTCGGCCCGAGCGGCCCAGCGGCCGCCTCCTGGGTCCGCCGCACCGGTCGGCCCGAGCGGCCGGGGCGTCCGGTTCCGGCCGGTACGAGCGGACCGTCGGGCGGCCGGGGCGTCCGGTTCCGGCCGGTACGAGCGGACCGTCGGGCGGCCGGGGCGTCCGGTTCTGGTCGATACGAGTAGGCCGTCGGCGGCCGGGCGTCCGCTTCTTGGCCGGCACGAGCCGACCAGCGGCGCACCCGTGCGGCTGAGGGCTTCGCAAGGTCCGTGGCATGCCGCTCCGTCCCGCCTGCCGGGCCCCTCCCGCTGGCCGCGCTCGGTGGGCAGCGGGATGTCGCGGTGCAGGTGCGTGGCCTGGAGCCCGACTCGGGGCGGACGACGGGGCATCCCTGAATCGTTTACGACATCAGCCCGACAGGGCGCGACGAGGGTGCGGACGTCAGGCGGGCGGGGCGGGCGCGGAGGCCTCCTCGAAGCCGGGCTGGTGGGAGATCGCTGCGAGGACCGGTGGATCCGGCTGGGTGGGGATCGCGGCTGCCGGCGTGGCGGGAGCTGAGGGCTCCGTGGGGATCGCCGCCTCCGGGGTGGCGGAAGCCGGTGGCTCCGTGGGCCACGGGACCTCCGGCGAGCGGTGGAAGGCGATGCCGGCGGTGGCCCAGCGTGGGCCGTGCCCGGCCAGCCGGTCGCGGAACCCGGCCCAGTCGTGTGCCGTACGGGGCGACCAGCCCAGCTCGGCGATCGCGGACAGGCGGGGGAAGAGCATGAACTCGACCTCGGTCAGGGAGGTGACCGACTCGGTCCACAGCGGCGCCTCCACGCCGAGCACCGCGTCGGCCGGGACGTCGGCCACGTGGGTGGCGGGATCCCAGTCGTACGCCCGGCGGACGTCGATCAGGCCCGCCCAGTCGTGCCCGATGGGGGTGTCGGGGGTGTACTTCATGTCGAGGTAGGCGTGGTTGCCGGGGGAGAGGATCAGCCGCGCGCCCCGGCGGACGGCGTCCGCGGTGACCGGGTCCTCGCCCGTCGTCCCCCACCACTGGAGCACCCGCCCCTCGGCGTGCCCGGCGGGCGCGATCTGGTGCCAACCGACCACCGTCTTGCCGGTGCCGGCGACGATCCGCTGGGCGCGCTCGACGAAGGCGGCGTACGCGTCGGGGAGCACCTTGAACGCCTCGTCGCCCCCGATGTGCAGCCAGGGCCCGGGCGTGAGCGCGGCGATCTCGCCGAGCACGTCGGCGACGAACTCGTACGTCCGCTCGCTGGCCGGGTCGACGTAGCTGAAGCCGACCTCGGTGCCGGTGTACGGCCGCGGCGCGATGCGGTCCGGCGCGAGTTCCCCGTACGCGGTCAGCGCCGCGTGGGTGTGCCCCGGCAGGTCGATCTCCGGCACCACGGTGATGTGCCGCCGCGCCGCGTAGGCCACGATCCGCCGGTAGTCGTCGCGCGTGTAGTGCCCGCCGGGGCCGTCGCCCACCTCGCCCGCCCCGCCGACCGTGGCCAGCCGGGGCCAGGAATCGACCGCGATCCGCCAGCCCTGGTCGTCGGTGAGGTGCAGGTGCAGGTGGTTGAGCTTGTAGCGGGCCAGGTGGTCGATCACCCGCAGCACGTCGGGCACGCCGAAGAAGTGCCGGGCCACGTCGAGCATCGCCCCCCGGTAGGCGAACCGGGGGCGGTCGGTGATCGAGCCGCCGGGCAGCGCCCAGCGCTCGGCGACCGGCGACGGGCTCTCGATCGCCGCCGGCAGGAGCTGCCGCAGCGTCTGCACGCCGAAGAAGAGACCGGCGGGCGTGGCCGCCTGGATGCGCACCCCGTCGGGTGTCACGTCGAGCCGGTAGCCCTCCGCGCCGAGGTCGCCGGAGTCGACCAGCGCCAGCGCGATGCCGCCGGCGGGCTCGGGCCGGGTGGCGTCGGCGACCGGCAGCGGGTAGCCGGTGGCGGGCCGGAGCAGGGCGGCGAGCTGCTCGCCGACGGCTCGGACGGCGTCGCCGGCGCTCACCCGGATCACCGCCTCGGCGGTGAGGACGAAGTCGGCGGTCGGGTCCGGCGCGACCAGTTCCGGGGCGGGTACCACGTCGCCGAGCCGGATCGGGGCCGGCGGGGCGAGCAGGCTGTCGGCCGTCCGGGCCGCCGCGCGGGCCAGCTCGGCGGCGACGGGCGCGTGGACCGGCAGGTCGGCCTGCCCGGCCGCCCGGTCGTCCGGCCCGGTGGCGGACGGATCGAGGGGCTCCGGGACGGCGGTGGGAACGGTTGGCACGGCGACGACTCCGAGGGGGTGTATTTGCGGCTGTTATGGCAAAGGTGAGGTTCACCGAAACACGTGACGTCAAGAGTACGAGAGAGGGCCGGAATTGCGTGATCGTGCGCGTGGAAGCGTTCCCAACAACCGGTACGAACGCGGATAGTCGTGATAGCTGTGCCTATTGTCACCGAACGGTCCCAGGCCACGCGATGTTCGCTTAGCCTTCGCCCACCAGCCGGCACGGCATCGGGATTACCGGTGGTCCGTCCCGGGGTATGGGAGCAACTGAACCTTCGTTAAGTGTCGGAACGGCGCGCGTGGGAGGCTTCTGGTGGCAGCACAAGAGACGGTGGAACACAAGTACGTCTACGACTTCGCCGAGGGCAACAAGGACCTGAAGGACCTGCTCGGCGGCAAGGGGGCCAACCTGGCCGAGATGACCAACCTCGGCCTGCCGGTCCCCCCGGGCTTCACCATCACCACCGAGGCCTGCAAGGCGTACCTGGCCACCGGCGAGGAGCCCGACGGGCTCGCCGACCAGATCGCCGCCCACCTCGCCTCGCTCGAGCGGGCGATGGGCAGGCGCCTCGGCGACCCGCAGGACCCGCTGCTCGTCTCCGTCCGGTCCGGGGCCAAGTTCTCCATGCCCGGCATGATGGAGACCGTCCTCAACGTCGGCCTCAACGACCGCAGCGTGGTCGGCCTGAGCGCACAGGCGGGCGGCAACGACAGGTTCGCCTGGGACTCGTACCGCCGGCTGATCCAGATGTTCGGCAAGACCGTCTGCGAGGTGCCGGGCGAGGAGTTCGAGCACGCGCTCGACGAGGCCAAACGCGCCAAGGGCACCGCCAACGACCTCGACCTCGACGCGGACGACCTGCGCGGGCTGGTCGACTCGTACAAGAAGATCTTCCTCAAGCACACCGGCCGGGAGTTCCCGCAGGAGCCGCGGGAGCAGCTCGACCTGGCCATCCGCGCGGTCTTCGAGTCGTGGAACGCCGAGCGCGCGGTGCTCTACCGGCGCCAGGAGCGGATCCCGGCCGACCTCGGCACCGCGGTCAACGTGGTGTCGATGGTCTTCGGCAACCTGGGCCCGGACTCCGGCACCGGCGTCGCGTTCACCCGCGACCCCGCCAGCGGCGCGCAGGGCATCTACGGCGACTACCTGGCCAACGCCCAGGGCGAGGACGTCGTCGCCGGCATCCGCAACACCGTGCCGTTGCAGGAGTTGGAGCGGCTGGACAAGAAGTCGTACGACGAGCTGCTCACGTACATGGCCCGGCTGGAGGGCCACTACAAGGACCTCTGCGACATCGAGTTCACCATCGAGCGCGGCAAGCTCTGGATGCTCCAGACGCGGGTCGGCAAGCGCACCGCCGCGGCGGCGTTCGTCATCGCCGGCCAGCTCGTCGACGAGGGCCTGATCGACCTCGACGAGGCGCTGCACCGGGTCAACGGCGCGCAGCTCGCCCAGCTGATGTTCCCGCGCTTCCAGCTCGACCACGAGTTCCAGCCGGTCGCCAAGGGCATCGGCGCGTCCCCGGGCGCGGCGGTGGGCAGGGTGGTCTTCACCTCCGCCCGCGCGGTCGAGCTGGCCGCCGAGGGAGAGGACGTGATCCTGGTCCGCCGGGAGACCAACCCGGACGACCTGAACGGCATGATCGCCGCCAAGGGCATCCTCACCTCCCGCGGCGGCAAGACCAGCCACGCCGCCGTGGTGGCCCGGGGGATGGGCAAGACCTGCGTCTCCGGCGCGGACGAGCTGGACATCGACATCCCGCAGCGCAGGTTCACGGTCGCCGGGCAGACGGTCACCGAGGGCGACATCGTCAGCATCGACGGCACCACCGGCAAGGTCTACCTCGGCGAGGTGCCGGTCATGCCCTCCGAGATGGTGCAGTACTTCGAGGGCAGCCTCGACCCGGAGCACATCGACAACGCGCTGGTCCGGGCCGTACACCGGATCATGACGCACGCCGACGGCAAGCGGCGGCTGGCCGTGCGGACGAACGCCGACACCGGCGCGGACGCCGCCCGGGCCCGCCGCTTCGGCGCGGAGGGCATCGGGCTCTGCCGCACCGAGCACATGTTCCTCGGCGACCGGCGCGAGCTGGTCGAAAAGCTGATCCTGGCCCGCGACGACGCCGAGCGGCAGGCCGCGCTGGCCGCGCTGCTGCCGTTGCAGCGGGCCGACTTCATGGAGATCTTCCGGGAGATGGACGGGCTGCCGGTCACCGTCCGGCTGATCGACCCGCCGCTGCACGAGTTCCTGCCCCCGCTGGAGCAGCTCGCGGTCAACGTGGCGGTCGCGCAGGAGCGCGGCGAGGACGTGGCCCAGGAGGAGGCGCTGCTCGCCGCCGTCCGCCGGATGCACGAGCAGAACCCGATGCTGGGCCTGCGCGGCGTACGCCTCGGCCTGGTCATCCCCGGCCTGTTCGCGATGCAGGTCCGGGCGATCGTCGAAGCCGCGGTCGAGTGCGCCAGGGACGGCCTCACGCCGCGTCCGGAGATCATGGTGCCGCTGGTCGGGGCGGTGCAGGAGCTGGAGACGGTCCGCGCCGAGGCGGAGCGGATCATCGCCGAGGTGACCCGGGAGCAGCCGGTCGAGGTGCTGATCGGCACGATGATCGAGGTGCCCCGGGCGGCGCTGACCGCCGGCCAGATCGCCGAGGCGGCACAGTTCTTCTCCTTCGGCACCAACGACCTGACGCAGATGGGCTGGGGCTTCTCCCGCGACGACGTCGAGGGCGCGTTCTTCTGGCGCTACCTGGAGCTGGGCATCTTCGGCATCTCCCCGTTCGAGTCGATCGACCGGGACGGCGTGGGCCGGCTGGTCCGGATCGCCGCGGAGGAGGGCCGGGCGGCCCGGCCGGAGCTGAAGCTCGGCGTCTGCGGCGAGCACGGCGGCGACCCGGACTCGGTGCACTTCTTCCACGAGGTGGGCCTGGACTACGTGTCCTGCTCGCCCTTCCGGGTGCCCGTCGCCCGGCTGGAGGCCGGCCGCGCCGTGGTGGAGACGGACGGCTCCGACAGTCGCTGACGCAACGGAGGCTCGGCAGGGCGGCGGCGGACCCGGGGACCGGGTCCGCCGCCGCCGTCGTGCGACGACCCGTGCCGGCGCGACCGCGTCGTCTCCTGCCGGCGACGCTCAGAGCGGCGGGCGGCGCCAGGTGTGGTGGGTGGCGCGCCGGGGCAGGGCGCTTCCCGGCGGGCGGGCCGCGAGCGGGGCGTGCGACTCGGACGCCGGCGTCACCTCGACCGGCCGGCGGGTGTCCAGCACCGAGCCGGCGCGCCGGGCCACCGCCCGGGCGTCGGCGTGCAGCGCCTCCAGGTCGGCGGCGTCGTCGGCGACCAACGTCAGCAGGGCGTTGCGCCCGGCCGGATAGGTCACCACGGCCCCGGCCGTGGTGCGGAGCACCGACTCACGGAACTCACCGTGCCGCACGGTGTCGGCCACCCGGTGGCCGAGGCCGAAGCTCGCCGCCGCGAGCGCCGCCAGGTGGGTGGCGTCCGTCTCCGGCAGGTCGCTGGAGATCAGCAGGCCGTCGGTGCCGGCCAGCACCGTGCCCGCCACCTCGGGGCGGCGTCGGCGCAGCCCCCGCAACTCCGTTCCCATCATCGTGTCCGCGTCCACGGGTGTCTCTCCCACCGTCGAGCCCTCGGTATGGTCACGTTCCGCGCCGGGAACGCTACCGGCGGCCATGCCGGACCGCGATCCCGTAACCCTCGGCGATCGGCCGACAACTCTCGCCTGAACGGAGGTTGCGGGCCCGTCCGACGCGCGCCGGCGACGAGCCGTCCGGGCCACCCGGGCGTAACCTGATCGGCATGAGCAGCGCCTGGGAGAGCCTGACCGTCGACGCCCGGGACCCGGCCCGGCTCGCCCGCTGGTGGGCCGAGGCGCTCGGCTACCAGGTGGTCGCCGAGAAGCCGGACGAGGTGGAGATCCGCCGGTCCCCCGACCGGCTGCCCGGCATCGTCTTCGTGCCGGCGGCCGACGACAAGGAGACCAGGAACCGGCTGCACATCGACCTGCGCCCCGACGACCAGGAGGCCGAGGTCGAGCGGTTGGTCGACATGGGCGCCCGGCACGTCGACATCGGGCAGGGCGATGTCGGGTGGACCGTGCTCGCCGACCCGGAGGGCAACGAGTTCTGCGTGCTGCGGCAGCGTGGGAACTGAGCGTGCCGGGCCGGACGACCCGGACGCCGCCCGCCGGGTCGGCGAGCCGCCGAAGGACACCGGGTACGGGCGGTCGGCGTACGAGCGGGACCGGGCCCGGGTGCTGCACTCGGCGGCGTTCCGGCGGCTCGCCGCGAAGACCCAGGTACACACGGCCGGCACGGACGACTTCCTGCGGACCCGGCTGACCCACTCGCTGGAGGTCGCGCAGATCGCCCGGGAGATGGGCGCCCGGCTGGGCTGCGACCCGGACGTGGTGGACACCGCCGGGCTCGCCCACGACCTGGGGCACCCGCCGTTCGGGCACAACGGCGAGGACGCGCTGGACGAGCTGGCCGCCGGCTGCGGCGGCTTCGAGGGCAACGCCCAGACGCTGCGGGTGCTGACCCGGCTGGAGGCCAAGGTGATCGCCCCGGACGGCACGTCCGCCGGCCTCAACCTCACCCGCGCCTCGCTCGACGCGGTCGCGAAGTACCCGTGGCCGCGCCGCCCGGACCAGCGCAAGTTCGGGGTGTACGCCGACGACCTGCCGGTGTTCGCCTGGCTGCGCGCCGGCGGGCCGGGCGACGACCGGCGCTGCCTGGAGGCACAGGTGATGGACTGGGCCGACGACGTCGCGTACTCGGTGCACGACGTCGAGGACGGCATCCACGGCGGGTACGTCACGCTGCGCCCGCTGTTGGACGATCCCGACGAGCGGGGCGCGCTCTGCGCCGACGTCGCGGCCACCTATTCCGGCGAGTCCCCGGCCGACCTCGACGAGGTGCTGCGGGAACTGCTCGACGACCCGGAACTCGCCCCGCTGGCCGGCTACGACGGCAGCCACCGCGCGCAGGCCGCCCTGAAGGCGACCGCCAGCGTGCTGACCGGCCGGTTCGTCTCGACCGTGGTGGCGGCCACCCAGCAGCGGTACGGCCCCGGCCCGCACCGCCGGTACGCCGCCGACCTCGTGGTGCCGCGGCGGACCCGGGCGCGGTGCGCGCTGCTCAAGGGCATCGCGCTGCGGTACGTCATGCGCCGGCCCGGCGCGGAGGCCCGCTACCGACGGCAGCGGGAGGTGCTGGCCGACCTGGTGCACGCCCTGGCCGACCGGGCACCGGACGGGCTGGACCCGGTCTTCGCCCCGCTCTGGCGGGCCGCGCCGGACGACGCCGCCCGGCTCCGGGTCGTGATCGACCAGGTCGCGTCGCTGACCGACCCGGCGGCCGTGGCCTGGCACGAGCGGCTGGTGCGCCGGCCGCACCGGGCCGGCCCAGGGGGTGCGAATGGGTGACCCGAACAAACTTAGGTTAGCCTAACCAGCATGACGGAGCGCCCGAAGAAGGTCACGTCCGCCCGGGTACTGCGCACCGGGCGGCCCACCCCGCACCTGGTCCGGCTCGTGCTCGGCGGCGAGGAGCTGACCGGCCTGCCGGTGGGCGAGTTCACCGACCACTACATCAAGATCGTCTTTCCGGTGCCGGGCGTCGACTACCCGGACCCGATGGACCTCGCCGCGATCCGTCGTGACCTGCCCTGCGAGCAGTGGCCCCGGCTGCGGGCGTACACGGTGCGGGCCTGGAACCCGCTGGCCGGGGAGCTGACCGTCGACGTCGTGCACCACGGCGACGAGGGGCTCGCCGGGCCGTGGGCGGCCGCGCTGCGCCCCGGCGACCCCGTGCGCTTCGTCGGCCCGGGCGGCGCGTACGCCCCGAGCCCGGACGCCGACTGGCACCTGCTGGTCGGCGACGAGAGCGCCCTGCCGGCGATCGCCGCCGCCCTGGAGCGGCTGCCGGCCGGCGCCCCGGCCGTCGCGTTCGTCGAGGTCGCCGACCCGGCGGAGGAACAGCGGCTGGCCAGCCCGGGCGCGGTGCGCCTGACCTGGCTGCACCGGGGCGGCCGTCCGGTCGGGGAGGCCCTGGTCGCGGCGGTCCGCGACCTGGAGTTCCCGCCCGGCGACGTGCACGCCTTCGTGCACGGCGAGGCGACCTTCGTCAAGGAGCTGCGCCACCTGCTCCGCGTCGAGCGCGGGGTCCCCCGCGACCGGCTCTCCATCTCGGGTTACTGGCGCCGGGGCATGGACGACGAGGGCTGGCGCGCCACCAAGCCGGAGTGGAACCGCCAGGTCGAGGCCGAGGAGTCCGCCGCCGTCCCCGCCTGACCCGCACCCCGGCCCTCCCGGAGCCCGGGGCCGGCGTTCCCCGATAACCGCCGTGCGTCGCCCCCGTGCCCAGCAGGATGGGCGGGGGGTGAGCATGAGCGAGCGGGTACGCGGCCGGACGCCGGCCGTCGGCCGGGTCGACCGGGTGGTGCTGGCGCTCAGCGTCGGCGGCGTCCTGGCCGTGGTGGCGTGGGGCGTGCTGGCCCGGGGTTCCCTGGCCGGCTTCGGCGAGTCCGGCCTGGCCTGGGTGATCGACACCTTCGGGTGGTTCTTCGTCGTGGCCGCCGACGCCTTCCTGGTGCTCTCGGTGGTCATCGCCGCGACGAAGTTCGGCCGGATCCGGCTCGGCGCCGACGACGACGAACCGGAGTTCAGCACGCTGGCCTGGGTGTCGATGATGTTCAGCACCGGCATGGGGATCGGCCTGGTCTTCTACGCCGTCGCCGAGCCGGTCGAGCACTACGCCGCCCCGCCGCCGGCCACCGGCGTCGCGCCGAACACCGGGGCGGCCGCGTCGGCGGCGATGCAGTACACGCTCTTCCACTGGACGCTGCACCCGTGGGCGATCTACGCGGTGGTGGCGCTCGCGCTGGCGTACTCGACGTTCCGCAAGGGGCGGGAGAACCGGATCTCGGCGGCGTTCCAACCGCTGCTCGGCGCGCGGGTGGACGGCCCGGTCGGCCGGGCGATCGACCTGCTGGCCGTCTTCGCCACCGTCTTCGGCTCGGCCACCAGCCTCGGCCTCGGCGCCCTCCAGGTCGCCGCCGGGCTGGACCTGCTCACCCCCGTACCGGACACCGTCGCGGTCGAACTGGTGGTGATCGGCGCGCTCACCCTGGCCTTCGTCGTCTCCGCGTTCTCCGGCCTGCACCGGGGCATCAAGTGGCTCTCCACGACCAACGTGCTGCTCGCCGTCGCGCTGATGCTCTTCGTGTTCGTGGCCGGTCCGACGATCTACACGCTGGAGGTGCTGCCCGCGTCGGTCGGCGACTACCTGAGCAACCTGGTCACCATGTCCACCCGTACCGGCGCCTTCTCCGACCCGGACTGGCTGGGCTCCTGGACGATCTTCTACTGGGCGTGGTGGATCTCCTGGGCCCCGTTCGTCGGCATCTTCATCGCCCGCATCTCCCGGGGCCGCACGGTCCGGCAGTTCGTCGCCGGGGTGCTGCTGGTGCCCAGCGGGGCCAGCGTGGTCTGGTTCGCGGTGCTGGGCGGCAGCGCCCTGCGGGTGCAGGCCACCGGCGCCCGGGACCTGGTCGCCGACGTCGGCGCGGGCACCGAACGGGCGCTCTTCGGCCTGCTGGCGGCGCTGCCCCTGGCGGGCCTGACCACCCTGCTGGCGATGGTGCTGGTCGCGCTCTTCTTCGTCACCGGCGCCGACTCCGCCGCCCTGGTGCTCGGCTCGCTCACCTCCCGGGGGGCGCTGCGCCCGCACCGCGCGCTGGTGGTGGTCTGGGGGGTGCTGATCGGCGCGGTGGCCGCGGTGCTGCTGCTGGTCGGCGGGCTGGACGCGCTGCAACAGGCGACGATCCTGGTCGCCCTGCCGTTCGTGGTGGTCATGCTCGGCCTGGCCGTCGCCCTGGTCCGGGAGATGGCCCGGGACCCGGCGGTCAACCCGCCGCCCCGGGTGCGCCGCTCCGGTCTGGCGGCCGCGATCCGCGCCGCCCGGTCGTACGACGAGGAGGACCCGCCGGCGGTGCGGCGCTACCTGCGGCGCCGCCCCCGGTGACCCGCGCGCCGGAGACCGTCGCCGCGCACGTCGGCGTCGAGCACCCACCGCACCCGGCTCACCGGTCGGCGGTGGTCTCCCCGTCGTGCACGACCTCCCGCTCCCAACGCTGCCGGGGCTGGGTGTGCAGGCGCCAGTAGTGCTCCGCGATGTCGTCCGGGTCGAACGCCGTGTCCGGGGCGACGGCACCGTCGACGGTGACCGTGGCCACGTGGACCCCGGACGGTCCGTACTCCTGGTCGAGCAGCGCCACGAGCGTCCGCACGCCGGCCTTGCCGAGCGAGAGGGACACGTACTGCGGCTTCGGCTCGGGCATCCCGCCGGTGACGATGAACGAGCCGCCGCCGCGCCGGGCCATGCCGGGCAGGACGTGTGCGGCCGTGGTGAGCGCCCCCACCACGTTGACCGCCCAGGCGGCCTGGTGGGCGCTGACGGACAGCTCGCCGAGCGAGTCCGCCTGGATGATCGCGGCGTTGTACACCACGACGTCCGGCGGGCCCAGTTCGTCGGCCGCCGCGTCCAGAGCCGCCCGGAGCGCCGTCTCGTCCGCGCTGTCGGCGGTCAACGGCACGGCCCGTACGCCGAGCGCGGCGACGGCCTCGGCCGTGGCCCGCACCGTCGCCCCGTTCCGGGCGACGACCGCGACCGGTAGGCCCTCGCGGGCGAACCGCAGCGCGACCGCCCGTCCGATGCCCGGTCCCGCCCCGATGATCAATGCGCCTGACATCCTCTGCTCCTTCGTCCCGGCGGCCATCGACGGGAGGAAAGCTAAGCTTTCACATCGGTGTGAAGGTCAACGGGGGAATGGGGCAGCTCACATGCGGATCGGGGCGCCGACCCGCGACGAGGGTGGGCGCCCGACCCCGTCGGCGTGCCCGGGCATGGTCGAGCACCTGGAGCGGGAGCGGGCCCGCATCGCGGAGGCGATCGCCCGGCTCGGCACCGAGCGACAGGCGCTCGACACCCTGCTCGCCGCCATGCCGGGGCGGGGCGACCGGCGCGGGACCGCCGGCCGGGAGCAGCCGGCCGGGGCGTAGCTCCGGGAGCGGCGGCGGCCCGACCGGCCGGACGCGTCCGGTCCGCCGGGCCGTCAGGCGGCGTGGCCGCCGGATCCGGCGGAGCGCACGACCTCCCCCGGCGTCGCGCCGCGGGCCGGGCAGGGCAGGATGTACGACGAGGGGGTGGCGGACATGGCTGGGCGGATCCAGGACGAGGACATCGCGCTGGTCCGGGAGCGCACCTCGATCGCGGACGTCATCTCCGAGACGGTGACCCTCAAGTCGGCCGGCGGCGGCAACCTCAAGGGCCTGTGCCCGTTCCACGACGAGAAGAGCCCGTCGTTCAACGTCTCGCCCGCCCGCAACGTCTGGTACTGCTTCGGCTGCGGTGCCGGCGGCGACGCGATCAAGTTCCTGATGGACGCCGAGCACCTGAGCTTCGTCGAGTCGGTCGAGCGGCTCGCCGCCCGGGCCGGCATCCAGCTGCGCTACGTCGAGGGCGACTCCGCCGCGCCCCGGCCCCGCCCGCAGCAGGGGCAGCGGCAGCGCCTCGTCGCCGCGCACGCCGCCGCCGTCGACTTCTACCGCGCGCAGCTCACCACCGCCGGCGCGCGCCCGGCCCGGGAGTTCCTGGCCCGCCGCGGCTTCGACCGGGCCGCCGCCGAGCGCTACGGCTGCGGGTTCGCCCCGGACGCCTGGGACCTGCTCACCAAGCACCTGCGCCAGCAGGGCTTCACCCACGACGAGCTGGTCACCGCCGGGCTGTCCCGGCCGTCGCGCTCCGGCACGCTCATCGACCGGTTCCGCCGCCGGCTGATGTGGCCGATCCGCGACCTCACCGGCGACGTCATCGGCTTCGGCGCGCGGAAGCTCTTCGAGGACGACGACGGCCCGAAGTACCTCAACACCCCCGAGACGCCGATCTACAAGAAGTCGCACGTCCTCTACGGCATCGACCAGGCCAAGCGGGAGATCGCCAAGCAGGGCAAGGTGGTCGTGGTCGAGGGCTACACCGACGTGATGGCGTGCCACCTGGCCGGGGTGCCGACCGCCGTGGCGACCTGCGGCACCGCGTTCGGCGCCGACCACATCGGGGTGCTGCGCCGGCTGCTGCTCGACACCGACGCCGTGGCCGGCGAGATCATCTTCACCTTCGACGGCGACGCCGCCGGCCAGAAGGCCGCGCTGCGCGCCTTCGAGGACGACCAGCGCTTCGTCGGGCGCACCTTCATCGCGGTCAGCCCCGACAACATGGACCCGTGCGACCTGCGCCTGGCCAAGGGCGACATGGCGGTCCGCGACCTGGTCGCCCGCCGCGAGCCGCTGGTCGACTTCGCGCTGCGCCACGTCATCAACCGCTACGACCTCGACACCGTCGACGGCCGGGTGGAGGCGATGCGCCGGGCCGCGCCGCTGGTTGCCAAGATCAAGGACCGGGAGAAGCGCCCGGAGTACGTCCGCAAGCTCGCCGGCGACCTCGGCATGGAGATCGAGCCGGTGCAGCGGGCCGTGCTGGCCGCCGCCTCCGCCCCGACCGGCCGGGACGCCCCGCCGCCGTCCCGGCCCGCACCGGCCGAGCCGGTCGTCGACAACCCGCAGTCGATGGTCGAGCGGGAGGCGCTGAAGCTCGCCCTCCAGGAGCCGGTGCTGGCCGGGCCGATGTTCGACGCCGTCGAGGCGTCCGAGTACCGCCACCCCGTGCACGTGGCGGTGCGGGCGGCCGTCGCGGCGGTCGGCGGGGCCGCCACGGCGACCGGCGGCGCGGTCTGGATCGAGTCGGTCCGCGACGCCTGCGAGGACCTCGCCGCCCGGGCGCTCGTCGGCGAACTGGCCGTGGAGCCGTTGCGCATCGACGGCGAGCCCGACCCGCGCTACGTGTCGGTCACCATGGCCCGGTTGCAGTGGGGCTCGGTGACCGGCCGGATCAGGGACCTGAAGTCCCGGATCCAGCGGATCAACCCGGTCAACAACAAGGACGAGTACTTCGCCGCCTTCGGTGAGCTGCTCTCGCTGGAGCAGCACGCCCGGGCGTTGCGCGAGCAGGCCGCGGGAGGGCTGTAGATGGGACTGTTCCGCCGCAGGCCGAAGCTGCCGCCGGCCGACCGGCCGCCGCTGGCCCCCGACGAGCGGGTGCTCGCCTGGGCCGCGGCCGGCAACGGCGAGGGCGACGGCGTGGTGGTGGCCAGCAATCTCGGGCTCTGGCTGCCCGGCCGGGCGCACCGGCTGGGCTGGCACGACATCCTCAAAGCGGTGTGGTCCGGTCGGGAGCTCACCGTCACGCCGGCGGAGCGGGTCGCCGAGCGCGACGGCTACCTGGTGGTGGCGGACTGCCCGGCCGAGACCTACCTGCTGCTCGACCCGGGGGAGCTGCCGCACCAGGTCCGGGAGCGGGTCACCCGCTCGGTGGCGTACACGCGGCACCAGCCGGTGCCCGGCGGCGCGGGCCGGATCGCCGCCCGGCGGGTGCCCGGCGTGGACGGCCTGACCTGGACGGTGCGCCTCGATCCCGGCACCCCGGCGGACGACCCCGACATGCTCGCCGAGGTCGACCGCCTGGTCGCCGCCGCCCGCGCCGCCAACGCCCCGGCGGACGCCTGACCGGCGCCGCTCACCCGCTGCGGTAGAACCGGGCCGCGCCGGGGTGCAGCGGGATCGGGTCGGTGCCGGCGGCGCTCTGCCGGGTGAAGTTGCCGCCCTCCGGGTGCACGCTGACCAGGTCGGCCTGGTAGGTGAAGAGCAGCCGGGTCAGGTCGTACGCCAACTGGTCGGGCATGTCGGCCCCGACCAGGATCACGTTCGCCACCGTGACGGTCGGCGTGGTGCTCGTCGTGCCGTACGCCTCCCTCGGCAGCTCCGCGGTGGTGTAGACCGGCCCGTGCCGGGCGGCGAGCGGCTCGATCAGGTCGGCGATCGGCAGCAGCGCGAACCTTCCCGGGGCGCCGGAGAGCAGGTCGGCGATGCCCGGCGTGGGCAGGCCGCCGGCGAAGAACATCGCGTCGAGTGTGCCGGCCCGCATCCGCTTGACCGTCTCCGGCAGGGACAGCGTGGCCCGGCGGACGTCCCGGTCCGGGTCGAGGCCGGCCGCGGTCAGCAGGCGCCCGGCGAGGATGTCCGTGCCGGACTTCGGCGAGCCGGTGGAGACCCGCTTGCCGCGCAGCCCCGCCAGCGTGGTGATCCGCGCGTCGGCGCGGACGATCACGTGCGTGTAGTTGCTGTAGACCCGGGCCAGCGCCCGGACCGGCTGGGGCTGGCCGGCGAAGGCCCCGCGCCCCAGCACGGCGTCCGCGGCGGTGTCCGCGAGGCTGAACGCGATCTCCATGTCGCCGCTGGCCAGCCGGTTGATGTTCTCCACCGACGCCCCGGTCGGCTCGGCCCGGGCCTCGTAGCCGGGCAGGTGGCGGCTGATCACGTCCGCGTAGCCGCCGCCCAGCTGGTAGTAGACGCCGGTGGTGTTGCCGGTGGCGAGGAAGATCCGGCCGTCGTGCCAGGGCCGCGGACCGGCCTCGGCCGTACCGCAGCCGGTGGCGAGCAGGGCCACCAGCAGGGCGGCCAGCAGGCGTCGGGGCCGTCCGGTCACGCCCGGACCGCCGGTTCCAGCGCCTCCGCCACCCGCTGGACCAGCATGGCGGTCTCGTAGCCGATCTGGCCGAGGTCGCAGCCGGGCGCGGCCAGCACCCCGACGAGCGCGCGTTCGCCGACCGCCATCACCAGCATCACCCCGCCGTCCATGTCGACGATCTGCTGCCGTACCCGGCCGGCGGACATCAGCCGCGCGGCGCCGACGGTCAGGCTGGCCAGGCCGCTGATCACGGCGGCGAGCTGGTCCACCTGGTCGGGCGCGAGGTCGGGGGAGGCCGCCAGCCGGAGCCCGTCGCCGGACACGGCGAGGGCGTGCGACACGTCCGGCACCTGCTCGGCGAAGTTGGCCAGCAGCCAGTCGAGGCCGGTGCGCGCGGAAGGGGTCATGGGGTTCTCCTGGGGGGTGTCGTCTGCTGGGTACGTCGCGTCGCCGCGGCGACGCCCTGGGCGAGCGCGGACAGCCGGGACCGCACCAGCTCGGGGTCGAGCAGGTCGTCCTTCGGGCGCGGCGCGGGGGCGTCGTGCAGCGGGGCCGGGAGTTGGCCGCCCCGGGTGCGGCGCGGCAGCCCGGCCTCGGTGGTGGCGGCCGGCGCCGGACCCGGCGGGGGCGCCGCGGGCACGGAAACCGGCGCAGGTGGCGCGGGGGCGGCGAACGGCGGGGGTGGCGCGGGGGCGGCGAACGGCGGGGGTGGCGTGCGCGCGGGGTCGGCCGGCCGCCTCCCGAGCACCGGGAGCGCGACGGTCGGCGCGCGGTGGATGCTGGCCATGTCGGGCAGCGCCGCCGGGTCGGCCGACTCGGCCGGCCGGGCGCCGGCCAGCGCGGGCGGCGTCGCGGCCGGGGCGGACCGCGGCCGGAACCAGGGGGCTTCGGCGGCGGCGGGTGCCGGCGTGCCCCGGTCCGGGGAGGTACGCGGGGCGACGGCCTCGACCCGGGTCAGCGCCGACTCCGGGATGTCCACCTGGGCGACGGTGCCCGCGCCGGTGTTGCGCAGGTGCACCCGCACGCCGTGCCGGGCCGCCAGGTGGGCCACCACGTGCAGGCCCATGCTGCCGGCCGCCGCGCTGGAGAGCATCGCGGGCACGCGCAGCCGCTCGTTGATCGCGGCGAGCCGGCTGTCGCTGATGCCGATGCCCTGGTCGTGTACGCGCAGCGTGAGCCCGTCGACGGTACGCCGGCCGTCGACGTGCACCGGCGTGTCCGGCGGCGAGTAGACGGTGGCGTTCTCCAGCAGTTCGGCGAGCAGGTGGACCAGGTTGCCGACGGCGTCGCCGTGCACCGCGGCGGTGGGCACGTCGACCTCCACCCGGGGATACTCCTCGATCTCCGAGGCGGCCGCCCGGACCACGTCGGCGAGCAGGTGCGCGCCCTCGTGCGTGCGGCCGGGCTCGCCGCCGGCGAGGACCAGCAGGTTCTCCCCGTTGCGCCGCATGCGGGCGGCGAGATGGTCCAGCGCGAAGAGCCGGGCCAGGGCGTCCGGGTCGGTCTCCTCGCGTTCGAACTCGTCGAGCAGGCGCAGCTGCCGGGTGATCAGGGTGCGGATCCGCCGCGCCAGCGCCTCGACCATCCGGGTCACGTCCATCCGCAGCTCGGCCTGCTCGCCGGCCAGCCGCAGCGCGGCCCGGTTCACCGTGTCGAATGCCTGGGCGACCTGGGCCACCTCGTCCCGGCCCTGCCGGATGCCGGCGGTCAGCCGGGTGGCCGCGCCCTCGGTCTGCGTACCGTCGCCGGCGGCGATCGCGGTGATCCGCTCCGGCAGCTCGCGGTGTGCCATGGTCAGGGCCGCGACCCGCAGCCGGCGCAGCCGGCGGCTGGTGCGTACGGCGAGCAGCGTGGCGGCGGTCAGCGAGGCCAGCGCGACGGCCGTCGTCGCGCCGCCGGTGACCAGGGCCCGCCGTCGGGCGTCCCGGGCCAGGGCGGTGGCCCTGCGGTCGAGTTCCTCGGAGAGCTCGCGGCCGAGCAGGTTGTACCGGCGGATGGCCCCGCTCTGGGCCACGTACCAGGCGTCGCCGTCGGTCCTCAGCCCGCCCGGTTCCGTCTCCGCGTTGAGCGCGCTGTCGCGCATCCGCCGCGCCGCGGTGACGTCGGCGCCCGCCACCAGCCGGGTGTACGCCTCCGTCGACCTCCCGCCGGCGATCCGGGAGAACTCGGCCTGGCGCTGCTCCTGCGCGCCGCGCAGCTCACCGAGCCGGACCAGGTCCCCGTCGACCAGCGCGCCCCGCACGAAGACGGTGCGGAGCAGGTCGCGTTCCAGGGCGGCGAGGTGTTCCTGGGCGGCCACCGCCGCCACCTCCCGCGCCCCGTTGGCCAGGTCCCGGTCGCGGACCTGGGCCGGCAGCGCGTCGGCGACGGCGAGCAGCGACTCGACCAGGGCCAGGTAGGTGGGGTCGGCGGTGGTGGCGCCGAGCGCGGTCTGGCGGGCCGGGGCGAGCTGGCCGAGCTGCGCGTCGGCGCCGTCGAGCACCCGGCCGAGGTCGGGGGCGGCCCGGCGGGCGTCCCGGCTCGCGCTGCGGTAGCGCTCGACGGAGGTGTCGACCCGTCGACGCTGCGCGTCGACGAGGGGACGGCCCGTCGAGCCGCCCCGCTGGCGCAGCGCCGCCGTCTCACCGAGTTCCCGCTCCAGCTCGTGCACCAGGCGCACGGTCGCCGTCGCGGTGCCGGCCAGCACCCGGGCGCGGTCCGCGTCGGCGGAGGCGTCCAGCGCGGTCGCGGTCTGGGTGGCCCCCAGCACCACCAGACCGACCGTGGCCACCAGGATCGGCGCGAGCAGCTGGGTGCGTACCGACCAGAGCCGGTCGGCGCGGTCGGTGGATCGGTGGTGCCGGCGTACCTGGGCGGGGTCGGGGAGCGACACTCGGGCCTTCCGGGGGTGGGTCGGGAGTGGTGGGGGGGGGGGGGGGGGGGGGCCCCGCCCCCCCCCCCCCCCCCCCCCCCCCCCCCCCCCCACCGCCGGACCCGCCCGGCCCGACAGGCCAGTTCACCAGCCGGTCGGCCCGCCACCCGTGCGGCATCCCGTGGATCCGTCCGCTACCGTGACACCGCCCGCCCGCACACGATCCGCCGGAGGACCAGTGCCCCTGCTCTACACCATCGGCAAGCTCACCGTGGCGCCCGCGCTCCGGTTGGCCTTCCGTCCGACCGTGGAGGGGTTGGAGTACATCCCGGAGACCGGTGGCGCGATCTTCGCGGGCAACCACCTCTCCGTCGCCGACGAGCTGTTCCTCGGCACCGTCGTGCCCCGGCACCTGGCGTTCTGGGCGAAGTCGGAGTACTTCAAGGGCGCCGGCCCGAAGGGCGCCTTCTCCAGGTTCGTGCTCACCGGCCTGGGCGCCATCCCGGTGGAACGTGCCGGTGGTCGGGCGGCACTGTCCGCGTTCGACGCCGCCATCCCGGTGCTCAAGGCCGGTGACCTGGTCGCCGTCTATCCGGAGGGGACCCGGTCGCCGGACGGCCGGCTCTACCGGGGGCGCACCGGCGCGGCCCGGCTGGCGGTGGCGGCCGGCGTGCCGATCATCCCCGTCGGCATGCTCGGCACCGACAAGGCCCAGCCCATCGGGACCCGGGTGCCCCGCCCCGGCCGCGCCAAGATCACCGTACGGTTCGGCAAGCCGCTGGACTTCACCGGCCGGCCGGACGACCGCACCTCGCTGCGGGCGATGACCGACGAGATCATGGCCGAGATCCAGAAGCTGACCGGCCAGGAGTACGTCCCCCGCTACGCCCCGCCGCGCGCGCACCCGCCGGTCGCCGGCGAGCCCGGCGCCGTCTGAGCTGACCCCGGGGCGGCTCGCGCCGCTTCTCCCCGGTCGGTGTCCTCGTCCGCGTCGCCAGTCCGGCAGCGCGGGCCGGGGAGCCGACGCCGCGGCAGGCGCGGAACCCGTACGCCGGCCGCCGGGGAGGGCCCCGGCTCAGCCCTGCTCGGCGGTGACGATCTGCTCCCGCAGGGTGCCGAGCAGGGCGGCGCTGTCGTCGACCGAGAGCCGGGTGAAGACCGCGGTGGTGATGCTGCCGTGGTCGACGGAGGTGCAAACGACCACGTCGTCGCCGTCGGCGCGGCCCACCGCGCAGCGCTCGTGCCGGCCGCGTACGCCGGTGTCGACCACCCGCGCCTCGCCGAGGGAGTACTGCCCGGCCAGCCGGGTGATCTCGTCCTGCGCGTCCGACTCGGGGGTGAGGCGGAAACCGGTGCCGCCGAAGACGGTCACCCGCTTGCCCGCGGACGTGCTGTAGACGCCCGCGAACGTGTCCTCGGCCAGCCAGTGCGCCTTGCGTACCTCCGCCTCCAGGCGCTTGGCGGTCTCCTTGCTGTTGTTGTCGTCGCGCAGCCGCAGGTCCGCCACCTCCGCGGGGAGGGTGGCGCTGGCCGGGTACTGCGACGCCATCGGCACCCCGTAGTAGGCCGGGCAGCCGCAGCAGCAGGCCAGCGTGAGCAGCAGCACCCACGGCCAGCGGCGACGCTTGCGGACGGCGACCGGGACGTACCCCTTGGGTGCCTGGAAGCCGGGCGGCGGCGCAGCTGGCGGCGTCTTCGCCCGCCGCTGCCGTGGCGGCGTGGGCGGCGGAGGCGGGGGCGCCGCCGGCTGCACCGGGACGGCCGCCCGGGAGACCGGCGGCGGGGCGGGGTGCGCGACCGGCGGCGGCGAGACCGGGTAGGCGACCGGCGGCGCGTCGTGCCGCGGCGGAGCGTGCCGCGGCGGGGCCGGACGCGGCGCGGGCGGCGCGGGGGAGTGGACGGGCGGCGCGGGGTGCGGCCGGGCCGGCGGCGCGGCCGGATAGGGCAGCGTCGGCGGCAGCGGCGGCAGTTCGGCCGACGGCAGCTCCCACCCACCGGTGTCCGCGCCGGCCCACGGGTCCACCGGGGTGCGGTGCTCGGGCGGCTCCGCCGGGAGCGGCGGCACCGGCGTGGGCTCGGCCGACTCGCCCCAGGCGCGCTTGCGCGGCCGTGGCGGAGGAACCGGCGCGGAGCCGCTCCACCGGGGCGCGGGCGGCTCGGCCGGCCGCTCGTCGGCGGGGAACATCCGGGTGCCCCGCGGCCCGACCGCCGGTGACTCCGCCGCCGGTCCGTCGCCGGGGAGCACGCGCGTGCCCTGCGGCCCGACCGCCGGGAAATCTGTCGCACGCCCGTCGGCGGGCGCCGGAGGAGTGCCCCCCGGCCCGGCGGCAACGCTCCCCGGCCCGGTGCCGTCGGCGTCCTCCCCGCCCGGGCCGGCGTCCTCCCCGCCCGGGCCGGCGTCCTCCCCGCCCGGGCCGGTGGCCTCCTGTCCGGCCGCGCGGGCGGCGTCGTGCGGGCCGGCAGCGGCGCCCTGCGGGGCGGTGGCGCTCCCCGCAGCGGCGACCGCGTCGGGCGGAGCGGCGGAAGTCTCCCGCGTGGCGGCGGCGGTGGCGGCGTCCGGCGTGGCGGTGGCGTCGGCGTCGACGGCGCCCACCGCGCGGTCGGTCGCGCTCACGCCGGGATCGTCGGCGGGCAGCTCACGGGTGCCCTCCGGGCCCGTGCCGCCGGTGGGGCCGGGCGTTGCGGGGGAGGACGTGGGCTCCTCGGTGAGCGCCGGATCCCGGCCCTGGTCCGGGCCCGGGGTGCTCCCGTCGGCCGGCCGGTCCGGGCCCGGCTGCGGCTGCGGCATCGCGGCAATCTCCTCTCGCGCCGGTCCGAGGTTAGTACCGACGTGCCAGCGGGGCGATCCCGCCCACCGCCCGCCGCCGCCCCGAGGACGAGGGTCGGGCGGGCGTCGGGTCGGGGAGCGACGACGAGCGCCCGGGCGCCGCGGCGGCGTCCGCGCGGTCCCCGCCGACGGGGCGCGTACCCTTGGGCTTCATGAGCGTCCCGTCCACCACGCCGCGCCCCGTCGCGGCCAATTCCGTCTGGCCCCAGCTGGAGCCGCTGCTGCCCCAGGTGACCAAGCCCATCCAGTACGTCGGTGGCGAGCTGGGTGCGGTGGTCAAGGACTGGGACTCGGCGGCCGTGCGCTGGGCGCTGATGTATCCCGACGCCTACGAGGTCGGCCTGCCCAACCAGGGCGTGCAGATCCTCTACGAGGTGCTCAACGAGCTGCCCGACGTGCTCGCCGAGCGGACCTACGCGGTCTGGCCGGACCTGGAGAAGCTGATGCGCGCCCACGGCGTGCCGCAGTTCACGGTCGACGCGCACCGCTCGGTGCGCAGCTTCGACGTGTTCGGCGTCTCCTTCTCCACGGAGCTGGGCTACACCAACCTGCTCACCGCGATCGACCTGGCCGGCATCCCGCTGCTCGCCGCCGACCGCACCGACGCCGACCCGGTGATCGTGGCCGGTGGCCACGCGGCGTTCAACCCGGAGCCCATCGCCGACTTCGTCGACGCCGCCGTGCTCGGCGACGGCGAGGAGGCGGTCCTGGAGATCACCGCGATCGTCCGGGAGTGGAAGGCGGAGGGCTCCCCGGGCGGGCGCGACGAGCTGCTGCTGCGCCTGGCCCGCACCGAGAGCGTCTACGTGCCGCGCTTCTACGACGTGGACTACCTGCCCGACGGCCGGATCCAGCGGGTCGTGCCGAACCGGGCGGACGTGCCGTTCCGGGTGCACAAGCGCACGACCATGGACCTGGACGCCTGGCCGTACCCGAAGAAGCCCCTGGTCCCGCTCGCCGAGACGGTGCACGAGCGGTACGCGGTGGAGATCTTCCGGGGCTGCACCCGGGGTTGCCGCTTCTGCCAGGCGGGCATGATCACCCGGCCGGTCCGCGAGCGCTCCATCACCACGGTGGGGCAGATGGTGCAGCAGGGGCTGGAGTTCTCCGGCTTCCACGAGGTGGGCCTGCTGTCGCTGTCGTCGGCCGACCACTCCGAGATCGGCGACATGTGCTCGGGCCTCGCCCAGCAGTACGAGGGCACCAACGTGTCGCTGTCGCTGCCGTCGACCCGGGTCGACGCCTTCAACATCGACCTCGCCCAGGAGCTGTCCCGCAACGGGCGGCGCACCGGTCTGACCTTCGCCCCGGAGGGCGGGTCGGAGCGGATCCGCAAGGTCATCAACAAGATGGTGTCGAAGGAAGACCTGATCCGCACCGTCGTCACCGCGTACACCAACGGGTGGCGGCAGGTGAAGCTGTACTTCATGTGCGGCCTGCCCACCGAGACCGACGAGGACGTCCTCGAGATCGCGGACATGGCGCACGAGGTCATCAAGGCGGGGCGGGCGGCCACCGGCAGCAAGGACATCCGCTGCACGGTCTCCATCGGCGGGTTCGTGCCGAAGCCGCACACCCCGTTCCAGTGGGCGGCGATGGAGCGGCCGGAGGTCATCGACGGCCGGCTGAAGATGCTCAAGCAGGCGATTAACTCCGACCGTTCGCTCGGCCGGGCGATCGGCTTCCGCTACCACGACGGCGAGCCCTCCCTGATCGAGGGCCTGCTCAGCCGGGGCGACCGCCGCGTCGGCGCGGTGATCCGCAAGGTCTGGGAGAACGGCGGCCGGTTCGACGGGTGGAGCGAGCACTTCTCCTACCAGCGCTGGGTGGACGCGGCGGCCGAGGTGCTGCCCGCCTTCGGGGTCGACCTCGACTGGTACACCACCCGCGAGCGCGACGAGCTGGAGGTCCTGCCCTGGGACCACCTGGATTCGGGCCTGGACAAGGACTGGCTCTGGCAGGACTGGCAGGACTCGCTCTCCGAGTACGAGCAGGACGACTGCCGGTGGACCCCGTGCTTCGACTGCGGCGTCTGCCCGTCGATGGACACCGAGATCCAGATCGGCCCGACCGGGAAGAAGCTCCTCCCGCTCACCCCGATCAACGGCCTGAAGCTCCCCACCGGCGCCCAGCAGTAACCCGCCCCGGCCTGGCGGCCCACCCCGGGCCCACTCCGTTGATCATGAGGTTGTTGTCACCGCTGTCGCGGGTCGTCGACAATGACTTCATGATCAACGAGCACTGACCGAACGAGGAGCACGACGATCAGTAGGAAACCACAGCCAGAGGGCGGCCAGGCGCCGGTCGTCCAGCGCGTCCGGATCCGGTACGCCAAGCGCGGTCCGTTGCGCTTCACCTCGCACCGGGACTTCGCCCGGGCGTTCGAGCGGGCGCTGCGCCGGGCCGGCGTGCCGATCGCCTTCTCCCAGGGCTTCACCCCGCACCCCAAGATCTCGTACGCCAGCGCGGCACCCACCGGGGTGGCGAGCGAGGCGGAATATCTGGAGATCGGCCTCCGCGAGCCGGTCGACCCGCAGGAGCTGCGCGCCGCGCTGGACGCCGCGCTCTCGCCGGGGCTCGACGTTCTCGACGCCGTCGTGGCCGGCGGCGGGAGTCTTGCCGATCGGATCGAGGCCTCGCACTGGCGGATCGAGCTGCCCGAGGTCGACCCCGCCGTCCTGGAACGGGCGGTTTCCGCCTTCACCGCCGCGGACGAGGTGCTGGTCGAGCGGATGACCAAGCAGGGGCGGCGCACCTTCGACGCCCGCGCCGCAGTGCTCCGCATCGATGTCGTCGCGCCGACGGAGACGCCTTCCGGGGCCCCGGCCGTACCGTGTGCGATACTCGAACTGGTCGTGCGGCAGGTCACCCCCTCCGTGCGGCCCGATGACGTCCTTTCCGGCCTCCGCGTGGTGGCCGCCCTGGAGCCGCCGGTCTCCCCGAGGGTGATCCGGCTGGCACAGGGCACGCTGACCGCGCAGGGTGCGATCGCGGATCCGTTGGACGCGGACCGCGACGGGGCAACCATCGGTGAACGCTGACCGACGGTCGGCGTTCAGGCAGGCAGACTTCGGCGGTCGCGCACCCTGCGCGCCCGGCGGAAACACTTTTGCGGCGACCCTGCGTGGCAGCGCTCACCCGCGCCCGGGGCAGCCAGAACTGGAGAACGTCCATGCTCGAGAACGAGCCCGAGGGCGGCGAACGGACCGGTTCACAGCCGGCCGAACAGACCGCTGACAACAGCACCACCCGGAACACCACCGGCGCGGAGAGCGGCACCGGGGCGGAGACCTCCGCCGGCACGGCCGACGCCGGAGCGACCGAGGCGGGACAGGCCCCGGTCGCGCCCGCCCGGCGGCGGACCACCCGGCGGCGGACCGCGCCGCTGAACCAGCCGGAGCAGACCGAGGTGCCGGTCGAGGCGTCGACCGGGCCTGTGCCGGGCAGCGCCGAGGCACCCCAGGCCGAGGTCCTCGCCCCGGTCTCCGGCGACCTCGACGTCGCCCCGAAGGCGACGCGCCGCCGCCGCAAGGCCACCACCGCCAAGGCCGCCGAGGAACCCGCGGCGTCGGCCGCCGAGGAGCCCGCGGCACCGGCCGCCGGTGAGGCGTCGGTGCCGGCGGGGGAGGCCCCTGTCGAGGCCGCGCCGCCGGTCAAGGCGACCCGTACCCGCCGGAAGAAGGCCGCCCCCGCGGCGGCCGAGCCGGCCGCGCAGGCCCCGGCCGACGCCGCGGGCGCGCCCACCGAGCCGGCCGCCGGGGCCGACGGGACTCCCACCGCCACGACGCCGCAGCCCGCGACCGAGCCGCAGCCGACGCCCGCCGCGCCGGAGGCGGGCACCGGGTTCGGGGCCGCCGCCGGGCCCGTCGCGGTCAGCGGCGCGGAGGCCCGCTCGGGCGAGGTCCCGCCGGGCGTCGCGGTCACCCCGCCCGCCGAGGAGGAGCCGGTCGTCGAGGAGGAGCCGGTCGTCGAGCCGGAACCGGTCGTCGAGCCGGAACCGGTCGTCGAGCCGGAGCCGCGCACCCGCCGCCGGCGGGCCGCGCTCTCCGCGCCGACCGTGCTCTTCATGGCCCCGCAGCCGGAGGACATCCCGCTGGCCCGGGTCGCCACGCCCACGCCGGCCGTGGCGGAGCCCGCCGCCGAGGAGCCCGCCGCCGAGGAGCCGGCCGAGCCGGCGCGCCGGCGCCGGCGCGGCCGCCGCGACGTCGAGGTGACCGAGGCCGTCGAGGCCGAGGAGGAGCCGACCGAGGAGGCCGAGGAGGCCGCCGAGGAAGAGGAAGAGGACGAGGACGACAGCGCCGCCGCCCGCCGCCGGCGCCGCCGCGGCCGCCGGGGCCGAGGCCGGGGCAAGGGCGGTGCCGACGACGCCGAGGACGAGGAGTCCGAGGAGGCCGCGCAGGCCGAGGCGGAGGAGGCCGAAGGCGAGGAGGACGAGGAGGCCGAGGGCGGCGACGCGCTGACCCGCCGGCGCCGGCGGCGTCGTCGCCGGGGTGCCGGCGACGTCGAGGCCGGGGCCGACGACGGCGTGCCGACCGTCGTCAAGATCCGCGAGCCGCGCAAGACCGTCGACGAGGTGCAGGGCGTCTCCGGCTCGACCCGGCTGGAGGCTAAGCGCCAGCGCCGCCGCGACGGCCGCGAGCAGCGCCGGACCCGGCCGCCGATCCTCAGCGAGTCGGAGTTCCTGGCCCGCCGGGAGGCCGTCGACCGGGTGATGGCGGTGCGCCAGCGCGGCGACCGGACCCAGATCGCCGTCCTCGAGGACGGCGTGCTGGTCGAGCACTACGTCACCCGCAACTCCTCCGGCACGATGGCCGGCAACGTCTACCTGGGCAAGGTGCAGAACGTCCTGCCCAGCATGGAGGCGGCCTTCGTCGACATCGGGCGCGGCCGCAACGCCGTCCTGTACGCCGGCGAGGTCAACTGGGACATGACCGGCCTGGAGGGCCGGGCCCGCTCGATCGAGCAGGCGCTCAAGTCCGGCGACTCGGTGCTCGTGCAGGTCACCAAGGACCCGATCGGCCACAAGGGCGCCCGGCTGACCAGCCACATCGCGCTCTCGGGCCGGCACCTGGTGTATGTGCCCCACGGCAACGCCTCGGGCATCAGCCGCAAGCTGCCCGACACCGAGCGCAAGCGGCTGCGCGACGTGCTGAAGAAGCTGGTGCCGGACGGCGCGGGTGTGATCGTCCGGACCGCCGCCGAGGGCGCCAGCGAGGACGAGCTGGCCCGCGACGTCAAGCGGCTGCAGGCGCAGTGGGAGGACATCCAGGCCAAGGCGGCCGAGGGTGGCGCCCCGGTGCTGCTCTACGAGGAGCCGGACCTGGTCATCCGGGTCGTGCGGGACCTGTTCAACGAGGACTTCCGCGAGCTGGTGATCGAGGGCGACGAGTCGTACGGCATGGTCGAGTCGTACCTATCGCACGTCTCGCCGGACCTGGTCGCCCGCCTGCGCCGGCACGTCGGCACCACCGACGTCTTCGCCACGTACCGCATCGACGAGCAGATCCTCAAGGGCCTGGACCGGAAGGTCTTCCTCCCCTCCGGCGGCCACCTGGTGATCGACCGCACCGAGGCGATGACCGTGGTCGACGTCAACACCGGCAAGTACACCGGCGCGGGCGGCAACCTGGAGGAGACGGTCACCCGGAACAACCTGGAGGCCGCCGAGGAGATCGTCCGGCAGCTCCGGCTGCGCGACATCGGCGGCATCGTGGTGATCGACTTCATCGACATGGTGCTGGAGTCGAACCGTGAGCTGGTGCTGCGCCGGCTGACCGAGTGCCTGGGGCGCGACCGCACCAAGCACCAGGTCACCGAGATCACCTCGCTCGGCCTGGTGCAGATGACGCGCAAGCGGATCGGCGCGGGCCTGCTGGAGGCGTTCAGCGAGACCTGCGAGTGCTGCAAGGGCCGGGGCCTGATCATCCACACCGAGCCGGTGCCGGAGAAGCCGCGCGCCAGCGGCGGTGCGGCGGAGAAGGTCAAGGCGGTCGCCTCGGCCGTCGCCACCCCGGCGGCGGACCAGGGCGGCGGGTCGTCCCGACGGCGGGCCCGCAAGAGCGCGCCGGTCGAGCGGACGGTGGCCGAGGTCGCCGAGGTCGACACCGAGGCCACCCCGGACGCCGACTACCACGACACCATGGGCTACGACCTGTCCCGCTACGAGGCCGACACCGCCGCCGCGCCCGAGGTCGCCGACAGCCAGACGGGCGAGTCCGCCCGGCTGGCCGCCCCGGACGACCCGGACGCGCTGGCCGACACCGACGGCGACGAGCCGGACGGCGGCTCCGGCCGGCGCCGCTCGCGGCGCAGCGGCCCGCGGCGGCGCACCCGGCCGTGACCGGCTGACCAGCCCGGCGTTTGACAGGGCCCCTTTCCCGGCAATGTCCCGGGGAGGGGGCCCTGTCGTATGGTCGATCCCCGGCCACGATCGGCCACCCCGGTCAGGAGAGGAACGATGCGCCGTCTGCTCGCCGTCACCACGGTCACCGCTGTCCTGTTCACCGGCGCCGGGTGCGCGGCCGAGCGGCCGGCGCCGGCCGCCACGGGCACCGCGTCGAGCGGGCCCACCGGCGGGGCGGCGGGTGCCGGGCCGGGGGCCGGCAGCGGGGCGGCGGGCGGCAACGCCCCCGAGGTGTGTGCCGCAGCACAGGCGGCCGGGGACACCGCCGTTCGGACGTACGTCGAGGAGCTCGGCAGGATGGTCGCGGCGGTCGGGGCGAACGACGGCAGCGCCGCCGAGGCCGCCCGCAAGCGGATCCTGACGGCGTTGACCGACTGGCGGGCCGCGCTGCGCCGGGAGTCGTCCCGGGCCGGGGACGCCCAGCTCAAGACGCTCCTCGCGGACATGTCGGCCGAGGTCGGCGCGCTGGGTACCGACGTCGACGCGATCGACGAGACCGAGCTGGACCGGCTCCGGCAGCGCCTCGACCAGCTCTGCGCCCGCTGACCTGCGGGGCCGGTTTGGGTGTCGGGCCTCCCATGGCGTACGCTTGCCTGCGGCGCACTTTGGTGTGCCGAGTTCCCGCGTGCCCACGCCGCCGTGCCTCTGCTGCCCGGCGAGCCGCCGCGGGAACACCCGCCAGCAGCCTCAACGACAGGGAGTCCGCCTCCGATGTACGCGATCGTCAAGACCGGCGGCAAGCAGTACAAGGTCGCCGAGGGCGACGTGATCGAGGTCGAGAAGCTCGCCGGTGCCCCCGGCGACGCGGTGCAGCTCACCGCGGTGCTCCTCGTCGACGGTGACGACCTGGTGACCGACGCGGCGAAGCTTGCCACGGTCGCGGTGTCCGGCGAGATCGCCGCGCACACCAAGGGCCCGAAGATCCGGATCCACAAGTTCAAGAACAAGACCGGCTACCACAAGCGCCAGGGTCACCGCCAGCCGCTGACCCAGGTCAAGGTGACCGGCATCTCCAGCGGGAAGTAGGTCGTCCTCAGATGGCTCACAAAAAGGGTGCGTCCAGCTCGCGCAACGGTCGTGACTCCGCGGCCCAGCGGCTCGGCGTGAAGCGCTTCGGTGGTCAGGTCGTCAGCGCGGGTGAGATCCTCATCCGTCAGCGTGGCACCAAGTTCCACCCCGGTGACCTGGTCGGCCGCGGCGGAGACGACACGCTCTTCGCGCTGGCCGCCGGTGCGGTCCAGTTCGGCACCAAGCGCGGTCGCAAGACCGTCAGCATCGTGCCGCAGCAGTAGTTCCTCCGGCGCAGCGGGCCGCGGACCTCGTGTCCCGGCCCGCTTCGCTTTTCTCGTGCGGGGCGTCGACCTCGCTGGAAGGATTGACGCCCGTGGCGACGTTCGTTGACCGGGTCGTCCTGCACCTGCAGGCCGGCGATGGTGGGCACGGTTGTGTCTCGATCCACCGGGAGAAGTTCAAGCCGTTCGGCGGCCCCGACGGCGGCAACGGCGGGCACGGCGGCAGCGTGTCCCTGGAGGTCGACCCGCAGGTCACGACGCTGCTCGACTTCCACTTCCGCCCGCACGTCAAGGCCGAGAACGGCAAGGGCGGCGCCGGATCGAACCGGGACGGCGCGAACGGGCGCAACCTCGTGCTGAAGGTGCCGAACGGCACGGTCGTGCAGGCCCTCGACGGCACCGTGCTGGCCGACATGGTCGGCGCCGGCACGACCTTCGAGGTGGCCCGGGGCGGGCGCGGCGGCCGGGGCAACGCGTCGCTGGCCAACGCGCGGCGCAAGGCGCCCGGCTTCGCCGAGCTGGGCGAGCCCGGCGAGCAGCTCGACGTGGTGCTGGAGCTCAAGAGTGTCGCCGACGTCGGCCTGGTGGGCTTCCCGTCGGCCGGCAAGTCGTCGCTGATCTCGGTGATCTCCGCCGCCAAGCCGAAGATCGCGGACTACCCGTTCACCACCCTGGTGCCCAACCTGGGCGTGGTCCGGGTGGACAACCACACCTTCACGGTCGCCGACGTGCCGGGGCTGATCCCGGGGGCGGCCACCGGCAAGGGCCTCGGCCTGGAGTTCCTGCGGCACATCGAGCGCTGTTCGGTGCTGGTGCACGTCATCGACACCGCGACCCTGGAGCCCGGCCGGGACCCGGTCGCCGACATCGACACCATCGAGGCCGAGCTGACCGAGTACGGCGGCCTGGCCGACCGGCCCCGCCTGGTGGCGCTGAACAAGGTCGACGTGCCGGACGGGCGGGACCTGGCCGAGATCGTCCGCCCCGACCTGGAGGAGCGTGGCTTCCGGGTGTTCGAGGTCTCCGCGGCCACCAGGGAGGGGCTGAAGGAGCTGACGTACGCCATGGCCGAGCTGGTGGAGCAGGCGCGCAGCGCCGCGCCGCCGGCCGAGCCGACCCGGATCGTGATCCGGCCGACGGCGGTCGACGACGCCGGCTTCACGATCGAGGCCGCGCCGGACGGCGCCTGGGTCGTGCGGGGCGTCCGCCCCGAGCGGTGGGTGCGCCAGACGAACTTCGACAACGACGAGGCGGTGGGCTACCTGGCCGACCGGCTGGCCCGCCTGGGCGTCGAGGAGAAGCTCGGCAAGGCCGGCGCGGAGCCGGGCGACCTGGTCCGGATCGGCGACCGCGAGTTCGACTGGCAGCCGACCCTCTACGCCGGCGCCGACTTCGTCCCGGGCAACCGGGGCACCGACGTCCGGCTGGAGGAGAAGTCGACCCGCGCCTCGGCGGCGGAGCGGCTGGCGGCCCGCAAGGCCCGCCGGCGCCGGCCGGAGGACGAGATCGAGGGCACGGACGCCGACGTCTCGGACGACGTTCCCGACGACGCCGAATAGCTCGTTGCGCTCCGTGACCACGACGGGTTCCGGAAACCTTCGGGAAACGCGGCCGGCCTAACGTGGCGGGATGCTGATCGAGACGCGTCCCGCCACCGACCCCGAGATCGCCACCCTGGTGATCGCCCAGCAGCGCGAGCTGCGCGAGGCCGACGGGGGACTGGACGGTCAGGCGACGGTCACCCACGACGACATCCGCTACCTGGCGGTGGTGGTCGACGGCCGGGCGGTCGCCTGTGGCGGCCTGCAGGCCCTGGCCGACGGCAGCGGCGAGATCAAGCGGATGTACGTGCGACCGGCGTACCGGGGGCGGGGCATCGCCCGGCAACTGCTCACCGCCCTGGAGGAGCTGGCCTACCAGCACGGGCACCGCAGGGTCTGCCTGGAGACCGGCACGTACCTGCCGGCCGCGATCGGGCTCTACACCTCCTGCGGGTACGAGCCGATCCCGGTCTACGGCGAGTACGTCGACAACCCGTACAGCGTCTGCTTCGCCAAGCGGCTCTCCGTCCCGGCCTGATGGCGGCGGCACCCCGCGGCCGGCCGGGCCGTAGGGTCAGTCGCCGGTGTGGGCGTGCGCCACCGTGACCGGCTTCGACTCGGGCGAGGCGTGCTGGCGCAGGAAGATGCTCAGCACGATCAGCGTGCCGACGGCGAGGAACTCGCTCTGCCAGTTCTGCATGGACTGGAACCAGAACTCGCTGGTGCCGAGGAACTCCCAGACGCCGATCGGCGGCGCCCCGCTCTGCAGCGCCTGCTGCTCGTTGTACTCGGCGGTCCCGCCGAGCAGGTGACCGACGAACGAGCCGGCGAAGATCAGCAGCAGCGCGATGGAGAGGCTGTTCCGGTAGATGATCAGGGGCAGCCCGCCGACGCGCACCGGCCAGGGCGAGTCGGGGGTGGCCCGCCGCTCGTCGTCCTCGGGCCGGTCGGTCTGCTCCACCGGCTTCGACTCCGCCGACCCGCGCTGCACGAGGTACGCGGTGAGCAGCACGTAGCCGCCCATCTGGAGGAACTCCGACTCCCAGTTCTCGAAGACCGACTCGATGAAGTGACCGCTGCGCAGGTACGCCAGCCAACTCGTCGGCGCGGCCCCGAACTCGGTCAACTCCTCGTTGTGGGTGTGCCACCCGAAGACGCTCTGCAACACCAGGAAGACGAGGAAAGCGCCGAACATCGCGATGGTGAGCGCGTTGTCGCGCAGCCACTTCGGCATGCTGCCCCCTCCTCGTCGACGGCCCTTGATCCTCCGGTGCCCGGACGGTGGGCCGGGCAAACGCCGCAGCCGGTGGGCGGGGCGGGGTCGCAGCCGGGCGGCCCGCAGGCCGGCGAGGGGTCAGGGGCGGTCGAAGGGGTCGTCCAGCCGGGTGCCCGTGCCCACCCGGTTCGACAGCAGCAGCCCGAACGCGAGCATGCCGAAGCCGAGGAAGAGGTGCAGCCAGTTGTCGGCGTCGTTGACCGGGATGAAGTTCGCCCCGCTCTCCCGGTCGATCGCGAAGCCGTACAGCCACAGGCCGAGGTAGAGCGCGCCGCCGCCGGCGAGGAAGATCCGGGCCCCGGCGACGCTGCGGGCCAGCACCAGGCCGGCCAGCCCGAAGCCCAGGTGCAGCGCGTTGTGCAGGATCGACACCTGGAACAGGCCGAGCAGCCGCGCCTCGGAGTGGTGACCGGCGAACGTCATGTCGCCGTAGCCGGTGGTGACGCCGGGGACGAACCCGAGCACGCCGACCAGGGCGAAGACCCCGGCCGCGGCCACGGCGGCGAGCTGCACCCGCGGCTTCGGCCCCGCCCGGCCCCCGCGTGCGTTCCGTGCCATCGATGTCACCTCCGTGGACCCGCGGAACGCCCTGCCCGCGGCGCCGGCCGCGGGAGCGGCCGTCGCTGTCCGCGACGGCGTCGACACCCGGCCCGACGATCCTCCATTTTGTAGTGCTCCGGCCACGGGACGCAGGAGAAGTCACGAAGGAGGTATGGAAACGGCGACGGAGGGTAGGTCAAGTGAGGCGACGGCAGCAACGGCCGGCGCATCCCCCCAGCACAACCGCGACGACTTTCCGAGCGGAAGGGAAATCATGACTTACGATCTGTCACCCACGACTTCCACGTACGGGCAGGAGTCGACCAACGGCGGCGGCGTCCGCGACCAGGCCCGTCAGGTCGGCACCGAGGCCAAGCAGGCCGGCGGCGCCGTGGCCGAGACGGCCAAGCAGCAGGGCAGGGAGGTCGTCGGCGAGGCGAAGCTCCAGGCGCGCAACCTCTTCGGCGAGGCCCGGACCCAGGTCGCCAGCCAGGCAGGTGAGCAGCAGCGGCGCGCCGCCGGCGGGCTCCGCTCGCTGGCCGACGAGATGCGCTCGATGGCCGAGCAGGGCGGTCAGGCCGGCCCGGTGAGCGAGATCGCCCGCCAGGCCGCCGACCGGGTGCACGGCGTGGCCGGCTGGCTGGAGCAGCGGGAGCCCGGCGACCTCATCGCCGAGGTCCGCGACTACGCCCGCCGCAACCCCGGCACCTTCCTGGTCGGTGCCGCCGTGCTGGGCGTGCTCGCCGGCCGGCTGACCAAGAACATCTCCGCAGCCGGCGACGGCCAGGGCGGCAACGGCTACTCGGCGTACGGCTCGGGCGCGGGCTACGACCCGGACCGCACCGCGGTCCTCCCGACCACGCCGGCCCCGCGCGCGGTGCCGGACGCCGTGCCGCCGGGCGGCTACCTCGACCCGACGCCGGGCGCGTACGCCGACCCGCAGACCACCACCAGCTACGCCGACCCGGCCGGTGGCGTCGGTCAGCCGCTGCCGCCGGTGACCCAGACCGACCCGCTGCCGGGCGTGCCGTCGACCGGGACCACCCGTCCGTGAGCCCACGAGTCATCCGAAGGGAGGCGGCGGCATGAGCATGCCGACGCAGGGGTCGGGGCTGGACTCCGGTTACCACCCCCACGACGCGGACGAGGTCAGGAGCAGCTCGATCGGTGAGCTGATGCGTCAGGTCACCACCGACCTGTCCACCCTGATGCGGCAGGAGGTCGAGCTCGCCAAGGCCGAGATCCGCCAGGAGGGCAAGAAGGCGGGCAAGGCCGCCGGCTTCTTCGGCGGCGCGGGCTTCGGCGGCTACATGGTGGCCCTGTTCCTGTCGCTGGCCCTCTGGGCCGGGCTGTCCAACGTGATGGACGCCGGCTGGGCGGCCCTGATCGTGGCCGTCATCTGGGGCGCGATCGCCGCGGTCCTCTACTCCATGGCCAAGAAGAACGCCGAGCGGATTCGCGGCCTCAAGCAGACCAACGACAGCGTGCAGCGGATCCCCGACGCGCTCAAGCCCCACCCGCAGGAGGTCACCCGATGAGCACCGACCCGGACCAGATCCGCCGGGAGATCGAAGCCACCCGGAACAACCTGAGCTCCGACGTGGACGCGCTGGCGTACAAGGTCAGCCCCGCCCGCATCGTCGACGACCGCAAGCAGCGGGCCCGCAACGCACTGCAGAATGTGAGGGACAAGGTGATGGGAACCGCTTCCGACCTGGGTCACAGCACCAAGCACGGCGCCCACTCGGTGGGCGACCACGCCTCGTCGGCGGCGTCCGCCGTCAGCGACAAGGCGCACTCGGCCGCCTCGGCGGTCGGTGACAAGGCGCAGTCGGCCGCCTCGACGGTCAGCGACGCCGCGCACCGGGCCCCGCACGTGATCCGGCAGAAGTCCGAGGGCAACCCGCTGGCCGCCGGCCTGATCGCGTTCGGCGTCGGCTGGCTCGCCTCCTCGCTGATCCCGGCGACCCGCCGCGAGCAGCAGGTGGCGACGCAGGTCAAGGAGAAGGCCGGCGAGCACGCCGGGGTGGTGAAGGAGAAGCTGGGCGAGGTCGCCAGCGAGCTGAAGGAGGAACTGCGCGAGCCGGCGCAGCACGCCACCGAGTCGGTGAAGTCCACCGCGCAGGACGCCGTGCACGCCGTCAAGGACGACACCCGTTCCGCCGCCCAGGACGTGAAGGACCAGGCGCAGCAGTCGCGCGAACAGGTGCGGTACTGACCGGTCCGGTCACCGTACGCCGCAGCTCGCGGCCACTCCCGGAACCTCTCCGGGAAGGGCCGCGAGCTGTCGCGTGCGTCCCGGACGCTGTTCCGCCTCCCGCGGTCTCGCACTGTTGGCGCAGCCCTTCGCGGGCGGCTGCCCGTGGTGCCGGTGCGGAACGTGCAGGATCGCGGGCGGCTGCGTCAGCGGGGGTGGTGGCGCAGGGTGCGCTCGAAGTGGGCCGCGCGGCGGACCCGGCCGCCGGCGTAGCGGACCCCGCCGAAGAAAAGCCGCCGACCGACGGCGAGCCAGCTGCACACGCCGCGTTCCAGCACCCACAGCGGGGCGGCCAGGGAGGTGGCCGGCGGGAAGACCACGGTGCCGCCGGCCCGGCGCCGACCCGCCTCGGCCAGCGCCACGGTGGTCGCGGCCGCGCCGAGCAACAGCCCCGCTCGCCGGGCCGCGACCGTCGCGGCCAGCGCCGGCAGGACCGCGAGTGCGGCCACCAGGCGGGCCGGCTGGGCCAGGTCGTCGTACGCCTGGCGGACCCGCTGGCCCAGGAAGTGGCCGGTGTCGGGCGGCAGCCGGCGTACGTGCAGCCAGGCGGGCGCCGCCTCGGTGCCCCCGTACGCGCGCACGGTGCGGATCAGCTCCAGGTTCTCGAAGAGCACGTCCGGGTCGTAGCCGCCCATGGCGAGGAAGGTGCTCCGCCGCACCGCCAGGGTGCCGGGGTAGTCGGTGCCGAGCGCCCGGTTGAGCAGGGTCCGCCCGGTGTCCCACCACGCGTGCCAGGGCAGCGGGTCGAAGTAGTTCTGCGGCCGGACCAGGTCCACCCGGTCGAGCAGCCGGTGTACGGCGCGCAGCCCCGCCTCGTCGTACCGGACGTCGTCGTCGGCGATCACCACGTGTTCGTGCCGGGCCGCGCCGACGCCGGTGAGCACGCCGGTCACCTTCCCGTTGACGCCGCTCAGGGCGGGATCCGGCGGCAGGTGCCGGACCAGCCCGCGCCAGGCCGACCGGTGCCGGGCGAACAGCTCCGGCGGCGAGCCGTCCACCACGGTCACGTCGACCCGGGTGCTCAGCCAGCGCAGGTAGCCGGTCAGCTCGGGCAGCCCGGCGTCGTCGGCCCAGCGCAGCGGTAGGACGTACGCGACGGGCAGCCGGCGGTCGTCGGCGGTCGGGGCCGGGGTGGGGTGGTGGTCGCCGGCGGTGCGTGCCGGGGTGGGCCGGTGGTCGTCGGAGCCGACAGCGGTCGGTGCGGGGGTGGCGCGGTGGGGGCCGTCGGGGCCGGGAGCGCCGCCGGCCGGCCGGGTGGGGGCGCTCACGCCCGCTCCGGGCGGCGGTAGACCGACACATGGTCGCGGCTGCCGTCGGTGAACGGCCGCCCGGTCCAGTCCTCCCACCGGTGCTCGCGGCGCATCCCGGCCAGCTCGGCCATCAGGTCCAGCTCGGCCGGCCAGGCGTAGCGGTGGTTGGCCGGCAGCAACTGCACCCCGGCGTTGCTGAGCCGGACCTTCGTCGTGGTCATCCGCTGCTCGGCGGGGTGCAGCAGGGCCGCCTCCAGCAGCACGGCGTCCTCGGCCACCCGCACCGGGCGCAGCGCGCCGCCGGCGCGGAAGGCCCCGGGATCGGGCACCCAGGCCTCGACCACGAACCGGCCGCCGGGCCGCAGGTGGGCGGCGGCGTTGCGGAAGCAGGCCACCTGGGCGGCCTGGTCCGGCAGCGCGAAGATCGTGTTGAACGCGAGCACCACCAGCGCGAACTCGCCGGGCACGCGGGTCTCGGCGAAGTCGCCGACGGCCACCTCGACCGCGTCGCCGCCCGGCTTCGCGCGCAGCCCGGCGACCATCTCGGGGGAGCCCTCGATGCCGGCGACGGTCAGCCCCCGGGCGACCAGCGGCAGCGCGAGCCGGCCGGTGCCGATGCCGAACTCGCACACCGCCCCGCCGTCCGCCAGCGCGGCCAGCCGCTCGACGGCGGCGTCCGGCGTGAGGTGGGCGTACGCCTCGTCGTAGACCTCCGCGACGTGTCGGCCGTACTCGCTGGCGTCGAAGGACAACGGTGTCTCCCTGGTGACGGTGGTTGCCCGCAGCAGGTGCCCGGATATCGGACGGTCAAACCGGTTCGTCGTTTCGGCCCGGCGGCCCCGGGTAGCGCAACGGATGCGGGCTGTCCAGCTCCGGGCGCCCGGGTGGAGGAGACGTGATGACCAGCAACGGAACGAGGTGGGCGCTGCTCGGCGCCACCACAGTGACCGCGGTCGGCGTCGGCCGGGCGGTGGCCCGTCGGCGGCGCCGGCACCAGCCCGAGCGGCGCGACGGATGGTACGTGGTGCGGCGCGGGGTGACCGTCGACCGGCCGGTCGAGGCGGTGATCGGCTTCTGGACCGACCGGGAACGGATGGACCGGGCGCTGGCCGAGTGGGCGACCCTGGAGCAGCTCGACGACAACCGGTGGCGCTGCGTGGCGCGCGACCCGGACGGCGGCGACGCCGAGTGGCGCGCCGAGATCACCGTCGACGGCCCCGGCCGGCTGCGCTGGCGGGTGACCGACGGGCCGGAGCAGGAGGGCACCGTGGAGCTGACGCCCGCGCCCCGGGACCGGGGCACGGAGATCCGTGCCGAGCTGCGGTGGCGCTCCGGGCCGGTGCGCCGGGCGCTCGGTCTGGTCGGCGGCGACGAACCGGACCAGGCGCTGCGGGACGTGCTGCGCCGGGTGAAGTCGCTCGTCGAGTGCGGGCAGGTGATCGACACCCGGCGGGACCCGTCCGGGCGCGGCCCGGCTCAGGAGAAGGCGACCGACAAGGTCCGGGAGGGGCTGACGACGGGAGGACGGGCGTGAGGGCGCTCTGCTGGGAAGGCGTCGGCAAGCTGGCCGTACGCGACGTGCCCGAGCCGCGGATCCGGGCGGAGGGCGACATCATCGTCAAGGTCCGGGCCAGCAGCGTCTGCGGCTCCGACCTGCACCTGATCAACGGGTTCCTGCCGGCGATGCGGGAGGGCGACGTCCTCGGCCACGAGTTCATGGGCGAGGTGGTGGAGACCGGTCCCGGCGTACGGCGGCTGCGCGTCGGCGACCGCGTGGTGGTCGGCTCGGTGGTGGCGTGCGGGGGCTGCTGGTACTGCCGCACCGAGCAGTACTCGCTCTGCGACAACTCCAACCCCCAGCCGGTCTTCACGGAGAAGCTCTGGGGGCACTCGCCGGCCGGGATCCTCGGCTACTCGCACGCCGCCGGGGGCTACTCCGGCAGCCACGCGGAGTACGTCCGGGTGCCCTTCGGCGACATCGGCGCGTTCCCGGTCCCCGAGGGGGTGCCCGACGACTCGGTGGTGTTCGCCTCCGACGCGATGCCGACCGGCTGGATGGCCGCCGACTTCTGCGGGCTGACCGGCGGCGAGGTGGTCGCGGTCTGGGGCGCCGGCGGGGTCGGCCAGATGGCCGCCCGGGCCGCGCAGCTCCTCGGCGCCGGGCGGGTGATCGTCATCGACCGGCTGCCGGAGCGGCTCGCCACCGCCGCCGACCGGCTCGGCGTGGAGACGGTCAACTACGCGGACACCGACGTGCTGGAGGCGCTGCGCGAGATGACCGCCGGCCGGGGGCCGGACGCGTGCATCGAGGCGGTCGGCATGGAGTCCCACGACGTCGGCCCGGTGTACGCGTACGACAAGGCGAAGCAGACCGCCCGGTTGCAGACCGACCGGCCCACCTCCGTGCGGCAGGCGATCATGGCCTGCCGCAAGGGCGGCACGGTGAGCATCGTCGGCGTCTACGCGGGGCTGGTGGACAAGTTCCCGCTCGGCGCGGCGATGAACAAGGCGCTGGTGCTGCGGATGGGGCAGATGCACGCCCAGCGCTACATCCCGATGCTGTTGGACCGGCTCGCGGCCGGCGAGATCGACCCGGGCTACCTGGCCACCCATCCGATGTCGTTGGAGCAGGGCGCGCGCGGCTACGAGGTGTTCGAGAAGAAGCAGGACGGCTGCCTGCGTTCCGTCCTGCACCCGGCCTGACCCGCCCGCGCCGCGGGGGCCGGCCCGGCCCCCGCGGGCGGTGCGGCGTCGCTCAGGCGGTACGGCGGACGTTCGTGATCAGGAAGCCGCTCGGCGGCAGCGCCGGCATCCGGCTCAGGCTCAACGCCAGGTCCTGCGGGGGTACGTCGTAGCGCATGGCGGTGGTGAGGTTGGTCACCGCCCGCTTCATCAGCTCGATGGTGATCCACTCGCCCGCGCAGCGGTGGCCGGTCAGGTGCTGGCCGCCGCCCTGCGGGACGAGGCCGAACGGGTCGCCCCGCCAGCCGGTGAAGCGCTCCGGGCGGAACCGCTCCGGCTCCGGCCAGAGCTCCGGATGGTGGTCGGTGCCGTACAGGTCGAGCAGCACCCGCCGGCCGCGCGGGAAGTGGTAGCCCTGCCAGTCGAAGGAGCGGCGGACCCGGGCGGCGGCCACCGGGAAGAAGGGGTAGAAGCGGCGTACCTCCTGCACGAAGCTCTCGGCGGTCTCCTCGCTCTCGCGGACCCGCTGCCGCCACGACGGGTGGTCGTGCAGGGCGAGCGCGGCGAACACGACGAAGCGGTCGACGGCGACGGTGGGGCGCAGGATGTTGAGCAGTTCGACCGCCGCGATCCGGCGGGGGAGCAGCCGCCCTCGGGCGTCCCGGTGCTCGGCGATGACGCGCAGCGCGCTGCCCTCGGGCGCGGGGAGCGTGCCGACGCGCTCGCGGTCGATGACGCCGCCGATCCAGCGCTCGCCCCGGCGGCGGCCCAGCAGGCCACGCCAGTGCCGGGGGCCGAGCGCCGCCGGGCCCTCGATCATCGCGTGCAGGTCGGCGGTGCGCCGGTCGACCTCGGCCTCCCCCAGCGGCACGCCCGCCCAGGCGCAGACCGCGCGGGTCAGCATCCGGCCGACCTCGTCGTACAGCACCACCGGCCCGCCCGCCTCCCAGGCCGGGACGCGGGCCCGCCACTCGTCGTCGAAGAGGCGGCCGAGGTGACGGATCGCGTCCGGCGTCATGATCGACATGAACATGGCCTTGCGGCCGGCGTGGTCGGCGCCGTCCAGGCCCTGCACGCCGCCCTGCCCGGTGAGGGTGCGCTGCGCCCGCTTCGGCATGGCACCCGCGCGGACGAAGCGCTCGGGATCGTAGAAGAGCTCCGCCGCCGGCCGGCCGCGCAGGCAGATGGTGCGCTCCAGGAGCAGCCGGGCCTGGAAGATGTCGCTGCCGTGGCGGTCGCAGCGCCGGCCGACGAAGCGGTAGCCGTCGCGCAGGAACGCCAGCGAGCTGTCCGGGCTGCGCTCCGTCGGGATGGTCGCCATCGGGCCTCCTGACAGGGGTGGCGGCCGTCGTCGGCCGGCCGGTGCTTGTCGACGCCTCTGCGTCTACCCAGGTCGGCGCGACTGAATCCCGCCGCGGGTCGGCGTGCGCCGGGCGGGGAGGGGCCAGCCGGACGGCACGCCTGCTGGCCCCTCCCAGGGGCGCGGAAAGCTGGTTCGCTCGGGGGAGCGGTCCGATCGGGCGCCCACGGCGTGCCGGCGGGCGGCAGCCGGGCCGCGAACGGGCGCGTCAGGAGCAGGACGTGCCCACCCACCATCGCCACGGGGAGGACGCATGCGCGACAACAGGCCGCCGTACTGGCGGCAACGACGAGCGTTGGAGGGGCTCGGCGCGGGACCGGAGGTCGCCGGCGCGTCGTTGATCGCCCCGCCCCGCCGTCCGGCCCGGCCAGGCCGGTTTTTCACCGTGCACCTGGGCTTCAGCGCCCCCGACACGGAGTCGGCCCGGGAACTCGCCGTCGGGTACGCGGAGGCGTTGAGCCTGCTGCGACCCGAGCTGGCCCTGGCCGCGTCGGCGCTGTCACCGGCCGAGGCATGGCAGCGGGCCGAGCGGCTGTTCTGCGGCGCGGTCGGCCCGGACGGCGAGCGCTGCGTCGACGTGGCGGGCCATCCGGGCTTCCACCACGCCCCCGGCCCCGGCGGGCTGGGCTGGGGCGACGGCGACCAGCCCGAGGGCATCGACTGACAACTATCGCGCGACTCGTCCGAGCGTGAGTGCCCGGCGCCGCTGCCGAGCCGGCCCCGCACCCGTGCGTCGCACCCGTCGCGAGCGCGCCGCGCACCCACTGCACGCGACCTGACCGGTGGTGCGGGCCGGCCACGGTGGGCGCCCGGCCCGCACCATTGCCGCCACGCCAGGCCGGACCACCGCGCCGGAACTGGTCGCCCCCGTCCGACCGCTCGCCGTCAGTCCAGGTCGAACTCGCCGTCCTGGGCGCCGGCGACGAAGGCGTCCCACTCCGCCTGCGTGAAGACCAGCACCGGGCCGTCCGGCTCCGCCGAGTTGCGCATGCCGATCAGGTCGTCGACGAAGGCCACCTCGACGGCGCTCTCGGAGGTGTCGCCCTCGGCCCGCTGCCAGACCGCCCGAGAGAGGTCGAAGTCGCCCTTGGGGTGCGAAGCCATGGTTCAGTCCTCCAGTGCCACGGGGTCATGGGGAGACACGTGCCGATCCCCATCGGGCAGGATAAGCGGATGCCGAGCCTGACCCGTGTAGAGGCGACCGCGCGTGGCGCGGCGATCACCGTCGAGTCCTACCAGGTGGACCTCGACCTGACCGGCGGTGGCGAGCGGTTCCGCTCCCACGTCACGATCCGCTTCCGGGCCACCGCCGGCGCGGAGACCTTCGCCGAGGTCAAGCCGGCGAAACTGCTCGCGGTACGCCTCAACGACCGGGACATCGACCCCGCCACCCTGGCCGACAACCGCCTGCCGCTGACCGGGCTGGCCGAGGCCAACACGCTCACCGTCGCCGCCGAGATGGCGTACTCGAACACCGGCGAGGGGATGCACCGCTTCGTCGACCCCGCCGACGGCGAGACGTACCTCTACGCCATGGCCTTCCTGGACGACGTGCAGCGCATCTTCGCCGCGTTCGACCAGCCCGACCTGAAGGCCCCCGTCACCCTCTCGGTGACCGCACCGGAGCACTGGGTCGTCGCGGCCAACGGTCAGCTCGCCGACCACCCCCGGCCGGGGCGCTGGGAGTTCGCGCCGACGGCGCCGCTGGCGACGTACTTCGTCTCGCTGATCGCCGGGCCCTGGCACGTCCGGCGCGACGAGCACGACGGCATCCCGCTCGGCCTCTACTGCCGGCGCTCGCTCGCGTCCCACCTGGACGCCGACGCCGAGGAGATCTTCACCGTCACGAAGCAGTGCCTCGACCGGTTCCACCAGCTCTTCGCCGAGCGCTACCCCTTCGGCAAGTACGACCAGGCGTTCGTGCCGGAGTTCAACGCCGGCGCGATGGAGAATCCGGGCCTCGTCACCTTCCGCGACGACTTCGTCTTCCGTTCGGCGGTCACCGACACCCAGCGCGAGCTGCGGGCCACCACCATCGCCCACGAGATGGCGCACATGTGGTTCGGCGACCTGGTCACCATGCGCTGGTGGGACGACCTCTGGCTGAACGAGTCCTTCGCGGAGTACCTGGGCACCCGGGTGACCGCCGAGGCGACCCGCTTCGACCGGGCCTGGACGACCTTCGCCCTGCGGCGCAAGGCGTGGGGCTACGCCGCCGACCAGCGTCCCTCCACCCACCCGGTGGCGCCGGCGGAGGTGACCGACGCGGCCCAGGGGTTGCTCAACTTCGACGGCATCTCGTACGCCAAGGGGGCCAGCGTGCTGCGGCAGCTGGTCGCGTGGCTCGGTGACGACGCCTTCCTCGCCGGCCTCAACGCGCACTTCGCGAAGCACCGGTTCGGCAACGCCACCCTGGCCGACCTGCTCGGCAGCCTCGGCGCCGCCAGCGGGCGCGACCTGTCCGGCTGGGCCGAGCGCTGGCTGCGCGCGGCGCAGGTCAACACGCTGCGCGCCGAGGTCGCCGTCGACGCCGACGGTCGCTACACCGAGGTGGCGATCGTGCAGACCGCCCCGGCGACGCACCCGGTCTCGCGACCGCACCGGATCGGCGTCGGCCGGTACACCGCCGACGGCACGGTCACCCGCACGGAGGTCGACCTGGACCCGGACGCGGACGGCGGCCGGACCGTGCTCACCGAGCTGGCCGGGGAGCCGGCGGCCCGGCTGCTGCTGCCCAACGACGGCGACCTGACCTTCGCCAAGATCCGGCTCGATCCCGCGTCGGCGGAGGCCGTGCCCGCGGCGCTGCCCGGCCTGGCCGACCCCCTGGCCCGGGCGCTGCTCTGGGGCGAGGCGCTCGACGCCGCCACCGACGGGGAACGGCCGGTCGCCGGCCTGGTCGCCCTGATCGCCGCCGCGCTCCCCGTCGAGACCGAGGTGATCATCGCCGAGGACGTGCTCACGCTCAGCCGCTCGCTGGTCGACCGCTACCTCGACCCGGCCACCCGCGAGGTCGCCCTGGCCCAGGTCGCCGACGCGTGCCGGAGGCTGCTCGACGGGGCCCCGGCCGGGGAGTCCCTCCAGCTCGCCGCGGCCCGGGGCTGGATCGCCGCCACCACCGACGCCGACCTGCTGACCGGCTGGCTCGCCGGTCGGGACGTCCCGGCGGGGCTGGCGGTCGACGCCGAGCTGCGCTGGTCGGTGCTGCGCCGACTGGTGGTGCTCGGCGCGGCCGGCGCGGCGGAGATCGCCGCCGAGGCGGCGGCCGACCCCAGCGCCACCGGTGCCGAGCGGGCCGCCCGCTGCCGGGCGGCGCTGCCCGACCCGGCGGCCAAACAGGCCGCGTGGGAGATCGTCGTGTCGAACACCGAGCTGTCCAACCGGCTCGTCGAGGCGACCGCCGAGGGCTTCTGGCAGCCCGAGCAGGCCGAGCTGACGGCCGGCTACGTCGAGCGGTACTTCGCCGACATGCCCGCCGCCGCGCGGGCGCGTACGCCCTGGGTGGCGGACCGGGTCGCGAGCCTGGCCTTCCCCCGCTACGCCGTCGCCCAGCCCACCCGGGAGGCGGCCGCGGCGTTGCTGGCCCGCGACGACATCACGCCCGGCCTGCGCCGGGTGGTGACCGACGCCGACGACGACCTGCGTCGGGCGCTGGTCGCCCGGACGGCGGTCGCCGCCGCGGCGGCGTGACGGCGCCCGCTGGACGGGACGGACCGGCGGCCCCGGACGGCCGCCGGTTCCGTCCGGCCTAGGATCGCGGGGTGGAGGAAGACATCCGGCGGATCGGCATCATGGGCGGCACCTTCGATCCGATCCACCACGGGCACCTCGTCGCGGCCAGCGAGGTGGCGGACCGGTTCGGGCTGGACGAGGTGGTCTTCGTCCCCACCGGTCAGCCGTGGCAGAAGGCGGACGAGCCGGTCAGCCCGGCGGAGGACCGCTACCTGATGACGGTGATCGCCACGGCCTCCAACCCGCGCTTCCAGGTCAGTCGGGTCGACATCGACCGGGGTGGGCCCACCTACACGGTCGACACGCTGCGCGACCTGCACGCCGAGTACGGCCCGAAGGTGCAGCTCTTCTTCATCACCGGGGCCGACGCGCTGGAGCGGATCCTCTCCTGGAAGGACCTGGACGAGATCTTCGAGCTGGCCCACTTCATCGGGGTGACCCGGCCCGGCTTCGAGTTGACCGACGCGCACCTGCCCGCCGACACGGTGAGCCTGGTGCAGGTGCCGGCGATGGCCATCTCGTCCACGGACTGCCGGGCCCGGGTCGCCCGTGGGGAGCCGGTCTGGTATCTCGTGCCGGACGGTGTGGTGCAGTACATCGCCAAACGGCGCCTCTACCAGCAGTGATTTGCCCCCTTGTCGGACGGTTCGGGCGGGTAACGCGTCAGAACTGACGAGTCGGGATTCCGCCGTGTGTGAGACGCTTGGAGGATCGCACGGTTGATCGAAGGAGAACGGTGACAGTTTCCGAACGCGCTCACGAGCTGGCGATCGCCGCCGCCCAGGCCGCGGCCGACAAGAAGGCGCAGGACATCGTCATCATCGACGTGGGCGACCAGCTCGCCATCACCGACGCGTTCCTGCTCGCCGCGGCTCCCAACGAGCGGCAGGTGCTCGCCATCGTCGACGCCATCGAGGAGCGCCTGCTCCAGCTGCCCGAGAAGGCCAAGCCGGTCCGGCGCGAGGGCGAGCGGGGCGGCCGGTGGGTGCTGCTCGACTACGTCGACATCGTGGTGCACGTCCAGCACACCGAGGAGCGCGAGTTCTACGCCCTCGACCGGCTGTGGAAGGACTGCCCCACGATCCCGTTCGTCGACCGGGATCTCGTCGACGCCGAGCCCGGCTCCGGCTCCGCCGCCGCGGAATGACCCGCCTGATCATCTGGCGGCACGGCAACACCGACTGGAACGCCGCCGGCCGGGTGCAGGGGCAGACCGACGTGCCCCTGAACGACCTCGGCCGCGAGCAGGCCCGCGCCGCCGCGCCCCTGCTCGCCGCGCTGCGGCCGGACGCCATCGTCGCCAGCGACCTGAGCCGCGCCGCGGACACGGCCGCCGCGCTCGCCGCGCTGACCGGGCTGCCGGTGGGCACCGACCCGCGGCTGCGGGAGCGGCACTTCGGGCTCTGGCAGGGGCTGATCCTCGCCGAGGCCGCCGAGCGTCACCCCGCCGAGTACGCCCGCTGGCGCGCCGGTGACCCGGACCCGGGCGCCGGCATCGAGACCCTCGACGACCTCGGCAAGCGGGTCGGCGCGGCGTTCCAGGACGCCGCCGACCTCGCTCCCGGCGGCACCGTCGTGGTGACCACCCACGGCGGCGGCGCCCGCCAGGGCGTCGGCCAACTGCTCGGCTGGGAGCACGCGGTGCTGCGCACCGTGGGGTCGCTGTCCAACTGCCACTGGACCGAGCTGCGGCACGACGACGCCCGGGGTTGGCACCTGCGCGCCCACAATGTCGGGCTGATCACTGTGCCCGCGACCACCGAGGCCATCTGACCCCGGCGTTCCCCGCCGGGATCGGCTAGCGTGCCGGGCATGCCCGTCGCGGTCGTCACCGACTCCACCGCCTACCTCCCGCCCGAGCTGCTGCATGCCCACCGGCTGACAGTGGTGCCGCTGACCGTCGTGCTCAACGGCGCGGAAGGGCTGGAGGGGGTGGAGACCACCCCCGCCGAGGCCACCCGGGCGCTCGGCGGCCGGCGGGTCTCGGTGAGCACGTCCCGCCCCGCCCCGGAGCAGTTCGCGCAGACGTACCGGGACCTGTTCGACGCCGGCGCGGACGGCATCGTCTCGGTGCACCTGTCGGCCGAGCTCTCCGGCACGGTGGCGGCCGCCCGGCTGGCCGCCGCCGAGTTCGGGGGCCGGGTCGCGGTGGTCGACAGCCGCTCGACCGGCATGGGCCTGGGCTTCCCGGCCGTCGTCGCCGCCACGGCCGCCGCGGAGGGCGGGGACCTGCCGGGCGTACGCGACGCCACGCTGGACGCCATCGGCCGCACGAGCATCTGGTTCTACGTGGACACGCTGGAGTTCCTGCGCCGGGGCGGCCGGATCGGCGCGGCGGAGGCGCTGCTCGGCACCGCCCTCTCGGTCAAGCCGATCATGCACATGCCGGACGGCGCGATCGTCGTCAAAGACAAGGTGCGCACCGCCAGTCGGGGCGTCGCCCGCCTCGTCGACCTGGCCGTCGAGGCGGCCGGCGACAGCGACGTGGACCTGGCCGTGCACCACCTGGCCGCGCCTCAGCGGGCGGAGGCGCTGCTGACGACGCTGACCGCCCGGCTGGGCGGCCGCCTGCGCCACGCGTACGTCTCGGAGGCGGGCGCGGTGGTCGCCGCGCACGCCGGACCGGGCCTGGCCTGCGTGGTCGTGCACCGCCGCCCCACCGCCGACTGACGTCGGTCCCGCGACGCCCACGCCGGCGGCGGCCGTCGCGTACCTGCTGTCGCCGGTGGCAGGCTTCGTCAACGGGGTGATCCTGCTGGTCGATGGTGGACGGTCCGTCCTCGGTCCGGACCCGCAGCCTTGCTGAGCAGCGGATTTCCGGGGCCCTAGCACAGCTCGGGCATGATCAGGCGGTTGTCCACAGCGGGCTCCGCCGTCCACAGCCGGGCCGGTGCCCGCCCTCCGGACGGCCGCCACGGCCCTAGCCTCGCGTCGTGTCAGACGACGAGGAGAGGGTGGTCCGGGACCGACTGCGCCGGCTGGTGGCGGGCCTGCCGTCGGTCGGTCCGCCGGCGCGCGAGGTCCGCTTCCCCGACCACGCCGGGTGGCCCCCGCCGGCACCGGCCACGTCGGGCTCCGCGCCGGCCGGGGCCGACCCGGGGTCGCCGTCGTGGCCGGGACCGGGTCCCGGTGCCGCCCCGCCGGCAGCGCAGCCCGGGGCGGACCCGGAGCAGCCGGCGTGGCGGGGGCCCGATCCCGGTGCCGCCCCGACGTCCCGTTCGGCGCCGGCCCTCGCACCGGTGCCGACCGGGCGGGCGGCGCTGCCGGAACCCGGTGCGCCGCCGGAGGCCGCGGGGGCGTCGCCGGAGGCCGCGACGCGCTCCCGGCTGCCGGGGCCGGGGGCGTTCGACCCCGGGCGGCGGGGTGTGCGGGCGTTGGCCGTCGTCGCCGTGCTGGTGGTGCTCGGGGCCGCCCTCTGGGCCTGGCGGTCCCGGCCCCAGGCCGAGCCGGTCCCCCCGGTGGCCAGCGGCGGGCCGCCCGTGCTGTCGGAGAGCGGGCCGGTGGAACCGGGGGCGTCGCCGGCCGGCGAGCTGGTGGTGGCGGTCGCCGGCAAGGTGCGCCGTCCCGGGCTGGTCCGGGTGCCGGCCGGCGCGCGGGTCGCCGACGCCGTCGAGGCGGCCGGCGGGGCGCTGCCGGGGGTGGACGTGGCCCTGCTCAACCCGGCCCGCAGGGTCGCCGACGGGGAGCTGATCCTGGTCGGCGTCGCCGCACCGCCGGGCGCGGCACCACCGCCCGGGGCGGCGCCCGGCGGCGCCCCGGGCGCCGCCCCGGGACCGGGCGGTCGCCTCAACCTGAACACCGCGACGTTGGCGCAGCTCGACGCTCTGCCGGGGGTCGGCCCGGTGCTCGCCCAGCGCATCCTCGCCCACCGCGACCAGCACGGCGGTTTCCGTTCGGTCGGCGACCTGCGCCAGGTCGACGGCATCGGCGACGCCCGCTACGAGCAGCTCAAGGATCTGGTGACGGTGTGACGACGGGCGGCTGGCCCGGCGGGGTCGGGATGACCCGTGCCGCCGACGGCCCCGACGAGCGGGTCGCGGACGGGCCGGACCTGCGGCTGGCCGGTCTGGCCGTGGCGGCCTGGCTCGCCGCGCTGGCCGGGCTCCACCTAACCGCCGGCGCGACGCTGCTGCTGGCCGGGGTGGCCGCCGGGGTGGCCGGCGTCGCCGGGCTGCACCTGGCCGGCGTTCTCGGCCGGCCGTGCGCCCCGGTCCGGCGGTACGGCTGGATCGCCGTCGCGGTGCTGATCGGCGTGGTCTGCGGCGCGACGGCGACCGCCGCCCGGGTGTCCGTCCGCGACGCCGGGCCGGTGCGCGCCCTGGTGGAGCAGCGCGCCGTCGTCACCGCCGAGCTGGTCGTCCGCGACGATCCCCGTCCCGTACGCGGTGTCGCGGGGCGGCCGGCCACCCTGCTCGTGCCGACCGACCTGGCGGGGGTCACCGGCCCGGACGGCCGGCGGGTCGTCGCGCCGGTCCGCGTGCTGGTCCTCGCCAGCGACCCGGCCTGGAAAGGGCTGCTGCCCGGGCAACGGCTGACCGCCGAGGGGCGCCTGGCCGCCCCGCGCGGCGGGGACCTGACGGCCGCCGTGCTGAGCGCGGCGGGCCCGCCGGAGGCGCACGGCGCGGCGCCGACGTCGCAGCGGGCCGCCGGGGCGCTGCGCGCCGGCCTGCAACGTGCCTGCGCGCCGCTCCCCGACGAGCAGGGCGGTCTGCTGCCCGGCCTGGTGGTGGGCGACACGAGCCGGCTGCCGCCCACCGTGGAGGAGGACTTCCTGGCCACGGGAATGACGCACCTGAACGCCGTCTCCGGCTCCAACGTGGCCATCGTCGTCGGCGCCGTGCTGCTGCTGGCCCGCTGGGCCCGGGCCGGCCCCTGGCTGGCCGCCGCGCTCTGTGGGCTGGCCCTGGTCGGTTTCGTCGTCCTGGTCCGCCCCTCACCGAGCGTGGTGCGGGCCGCCACCATGGGCGCGATCGGGCTGGCCGCCCTGGCGGCCGGGCGTCCCCGGGCGGCCCTGCCCGCCCTGGCCGCCGGTGTGGCCGTGCTGGTGCTGCTCGACCCGGAGCTGGCCGGCGACCCCGGCTTCGCCCTCTCCGTGCTGGCCACCGGTGGTCTGCTGCTGCTCGCTCCGAGGTGGCGCGACGGGCTGCGCCGCCGCGGGGTGCCGGCCGGGCTCGCCGAGGCGCTGGCCGTGCCGGCCGCCGCGCAGCTCGCCTGCGCCCCGGTGGTGGCCGGCATCTCGGGCACGGTCAGCCTGGTCGCCGTGCCCGCGAACCTGCTCGCGGTGCCGGCGATCGCGCCCGCCACGGTGCTCGGCGTGCTGGCGGCGGCGGTGTCGCCTTTCTGGCCCGCCGGGGCGGAGTTCCTCGCGTGGCTGGCCAGTTGGCCGGCGTGGTGGCTGGTCACCGTGGCGCGGCACGGGGCGCGGCTGCCCGCCGGGACGCTGCCGTGGCCCGGCGGGGTGACCGGGGCCCTGCTGCTGGCCGGGCTGACCCTCGCGCTGCTGGTGGCGGCCCGGCGCCCGGTCGTCCGCCGGTTGGTCGCGGTGGTCGTCGTGGCGGTGGTGGCCGGCGCGCTGCCGGTGCGGCTGGCGGCCCCCGGCTGGCCCCCGGCGAACTGGGTGGTCGCCGCCTGCGCGGTCGGCCAGGGCGACACGGTGGTGCTGCCGGTGGCCCCGGGCCGGGCGGTGGTGGTCGACGCCGGGCCCGACCCGGCGGCGGCGGACGGCTGCCTGCGCCGGCTCGGCGTACGGGAGGTCGCGCTGCTGGTGTTCAGCCACTTCCACGCCGACCACACCGGCGGTGTGGCGGGAGTCTTCCGGGGACGCCCGGTGGATGCCGTGCTCGCGCCGCGCTGGCCGGAGCCGGCGGCGGGGCGGGACCTGGTCCGCACCGAGGCGACGGCGCACGCCACGGAGGTGGTGGCCGCCCCGGCCGGCTGGCGTTACCGGGAGGGCGCGGTCGACCTGGTCGTCGTCGGGCCGCCGTACCCGTTGCGGGGCACCCGGTCGGACCCGAACAACAACTCGCTGGTGCTGCTCGCCATGGTCGCCGGAGTGCGGATCCTGCTCGCCGGCGACGCCGAGACCGAGGAACAGCGGGCGCTGCTGGACGACACGGCGCCGGGCGGGCTGCGGGCCGACGTGTTGAAGGTGGCGCACCACGGCTCCGCCTACCAGGATCCGGCCTTCCTGGACGCGGTCCGCCCGGCGGTCGCCCTGGTGCCGGTCGGGGTCGGCAACACGTACGGGCACCCCAATCCGGCGGTGCTCGGACGGCTGGCCCGGGGCGGGGCGCGGGTACTGCGTACCGACACCGACGGGGACGTGGCGGCGGTGCTCGGCCGGTCGGGTCTCGCGGTCGTGACGCGGGGCACGCCACCCGGCCGACAGCCGTAGGAGATCGATGCCGATTCTCGGCTTTGGCGGTGGACTGAGATAAATGTCTGGATTTGCACTGAGTGCGGGCTCTGCCGTCACAGTGCGGATGAGCAGGCTGGATCCGGCCGCCGGCCGTGCGAATATGGGCGGCGTGACCGCCGCCAGCCTCGCTCCCATTCTGCTCGTCCTCGGTGACGAGGAGCTGCTCGCCACGCGCGCCGTCACCGAAGCCGTCGCCCGGGCCCGCAGTGTCGACCCCGACGTGGACGTCCGCGAGTACCAGGCCGGCTCCCTGGCCGTCGGCGAGATCGCCGAGATGCTCAGCCCCTCCCTCTTCGGCGGGCGGCGGGTGCTGGTGCTGCGCGCCGGCCAGGACGCCCGCAAGGACCTCGTGGCCGCCCTGCTGGCGTATGCGAAGAATCCCGACCCCGAGGTGCAGCTCGTCGTGCTGCACCTCGGCGGCGCCAAGGGCAAGGCGTTCGCCGACGGGCTGAAGGCGGCCGGTGCGACGGTCGTCCCGGCGGCCAAGCTCAAGGGGCACCGCGAGCGGGTGGCGTTCGTCCGCGACGAGATCCGCCGCGCCGGCGGGAAGTGCACCGACGACGCCGCCGAGGCGCTCATCGCGGCGGTCGGCAACGACCTGCGCGAGCTGGCCGCGGCCTGTTCCCAGCTGATGGCCGACACCGACGGTCGCATCGGCGCCGACACGGTCGCCCGCTACTACCGGGGTCGGGTCGAGGTGAGCGGCTTCACGGTCGCCGACGCCACCATGGTCGGCGACGTGCCGGCAGCCCTGGAGGCGCTCCGCTGGGCGCTGCACGTCGGGGTCGACCCGGTGCCGATCGCCGACGCGATCGCCGACGGCGTGCGCACCGTGGCCCGGGTCGCGTCCGCCGGGCGGGGCAGCCCCTACCAGCTCGCGAGCAGCCTGGGCATGCCGGCGTGGAAGATCGAGCGGGCGCAGCGTCAGGGTCGCGGATGGACACCCGAGGGCCTGGTCCACGCGATGCGGGCCGCCGCCGAGTGCAACGCGGCCGTCAAGGGCGGGGCGGACGACCGGGCGTACGCGCTGGAGCGGGCCGTCTTCTCGGTGGCGGCCGCCCGCCAGGGCGGCGCCCGGTGAGCGGAGCGCCCCGCGGCTCGTGGGCCATGGTCCCGGCCGACGAGGAGCGCTACCGGCCGCTCTACGCCCGGGTCCTCGGGCTGCGCGTGGTGAACCCGGGCGGGGTGCTCTGCTTCCTCTTCTTCGAGGGTGCCGTCGCGCTCGCCGCGCTGCTCGCCCTCGCCGAACTGGTCACCTGGTGGGCGGTGCTCGTCCTGCCCGCCACGGTGGCGGTGATGGTGAAGCTCAACGACATGGTGGCCGCCGTGGTGGTCCGCTCCGCGGCCCTCGTGCCCGAGCAGGAGCGGGACCGCTTCCGTCGGCAGATGGAACCGGTGGTCGGGCGGGCCAGGGTCGACTGGATCACGCACAGCGTGCCCGGCGTGGTCGTCACGGCCGAGCCGGTGCCGCGGGCCGCCCGTGCCGAGCCCGACCGGCCCGGCCAGCGCCACGGCCCCGGCGAGCAGCGGACCGGCGGCTGACGCGCCGGGACGCGCGCCGCGGCGACCTCGCCGCCCGCCGGCACGACGAATGCCCGGCCAGGTCATCCCGGCCGGGTGCGGAACGCAGAAAGCGCAGACAGGCGGAAGCCCCGGGGAGTGCCCGGGGCTTCCGGTCAGGTCTGAGGTCGCCGCGTCAGGCGGAGAGCGACACCACGCGCTTGGCAATCGCGGACTTGCGGTTCGCGGCCTGGTTCGAGTGGATCACGCCCTTGCTGACCGCCTTGTCCAGCTTGCGCGAGGCGTCGCGCATGAGGATGGTGGCCTTCTCGACGTCACCAGCCTCCGCAGCCTCGTGGAACTTCCGGACGGCGGTCTTCAGCGACGACTTGACCGACTTGTTACGCAGCCGGCGCTTCTCGTTCTGCCGGTTGCGCTTGATCTGGGACTTGATGTTCGCCACGCGACAGCCTCGTCTTGATAGCTCGGGTTGGTCAGCTTGTGCGCGCGACGAGCATGCGTCATCGCTGCGCGAATAGCCAGGTTACCAGGTCGCCCGGGACGAGCCAAAACGGCTCCGCCCCGCCCTGGTGGGGCGGAGGCGGCGGAGGGGTGCGGGCCGGCGCGGGAGAGTCGGGGTGCCGCCCGCACCCGGGGGAGCGCTGGCGCCGGTGCGGGGGTCAGGCCCAGCCCTGCCGGCGGGCGAGCCAGCGGAGGGACTGCTCGCCGCTCCACCGCTGGTGCGCCGGCAGGTGCGGCGATGCCGTCGGGGGCGCCGAGGCGGCCGTGGTGAGGAAATAGCCGGACAGCGCGGCCAGGGTGGCGTCCAACGCGTCCGGGGGCGCGCCGACCGCCGCCGGATGCCGGGCGAAGAGCGCGTCGGCGTCCAGGCCGCTGGCGTACGCGGTGAGGAGCAGGCCGGCCAGGTCGAACCAGGCGGGTCCGTGGCAGAGCCAGGTCCAGTCGCAGAGCCAGGCCCGGCCGGTGCCGTCGACGAGCACGTTGTCCAGCCGCAGGTCGCCGTGGATCAGGCCGCCCGCCCCGGCGGCGTACGCCGGGAGCCGGGACTCCAGCGCGACGAGGTCGGGCAGGCGGTCCCGGACCGGCGCGGGCAGCGGCGGCGACGGCTCCCGGCCGGCCGCCACCTCGCCCCACCAGAGGATGTCCTCGCGGGCCAGGTCGGCGAGGTGGGGCAGCCCGAGCCGGGCCAGCGCCGCCGGGGGCGCGGCCAGCGCGGCGGCGACCTCGGCGTACGCGGCGAGGGCGGCGGTCAGCTCGGCCGGGTCCCAGGGCAGCCGGGGCGTGTGGCCGTCGACGGCGTCCAGGCAGAGCGCGAACCAGCCGGCCTCGTCCAGCGTCCAGCGGGGGCGGGGGGCCGGCAGGCCGTCGGGGAGCCGGTCGAGGACGGCGGCCTCCCGGGCGTACCAGTCGACCAGACGCGGTTGTTCGGCGGTGGCCGCCGCCTTGACGAAGGCCCGGTCCCCGGCGGTGGTGGTGAGCACGGCGGCGAAGCCCCGGGTGAAGCCGGCGCCGGCGATCCGGGCGGCGACCACCGGGGCGCCCAGTCGGTCGCCGATCGCGGCGCGCAGCGTCGCCGGCAGCGTCTCCCACGCCGGCCGGCGGGCGGTCGCGTGGTACGGCACCGGGGGCGGGGACGCGGGGGACACGCCACCATGCTGCCGGCCCGCCGGTCGCCCCGCACCGGGACACCGCCGCGCGGGGCGACCGGGGCCGGCGACCCCGGTCGCCCCGGCGGGTCGCCCCCCGGCCCGGCCGGCGACCCGCCGGGGTGTTCCGCTGCGGGCGGGGCCGGCGGCGCGGTCTGCCAGACTGCCAGGCCATGAGGACCGACGACTTCTGGCAGTTGATCGACCGGGCCCGGGCCGGCGGCGGGGGAGAGCCGCACGCGGTCGCCGCGCGGGCCGTCGCCCTGCTCGCCGAGCGCGAGCCGGACGACATCGTCGGGTACGCCCGCCACCAGGCGCGGGTGCTGGCGGCCTCGCACAAGGCCGACCTGTGGGGTGCGGCCTACCTGATCAACGGCGGGGTGTCCGACGAGGGCTTCCACCACTTCCGGGGCTGGCTGATGACCCAGGGCCGCGAGGTCTTCGCCCGCGCCGTCGCCGACCCGGACTCGCTGGCCGCGTTGCCGCAGGTCCGGGCCGCGTCGCTGAGCGGCGAGGAGTTCTCGGCCGAGGAGATGCTGGCGGTGCCGTGGGACGCGTACCGCAGGGCCACCGCCGCCGACCTGCCGGCCGACCGGGAGCCGGCGCCCGTGCCGGACCTCAACGACTTCTGGGACTTCGACGACGAGGAGGAGGCGAGGCGGCGGCTGCCCAGGCTCGCCGCCCTCTTCGTCGAGCCACCCGCCGAGTGACCCGGCCGGGCGCGGCCCGGCGCCCGGGAGGGCCGGGGTGTCCCCGGTGCTCGCCGGCCACGCGTGGAGGGCGTGGCCGAGCGGCCGGTGGGTCCCTCGCCGGCCCGTCGCCGGGTGCGCTCCGGGCGGGGATCGCCCGCGCAGCGGGTGCGCGGCGGCGACGTGGGAGCATAGAGGGGGCCGGCGTCGCGCCGGCCTGCTCACGTCAGCCGACCAGAACGGACCGCTGTGCCACCGACGCTCGATTCCGGCGCGAACGCTCCTGGTGCCACCGACCCGGCGCGCATCCGGAACTTCTGCATCATCGCCCACATCGACCACGGGAAGTCGACCCTGGCCGACCGGATGTTGCAGCTCACCGGCGTGGTCGACCCCCGGCAGATGCGTGCGCAGTATCTCGACCGGATGGACATCGAGCGCGAGCGCGGCATCACGATCAAGAGTCAGGCCGTCCGGATGCCCTGGACCATCCGGGAGGGCGACCGGGCCGGCGAGACCGCCGTGCTCAACATGATCGACACCCCGGGCCACGTCGACTTCACCTACGAGGTGTCCCGGTCGCTGGCCGCCTGCGAGGGCGCGATCCTGCTGGTCGACGCCGCCCAGGGCATCGAGGCGCAGACCCTGGCGAACCTCTACCTGGCGCTCGAGAACGACCTGCACATCATCCCGGTGCTCAACAAGATCGACCTGCCGGCCGCCCAGCCCGAGAAGTACGCCGAGGAGCTGGCCCGGCTGATCGGCGGCGACCCGGCGGACTGCATCCGGGTCTCCGGCAAGACCGGCGAGGGCGTGCCGTACCTGCTCGACGAGATCGTCCGGCAGTTCAAGCCCCCGGTCGGCGACGCCGACGCACCCGCCCGCGCGATGATCTTCGACTCGGTCTACGACGTCTACCGGGGCGTGGTCACCTACGTCCGGGTGATCGACGGGCGGATCAGCGCCCGGGACCGGATCAAGATGATGTCCACCGCCGCGGTGCACGAGCTGCTGGAGATCGGCGTCATCTCGCCGGAGATGGTGAAGGCCGACGCGCTGGGCGTCGGCGAGGTGGGTTACCTGATCACCGGCGTGAAGGACGTCCGCCAGTCCCGGGTCGGTGACACGATCACCATCAACTCCCGGCCGGCGACGGAGGCCCTGGGCGGCTACAAGGACCCGAAGCCGATGGTCTACTCGGGGCTCTACCCGATCGACGGCTCGGACTACCCCAACCTGCGCGAGGCGCTGGACAAGCTGAAGCTCAACGACGCCGCGCTCGACTACGAGCCGGAGACGTCGGGGGCGCTCGGCTTCGGCTTCCGCTGCGGCTTCCTGGGCCTGCTGCACCTGGAGATCATCCGGGAGCGGCTGGAGCGCGAGTACAACCTCGATCTGATCTCCACCGCGCCGAACGTGGTCTACCGGGCCATCACGGAGGACGGCCAGGAGATCGTCGTGACGAACCCGAGCGAGTACCCCACGGGCAAGATCGCCGAGGTGTACGAGCCGGTCGTGCGCGCCACGGTGCTCACCCCGAACGACTACGTCGGCGCGGTGATGGAGCTCTGCCAGGGCCGCCGGGGCAGCCTGCTCGGCATGGACTACCTCTCCGCCGACCGGGTGGAGCTGCGCTACACGCTGCCCCTCGCGGAGATCATCTTCGACTTCTTCGACCAGTTGAAGAGCCGTACCAAGGGCTACGCCTCGCTGGACTACGAGCCCTCGGGCGAGCAGGCGTCCGACCTCGTGAAGGTCGACATCCTGCTGCACGGTGAGCCGGTGGACGCGTTCAGCGCGATCGTGCACAAGGACAAGGCGTACAACTACGGGGTCACCATCGCGGCGAAGCTGCGCAACCTGATCCCGCGCCAGCAGTTCGAGGTGCCGATCCAGGCCGCGATCGGCAGCCGGGTGATCGCCCGGGAGACCATCCGGGCGATCCGCAAGGACGTGCTCGCCAAGTGCTACGGCGGTGACATCAGCCGTAAGCGCAAGCTGCTGGAGAAGCAGAAGGAAGGCAAGAAGCGGATGAAGATGGTGGGCCGGGTGGAGGTCCCCCAGGAGGCCTTCATCGCCGCGCTCTCCTCCGACTCCGGGGACGGCAAGGCCCCCGGCAAGAAGTGACGCGCCGCCGGCCCGCCGGCGGATGACGACGTACGACGGCCGGCGCCCCGGCCGGGCCGTGGACCCCTCGGTGGTCCCGCCCGGCCGGGGGGTCGGCCGTTCGCGTCGGAGAATTTCCACGGCTTCCCGCCGGCCTGCCCGGCCCGCGGTCGCAAGGGGCGTCACCTGCGCCGACGGTCCCGCGGCGGTATTCGGCGCACGGTGCGCCATTGACGCCCGACGCCGTCTCGGCGAGTTCGAACCGGTTTGGTTTTTCGGCCGGTCGGGAACATTGCGGTCACGACAGGAACACCACAGACCGTGGAACTCAATTCTTTTCATCCGAAGGAGGGCGACGTGGAGCTCACCGTTTGGGGCATCGTCACTGCGCTCATCGTTGGTTTGATCGTCGGCGCTCTGGGTCGCCTGCTCGTGCCGGGCCGCCAGAACATGCCGATGTGGCTGCACATGCTGATCGGTGTCGGCGCCGCGCTGCTGGGCACCGTGCTGGCTCGGGCGATGGGTATCGCCACCGAGACCTCCGGCATCGACTGGGGCGAGCTGCTGGTCCAGGTCGTGCTGGCCGCCATCGCCGTGGCGCTGGTCGCCGGGGTGGGTCGTCGCCGCAGCGTCACCCACCGGTAACCCCCGCACCGCACTCGACGGGCGCCCGACCGACAGGTCGGGCGCCCGTCGCGCGCGGCGGGGGAGCGACCTGCGGGACGGACGTCCCCGGCGGGCCGTCCGTAATCCCCGAAGGGGATCGACGGGCGTCGGTCGGCGTGTGCGGCGGGAGGGGCGTCCGGTTCGGGGCGGGCGCGCATTCCGTGTGCCGGAAAGTCGGTTTGGGGCCGCGGCGGGTCGGGAACTTAGCGGTCACGACAGGAACACCACAGACCGTGGAACTCAATTCTTTTCATCCGAAGGAGGGCGACGTGGAGCTCACCGTTTGGGGCATCGTCACTGCGCTCATCGTTGGTTTGATCGTCGGCGCTCTGGGTCGCCTGCTCGTGCCGGGCCGCCAGAACATGCCGATGTGGCTGCACATGCTGATCGGTGTCGGCGCCGCGCTGCTGGGCACCGTGCTGGCTCGGGCGATGGGTATCGCCACCGAGACCTCCGGCATCGACTGGGGCGAGCTGCTGGTCCAGGTCGTGCTGGCCGCCATCGCCGTGGCGCTGGTCGCCGGGGTGGGTCGTCGCCGCAGCGTCACCCACCGGTAACCCCCGCACCGCACTCGACGGGCGCCCGACCGACAGGTCGGGCGCCCGTTCGTCTGGGTACGACCGGTTTCGCCCCGGTGCCGACCCCCGCCCGCTCCCGCTCCTGCGGTACCGTCGCCTCTCTTTCGCCGAACCGTCCACTGTCGTAAAGGAATTTTTCCTACTAAGGTGCGGCGGAGAAGGTTAGTGCCAAGCGGCGCGAGGGAGATGTGGCGTGAACAGGTGGAAGCGGCTGGCCCCGGTCACCGCCGTCGTGGCCTCGGCCGCGATGGTGCTGTCCGGTTGCGGTGGCTCGGATGACGAGAAGGCCGCGGACAACAGCAAGCTGACGGTCTGGATGATGGGCGAGGGAAGCGAGGCGCAGACCAAGTTCCTCGACGGCGTCGAGACCGAGTTCCGGCAGAAGCACCCGGACACCGACGTGGTGGTCCAGTACATCCCCTGGCTCGAGGCGCCGAAGAAGTTCCAGGCCGCCCTCGCCGGCGGTGAGGGGCCGGACATCACCGAGCTGGGCAACACCGAGACCCAGGGCTGGGCGGCGCAGGAGGCGCTGGCCGACCTCACGGGCAAGATGAACGGCTGGGCCGAGGGCAAGGACATCCTCCCCGACCTGGTGAAGAACGCCCAGCTCGACGGCAAGCAGTACGGCGTGCCGTGGTACGCCGGCGTCCGGGCGATGTACTACCGCACCGACTGGTTCGCCGAGGCGGGCGTGAAGCCGCCGACGAACTGGGAGGAACTGGTGGCCGCCGCCAAGGCCGTGCAGGCCAAGAAGCCGGGCACCTACGGCATCGCCCTGCCGGGCAACTCGGAGCTGCCCTTCTACTCGTTCCTCTGGGGCGCCGGCGCGGAGATCGCCACCCAGCAGGGCGACACCTGGAAGTCGGGCTACAACACGCCCGAGGCGCAGAAGGCCGTCAAGTTCTGGACCGACCTGGTGACCGTGCACAAGGTGGCCCCGCCGGCCGCCGCGGGCTGGAACGAGATCGACGCCCGGACCCAGTTCGCCACCGGCAAGGCAGCGATGGCCTTCGGCGGCAGCTGGCAGCAGGGCGCCATCAAGAAGGACAACCCCGACATCGAGAAGGTCTGGGGCACGTTCCCGATCCCCGGCCCGGACGGCAAGGCCGCGCCCGGCTTCGCCGGCGGCTCGGACATCGCCGTCTGGAAGGACAGCGAGCGGCAGGACCTCGCGTGGGACTACCTGACCGTGCTGCTGAGCAAGAAGAACGACCAGGCGTTCGCCGACAGCCTCGGCTTCTTCCCGGTCTACAAGGACCTGGTCAGCGGCGACAAGTACGCCAGCGACAAGATCATGGGGGCGTTCGCCACCACGATGCAGAACACCAAGCTCACGCCGCTCACCCCGAAGTGGGTGGAGGTCAGCCGCACCAAGACGGTGACCCAGGCGATGAACAGCTCGGTCATGAAGGGTCAGAAGACGGTCGAGAAGGCTACCGCCGACGCGGCCGCGGAGATGGAAAGCATCCTCAACGCCAAGTGACCACGCTGACCGAGGCGCCGGAGGCGGCCGCCGCGCGGGAGACCCCCGCGCGGCGGCGTCGCCGGGTGGACCGCCTGCCCTACCTGCTGCTCCTGCCCTGCCTGGTGATCATCGGCGTGCTGCTGCTCTGGCCGCTCGGCCAGGTGGTGGTGATGTCCTTCCACCAGCTCAACAACGTCCGTCAGCTGCGCGGCGACCGCGAGTGGCCGTGGGTGGGACTGGGCAACTACACCGAGATCCTCGGCGACCCGTTCTTCCTGACGGTGCTGCGCAACACCGTCCTCTTCGCCGCCGCCAACGTGGTGCTCACGATGATCCTGGGCACCCTGGTCGGTCTGCTGCTCAACCGGCTCGGCAAGCGGATGGCCGCCTTCGTGGCCAGTTGCGTCATGCTGGCCTGGGCCACCCCGGCGCTGACCGGCACGATCGTCTGGAAGTGGATCTTCGACGACACCAGCGGCCTGGTGACCTGGCTGTTCAACGCGCTGCCCGACGGGCTCTCGCAGAGCCTCTTCGGGCGCAGTGACTGGACCGGGTACGGCTGGTTCAACTCGCCCCTGTTGTTCTTCTCGATCCTGACCCTGGTGGTGGTCTGGCACTCGTTCCCGTTCATCGCGGTCAGCGTGCTGGCCGGCCTGAAGAGCGTGCCGAGCGAGCTGCACGAGGCGGCCCGGGTCGACGGGGCCGGGCCGTGGAAGGTGTTCTGGAAGATCACCTTCCCGCTGCTGCGGCCGGTCTTCGGGATCCTGATCGTGCTCTCCACCATCTGGGACTTCAAGGTCTTCACCCAGCAGTTCGTGCTGGCCGGCGGCACGCAGGACCGGCCGACGTTCATGCTCTCCATCTACTCGTACGCGGAGGCGTTCTCGCCCCCGCCCAAGTACGGCCTCGGCGCGGCGATCGCGGTGATCCTCACCCTGATCCTGCTGGTGGTGACCGGCCTCTACGTCCGCATGGTGCTCAAGCAGGAGGAGGACGCGTGACGCGACGCGCAGGCGGCGCAGGCGTGAAGCGGGTCGCCCTCAACGGCGCGGGACTGCTGGTCGCGCTCTTCGCCGCGTTCCCGGTCTACTGGATGATCGCCACCTCGCTGAAGCCGAGTTCGGAGATCTTCTCGACCACGCCCCGGCCGGTGCCGTCCGAGCCGACCCTGGAGCACTACCGCCAGATCCTCACCGGCAACCTGATCCCGGGCGTGACCTTCGCCGACTTCTTCCTCAACAGCGCGCTGGTCGCGGTCTGCACGGTGCTGCTCAGCGGACTGGTAGCGCTGCTCGCCGCCACCGCGGTGGCCCGGTTCCGGTTCAAGCTGCGGACCACCTTCCTGATCATGCTGCTGGTGGTGCAGATGATCCCGCTGGAGGCGCTGGTCATCCCCCTGTTCCTGATGATCCAGCGGCTCGGGCTCTACAACACCCTGCCCAGCCTGATCCTCACCTACCTCGGCTTCTCGCTGCCGTTCGCGGTCTGGATGCTGCGTGGCTTCGTCGCCGCGGTGCCGAAGGAGTTGGAGGAGGCCGCGGCCATCGACGGGGCCAGCCGGGCGCAGACCTTCCGGAAGGTCCTCTTCCCGCTGGTGGCCCCCGGCCTGGTGGCGACGAGCATCTTCTCGTTCATCACCGCCTGGAACGAACTGATCTTCGCGCTGACCTTCATCAACGACCAGGAGAGCTACACCCTCCCGGTCGCGATGACGTTCTTCTTCGGCCGCGACGACACCGCCTGGGGTCCGGTGATGGCCGCCTCCACCCTGTTCACCCTGCCCGTGATCATCTTCTTCCTGCTGGTGCAGCGGCGGATGGTCTCCGGCCTGGTGGCCGGAGCCGTCAAGGGCTGACGCCCACGAGGAACCGTGCGGGGCCCCCTGTCGACGCCAGGCGTGCACGAGGGCCCTCGCGTGGTTCGGAGCCGTCCGCAGGGCGGGCTAGGCTGACCGCCATGACGGGCAGGCTGGCATCGGTGAACCTCGGCATCGTGACCGAGGCGGAATGGGCGGGCGACGCGAGCGGGCGCAGCGGCATCGACAAGCGGCCGGTGCAGGGCCAGGTGCTGCTGCGCGCGGACGGGGTGGCCGGCGACTTCATCGGCGAGCGCGCCCAGCACGGCGGCCCGGACCAGGCGGTCTACGCGTACGCCGAGGAGGACGCCGGCTGGTGGGCGGCCGAGATCGGTCGCGCCATCCGCGCCGGCGGGTTCGGCGAGAACCTGACCACGTACGCGGTCGACGTGACCGGCGCGGTGATCGGCGAGCAGTGGGCGATCGGGTCGGCGCTGCTCCAGGTGACCAAGCCCCGCACGCCGTGCAGGACGTTCGCCGGCTTCTGGGGCGTGCCGGACCTGATCAAGCGGTTCACGGTGCGGGCGACGCCCGGCGCGTACCTGCGGGTGCTGCGCGAGGGGGAGGTCGGTGCGGGCGACCCGGTCGAGGTGGTGGACCGGCCCGCGCACGGGGTGACGATCGGCGAGGTGTTCCGGGCGTTGAACCTGGAGCCCGACCTGCTGCCCCGGCTGCTCGACGCGCCGGACCTGCCCGAGCCGATCCGGCTGAAGGCGCGCCGCCGGCTCGCCGGCCGGAGCTGAGGCCGGGCGGGAGCTGACGCCGGGCGGGAGCTGACGCCGGGCGGAAGCTGAGGCCGGGCGGGTGAACGGGAACGGGCCCCGTCCCGACAGGGAGGGGGCCCGTTCGACGTCGCGTCGGCGGGAGCCGGGTGACCGGCTCAGCGCAGCCAGGGGATGTTGCGGTCGAGCAGGCCGCGCTGCTTGAGCTCCTTGCGCAGCGGGATCTCGTCGTCGATGTAGCCGTCCCAGTTGATGCCCCAGTAGTTCGCGGTGTGCGTGCCCTCACCGCAGAGCTGGCGCTGCACCGGCGTGCGGTTGGCCCACCACTCGCCGTCCTTGTCGATGTGCAGCTCGTCGAGGGGGCGGATCCACCGGTAGGTGTAGCCGACGAAGAGCATCTTGCGGGTGATGTTCGACAGGTTCGTCGACCGGGAGTGCCACTGGCGGCGGTCGAAGATGAACGCGTCGCCCGGGTTGGCGGTGATCTCCACCGTGCCCTCCGGGTCCGGGTTGTGCACGGAGGTGTCCTCCGGGCGCGGCAGCGAGTTCCACAGGTGGCTGCCCGGGATCACCTTGGTGGCGCCCCGGCCCTTCTCCGACAGGTCGGAGAGGACGTAGGCCACCTTGAGGGAGAACATCGGCCGGGGCAGGTTCGGGTCCATCGTCTCCGGGTCGGAGTTCTGCCGGTACCCGTCCTGGTGCCAACCCCAGTACGGCTTCTCCGGCTCCGCCGCCGGCGGGGTGACGTCCAGGTGGTTGTGGTGGGTGTAGATGTTCCAGCCGGCCAGGCCCCACATGTACGGGAAGGCGATCGGGTGGGTCAGCAGGTCGCCGAAGAGCTCGTCCCGCTCCAGGAAGCCCAGCAGGTGCAGGGTGCCGTCCTTGGTGGTGTTGCCCTTGGCCTTCTCCTCGGCGTAGACGCGGTCGACCGCCGCCTCCAGCGCCGCCCGGTGGTCTTCCGTCAGGACGTTGCGCAGCAGGAGGAAGCCCTGCTCGTGGAACTCCTTGCGGTCGGTGTCACTGATCGGTTCGTAACCGGTCCGGTCGCCGTAGTCGAACACCTCGACGTACCCCTCCCCATGAGGCGAAACCATTGCTGGCACAGGCCGCCGATCGTAACCCGCTGATTCCGGCCTGGGGTACTGCCCCGCGTGATATGCGACCGTGTCCCGACCGTGGGCAGCGGGGCGACTACGATTCGTCGCGCGGGAGGGCGATGATGGGGCTTTCCGCCCGTAATGACGGATTGTGCGGTGACTGCCGGTAAGGAGATCGGGGCGGCTACGCCTCGCCGAAGACCTCGGCCACCACCCGGCCACCGGTGGTCGGCTCGCCGCTCACCCGGTCCCAGGTGCCGTCGCGGGCGGTCCACTCCAGGCCGCCGAAGCGGACCCGCTTCACCCCGTGGTCGTGCGCGTGGGAGACCAGCCAGTGCGCGTACCGCCAGCCGCGGCGCTCGTCGGCGGCGGGGATCGTGAGGCCGGTCAGGTCGGCCGCGCCGGCGGCGGCCAGGCCCCAGTCCAGCGACAGGCCGCGGGTCAGCGCGGTCGCCGCCGCCTCCCCGCGCATCGCCGGGTCGCGGCTCACCGTGCAGGCCACCGCGCCGGTGGCGTGCCCGAGCAGGGCCCGGCTCAGCACCTCGGACTCGTCCGCCCACTTCTGGTACGCCTCGGGGAAGGCGGACCGCTGCACCCTCTGCGCCGCGTCGGTGACGCGCATCCGCTCCCAGCCGCGCACCTTCTTGAGCGCGGCGTAGAACCGGTTCGCCGCGTACCGGGGGTCGCGGATCTCCTGCGAGGTGCCCCAGCCCTGGCTCGGGCGCTGCTGGAACAGCCCCACCGAGTCGCGGTCGCCCCCGGCGAGGTTGCGCAGGCCGGACTCCTGGTACGCGGTGGCCAGAGCCACCACCACGGCCCGCTCGGGCATCTTGCGCTGCACGCCGATCGCCGCGATCGTCGCCGCGTTGGCCATCTGGTCGGCGTCCAGGGCCACCCGGCCGTCCGCCTGCACCGTGCACGTCCGGCTGGACAGCGGCAGGCGCAACTGCCCGCCCACCTGCCGGACGACGATCCAGACTCCGACCACGGCGACGAGGACGAGGACGACGCCGCCCGCCACGACTGCCCGAGTTCGCACCCACACCCCCTGCTCGACAGTCCGACAAGCGTACGTCCCTGATGGGCCCTGCCGGGTCGTCCGACCGGTTCCCGCCGCTCCGCCCCGCGCGGCACCGGCCGCCGGACGGGCGGGGCGCCCGGGTCCGAAGGGCGGTCCCGGGTGAGCCGGCAGGTTCCCTTTTCCCGGGCGGCCCCACCTGTTCCCGCCCGGGCGTCGGCGACCTCGGCCCGCCCCGCTACCTGCCGGCGCCCGTCGTGGTCTCGCCGTCCGCGGCCGGCACCCAGCGTGCCGGCCGCTTCTCCCGGAACGCCAGCACGCCCTCGCGGCCCTCGTCCGAGAGGAAGTACCCGGTCGAGAGGGTGGACAGGCCGGCGATCTCCTCCCGCAGGTCGGCGGCGGGCGGCCGGCGCAGCAGCTGCTTCGCCCCGGCCAGCGCGCCCGGCGCGCCCCGGACCAGCGAGTCGCAGTACCCGGCGACGGCGGCGTCCAGCCCGTCGGCCGGCACCGCGGCGGTGACCAGCCCGATCTCCGCCGCCCGCCGGCCGTCGAAGGTGTCCCCGGTCAGGTAGAGCTCGGCCGCCGCGCGGGGGTGCAGCCGGGGCAGCACGGTCGCGGAGATCACCGCCGGGATCACCCCGATCCGCACCTCGGTGAAGGCGAACGTCGCGTCCTGCGCGCACACCGCCAGGTCGGCCGCCGCGATCAGGCCCAGCCCGCCGGCCCGGGCCGGGCCGGCCACCTTCGCCACCACCGGCTTCGGGCACTCCCAGACCGCCGCGAGCACGTCCCCGAGCATCCCGGCCGGCACCGACCCGCTGGCGTACGCGGCGGCCGTCTCCTTCAGGTCCGCCCCCGAGCAGAAGACCGGCCCGCTGTGGTCCAGCACGACCACGCGGACGGCGTCGTCGGCGACCGCCTCGGCGAGGCCGGCCAGCAGCTGGGTCATCAGCGGCGTGGAGAGCGCGTTGCGGTTGTGCGGGCTGTCCAGGGTGAGGGTGGTCACCCCGCGGGCCGTGGCGGCCCGCACGAGCACGTCGGGAGAGGTCATGCCGGGCACACTAGTGGCCATGCCCGGCGTCCTTCCAGAAGGCGAATCCGTCCCCGTCGACGGGTCGCTGCCCGCCGCCGCCACCCGCACGGTCGGCGCGCGGGGCTTCGGCGTGTACGTGCACGTCCCGTTCTGCGCCAGCCGCTGCGGCTACTGCGACTTCAACACCTACACCGCGGCCGAGCTGGGCGGCGGGGCGAGCCGGGAGGGGTACGCCGACACCGTGCTGGCCGAGCTGGCGCTCGCCGGCCGGGTGCTGGGCGACACCCCGCCGCCGCGGGTCGACACGGTCTTCGTCGGCGGCGGCACCCCCACGCTGCTCCCCGCCGACGACCTGGCCCGGATCCTCGACGGCATCGACCGCACCTGGGGGCTCGCGCCCGACGCCGAGGTGACCACCGAGGCCAACCCGGAGTCGGTCACCCCGCAGTCGCTGCGGGCGCTGCGGGCGGCCGGCTACACCCGGATCTCGCTGGGGATGCAGTCCGCCGCGGCGGGGGTGTTGGCGGTCCTCGACCGCACGCACAGCGCCGGCCGGGCCACCGCCGCCGCCCGGGAGGCCCGCGAGGCCGGGTTCGACCACGTCAACCTCGACCTCATCTACGGCACGCCGGGGGAGAGCGAGGCCGACTTCGCCGCGTCCCTCGACCAGGTCGTCGCCGCGGGCGTGGACCACGTCAGCGCGTACGCCCTGATCGTGGAGGACGGCACCCGGCTCGCCGCCCGGATGCGGCGCGGCGAGCTGCCGTACCCCTCCGACGACGTCGCCGCGGACCGCTACCTCGCGGCGGAGGCCGCCCTCGGCGCGGCCGGTTTCTCCTGGTACGAGGTGTCGAACTGGGCCCGTGGCGAGGCGGCCCGGTGCCGGCACAACCTGCTCTACTGGACCGGCGCCGACTGGTGGGGCCTCGGCCCGGGGGCGCACAGCCACGTCGGCGGCGTGCGCTGGTGGAACGTGAAGCACCCCACGACCTACGCGAGGCGGCTGACCGGCGGCGGGTCGCCCGGCCTGGCCCGGGAGGTGCTCACCGCCGACGAGGCGCACATGGAGGACGTCATGCTCCGGCTGCGGCTCGCCTCGGGGCTGCCGCTGGACGCGCTGGACGACGCAGGCCGGGCCGGCGCCCAGCGGGCGCTCGCCGGCGGCCTGCTGGCCGGCCCCGAGTACGCGGCGGGCCGCGCCGTGCTGACCCTGCGCGGACGGCTGCTCGCCGACGCGGTCGTCCGCGACCTGCTGCCCTGAGCCGGCAGCGGGCCCTCGGGGAGCGTGGCCGGAGCCGGCCGGTGGACCGGCCGGCCCGGCTCACCTGGTGAAGCTGTAGCTCATCGGGTAGCGGTAGAGCACGCCCTCGTTGGCCTTGATCCCGCCGATGATCCCGAAGATCAGCGGCACGAGCCAGATGAGCATCGGGACGAAGAACAGGATTCCGCAGGTGACCAGGGTGAGCACCCAGCTCAGCACGCCCACGATCGCCCAGGTGATCTGGAAGTTCAGCGCCGCCACTGCGTGCGCCCGGGCGGTCGGCGACTGCTGCCCCCGGGTCATCAGCGCGATGAGCGGCGCGACCCAGCCGAGCAGGCCGCCGCCGAAGACCACCCCGGCCGCCCCGCCGAAGTGGGCGATCAGGGCCCAGTTCTTGTCCTCGTTGTTGGCGTAGCCGCCGGTGGGCGCGCCGTAGGCCCCGCCGGTCGGATAGCCGACGCCCGGCTGGGCGTAGCCGCCGGGCGGCGGTTGGCCCCCGGGCGGCGGGTAGCCACCCGGCGGAGGGTAGCCACCGGGCGGCGGGTAGCCACCCGACGGCGGTTGGTCACCGGTGGGCGGGGGATAGCCGCCGGGCGGGGGATAGCCGCCCGGGCCCGGCGCCCCGGACAGTGGTGCGGTGGGGTCGTCGGCGCCGGGCGGGCCGGGAACCCCCGACGGAGCGGTCGGGTCCGGCCGGTCGCCGGGGTCCCCCGCTCCGGGAGGGCGAGGTGGTTCAGTCATGGACGTCACGGTAGGCGCCGCCGGCAAGGACGCACCAGGGCGACACCGGCCGGGTTGTCCGGATGATCGGCCCTGGCGGCGTCGCCACGGCGGCGCGGGTCGGACCGCCGGTCCAAGGTTGATCATCGCGTCGACGGGCACGCCGACGTAGACTGGCACTCGCTACGGACGAGTGCCAGCACCGCCCGGGCCCCTCGGGTGCCGGGCCCGACGCGCGACAGGGAGGTGGGGAGGATGGGTCTCGACGACCGCAAGCTCGCCGTGCTGCGCGCGATCGTCGAGGACTACGTCGCCACGCAGGAGCCCGTCGGCAGCAAGGCGCTGGTCGAGCGGCACCAGCTCGGGGTCTCACCGGCGACCGTCCGCAACGACATGGCCGTGTTGGAGGAGGAGGGCTACATCCGCCAGCCGCACACCAGCGCCGGCCGGGTGCCCACCGACCGCGGCTACCGGCTCTTCGTGGACCGGCTGTCCCGGGTCAAGCCGCTCAGCCCGGCCGAGCGCCGGGCGATCGAGCGCTTCCTGGTCGGCGCCGTCGACCTCGACGACGTGGTGCACCGCACCGTCCGGCTGCTGGCGCAGCTCACCCGGCAGGTCGCCGTCGTGCAGTACCCGTCGCTGGCCCGCTCCTCCGTCCGCCACCTGGAGCTGGTGCCGATCTCCACGACCCGGCTGATGCTGGTCATGATCGCCGACACCGGCCGGGTCGAGCAGCGGCTGGTCGAGCTGCCCGGGCCGATCCCCGCAGACGACGTCACGGACCTGCGCCGGCTGGTCAACGAGAAGCTGGTCGGCACCCGGCTGTCGGAGACCCCGCCGCTGGTGCAGGCGCTGGTCGACGAGTCGGTGCCGCACCTGCGGCCCGCCATGACCACCCTCTCCACGGTGCTGCTCGAGACGCTGATCGAGCGGCACGAGGAGCGGATCGCGCTGGCCGGCACCGCAAACCTCACCCGCGGCGGCCTGCTCGACTTCCAGGGCTCCCTGCGCCCCATCCTGGAGGCGCTGGAGGAGGAGGTCGTGATGCTCAAGCTGATCGGCGAGGCGGAGCCGAGCACGACCCGGGTGCTGATCGGCGACGAGAACGAGATCGACAACCTGCGTGCCGCCTCGGTGGTCAGCACCGGCTACGGCCCGGGCTCGACCAGCGTCGGCGGCCTCGGTGTGCTCGGGCCGACCCGGATGGACTACCCCGGCACCATCGCCACGGTGAGGGCCGTGGCACGCTACGTGGGCGAGCTGCTGGCCCAGAACTGACCAGTCAGGGCCGACGGCCGGCTCCGGCCGACGACCGGCGCAACGCGAGACGAACATGAGGACACGGAACGCAGTGGCCAGGGACTACTACGGCATTCTCGGGGTGAGCCGGGAAGCCTCCGACGACGAGATCAAGCGCGCCTACCGCAAGCTGGCGCGGCAGTTCCACCCGGACGTGAATCCGGATCCGGAGGCCCAGGAGAAGTTCAAGGACATCAACGCCGCGTACGAGGTCCTCTCGGACGACCGGAAACGGCAGATCGTCGACCTGGGTGGCGACCCGCTCGCCCCGGGCGGCGGCGGCGCGGGCGGCCCGGGCGGCCCCGGCGGCGCCGGCCCGTTCGTCGGCTTCCAGGACATCATGGACGCCTTCTTCGGCGGGGCGGCCGGTGGGTCGCGGGGCCCGCGGCCGCGGACCCGGCCGGGCGCCGACGCGATCCTGCGGCTGGAGCTGGACCTGCACGAGACCGCGTTCGGCGTCGAGGCGCCGATCACCGTCGACACCGCGGTGCTCTGCACCACCTGCTCCGGCGCCGGCACGGCGGCCGGCACCCACCTGGCCACCTGCGAGGCGTGTGGCGGCCGGGGCGAGGTGCAGTCTGTGCAGCGCACCTTCCTCGGCCAGGTGGTCTCCGCCCGGCCGTGCACGGTCTGCCAGGGCTACGGCACCACCATCCCGCACCCCTGCCCGACCTGCGCCGGCGACGGCCGGGTCCGCACCCGGCGCTCGCTGACCGTCAAGATCCCCGCCGGCGTCGAGGACGGCATGCGCATCCGGCTGGCCCAGCAGGGCGAGGTCGGCCCGGGCGGGGGCACCGCGGGCGACCTCTACGTGGAGATCCACGAGCGGCCGCACGACGTCTACTCCCGCAAGGGCGACGACCTGCACTGCCGGGTCACCGTGCCGATGACCGCGGCGGCGCTGGGCACGCGGCTGACCATCAAGACGCTGGACAGCGAGGAGACGGTCGACGTCAAGGCCGGCACCCAGCCGGGCAGCACGCTGCGGCTGCGCGCCCGGGGCGTGCCGCACCTGCGCGGCACGGGCCGGGGCGACCTCTACGTCCACCTCGACGTGCGCACCCCGACCAAGCTCGACGCCGACCAGGAGCGCATGCTGCGCGACTTCGCCAAGACCCGGGGCGAGGAGGTCGCCGAGCTGACCAAGCAGGGCGGTTTCTTCTCCCGGATGCGCGACGCCTTCAACGGACACGCCTGACGCTCCCGGCCCGGGTCGCCGCGCGCCGCGGCGACCCGGTCGGCCTCCGTGGCCGCGGCGAGCGGGTGGCCTCCGTGGCCCTCGCCGTCCCGGTGTCCGCCGCCGGCGACTAGCCTGGTCGTCGTGTCCGCGCCGCTGTTCCTGGTCGAGTCGCTGCCCACCGCCGACCGGCTGACCCTCGACGGTCCCGAGGGGCACCACGCCGCCACCGTGCAGCGCCTGCGCGTCGGCGAGGAGCTGCTGCTCGCCGACGGGCGCGGCGGCACGGCCGCCGCCGTGGTCACCGCCGTCGGCCGGGGCACGCTCGATGTGGAGATCACCTCCCGGGGGTACGCGGACGCGTCCGTCCCGCGTCTCGTGGTGGTGCAGGGCATCGCCAAGGGCGACCGGGGCGAGCTGGCCGTGCAGGCGATGACCGAGGTCGGGGTGGACGAGATCGTGCCCTGGGCCGCGGCCCGTTCGGTCACCCAGTGGCGGGGCGACCGGGGCGTACGGGCGCGGGAGAAGTGGGCGGCGACCGCCCGGGAGGCGGCCAAGCAGGCGCGCCGCGCCTGGCTGCCCGTGGTGGCGGGGGCGCCGGACGAGTCGACCGGCCGGGTCGCCCGCCGGATCGCCGGGGCCGCCGCGGCGTTCGTGCTGCACGAGGAGGCGCAGGAGCGGCTGACCACCGCCGAGCTGCCCGCCACGGGCGAGATCGTGCTGGTCGTCGGCCCCGAGGGCGGGATCGCCGACAGCGAGCTGGAAACCTTCCGGGCCGCCGGCGCCCGCGCCGTACGCCTGGGCCCCTCGGTGCTGCGCACCTCGACGGCCGGCGTGGCCGCCCTCTCGGTGCTCGCCACCCGCCTCGCGCGCTGGTGACGCTCAGCTGCGCAGGTAGGAGGCCCCGTTGAGGTCGACGATGGTGCCGGAGGCCCACTCCGCCTCGGGGCTGGCCAGCCAGTGCACGGCGGCGGCGATCTCCTCGGGGCGGGCCACCCGGTCGAAGGGGCTCTGGGCCCGGATCGCGGCGCCCCGCTCCCCGCGCAGGTGTTCGGTGGTCATGTCGGTCTCCACGAAGCCCGGGGCGACCGTGGCGACCGCGATGCCGTACGGGGCGAGGGCCACCGCCAGCGACTGCCCCAGCGCGTTCAGCCCCGCCTTGCTCGCCCCGTACGCCGGCTGGTCCGGCTCGCCCCGGAAGGCGCCCCGGGAGGAGACGTTGACGATCCGGCCGCCCCGCTCGCGCATGTGCTGGGCGGCGCACCAGATGACGTTGCCCGCGCCGGTCAGGTTGGTCTCCACCACCTGCCGCCACTGCCGCCGCCACTGCTCGTAGGAGGCGCCGAAGACCGGGTGCGGGCTGTCCCGTTCGCCGTACACGCCGGCGTTGTTGACCAGCACGTCCAGCCCGCCCAGCAGACCGGCCGCCTCGTCCACCATGGCCCGTACGGCGTCCGGGTCGGTCAGGTCCGCGCGGACCACCACGTGCCCCTCGCCGGGCAGCTCGGCGCGCAGCCGCTCGGCCGCCTCCGCCGAGTCGCGGTGGTGGATCGCCACCCGGTCGCCGCCGGCCGCGAACGCGGTCGCCACCGCCCGCCCGATGCCGCGCGAGGCCCCCGTCACCAGTACCGCCCGTGAAGTCACGCCGGCCATCATGCCCTGTCGGGCACGCCCGCCTTCGGCGAGGGACCCTCCCGCGCGTGGGCGTCGACGAGGCGCCCTTCCTTACACTGCCCCGATGGGAACCGACTGCCTGTTCTGCCGCATCGTCGCCGGGGAGATCCCGGCCACCGTCGTCCGGGAAACCGCCACCACGCTCGCCTTCCGCGACATCGGCCCGAAGGCGCCGGTGCACGTGCTGGTCATCCCGAAGGAGCACTACGCCGACGTGGCGACGCTCGCCCAGGGCGATCCGGGGCTGGCCGGCGAGGTGCTCGCCACGGCCGCCGCGGTGGCCGAGGACGAGGGGCTGCTCGGCGACGGCTTCCGGCTGATGTTCAACACCGGGGCGTACGGCGGCCAGGAGGTGTTCCACGTGCACGCGCACGTGCTCGGCGGTGCGCCGCTCGGCCCGATGCTGGCCCGGAACCTCGCGTGACGGCGGTCCAGGAGCGCCTGTCCCGGCTGGTGCGCACGGTCCAGGCGCAGGCCCGGGTGCCGGCGGTGTCGGCGGCCCTGCACCGGGCCGACCGGCCGCTGTGGACGTGCACGGTCGGCGGCACCGGCAACGACGCCGAGCTGGGGCCGGGCACCCGGTTCCGGATCGGCTCGGTCACCAAGACGTTCACCGCCGTGCTGACCCTGCAGTGCCGCGACGACGGCCTGCTCGACCTCGACGACCCGCTGGGCCGCCACCTGGACCTGCCGGCCCACGGCGAGCTGACCGTGCGTCGGCTGCTGTCGCACACCGCCGGCCTGCAGCGGGAGCCGTACGGCGACGTCTGGGACAGCCTGCGCGCGCCCGACGTCGACGAGCTGGTCGCCGACCTGGCCCGGGCCGAGCGGGTGCTGTCACCGGGCCGCCGTTACCACTACTCCAACCTGGGCATGGCGCTGCTCGGCCGGCTCGTCGGCCACCTGCGGGGCGGCACCTGGGCGGAGGTGCTCGCCGAGCGGGTGCTGACCCCGCTGGGGCTGGCCGACACCTCGGTGACGCCGGGGCCGCACGCCGCGACCGGCTTCCTCGTCGACGCGTACTCCGACGAGGCGCACCCCGAGCCGCCCACCGACTTCGGCGCGGTGGGCCCGGCGGCGCAGCTCTGGAGCACCGCCACCGACATGGCCCGCTGGGCGGCCTTCCTCGCCGACCCGACCGCGCTGGACCCGGCCGGCGCGGTGCTCGCCCCGGCCACCCTGGAGGAGATGCGCTGGCCGGCGACGGTGACCGACGAGACGCTCTGGGCCGGCGGATTCGGGCTGGGGCTGATCCTGGTGCCGCAGGGCAAGCGGATCATGCACGTCGGGCACGACGGGGCGATGCCCGGCTTCCTGGCCGGCGTCTACGGCCGGCGGGGCGTCGAGGGGACGCCCGGCGCGATGGGCGTCGCGGTGCTCGGCTCCTCCGGCACGGCCGCCGAGGTCCTCGACCTGCCGCACCGGCTGCTGGCCGCGGCCGTCGAGCACGACCCGGCCGACGTCGCGCCGTGGCGGCCGGGTCCGCCCGCGCCCGAGGGCGTACGCGGGCTGCTGGGCCGCTGGTGGGGCGAGGGCTTCGAGTACGTCTTCTCGTGGCACGACGGCGCGCTGCGGGCCCGGGGCGCGGACGACCCCGCGGGGAAGCCGCCGGCGGTGTTCGAGCCGCTGGCGGACCAGCCCGACGTCTACCGCACGGTCTCCGGCCGCGAGGTGGGCGAGCTGCTCCGGCTCACCCGGGACGAGCGCGGCGCGGTGGTCCGGATGCACTGGGCCACCTACCGGTTCACCCGCACCCAGGAGACCTTCGACCGGTACGACTTCCGCGCCGGCTCCTGACGGCCGGCGCGACGGGCGGGACGGAGCCGACGCGGCACGTCCCGCCTGTGCCGTCCCGCCCGCCGTGTCCGCTTCGCCGCCGCCCGGTCACGCCGGGTGCGGCGTCCCGCACGCGCGGAAATGGGCGCGGTGCCGCCGCTGTTGAACCGATACGATGGAGGCAACGTCAGCACGCCGTGCCAGCAGGCCCGGCGCCGAGATCGAGAGCAGGTGGCGCAGGGCCCCTCGGCCCGACCTATGACCGGCACCCCACCTCCCGGCCCGCCCCGGGTGCAGACCAGGATCACCGTTCCGGATCCCAAGATCATGGTCAACCTGCTCGGCGCGGGTGACGAGATCCTGCGACTGGTCGAGCGCTCGGTCGACAGCGACGTGCACGTCCGGGGCAACGAGATCACCATCACCGGCGCCCCCGCGGACAACGCCCTCGCCGAGCGGATCTTCAGCGAGCTGCTCGAGCTCATCGAGAAAGGCGAGACCCTGACCACTGACGCCGTCCGGCGTACCGTCGGCATGCTCGAGCAGGGCGGCGCCGAGCGGCCCGCCGAGGTCCTGACGCTCAACATCCTCTCCCGGCGCGGCCGCACCATCCGCCCCAAGACGCTGGGCCAGAAGCGCTACGTCGACGCGATCGACGCGCACACCATCGTCTTCGGCATCGGCCCCGCCGGCACCGGCAAGACCTACCTGGCCATGGCCAAGGCCGTCCAGGCGTTGCAGGCCAAGCAGGTCAACCGGATCATCCTCACCCGGCCGGCGGTCGAGGCGGGGGAGCGGCTCGGCTTCCTGCCCGGCACGCTCAACGAGAAGATCGACCCCTATCTGCGCCCGCTCTACGACGCGCTGCACGACATGCTCGACCCGGACTCCATTCCCAAGCTGATGGCGGCCGGCACGATCGAGGTGGCGCCGCTGGCGTACATGCGGGGGCGTACCCTCAACGACGCGTTCATCATCCTCGACGAGGCACAGAACACCACGCCCGAGCAGATGAAGATGTTCCTCACCCGGCTCGGCTTCAACTCCAAGATCGTCGTCACCGGTGACGTCACCCAGGTGGACCTTCCCGGCGGGACGACCAGCGGCCTGCGGGTGGTCCGGGAGATCCTGGAGAACGTCGAGGACGTTCACTTCGCCCAGCTCTCCAGCTCCGACGTGGTGCGGCACCGACTGGTCGGGGAGATCGTCGACGCGTACGCCCGCTGGGACGCCGAGCGGGAGAACCAGCAGGCGCAGAGCGTGCACGCCGTGCCCGGGCGGTCCGCCCAGGGCGGCCGGGCCGGCCGGCGCCGCTAGACCACCGAGGGAAGACTGTTGTCCATCGAGATCGCCAACGAGTCCGGCGTCGCCGTCGACACCGACGCCGTGCTCGCCGTCGCCCGGCACGCCCTCGACGAGATGGGGGTCAACCCCCTCGCCGAGCTGTCCGTGCTGCTGGTCGACATCGACTACATGACCGAGCTCAACCACCGGTGGATGGGCGGCGACGGCCCGACCGACGTGCTCGCCTTCCCCATGGACGAGGGCAGCGTCGACCACGGGCCGGGCGAGAGCACCGCCGCCGGCGGCGAGCCGGCGCTGCTCGGCGACATCGTGCTCTGCCCCGAGGTGGCGGCCAAGCAGGCGGCGACCGCCGGTCACGCCGCCGCCGACGAGCTGCACCTGCTCACCGTGCACGGCGTGTTGCACCTGCTCGGCTACGACCACGCCGAGCCGGAGGAGGAGCGGGAGATGTTCGCGCTCCAGGCCCGACTGCTGGCGAGCTGGCGGTCGACCCGGTCCCGGTGATGGTCACCCCGACACTGGCGGCCGGCGCCACCGGCCTGCCCGACCTGCAACTGCTGGTCTCCGCGGCCGGCCTGGTGGTGCTGGCCGGCCTGATCGCGATGACCGAGGCGGCCCTCGCCGCGGTCTCGCCCGCCCGCGCCGCCGAGCTGGCCCGCGACGGCGTGCGGGGCGCCCGGACGCTCCAGGCCGTCGCCGGGGACGTGGTCCGCCACCTCAACCTGTTGCTGCTGCTGCGGCTGCTCGCCGAGCTGACCGCCACCACCCTGGTCGCGCTCGTCGCGGTGGACACCTTCGGCGCGGGCTGGCGGGCGGCGCTGGTCACCGCCGGCGCGATGACCGTGATCAGCTTCGTGGTGGTCGGGGTCGGGCCGCGCACCATCGGCCGGCAGCACGCGTACGTGGTCGGGCGGTCCGTCGCGCCGCTCGTGCGCTGGCTGGGCCGGGCGCTCAACCCCCTCGCCTCGCTGCTGATCCTGATCGGCAACGCGGTCACCCCGGGCCGTGGCTTCCGGGAGGGGCCGTTCGCCACCCAGGTGGAGCTGCGCGAGCTGGTCGACCTGGCCGAGCAGCGCGGCGTCGTGGAGCACGGCGAACGCCAGATGATCCACTCGGTCTTCGCGCTCGGCGACACGATCGCCCGCGAGGTGATGGTGCCGCGCACCGAGATGGTGTGGATAGAGGAGCGCAAGACCCTCTCCCAGGCGCTGGCGCTGTTCCTGCGTTCCGGGTTCTCCCGGATCCCGGTGATCGGCGAGAGCGTCGACGACGTGCTCGGCGTCCTCTACCTCAAGGACCTGATCCGGCGCACCCAGGGCGGCGCGCCGGAGGACGGCCGGCTCCCCGTCGCCGAGCTGATGCGCCCGGCCACCTTCGTGCCGGAGTCGAAGCCGGTCGACGACCTGCTCTCGGAGATGCAGGCCGCCCGCAACCACCTGGTCATCGTCGTCGACGAGTACGGCGGCACCGGCGGGCTGGTCACCATCGAGGACATCCTGGAGGAGATCGTCGGCGAGATCACCGACGAGTACGATGTCGAGCGGCCGCCGGTCGAGCACCTCGACGACGGGGCGGTGCGGGTCACCGCACGGCTCCCGGTGGAGGATCTGGGCGAGCTGTTCGACACCGAGCTGCCCACCGACGAGGTGGAGACCGTCGGCGGCCTGCTCGCCCAGTCCCTGGGCCGCGTCCCGATCCCCGGGGCGCAGGTCGAGGTCGCCGGGCTCCGGCTGATCGCCGAGGGCACCACCGGCCGACGCAACCGGATCGACACCGTGCTGGTGAGCCGGGTGGAGTCGACCGACACGCAGGACGGCCCGGGCCGCGGCGAACACGCCGAGCCCCGGGGCGACACGAACCGATCCGAGGAGAGGCAACCCGCCGATGCCTGAGTCACCCGCCGTGCCGGCCGCCCGGCCCACCCCGTCCGAACCGGTCGAACTGAGCGCCGAGGACGGCAAGCTGGTCGTCCTGGCCCGGGGCGCCCGGGGCCGGGTGGGCGCCGTGGAGGGCGCGGCGGTGCGCGACCAGGACGGGCGGACGTACGCCGCGGCCAGCGTCTCCCTGCCCTCGCTGACGATCACCGCGCTCCAGCTCGCGGTGGCGTCGGCGGCGGCGGCCGGCGCGAGCCGGCTGGAGGCCGCCGTGGTGGTGACCGAGGCGTCGACGCTGGACGGCGCCGGGCACGCGGCGGTGCGGGACCTCGCCGCCGACGCGCCGATCCACGTGGCCGCGCCGGACGGCACCGTCCTCGGCACGGTGGTCGAGTGACCGGCCGGCCGGAGGCGCGTTCCGGCGAGCGGGGCGGCGGCGTGGGCGCCCCGCAGCAGCGCCCGTACCGGGCGGGTTTCGCCTGTTTCGTCGGACGTCCGAACGCCGGGAAGTCGACGCTGACGAACGCGATCGTCGGGCAGAAGATCGCCATCACCTCGAACAAGCCGCAGACCACCCGGCACATCATCCGGGCCGTCCTGCACCGCCCGGACTCCCAGCTCGTGCTGGTCGACACCCCGGGCCTGCACCGCCCCCGCACGCTGCTCGGCGAGCGCCTCAACGACCTGGTCCGGCAGACCTGGAGCGAGGTCGACGTGATCGGCCTGTGCGTCCCGGCGGACGAGCCGATCGGGCGCGGCGACCGGTTCATCACCGGCGAGCTGGCCGAACTGAAGGCCACCGTGCTGGCGGTGGTCACCAAGACCGACCTGGTGGACCGCAAGCGGCTGGCCGAGCAGTTGCTCGCGGTCAGCGAGATGGGCGAGTTCGCCGAGGTGGTGCCGGTCAGCGCGGTCTCCGGGCACCAGGTCGACACGCTGGTCGAGGTGATGACCCGCTACCTGCCCGAGTCGCCGCAGCTCTACCCGGACGACATGCTCACCGACGACCCGGAGCAGGTGCTGGTCGCCGAGCTGATCCGCGAGGCCGCCCTGGAGGGCGTCCGCGACGAGTTGCCGCACTCCATCGCGGTGGTCGTCGAGGAGATGATCCCCGAGGGCAAGCTCATGAAGATCTACGCCGACGTGTACGTCGAGCGGCCCAGCCAGAAGGCCATCGTCATCGGCCACCGGGCCAGCCGGCTCAAGGAGGTCGGCACGACCGCGCGGCGGCAGATCGAGGAGCTGCTCGGCACCCGGGTCTACCTGGACCTGCACGTGCGGGTGGCGAAGGACTGGCAGCGGGACCCGAAGCAGCTGCGCAAGCTGGGCTTCTGACCGGCGCCGGGCCGGGGTGCGCCCCCGGCCCGGTGGCCGGGCGTGATCGGTGTCGGTCGGCCGGGTGGAGGATCTCACGTTTCCGTGGGGTGCCGGCCGTTTGCCGGGGTCGCTCCGGAGGGTAGGGGAGGACCAGCCCCGTGCCCCCGGACATAGATGCAGGCTGATGCGAAACCGATACCTTGACCTGCTCCGTTTTCTGGCCATCGTTCGAGTCGTCGTCTACCACGTCACCGGATGGGCCACCCTGACCCTCGTCTTCCCGGCCATGTCGGTGATGTTCGCGCTGGCCGGCTCGCTGATGGCCGCCTCGCTGCACCGCTGGGGACCGGGCGCGGTCGTACGCCGGCTGCGGCGCCTGCTGCCGTCGCTCTGGGTGGTCGCCGTGGTCTTCGTACCCGCCATGCTGCTCACCGGGCTGCCGCTGAGCCCGAAGGTGCTGCTCTGGCTCTTCCCCGTCGCCGACCCGCCGGCCAACGGGTGGGGCGCGATCGCGCTCAGCGTGATCTGGTACCTGCGCGACTACCTCTGGTTCGTGCTGGCCTCCCCGGCCGCCCTCTGGCTGTTCCGGCGCGCCCCGGTGCCCACCCTGGTCGCCCCGTACGCCCTGCTCGCCGCGGCCGAGCTGGGCCTGCTGCCGGCGCTGCCGGTGGCGCTGCACCACTTCGGGCTCTACTTCGGCGCGTGGCTGCTCGGCTTCGCCCACCAGGCCGGCATGCTGCGCCGGCTGGCCACCCGGGTGCTGGTGCCGGTCGCGCTCGCCCTCGCCGCCGCCGGGGGCGCCTGGATCGTCACCCACCCCGGCCCCCGCGGGTACGACCTGAACGACAACCCCCTGGGCAACGCCCTCTGGTCGGCGGCCTTCGTCCTCGTCCTGCTCGGCCGGGCCCCGGCGGGCGCGTCCTGGGTGGACCGCAACGCCTTGTGCGGCCGGGTGGTGACCGTGTTCAACCGGCGGGCGCTCACGGTCTACCTGTGGCACATGCCGTTCGTGGTGGCGCTCACCCCGCTGGTGGACGTGGTGGGCTGGTCCCACCAGGACCCGGTCGGCCTGGCGGTCCGGGTGGCCCTGGTCTTCGCGCTGGTCGCGGCGGTGACCGCCCTGGTCGGCTGGGTGGAGGACGTGGCGGCCCGCCGGCGGCCTGAGCTGGTTCCCGGCGGCTCCCGCCCCGCCCTCACCGGCGGTCGCCCGCCGGCCCGCCCCGCTCCGTCGGACCATGCCCCCACCGCCGCGTCCCGCGCCGGCCGGGGCGCGGGTGGCACGGTGGCCGCCCGCCGGACCGGGGGCGGCTCCGTCATCGCCCCCGGCGGCCCGGCCACGGGGCGGGCCAGCGTGCCGTCGCCGCGCGCGGCCCGCGAGCTGGAGACCGTCGAGATCAGCGCTGGGTGATCGTCTGGTCGCCGCCGTCGGTGGAGATGTCGAGCACCAGCGGAGCGGTCGGATCGTGGCTCACACCCAGCGAGGTCTCGCCGCCACCGGCCTGGGAACGGACCTGGTACCGGCCCGCGGGCACGACGAGCGAGACGTCCCCGCTGGAGGTGTGCGTACGCGCCGAGGCGGGCTTGGCCAGGTCGACCGTGATGTTCCCGGAGCCCGCCTCGGCGTCCACGCCGGCGCCCAGCCGCCGCCCGGTGATGTCGCCGGAGCCGGCCTGCAGGGTGACGGCGGCCGGGGCGTCGTCCACCTCGATGTTGCCGGAGCCGGTCTTGATGGTGACGGGCCCGTTGGCGCCGGCCACCGTGACGTCGCCCGAGCCGGTCTCGGCCTGGACCGGGCCGTCGGCGCCGCTCACCCGGATGTTGCCCGAGCCGAGCTTCATCTCCACCGCACCGACCTTGCTCAGGTCGACGTCGCCGGAGCCGGTCTCGCCCTTCACGCTCACCCCCTCCGGGGCGGTGACGTCGTAGGAGACGCTGCAGTCGTTGCCGCAGTCGGTGTCCAGCACCAGCTCGGCGCCCTTGATCTCGTACGTCGCCTCGCGCTGGCCGCCGTGGTAGCGCACCACCCGCTTGATCCGCACCTCGCCCGGCGCACCGATGGCGCGGACGGTGATGTCGCCGGCCCCCGGGAGCACGCGGACGGTGCTGATCCGGGCCGCCTCGGTGTTGTCGTAGTCCAGCCGGCGCGAGGCCAGGTTGTCGCACCCGGCGGAGACGATCAGGGTGGCGGCCACGGCGAGCGTGGCGACGGTGCGGTGCAGAGGCATGCGAGCACGCTACGAGGCAGGGCGAGCGCCGCGCATCGGGGTTGTTCGCGCGTCCACCCCGAGCCGACCCTGATTTCGCACCCCGAGGGAGAATGGTCCGATGCCCGGGTACCGCCGACAGCTCTACCGCGACGACGCGGTGGTCCTGCGCGTGCAGAAGCTCGGCGAGTCCGACCGGATCATCACCCTGCTCACCCGCCGGCACGGCCGGCTGCGGGCGGTGGCCCGAGGGATCCGCCGCACGACCAGCAAGTTCGGCGCCCGGCTGGAGCCGTTCGGGCACGTCGACGTCCAGCTCGCCGGCGACCCGAAGGGCAACCAGGGCAGCTCCCTGCACACCGTCAGTCAGGTCGAGGGCATCGGCCTCTACGGCAAGCGGTTCCTCGGCGACTACCCCCGCTACACCGCCGCCAGCGCGATCGCCGAGACCGCCGAACGGCTCACCCCCGTCGAGCGGGAGCCGTCGCTGCGGCTGTTCCAGCTCACCCTGGGCGCGCTGCGGGCGCTCGCCGAGGGCAGCCACGACACCACGCTGGTGCTCGACGCGTACCTGCTGCGCGGGATGGCCCTCGCGGGCTGGGCGCCGGCGCTGACCGCCTGCGCCGTCTGCGGGACGCCCGGGCGGCACCGGGCGTTCTCCGTGCCGGCCGGGGGTGCGGTCTGCCCGGACTGCCGGCCGCCCGGCGCGGCCCGCCCCGCCCCGGCCACCATCGACCTGATGTCCGCGTTGACCACCGGCGACTGGCGGATCGCCGACGCCACCGAGACCGGCGTACGCCGGGAGTGCAGCGGCCTCGTCGCGGCGCACCTGCAATGGCACCTGGAACGCGCGCTACGCTCGCTGCCGCTGGTCGACCGGGGTGCCCCGACGGCCGGCCCGGTCCCGCCGCCGCGTGGCGTCGGGTCGGGAGCGGATGGCGTGAGCAGGGAGAGAACCGAGTGATCCGATCGATGAGGGCCGGCCGGCGCGAGCCGGTGCCGCCGACGCCGCACCCGTCGGGCGCCCGGCCGCCGGCGCTGCCCGCCGAGGCGCTGCCGCGGCACGTCGCCGTGGTGATGGACGGCAACGGCCGGTGGGCCAAGGAGCGCGGGCTGCCCCGCACCAAGGGCCACGAGGCGGGGGAGTTCTCCCTGTTCGACACCATCGAGGGCGCCATCGAGCTGGGCATCCCCTACCTGTCGGCGTACGCCTTCTCCACGGAGAACTGGCGGCGCTCGCCGGAGGAGGTCCGGTTCCTGATGGGCTTCAACCGGGACGTCATCCGCCGCCGCCGCGACCAGCTGGTCGACCTGGGGGTGCGGGTGGTCTGGTCCGGCCGGGCCGGCCGGCTCTGGAAGAGCGTCATCTCCGAGCTGCAGACGGCGGAGGAGATGTCCCGGGGCAACTCGACGCTGACCCTGCAGTTCTGCGTCAACTATGGCGGGCAGGCCGAGATCGCCGACGCCGCCGCCGCGATCGCCCGGGACGCGGCCGCGGGCCGGCTCGACCCGGCCAAGGTGACCGAGAAGACGGTGGCGAAGTACCTCTACCACCCCGAGGTCCCCGAGGTGGACCTGTTCCTGCGCCCATCGGGGGAGCAGCGGATCTCCAACTACCTGCTCTGGCAGACCGCGTACGCCGAGCTGGTGTTCCTCGACACGCTGTGGCCCGACTTCGACCGTCGGCACCTCTGGTACGCCTGCGAGCTGTACGCCCAGCGGGACCGCCGCTTCGGCGGGGCGCTGCCCAACCCGGTCGCGCCGCCCGCCTGAGGCTTACCGCCCCTTCGCGCGGGGTACCACCTCGGTCAGCAGCCACTGACGGAGGTGAACCCGCATGATCCAGAAGCGTATTGCGCAGTGGGCGATGATGGCGGTCGCGGTGCCGCTGGCGGCGGCCGGCGCGCGTAAGCTCAGCCACACGCTGGAGGCCCGCCGCGGTCCGTCCGGGGTGAGTCGCCTGCTCACCAAGGGTGCCGACATGCTCCGCCCGCAGAAGGCGAAGCGCCGCCGCTTCTTCTGACCTCGCCGGTCAGCGTCGCCCCGCGCGGCGCTGACCGCCCACCCCACCACCCGACCCGCTCCGGGCGCCCCGACCGTCTGGCGACCACGCCGCCGTGCCGCCCCGCGACCGCGCCCCGCACCGGGGCGATCCGCCCACCAGCGGCGCGTGGTCGACCGCTGGGCCGGGTTCGAGGTTTCGGGGTGGGTACGGGAGCGGGGTGCCTAGGATCGGGGAGTGGGGCGGGTGCCCCGGGCCGCGTCGAGCCTCGGGGGTGGGGATGCGGGAACTCCGGTACAAGATGATCATGGCGCTGAACGCCGCCGACCTCGGTGATCCGATCTGCGAACAGGCGGCCGAGATCTGCGCCGAGATCGCCGAGCAGCACTGCCACGAGCTCGGCCACGCGCCGCGGCTGCGCTCCGGCGAGATCGGTGAGCTGGCCACGGGCGAGCCGGCCCTCACCTGGGCGCCCACCGACACCGGGCAGCGTGCCTGGTGACGGCCCCCGCGCCGGCCGTCGACGTCCGGCGGGCCGACGACCGCTTCGCCACCCGGATCTCCTGGCTGGACTCGAAGCACTCGTTCTCGTTCTCCCGGCACTACGACCCGGCGAACACCCACCACGGTCTGCTGCTGGTCAACAACGACGACGTGGTCCGGCCGGGCGCCGGCTTCGAGACCCACCCGCACCAGGACATGGAGATCGTCACCTGGGTCCTGCGGGGATCGCTGGTGCACCAGGACTCCACCGGCCACTCGGGCGTGATCTATCCGGGGCTGGCGCAGCGGATGAGTGCCGGCACCGGCATCCTGCACTCCGAGAAGAACGACTCCTGGCGGCTCGACGGCCGCGACCCGCACACCGACCCGGTGCACTTCGTGCAGATGTGGGTGCTGCCGGACGAGCAGGGCGTCGATCCCGGCTACGAGCAGCTCGAGATCGACGACCGGTTCCTGCGCGGCGACCTGGTGCCCGTGGCCTCCGGGATGGACCGCTACGACGGCGCCTCGGCGATCCGGATCCGCAACCGCCTCGCCGCCCTGCACGCCGCCCGGCTCGATCCCGGTGACACGGTGGACCTGCCGGACGCGCCCTTCGTCCACCTGTACGTGCCGACCGGTGCGGTCACCCTGGAGGGCAGCGGCCTGCTCGGCACCGGCGACGCCGCCCGGCTCACCATGACGGGCGGGCGACGCGTCACGGCCACCGAGCCGGCCGAGATCCTGGTCTGGGAGATGCACGCGACCCTCGCCTGAGCCTCCCCGCGGTCGCCGGCTCCCCGTGGTCTTGCGGTTCGGCCCGCGTCATGCGGCTCGCGTGCCGCATGATCCGGACCGCGGCCGGGTGCGGGTCAGGCTTCGGTCTCGGAGCGGTCGGCGGCCCAGCGGGTGTGGAAGGTGCCGTCGCGGTCGACGCGGTGGTAGGTGTGCGCGCCGAAGTTGTCCCGCAGCCCCTGGACCAGCGCCGCCGGGAGCCGCTCCGCGCGCAGCGCGTCGAAGTACGCCAGCGACGAGGCGAACGCGGGCGCCGGCACCCCGGCCCCGGCCGCGTCGGCGACGACCCGCCGCCAGCTCGGCACGCCGTCGTTGACCGTGTCCGCGAACCACGGCGCGACCAGCAGCGTCGGCAGCTCGGGCTGCTCGTCGTACGCCTGCCGGATGCGGTCCAGGAAGCGGGCCCGGATGATGCAGCCGCCCCGCCAGATCGTCGCGGTGCCGCCCAGGTCGATGCCCCAGTCGTACTCCCGGGAGCCGGCCCGGATGTGGTCGAAGCCCTGCGCGTACGCGACGATCTTGGAGGCGAGCAACGCGCGGCGGACGTCCTCGACGAACGTCTCCCGATCGCCGACCTGCCACTTCCCGCCCGCGTCCGGGAACGCCCGGCGCGCCGCCGCGCGCTGGTCGGCGTGCCCGGACAGCGACCGGGCGAAGGTCGCCTCGGCGATGCCCGTGATGGGGATGCCCAGGTCGAGGGCGCTCTGCACCGTCCAGCGGCCCGTGCCCTTCTGCTCGGCGCGGTCCAGCACGACGTCCACGAACGCCCGGCCGGTGGCCGCGTCGGTGTGCGCCAGCACGTCCGCGGTGATCTCGATGAGGAAGGACTCCAACTCGCCGGAGTTCCAGTCGCGGAAGATCTCCGCGATCTGCGCCGGCTCCGCCGACAGCCCGGCCCGCAGCAGGTCGTACGCCTCGGCGATGAGCTGCATGTCGGCGTACTCGATGCCGTTGTGCACCATCTTGACGAAGTGCCCGGCCCCGTCGGGCCCGATGTGCCGACAGCACGGCACCCCGTCCACCTGGGCGGCGATCCTCTCGAAGATCGGGCCGAGCTTGCGGTAGGACTCCGCGGACCCGCCGGGCATGATGCTCGGGCCGCGCAGCGCACCCTCCTCGCCGCCGGAGACGCCGGTGCCGACGAAGTGCAGCCCGTGGCCCCGCAGCGCCTCCTCCCGTCGGCGGGTGTCGGCGAAGTGCGCGTTGCCGCAGTCGACGACGATGTCGCCGGGGTCGAGCAGTGGAACCAGTTCGTCGATCACGGCGTCGGTCGGCCCGCCCGCCTTGACCATCACGATCACCGCCCGGGGCCGCTCCAGCGAGGCGACGAAGTCGGCCATCGACTCGGCCGGCAGGAACCGCCCCTCGTCGCCGTGCTCGGCGACCAGGCCGCGGGTGCGCTCCGGCGAGCGGTTGTGCACCGCCACGGTGAAGCCGTTGCGGGCCAGGTTGCGGGCCAGGTTCCGGCCCATCACCGCCAGCCCGGTCACGCCGATCTGCGCCGTCGCCCGCTCGGCCATCCGTCCGCCGCCCTCCTGCCGCCCGACACCTGCCGCTGCGACCGTATCGCGGCGTGCGGCGGACGCGAGGTCGTGTCGGGCAGCCCGCCGTCGCCGCGTTCCATCCGGACCAGGCCGCTTACGGATTCAGCGCCGCCGGGCGGGTGACGGGGAACACGATCAGCGGGCCGCCGGTCGTGCCGGTAATTCGCGTGCGCCCGACAGGGCCGGGGGGATAGCGTGTGGGCATGCGTAACTGACGCCTCACCTCCGAGCCGGCCCGCCGCCTGACGGCCGCGGTCCGCGTGCTCCCGGGCGTCCGCATTCCCACCTGCCGCCGAGGCGGCGGTGTCCTTCGAGGTCGCATCCGGGGAGCAGTCCCTGTCCCGCCCGACCGTCGCAGCCCGACGGTCGCCCACGACGTGGGCCCCGGCACCGGACGCAGCGCCGGAGCCGACACGGCCCGCAGACTCAAGGAGGCACCGGATGCCCGCCAGGCGCAACCCGAAGAAGTCCCGCACCACCCTGTCCACGCCGCCCGCCGCCGACCTGACGCCGGCCAACCTCGACGAGGTCGCGGTCGCGCCGGTCGTGCCGGTGCTCCCGCTCGACCGGCCGGCGGCGCCGAAGGCCGGTCCGCCGGTCTCCGGCGCCGTCCGCGCCGGCGGTTCGCGCGGCCAGCGGGCCGGCCAGACCCGGCGGTACGCCTTCCGGCGCAGCTGACGGGGCCCGCCGGGTGGGGTCGTCGCGACGGCCCCACCCGGCCCGTACGCCTCAGCCGACCAACGGGCGGAAGGTGCCGAGCAGCACGCTGACCGTCAGCGCCGCCCCGGCGAGCGCCCCGGCCCCGGCGATCAGCAGCCAGTCGGCGGCGACGAAGCGCTGCCGCCGGGCGACCGTACGCGGTGTGCCGGCGTCGAAGCCCCGGGCATCCATCGCCACGGCCAGCCGGGTGCCCCGCCGGATCGCGCCGACCAGCAGCGCGAAGGCCGTGGAGGCGAACAGCCGCAGCTTCGCCAGTGGGTCGCGGCCCGCCTCCACCCCCCGGGCCCGGCGGGCCATGGAAATCATCTGCCACTCCTGCCCGAGCAGCGGCACCAGCCGGAACGCCGCCAGCGCCCCGACGGCGAACCGGGCCGGCGCCCTCGCGTTCTGGATCAGGGCGTCCGCCAGGTCGGTGGGGTCGGTGGTGGCGAACACGATCACGCCGGGCAGCGCCACGGCGAACATGCGCAGCACCAGGCCGAGCGCGGTGAGCAGCACCCCGGAGGTGACCACCGCCGGACCGGCCTCGACCAGCACCCGGCCGGAGCGCTCGGCCGCGAAGAGCACCAGCGTCACCACGACGCCCACCGCGCCGACGAGCAGCGGCCAGGCCCGCCGGGCCAGCACCCGGTAGCGGACCCCGAACAGCGGCAGCACGGCCAGCTCGACGGCGATGGCGATCGCCGGGGCCACCGGGTCCAGGGTGGCGATCAGGACGAACGAGAACACCAGCGCCGCGGCGAGCTTCGCCACCGGGTTGCGCCGGGCCAGCGGCGCGTCCGGCGTGGCGACGGGCTCCAGACTGATCACGGCCGCTCCCGGCGGATGGGACCGCGGAGGCGTCGGGTCGGCTTCGGGCCCTCCGTGGCCGTCCCCGGGTGACGGCCGGGTCGCGGGGTCGTCCTCCGGCCGGTCACGGGCGGTCCAGGGTGAGGCGTCGGTCCGCCAGGGCGGCCACGAACTCCGGGTCGTGGGTGACGGCGACCAGGCCGTGCCCGGCGTCGCGCAGCTCGGCGAAGAGGTCCACCAGCTCCAGCCAGGTCCGTCGGTCCTGGCCGAAGGTCGGTTCGTCGCAGACGAGCAGGCGTGGCGCGGTGGCCAGGGCCGTCGCCACGCTCAGCCGCCGCGCCTCGCCGCCGGAGAGGGTGTACGGGTTGGCCGCGGCGAGCTTCGTCAGCCGCAGCCGCGACAGCAGGTCGTCCACGGCGGAGCGGACCGCCGCCTCGGGCTGGCCGGTGCGGCGCGGGCCGAGCGCCAGCTCGTCGAAGACGGTGTTGGTGACGAACTGGTGCTCCGGGTCCTGGAAGACCGAGCCGATGCGGCGGGCCAGCGCCGGGGCGCGCCAGCGGTGCGGGGGAGTGCGGGCGTCGGCGCCGGCCAGTGCCGCCGTCGCCGCGACCCGGCCTGCGCCCGGCTTGAGCAGCCCGCCGAGCAGCAGCGCGAGGGTGGACTTCCCGGCCCCGTTCGGGCCGAGCACGGCGAGCGTCTCGCCGGCGCGTACCGCCAGGTCGACGGCGGCCAGCCGGGGCGGCAGGCCGAGCCGGTCGGCGGTGAGCAGCACGTCGCCGGCCGGCGCGGCGGCGTGGCGGGGCGGCACGGTGCGGCCGGGCACCCAGACGCCCTCGGCGGCGAGCGCGTCGCCGTGCGTGCCGAAGACGGCCTCGGGTGTGCCGTCCGCGCGGACGCCGCCCGACGGTTCGAGCACGACCACCCGGTCGACCAGGGGCAGCGCCTCGGCGACCCGGTGCTCGACCAGGATCAGCGTGGTGTCGGCGTCCAGCGCGCCGGCCACCGCCGCCCGGATCAGCGCGGCGCCGGCCGGGTCCAGGTTGGCGGTCGGCTCGTCGAGCAGCAGTAGCCCGGGACGCAGGGCCAGCACCCCGGCCAGGGCGAGGCGTTGCTGCTCGCCGCCGGAGAGGGCGGCGGTGGGCCGGTCCCGCGGGTACGGGAAGCCGACCCGGGCCAGCGCCTCGTCGACGCGGGGCCAGATCTCGTCGGCGGGAACCCCGCGGTTCTCCAATCCGAACGCCACGTCGTCGCCGCTGCGGGCCATCACGAGCTGGGTCTCCGGGTCCTGGAAGACGATGCCGACCCGCTCCCGGCCCTTGCGGGGGTCGAGCCCGTCGATCTCGACGGTGCCCTCCTGCTCGCCCGAGTCCTCCGGCAGCAATCCGGCCAGCGCGGCGAGCAGGGTGCTCTTGCCGGCCCCCGACGGCCCCAGCAGCAGCACCCGCTCACCGGCCTCGACGCGCAGGTCCACCCCGCGCACCGCCCATGCCCGACGACCGGCGTGCCGCCACCCGAACCCCCGCAGCGTCACCGCTCCCATGTTCGGCACACCCTCTCCCGCCCGCCGACGGCGGGGTTGTCGCCGTTCGACGCGGCGGGTGCGGGCGACAACCTCATGGTCAACGCGGTTCCGTCGGGTCGGTTCGGTGGGCGCGGGTCAGATGGCGGCGCGTTCGCGGCCGGCGGGGAAACGGTCCAGGGCGCCCGTGCCGGCCAGGGCGCGGGTGAGCGCCCACCCGCCGGCGCCGGCGACGACCGTGGCGCTGACGACGGTGAGCAGGGCGTACGGGATCCGGTAGCTGCCGAGCGCGTAGTCGACGTTCCAGACGAAGAAGTCGAACAGCGCCGCGCCCAGGCCGGTCAGCGCGCCGGCGAGCAGCGCGGTGGGCAGCCGGAACGAGCGGTACCGGAACGCGGCGAACGCCACCTCGGCGCCGAGCCCCTGGATCAGGCCCTGGACGATGGTGATGCCGCCCCACTCGGAGCCGAGCAGCGCGGAGACCGTCGCGGCCACCGCCTCACAGAAGAGCGCCGCGCCGGGCTTGCGGACCACCAGGCCGCCGAGCACGGCCGGGACCAGCCACACGCCGTACATGATCGCCTGGCCGGCCGGGAAGAACGCGAACGCCGGGTCGACGGCCCGCCACAGCAGCCCCCAGGCCCAGAAGATGACGCCGAACGCCACCGCGATCACCGCGGCGACGACGACGTCGAGTGTGCGCCACCGGGTGGTCGTGTTGTCTCGCATGATGTGCTCCCAGTCCTGAACGCGAACCAGGAGAAGACGCACGCCGCGCCCGGTGTGCCGGACGTCGACGCGGCTGGAGGTCGACCGAACTCCCTGCGCTGGCATTACCCAGATCAGGTTCGAGGGTCTGCGGGCGGTGCCCGCACTCTCAGCGCTGTGCGCTCCCCTGTCGGATGTGAAGTTGTCGCGCCGACGCTAACACCTTTGAAGATCATCGAGCAAAGTGATCTTTTCGCAGGTCACCCGCGCGTTCGATCGACCCCGTCGATTCCGGCCGGTAGTCTCCGGGCGGCCACCGGCACAAGCGGCAGAGGGGCACGTACGTGACATCCGAGGTTGACCGCGGGGCGCCCGAAGGCGGGCGGGGGGCGGTCGGCGCGGCCGCGCCGGACGTACCGCCGACGGAGCCGGCGGGCGGCGGAGCCTGGCGGCCCGGGTCCGTCGAGGTGCTCGCGGGCCTGCTGGTCCTGCTGGTCGTCTTCCGGGAACCGATCGCCCGCGCACTGTCCGCGCCCCGGCTGCAGACCTGGACCACCGTCTTCGTCTCGGTCATGGTGCAGGCGGTGCCGTTCCTGGTCTTCGGCGTGGTCCTCTCCGCGGTGATCGCGGTCTTCGTGCCCCGGTCGTTCTGGGCCCGGGCGCTGCCGCGACACCCCGCGCTCGCGGTGCCGGTGGCGAGCGCGGCGGGCGTGGTGCTCCCCGGCTGCGAGTGCGGTTCGGTGCCGATCGCCGGGTCGCTGATCCGGCGCGGGGTCACCCCGGCCGCCGCGCTGGCCTTCCTGCTCGCCGCCCCGGCGATCAACCCGATCGTGCTCACCGCCACCGCGGTGGCGTTCCCCGACGACCCGGAGATGGTTCTCGGCCGCGGCGTGGCGAGCCTCGTCGTCGCGATGGTCATGGGCTGGCTGTGGCTGCGCCTCGGCCGGGCCGACTGGATCCGGCTGCCCCGCCGGCCCGAGCTGGACGACGGCTCGCGCGGGCGGGCGTTCTGGGCGGCGGTCCGGCACGACGTCACGCACGCCGGCGGGTTCCTGGTGATAGGCGCGGCGGCCGCCGCCACGATCAACGTCGTCGTGCCCGAGCGCTGGTTGCAGACCCTCGCCGACGAGCCGGTGCTCTCGGTGCTCGCGCTGGCCGTGCTCGCGGTGCTGCTCTCCCTCTGCTCCGAGGCCGACGCCTTCGTCGCCGCCTCGCTGTCGCAGTTCTCGCTGACCTCCCGACTTGTCTTCCTGGTGGTGGGGCCGATGGTCGACCTCAAGCTCATCGCGATGCAGGCCGGCGTCTTCGGCCGGCGGTTCGCGCTGCGGTTCGCCCCCGCCACCCTCGCGGTGGCCGTGGCGGTCGCCGCCGCGACCGGGGCGGTGCTGCTGTGAACCGGCAGGCGCAGGCCGTCGTCCTGCTGCTGCTCGGGGGCGCGGTGGTCCGGGCCAGCCTCACCGACCTGCACCTGCGCTACGTCAAGGAGGGGCTGCGTCCCTTCCTCGTCGCCGCGGGCCTGCTGCTGGTGGTCGCCGCGGTCATGACCCTCTGGTACGAGCTGCGCCCGCTCCTGCGGCGCACCGGCGCGCCCCCGTCGGCCGACGGGCACGACGCCGACCACGACGGGCACGGCCACCACGAGCCGCGGGTGGGCTGGCTGCTGATCCTGCCGGTGCTGGGCCTGCTCCTGGTCGCCCCGCCCGCCCTCGGCTCGTACGCGGCGGGGCAGGCCGGCACCGCGCTCTCCGCCCGGCAGCAACCCTCCGACTACCCGCCCCTGCCCGCCGGCGACCCGGCGCAGGTCACCGTGCTCGACTACGCCTCCCGGGCGCTGTTCGACCGGGGCGCCTCCATCGGGCAACGCCGGGTCCGGCTGACCGGCTTCGTCACCACTGGCCCCGACGGCCGGCCGCTGCTGGCCCGCATCGTGCTCTCCTGCTGCGCCGCCGACGGGCGGCCGGTCAAGCTGGGCCTGACCGGCGCCGTGCCCGAGGGGCTCGCCGACGACACCTGGATCGAGGTGACCGGCCGCTACAGCGACCGGATCGCCCGGGACCCGGTCAACGACGCCGAGATCCCGTACCTGGACGTGGAGTCCTGGCGGCAGGTGCCCGTGCCCCGACGTCAGTACGAGTGACCCGCGCCCGCCCTGGGTAGGCTGGCGATCATGCGGATCGACGCCCGGGGCCTCACGTTCGACGTACGCGTCGGCGGTCCGGAGGGCGGCGCGCCCGTCCTGCTGCTGCACGGCTTCCCGCAGCACAGCGGGGAGTGGGACGACGTGGTCCCGGCCCTGCACGCCGCCGGCCTGCGCACGTACGCGCTCGACCAGCGCGGCTACTCGCCCGGCGCGCGGCCCGAGGCGGTCGAGGCGTACCGGATGCCGGAGCTGGCGGCCGACGCGATGGCCGTGCTGGACGCGCTGGGCGTCGACGCGGCGCACCTGGTGGGGCACGACTGGGGCGCGATGGTGGCCTGGGACCTGGCGGCCCGTCACCCGCAGCGGGTCCGCACGCTGACCGCGGTTTCCGTGCCGCACCCCGCCGCGATGGCGCACGCGCTGGCCGAGGATCCGGGGCAGAAGGCCCGCTCGGCGTACATCGCGCTGTTCCGCAAGCCGGGCACGGCGGAGAAGGCGCTGCTGGCGCTGGGCGCGACGGGGCTGCGCCGGATGCTGCACGGCGTCGGCGGCGACGGGCGGGTGGCCGCGTACGCCGACCCGATGCGCGAGCCCGGCGCGCTGACGGCCGCCCTGAACTGGTACCGGGCGATGTCCCGCCGGGACATGGCGGCCACCGGGCCCGTGCCGGTGCCGACCACCTTCGTGTGGAGCGACCGCGACATCGCGATCGGCCGGAGCGCCGCCGAGGCGTGCGCCGCGCACGTGGGCGCCGACTACCGTTTCGTCGAGCTGTCCGGGGTGAGCCACTGGATCCCCGACGAGGCGCCCGCGAAGCTGGCCGAGGCGATCCTGGCCCGGGTGCGGCCCCCGGCCTGACCGGCGGGGCGCCGCCCGGCGCCGCAGGCGGCCGGGCGTCCTGGAGGGACGGACGACATGGACGGAGGAGACATGACGGTGAGCGCCGAGGACTACCTGGCCGTGGTGACCGACACGATGCGCCGGGTGGCCACGAGCCAACGGGAGGCGGTGGGGCGGGCCGCCGACCTGATCGCCGACGCGGTGCGTGCCGACGGGGTGGTCCACGCCTTCGGCACCGGCCACTCCGAGGCGCTGGCGATGGAGATCGCCGGCCGGGCCGGCGGGCTGGTGCCGACCAACCGGATCGCCCTGCGGGACCTGGTGCTGGTCGGCGGCGCGCCGGCCGACGTGCTCGGGCCGCTGCTGGAGCGCGATCCGTCGGTGGCGCACCGCCTCTACGAGCTGGCCCCGGTCGGCCCCCGGGACGTCTTCGTGCTGGCCTCCAACTCCGGCGTCAACGGCGCGATGGTGGAGTTCGCGTCCCTGGTGAAGGCGAAGGGGCACGGGCTGGTCGCGATCACGTCGGCGCAGCACTCCGGGCAGATGACCTCGCGCCACCCGTCGGGCCGCAAGCTCGCCGACTTCGCCGACGTGGTGCTCGACAACGGCGCCCCGTACGGCGACGCGACGCTGCCGCTGCCCGGGGGCGGGGCGGTCGGCGCGGTCTCCTCCATTACGGCGGCGCTGCTGGCGCAGCAGATCACGGTCGAGGTGGTGGCGCGGCTGCTGGCCGCGGGGGAGCGGCCCCCGGTCTACCTGTCGGCCAACATCGCTGGCGGCGACGAGCACAACAACGCCCTGGAGGCCCGGTACGCCGGCCGCATCCGCCGCGGCTCCTGACGGCGCCGCCGGGGCGCCGCCACCGCAGACGCGAGCCGGTTTCGTGGCTCCGTCGGTGGGGCATCAGCGTTGCTGCCGACGGGCCCACCCCGTCGGCAGTACCGTCTGACCGGAGGTAGCCCGTGTCCAAGGAAACCGAGCGGCAACGCTGGCAGCGCAACTTCGCGGACCTGTTGCAGGAGTTGCGGGTCGCCCAGACGGGTGTGCAGATCCTCTTCGCCTTCCTGCTCACCCTGCCGTTCAGCAACGGTTTCACGCGCACGAGCGGCTTCCAGAAGGACGTCTACATCGTCGCGCTGCTGTCGGCGGCCGCCGCGACCGCGATGATCATTTCCCCGGTGGCGTTCCACCGGGCGCTGTTCCGCCAGGGCCGCAAGCCGGAGCTGGTCCGTTTCGCCCACCGGATGGCCAGCGGCGGCCTGGCCTTCATGCTGATCTCGATGGTCAGCGCGGTGCTGCTGATCACCGACTTCGTGCTGGACCGAAGCGTCGCCCTGGTGCTCAGCGGCATCACCGGGCTCTGGTTCCTCACCTTCTGGGTGTTCCTGCCGTTCGCGCGGCGCAACTGGGGCGAGGACGACGTCGACGACGAGGACGACGACCGGGCGAGCCTTCCCGGCGACTGACGCGCGTCGGCGGAACTCGATATCCACCGAACGCTACCCCTGGGTAACACCCGGGGGTAGCGTGCTGTTTGTCGAGCACGTCGACGCAGCCGGACCGAGGTTCGAGGGGGCAGCCGTGACCACGACGCACAACAGTCGACCCACGCCGGACGGCGCCGACCAGCCCGCACCGACCACCACGGGGGGCGCGTCGGCCGGCGGGAACCAGCCCGCACCGACCACCACCGGGAGCACGTCGACGGCCGGCACCGACCAGCCCGCACCGGCCGCGACGGGAGGCACCTCGACGCCGGGCACCGCCGGGCCGCTGCCGAAGGAGGCGGGGCAGGTCTCCGAGAAGGAGGCGCGCCAGGTCGCCGAGGCGGCCCGCGAGTCCTCGTGGGACCGGCCCAGCTTCGGCAAGGAGCTCTTCCTCGGCCGCTTCCGGCTCGACCTCATCCACCCCTGGCCGCGGTCCGACGCGGCGGACGTCGCCCGGGCCGACGAGTTCCTCGGCCGGTTCCGCGAGTTCCTCACCTCCGAGGTGGACGGCGCGGCGATCGAGCGGGACGCGTCCATCCCGGACGAGGTGTTCCACGGCCTCGCCCGGCTCGGCGCGTTCGGCATGAAGATCGACCGGTCGTACGGCGGGCTCGGGCTGAGCAACCTGCACTACTGCCGGGCGCTCATGCTGGCCGGCTCGGTCAGCCCGGCGATCGGCGCGCTGCTGTCGGCGCACCAGTCCATCGGCGTGCCGCAGCCGCTGAAGATGTTTGGCACCACCGAGCAGAAGCAGCGCTTCCTGCCCCGGCTCGCCGCCGGCGAGGTGTCCGCGTTCCTGCTCACCGAGCCGGACGTCGGCTCCGACCCGGCCCGCCTGGCCACCACCGCCGAACCGACGCCCGACGGCACCGGCTACCGGCTCAACGGGGTGAAGCTCTGGGCCACCAACGGCACGGTCGCCACCCTGCTGGTGGTGATGGCCCGGGTCCCCGGCGGCGAGGGACGGCGCGGCGGCATCACCGCCTTCGTCGTCGAGGGCGACAGCGAGGGCATCACGGTCGAACGGCGCAACGCCTTCGTCGGCCTGCGCGGCCTGGAGAACAGCCTCACCCGCTTCCACGACGTCTTCGTGCCGAAGGAGAACGTCATCGGCGGCGAGGGCAAGGGCCTGAAGATCGCGCTGACCACCCTCAACACGGGGCGGCTGTCGCTGCCGGCCATGTGCGTGGGCGCCGGCAAGTGGGCGTTGCACGTGGCCCGGGAGTGGTCCGCCGACCGGGTGCAGTGGGGCCGGCCCGTGGGCGAGCACGAGGCGGTGGCCCAGAAGCTCTCCTTCATCGCCGCGACGACGTACGGCATGGAGACCATGCTCGACCTCTGCTGCCTGCTGGCCGACGACGACCGCAACGACATCCGGATCGAGGCGGCGCTGGTCAAGCTCTACGCCAGCGAGATGGCCTGGAAGATCGCCGACGAGCTGATCCAGATCCGGGGCGGCCGCGGCTACGAGACGGCCGACTCGCTGGCGGCGCGGGGCGAGCGCCCGGCCGCCGTCGAGCAGATGCTGCGCGACCTGCGCATCAACCGCATCTTCGAGGGCTCGACCGAGATCATGCACCTGCTGATCGCCCGCGAGGCCGTCGACGCGCACCTGTCGGTCGCCGGCGACATCATCGACCCGGAGGCCGGGCTCGGCCGCAAGGCGCGCGCCGGCGCGCGGGCCGGCGCGTTCTACGCGAAGTGGCTGCCCACCCTGGCCGTCGGCAAGGGCCAGCGCCCGTCGGCGTACGCCGAGTTCGGCCCGCTCGCCGGCCACCTGCGGCAGGTGGAGCGCGCCTCGCGCAAGCTGGCCCGGTCGACGTTCTACGCGATGTCCCGGTGGCAGGGGAAGATGGAGCGCAAGCAGGCGTTCCTCGGCCGGGTGGTGGACATCGGCGCGGAGCTGTTCGCGATGTCGGCGGTCTGCGTGCGCGCCTACGCCGAACGGGACACCCGGCCGGAGAACGTCGAGCTGGCCGACCTGTTCTGCCGGCAGGCCCGGGTGCGGGTCGACGCGCTCTTCACCGCCCTGTGGGACAACACCGACTCGGTCGACGTGGCCGCCGCGAGGCGGATCCTCGACGGGCGCTACGCGGGCCTGGAGGACGGCGTCATCACCCCGGCCGACGACCTGCCGTGGGTGGCGCGCTGGTCGCCCGGCCCGTCCACCACCGCCGACGTCCGCCGCCGCGTGTAGGGAGAAGGCGTCCTCCGCACCGGACGGGGCCCGTACCGGGCCGATGCCGCACGGGGCCGGGCCGGCTCGCACCGGCCCGGCACCCCGGCGGGTCAGTGGGCGATCGCCCAGGCCAGGATCGCCGCGAGGAGCAACCCGTTGAGCACGGCCAGCCCCAGGTAGGCCGCCGGGGGAATCTTGCGGCCCTTGCGGACGAAGTTGACCAGGACGGCGGCGTAGCCGAGCAGCAGCACGGCGATGACGACCAGGAAGTAGAACACCCGACGACCTTAGCGGCCGCCCCGCAGGCCGAGTTGGCGCAGCTCCAGCGCGGCGAGCGCGTCGACGGTGTCGTCGTCGCCGCGCCGCCACGCCTCCGCCACGTCGGGCGCGATCCGGGTCAGCCGACCCAGCGGCTGGGTGGCCAGCGCCCGCAGGGCCAGCAGGTCCCGGCCGGCGGGCGCGGCGGCCAGCTTCGCGGCCGAGGAGGCGCGACGCACCCAGCGCACCCGCAGCGGCAGCCAGCCGAAGAGCACCAGGCCGAGCGGGAAGACCAGCACGGCGACGGCCAGCGCGAGAGCGAGCTGGTCGACCAGCTCCTGCTGGTCCCGCCCGGCCTCGGCCAGCGATCGGGCGGCGCCGGCCGCCCGCTCGAACGGTGCGGTCAGCTCGTCGCCGACGAGCGGCACCCGGCCGACCTTGCCGCCCGCCTCGGCCAGGTTGTCGGCGAGGCCGCCGCCGGCCCCCTCCAGCTTCTGTCCGGGTACGGCGAGCTTCTGGACGAGGTCGTGCAGCCACAGCGCGCCGCGGACCGCGCCGTACACCCAGACGACGACGAGCAGGTCGGTGATCAGCTGTCGGACGACGGTAGGGAAGCGATCAGCGTAGATCTTCACGCCGGACAGCGTGCCACGTGCGGCCGCCCCCGGCACGCGGCGCGTACGGCCGCACCGCCCTGCCTGTCCGGCACGCCCGGCTACGACGTCCCGTTCTCCTTGGCGATCGCCTCGCGTACGGTCGGGACGATCTCCCGGGCCCAGCGGCCGAGGGAGACGGCATCCTGCGTTCCGCCGTCGGGTGCGAAGAGCACGAAGCCCGACGCGCCGTGCGCCAGCACGGCGCCGGTCAGCTCCTCGACCCACTGGTCGACCGAACCGCCGACCCATCGGCCGGCGCGGTCGCGTGGGGCGGCCAACGGCCGGTCGGTGATGCGCCCGGGGAGGTTGAAGACCGTGCGGATCTCGCGCGGGTCGCGGCCCACGGCCGCCGCCGCCTCGTCGATGATCGGCCGCGACGTCCGGTAGCGCTCGCTGAGCCAGTCCGCCGCGTGGCCGGGGATCCAGCCGTCGGCCACCCGGCCGGTGGCGGCCAGGGATTTCGGGCCGACCGATCCGGTCCACACCGGAGCCGCGGGCACCGGAGCCGGTTCGATCCGGTCCACCTGGTAGTGGCGGCCCCGGTAGGTGACCGGGGGGCCGCCGCCCGAGAGCTTCTTGACCAGGACGATCGCCTCCTCGAAGGCGTCCACCGCGGCGCCCGGTGAGAGCCGCGGCACGCCCATGTCGGCGATGCGGTCCCACAGCCCGCCCGCGCCCATGCCGAGCACGACGCGGCCGCCGGAGAGCGCCGACAGCGACGTCACCGTCCGCGCCAGCATGGGAGCGGGCCGGGTGGGCAGGTTGGTGACGTTGGCGAAGCCCGAGAGGCGCCGCGTACGCCCGAGGACGAATCCGAGGGTGGCGTACGCGTCCAGGCGCGCCCCGAGGTAGGGATGGTCCGACAGCGAGAAGATGTCGAGCCCGTCCCGGTCGGCCTGCTGGGCCGCGCGCAGCAACTCCGGTCCGTCGTCGATGTCGCTGTGCGCGCCGAAGCCGAAGACGACCTGCGGTGCGGATGGGCCGTTGTGGCCGGGGCCGGTGTGCTCCATGTGTGCCAACCCTTCAGGCGGTGCGGAACTGCTCGGCGAAGCGACCGGTGAACAGGTCGACGCCCTTGTACTCGGAGACGGTCTCGGCCGGGACCGGGACCGGGCCGTCGGGGGTGGGCAGCTGGCCGACACCGCCGCGCGGTCCGAGCGGGAGCAGGATCATGGGGTCGGGCTGGGGCCGGTAGGTGGCCGACGGCTCCTCGCCGCGCAGTTGGGCGACGATGTTCCGCGCCACGACCTCGGCGTGCTGCATCGCGTACCCGGCCATCTTCGCCTCGGCGACATCGGTGATGTCGCCGACCGCGTAGACGTGGTCGTACCCGCGGACGTTGAGGGTCTCGGTGACGGGCACCTGTCCCTGCGGCGTGCGGGTCGTGAGCCGGCCGTCGGCGAGGTAGTCGCTGTTGACCTGCACGCCGTGGGCGCGGAACCAGATGTCGGCGGTGATCTCGTCACCGTCGGTGGTGGTGACGGTGAAGGTTTCGGCCTGCCCGGGCTCCGTCGTCGGCGGCACCGTCAGGCCGGTGCCCAGCCGCACCCGGATCTCCAGTTCGTCGAGCTGGCGGTGCAGGTCCTGGCGCACCTCCGGAAGGAAGCCGGGCAGCAGCTGCTCGGACGGGTCGACGACGGTCACGTGCTTGTGCGGCCAGACCTCCTTGATCTCGCCGGCCAGTTCCAGACCGACCGGCCCGGCGCCGAGGATCAGCACCCGGTCGGCGTTCGTCAGTTCCTTGTTGGTCCGGCGGAGGTCGTCCAACGCCTCGTTGGTGGCGTCGGCGTCGGGCTTGGCCGGGTAGGCGTAGCGGGAGCCCGAGGCCAGGACCAGGTAGTCCGCCTCGACCCGCCGACCCGAGGCCAGGGTGACGCCCCCGGGGTCCACCGAGACCGCGCGGTCGCGGATCACCGTGCCGCGCCCGAGCAGGGTCTCGAAGGAGAAGAACATGTTGGGCGCCCAGTCCGGCCGGGTCACCGCCCGCAGCGACGCCGCCGAGTTGACGAACGCGTCCCGGGGGTCGACGAGGACGACGTCGGCCTCGGAGTCCAGCTCCTTGGCGACCGCCGACCCCCCGTACCCTCCGCCGATGACCACGACGGTACGACTCATGATCCACACCTCTTCGAAGTCGGTTCCCAGGTGACCGTGCCGGTCACGTCACCGACTCTCGCCGTCGTCGCGGCGACCAGGAAGGCCGGGCCGAGGCTGGTAGTGGCGGGGACATGATCCCGATCGCGGCGACTGTTACGTTCGAAGCCGTGAGTGACAACGAGCTGGGTCTGTTCCTGCGTACGCGGCGTGCGACGGTCACGCCCGCCGAGGTGGGGCTGCCCACCGGGCCGCGCCGGCGCACCTCGGGCCTGCGCCGGTCCGAGGTCGCGGCGCTCGCCGGGGTCAGCGTGGAGTACGTGACCCGGCTGGAGCAGGGCCGCGACCGCCGGCCGTCCCCGCAGGTGCTGTCCGCGCTGGCCGACGCGCTGCGGCTCACCCCGACGGAGCGTGTGCACCTGTACCGCCTCACCAAGGCGACCGACCCCGGCTTCGCCTGCCGGGGCCACGTCGGGCCGGGCCGTCTCGTCCGCCCGGCCGTCCAGGCGCTGCTCGACCGTCTGGAGCCCACCCCGGCGCTGCTGCTCAACCAGCTCACCGACGTCCTGGCCTGGACGTCCGGCTACGAGCGGCTGGTCGAGCCCGTGGGCCTGCTCGAGGGCGCACCGCCGAACCTGGCCCGGTTCGTCTTCACCGACAGCCGGGCGCGTGCCGCCTACCCCGACTGGGACCACGTCGCGGACGAGCAGGTAGCCGCGCTCAAGCACGGGCCGTTCCGGGCGGATCCGCACATCGCGGCCCTGGCCGACGAGCTGACCCTGGCGGCGGGGGAGGCGTTCACGCGGCGCGTCGACACCGTTCCCGGGCTGCCGAAGTCCAACGGCGTCATGCGCCTGGCCCACCCCACGGCGGGCGGGCTGCGCCTCGCCTACGAGACGCTCGAACTGCCCGCCGACGACGACCAGTCCCTGGTCGTCCACCTGCCGGCCGACGCGGCCACCGCCGCCGCCCTCGACCGCCTCACCAGCCCGCAGCCGGCCGGGCTGCGCCTCGTCTCCGGCTGACCGACGGGGCGAGCGCCAGGATGATCCGCCGTGTCGAGCGCCGGGACGGTCCGCGGGGCCGACCCGCCCGCCGCGAGCGCCCCGGAGGGGCCGTGCCGGGGAAACGCGTCAGCCGGCGCAGGCCGGGCAGGTGCCGAAGATCTCCAGAGTGTGGCTGACGTCGGCGTAGCCGTGCTGCGCCGCCACCCGCTCCGCCCAGTTCTCCACCGCCGGCCCGGCGACCTCGACCGTGCGGCCGCAGCCGCGGCAGACCAGGTGGTGGTGGTGTCCCTCGCTGCAGCGGCGGTAGAGGTGCTCGCCGCCCGGCGGTCGCATCACGTCGATCTCGCCCGCGTCGGCCAGCCCCTGGAGGGTGCGGTAGACGGTGGTCAGGCCGACCCGCTCGCCGCGCTCGCGCAGCATCGCGTGCAGCTCCTGCGCGCTGTGGAAGCCCTCCATCTCGGCGAGCAGCGCGCTGACCGCCGAGCGCTGCCGGGTGTTGCGGACCGCGGAACTCGTCATGACCCCTCCCCGGCGTGGCTGACCGCGTCGGCCACGATGTGCGCGACGTGCTCGTCGACCAGGGCGTACGCGATCTCGCGCCCCCGCCGCGAGCCGCGCACCACGCCGGCGCCCCGCAGCACCCGCAGGTGCTGGGAGACCAGCGGCTGCGCGGCCCCGAGCTTGTCCACCAGCTCGTGCACGCAGCGTTCGCCCTCGGCGAGCTCGCTGACGATGGCCAGCCGGATCGGCGCCGACAGGGCACGCAGCAGTTCGCTCGCACCCTCGAAGGCGTCGTAGCCTGATCCGTCGGTCACCCTGTAACGGTAACCAATCCCATCGGCACGCCGCTGAGCAGGATCAGTGGAGCACCACCTCGTGCGGCTCGGGCGCGGGGGCGGCGGCCGGGGTGCGCCGCCGGCGCAGCACCCGCCAGGCGGCCCCGAGGAGCGCGACCACCCCGAACGAGGCGATCGCCATCAGCACCACCGATGCGCCGGGGGCGGTGTCGGCGTTTGCGGCCGCCCAGACCCCGGAGCCGGCGGCGAAGAGGCCGAGCGCCATCGCCGCCGCCATCGTGCTGCGGAACCCGCGGGTCACCTGCTGCGCCGTGGCCACCGGCACCACCATCAGCGCGCTGATCAGCAGCACGCCGACCGCCCGCATGGCGATCGTCACGGTGACCGCGGTCGCCACCGCGAGCAGCAGGTTGAGCGTGCGCACCGGCAGCCCGGACACCCGGGCGTACTCCTCGTCGTGGCAGACCGCGAACAGGGCCGGGCGCAGCGCCAGCATGATCACCCCGATCGCCGCCCCGAGCACGGCGATGGTGGTCAGGTCCTGCGGCGAGATGGTGGTCAGCGACCCGAAGAGGTAGGCGTTGAGGTTGGCGCTGGTGCTGTCCGAGAGCCCCACCAGCATCACGCCGCCGGCGATGCCGCCGTAGAAGAGCAGGGCCAGGGCCAGGTCGCCGGAGGTGCGGCCGCGGGCGCGGACCAGCTCGATCGTGATCGCGCCCACGGTCGCCACGACCACCGCGACCAGCACCGGGGACCGGTTGAGCAGCAGGCCCGCGCCGACGCCGGTGAGCGCCACGTGCCCCACCCCGTCGCCGATCAGCGCGAGCCGCCGCTGCACCAGGTAGATGCCGAGCGCCGGAGCCGCCAGGCCGATGACCAGCGCGCCGATGAGGGCGCGCTGCATGTAGGGGTACTGGAAGAGTTCCATCTCAGTTGCTCCACAGCCCGGCGGGCTCGTCGGGACCGTGCGGGTGCACGTGGTCGTGGTCGGGCTCCGCGTGGTGGCCGGCGGGCTCCGGCACTCCGCCGTCGTGGCAGATCCCACCCTGGTGTACGACGACCGCCCGGCTGATCAGCGGCCGCAGCGGCCCGAGCTCGTGGGCGACCAGCAGCACCGTGCCGCCACCGCCGACGAAGTCGTGCAGCGCCCCGGCGAACGCCTCCTGGCTGGCCGCGTCGACCCCGGCGGTCGGCTCGTCCAGGACGAGCAGCTCCGGCTGGCCGGCCAGCGCCCGGGCGATCAGGGTTCGCTGCTGCTGCCCGCCGGAGAGGGTGGCGACCGGATCACGGGCGCGGTCGGCGAGCCCGACGGACGCCAGGGCCGCGTCGACGGCGGCCCGGTCGGCGCGCCCGGCCGGGCGCAGGACGCCCCGGCGGGCCAACCGGCCGGAGGCCACCACCTCGCGGACGGTGGCCGGTACGCCGCTGCCGGCGCCGAGGCGCTGCGGGACGTACCCGATCCGGTGCCACTGCCGGAAGCGGCGCAACGGACGGTCGAAGAGGGTGACCGACCCGGAGCTGAGCGGCACCAGGCCGAGCACGGCGCGGATCAGGGTGGACTTGCCGGAGCCGTTGGCGCCGAGCACGGCGACCACCTCGCCGGCGGTCACGGTCAGGGAGACGTCACGCAGCACGGGGCGGCCGTCGTAGCCGACCACCCCGTGCGTGACGGTGATGACTGGGGATGTCACGAGCAGCTCAACGCCGTCCTCAGGGTCTGCAGGTTGGTACGCATCACCGAAAGGTAGTCGCCTCCGTCGGTCGACAGCCCTTCGAGCGGGTCCAACACCGCGGTCTTCGCGCCGACCTGGTCGGCGATGGTCTGGGCCACCTTCGGGCTCACCAGCGTTTCGAAGAAGATCGTGGTGGCCTTGTGCTCCCGGGCCTCCTCGATCACCTCGGCCAGGCGCTGCGGGGACGGCTCGTTCTCGGGGCTCAGCCCGGTGATGCCGATCTGCTCCAGCTGGTAACGCTCGGTCAGGTAGCCGAAGGCGGTGTGGCTGACCACGATCTCCCGCCGCTGGCACGTCTTGAGCCCGGTCGTGAACTCGGCGTCCAGCTTCTCCAGTTCGGTGCGCAGCACCGCGGCCCGGGCGGTGTAGTCGGCCGCCCGCTCCGGGTCGGCCCGGCCGAGCCGCTCGGCGAGCTTGTCGCCGACCGTGGCCAGGCGGGTCGGGTCGAGCCAGAGGTGCGGGTCCTTGCCGCCGCCCTCCTCCTCGGCGTGGGGCTCCCCGGTCGCGCCGGCTTCGCCCTCGTGCTCGTGTCCGCCGGCCGCGGCGTCGCGTAGCGGCTGCACGGTGGCCACGTCGAACGCGCGGTCCCCGGCGTTCTGCTCCACGGCCTCGTCCACGTTCGGCTGGAAGCCCTTCAGGTAGACGACCAGCTCCGCCTCGCTGACCTGGCCCACCTGCCCGGGGTTGAGCTCCAGGTCGTGCGGCTCCGCCCCGGGCTTGGCCAGGTTGGTGACCTTCACCGCGTCGCCGCCGATCCGCTCGGCGACGAACTGCAGCGGGTAGAAGGCGGCCACCACGTCGACCCGCTGCGGGTCGGCGCCGGCCGCGCCGTCGTCGGAACAGGCCGCCACGCCGCCGAGGGCGAGCAGGGCGGTGGTGGCGGCGGCCAGGGCGCGGGGGGCGGAGCGGATGTTCATGACATGAACCTTCCGCGACAACGACAATGATTGTCAAAAACGCATGCTTGCATGTCAGAGCAGCTTCACCAGGCCCGCGGTGACCAGCAGGGTGAGCGCCACCAGCCGGATCACCCGGGTCGGCGCGGTCTGCACCGACCAGGTGGTGACCAGCAGCGCGGCGACGGCCGCGGCGAGCAGCAGGGTGAGCAGCCCGCCGGCCACGCCGGGGGTGAAGAACGCGGCCAGCACCAGCACCAGGGTGACCAGGAACACGGTCGTCGGGTTCGCCCGGGCCAACCGGGCCGGCATCCGGCTCTGCGTACGCTGCATCCCACAGACTCTACGAGGAGGAACCCGGTGCTGGTGACGAACCGGTTCGTGGTGGACGTCGATGTCGCCGACGACTTCACCGAGCGGGCGCACGCCGCCCTCGCCGCGCTCGCGGCCCGCCCCGGTTACCTGCGCGGGCAGCTGGTCCGGGCGTTGGACGACCCGCGGCACTGGTGCCTGGTCACCGAGTGGGAGTCGGTCGGCACCTACCGGCGCGCCCTCGGCGGCTTCGACGTCAAGGTCACGGCGGTGCCGCTGCTCGCCGAGTCGGTCGACGAGCCGTCCGCGTACGAGGCGCTCGCCACCGCCGCGCCGGGCGGGGACGTGGTCGTGGCGGCCAGCGATCGGGCCGCTGGTCCGTACCGCTGAGCGCGGGGGCACTAGATTGCTTGCATGACCGCTCCCGGACCGGCGGCACCGCCGCCGTTTTCTTCGCTGCCCGGCCAGGAGGGGGCGCAGCCGCCCGTCGTGCCCGGCCCGCCGGCGGATCCGGGCGTGCCCGCCCCGCCGGCCGGTCCCGGGGTGGCCCCGCCGTTCGCGGCGCCGCCCACCGAGGGGCGCAACACCCGGCTCTGGCTCGGGCTGGGCGCCGGGGCGCTCGCCGTGCTGCTCTGCTGCGGCGGCGGCGGCGCGGCCGTGGTGGGTCTGGCGGTGACCGGGGTGCAGGCCGTCCGGGAGCAGGGGCGCACCGTCTCCACCGACTACTACCAGGCGCTGGTCGAACGGAAGTACGGCGCCGCGTACGACCAGCTCTGCGACGACGCGCAGCGGCGCGAGTCGCGCCGGGAGTTCGAGCGCCGGGTCTCCACCGAGCCGCAGATTTCGGCGTTCCGGGTCGGCGAGGTGGACGCCACGACCCTGACCGTTCCCGTGGACGTGACCTACACCGGCGGCCGGCAGGACCGACAGGAGGTCGTCCTCGGGCAGGACCGGCAGACCGGCGGCATGGAGGTGTGCGGGGTCAACTGACCCGCCCCCGGTATTCTGCTGGGCTCGGGGTGGTGCTGGTCGTACCGTTGTCCCGAACTGCTCGTTCCGTCCCTTTATCGCGTCCCCGCCGACCGCCAGTCGGCGTAGGAGGAAACATGCCAGCCGACCGTATCGACGCCGTCGTCAGCCTCGCCAAGCGCCGAGGCTTCGTCTTCCCCTCCAGCGAGATCTACGGAGGCACCCGGTCGGCGTGGGACTACGGTCCGCTCGGCGTGGAGCTGAAGGAGAACGTCCGCCGGCAGTGGTGGAAGACCATGGTCCAGCAGCGCGACGACGTGGTCGGCCTCGACTCCGCCGTGATCCTGGCCCGCGACGTCTGGGCCGCCTCCGGCCACCTCGACGCCTTCGTCGACCCGCTGACCGAGTGCCAGTCCTGCCACAAGCGGTTCCGGGCCGACCACCTGGAGGAGGCGTACGAGGCCAAGCACGGCAACCCGCCGGCCTCGCTGAGCGAGCTGAACTGCCCGAACTGCGGCAACAAGGGCACCTTCACCGAGCCGAAGATGTTCAACGGCCTGATGAAGACCTTCCTCGGCCCGGTGGAGAGCGAGGAGGGCATGCACTACCTGCGTCCCGAGACCGCCCAGGGCATCTTCGTCAACTACAAGAACGTCGAGACCGTCGCCCGCAAGAAGCCGCCGTTCGGCATCGCGCAGACCGGCAAGTCGTTCCGCAACGAGATCACCCCCGGCAACTTCATCTTCCGCACCCGCGAGTTCGAGCAGATGGAGATGGAGTTCTTCGTCGAGCCGGGCACCGACGAGCAGTGGCACGAGTACTGGCTCCAGGAGCGCTGGAACTGGTATCTCGACCTGGGCCTGTCGGAGGGCAACCTGCGCTTCTACGAGCACCCCAGGGAGAAGCTCTCCCACTACTCGAAGCGCACGGTGGACATCGAGTACCGCTTCCAGTTCGGCGGCACCGAGTTCGCCGAGCTGGAGGGCATCGCCAACCGCACCGACTTCGACCTCAGCACCCACAGCAAGCACTCCGGCGTCGACCTGTCCTACTTCGACCAGACGAAGCAGGAGCGGTGGGTGCCGTACGTGATCGAGCCGGCCGCCGGCCTCACCCGGGCGGTGCTCGCCTTCCTGCTGGAGGCGTACGACGAGGACGAGGCGCCGAACACCAAGGGCGGCGTGGACAAGCGCACGGTGATGCGGTTCGACCCACGGCTGGCCCCGGTCAAGGTGGCGGTGCTGCCGCTGTCGCGCAACGAGGCGCTCTCGCCGAAGGCGAAGGGCCTCGCCGCCGACCTGCGCAAGCGTTGGGTGGTGGAGTTCGACGACTCGCAGGCGATCGGCCGCCGCTACCGCCGGCAGGACGAGATCGGCACCCCGTTCTGCGTGACGGTCGACTTCGACACCCTGGACGACAACGCGGTGACCGTGCGAAACCGGGACACCATGGCTCAGGAGCGCATCTCCCTGGACCAGGTCGAGCGCTACCTCATCGAGCGCCTCCCCGGCTGCTGAGCTGCTGAACGGGGCCTCGGTCGGCGCGGGAACGTGCCGGCCGGGGCCCCGTACACTTGTCCGGTGACCGCGCCGACCGTTCCCGCACTGCGCCCGCTGACCCTCGGGCGGCACCAGGTGTGGCCGCCGGTGGTGCTCGCGCCGATGGCGGGCATCACCAACGTCGGCTTCCGGCAGCTCTGTCGGGAGCAGGGCGGCGGCATCTACGTCTGCGAGATGATCACCACCGTCGCACTGGTGGAGCGGAACCCGAAGACGCTGCGCATGATCGCGTTCGGCGGGGACGAGCGGCCGCGCAGCCTCCAGCTCTACGGCACCGACCCCGACATCACCGCCGCCGCCGTGCGGATCGTGGTCGAGAAGGACCTCGCCGACCACATCGACCTCAACTTCGGCTGCCCGGTGCCGAAGGTCACCCGCAAGGGTGGCGGTTCGGCGCTGCCGTGGCGACGCCGGCTCTTCGCCCGCCTGGTGAAGGCCGCGGTGGACGCCGCGTCGCCCGCCGGCGTGCCGGTCACGGTCAAGATGCGCAAGGGCATCGACGACGACCACCTGACGTACGTCGAGGCGGGGCTCGCCGCGCAGGACGCCGGGGTGGCGGCGGTCGCCCTGCACGGGCGTACGGCGGCGCAGCGCTACTCGGGCACCGCCGACTGGGACGCCATCGCCACGCTCAAGCAGGCGCTCGACGTGCCGGTGCTCGGCAACGGCGACATCTGGGAGGCCGACGACGCGCTGCGGATGGTGGCGCACACCGGCGTCGACGGGGTGGTGATCGGCCGGGGCTGCCTGGGCCGGCCGTGGCTCTTCGCCGACCTGGAGGCCGCGTTCAACGGCCGCCCGGAGCGCCGCCTGCCCACCCTCGGCGAGGTCGCGCGGACCATGCGCCGTCACGCGGAGCTGCTGGTCGACCAGTTCACCGCCGGCTCCCGCACCCCGGCCCGGGGCGAGCGGGACGGTTGCACCGACTTCCGCAAGCACGTCGCCTGGTACCTCAAGGGCTTCCCGGTCGGCAGCGAACTGCGGCGCGAGCTGGCGATGATCGACAGCCTCACCCAGCTCGACGACCTGCTCGGCAAGCTCGACCCGACCGAGCCGTTCCCGGTCGCCACGCTGGGCCAGCCGCGCGGTCGCACCAACTCGCCCGGCAAGGTCTTCCTGCCGGACGGCTGGCTGGCCAGCCGGGACGACGACACCGTGCCCGAGGGTGCGGAGCTGGCCGATTCGGGCGGCTGAGCCGGCGCCGCCCGCCGATGGCAGCCCGCTACGCGGCCTGGCCGACGCGCACGACAAGGGCCGGCCCCCGGGTGGGGGTCGGCCCTTGTCGTGGGTTGTGACGGGTGTAGGTCAGGCGGTGTAGCCGCGGGTGGCGATCCAGTCGGCGAGGTTGTCGATGCTCATCCGGTAGGAGGCCTGGGCGGGGTCGGCGGAGTCGGCGAT
>NZ_JBIDDA010000021.1:0-104800 GCF_043204915.1 Micromonospora sp. NPDC047670
TTCACCATCCCCGACGCAATCCCGCGCCGGGCACTTTTACCACGTTACCCGGTGATTTCCGCCGTGTCAAACCGCTTCGCAGCGATCCGCACCACGTCAACCCAATTCCGAGCACCACAACAGGACCGGCTCCCGCCGCTCCCGAAAGTGGATGCCGGCAAGCCGGCCGCCGCAGTCTCCCACGAACACGCCCGGTTCCCTGCCGGTCGACAACCATACCCGGTCAGCTCCGCCCCACCAAATCCGCCTCCCAGCGAATCCGGGGCACCACCCGGTCCGAGCTCCGATGAGTCCAACCCACCCGAACCCGAGATTGTTCCCGCGCTCCGGCCTCCAGGACTTTCGCCCTGTTTCGTCCGTTCCGCGCTGGCAGAGAGAAAGTTACGCGGCCCGCGGGAAGATCGTCAAATCGGCGACGGGCGTCGCGCGTCACAGCCGGGACGGCACTGGCCGCAGCGGGGCTGACCCGAGTCGTGCTCCTGCTCCACGCCGGACAGACCCAGCCGGTCGCGACGGTGCCGGCGGAACCGGGGAACCGGGGAACCGGTCGCCGAGTCAGCCCGCGGCCAGCTCGGCGAGCCGGTCGACCTGCCGGGGGTCGGCCAGGGCGGAGCCCACCGCCACCACCCGTACGCCGGCGGCGAGGAACTCGCCCGCGTTGCCCGCGTCCAGTCCTCCCGTGGCGACGAAGCGCAGCTCGGGCAGCGGCCCCGCGACCGCCCGGAACCAGGCCGGGCCGAGGCTGACCGCCGGGAACGCCTTGAGCCACCGCAGCCCGTGGTCCCGGGCCCGCTGCGCCTCGCCGGGCGTCGCGACGCCGGGCAGGTGCGGCAGGCCCCGCTCGGCCGCGGCGTCCGCGACGGCGAGGTCGAGCCCGGGCGCGACGGTGAACGCGGCGCCGGCCTCGGCCGCCCGAACCACCTGCTCGACGGCGAAGACCGTGCCCGCCCCGACCGGCCGGCCGCGCTCGCGACCCGCGGCGACCGTCCTCCGCAGTGCGGTCAGGGCCTCCGGGGTGCGGACGGGCACCTCGACGACCCCGATGCCGAGGTCCCAGGCGCGCTGGGCGAGCCGGAGCGTCTCGTCGGCCGGCAGGTCGCGCAGGATCACCATCACCCGGGCGGTCCCGAAGACCGGGGCAAAGTCATGTGCGGGCATCGAGCGGTTCCTCCGACAGGTCGAGGGTGGTCCAGCGTTCGGGGGGCAGGGTGGCAAACTCGGCGAGCCGGTCGGCGGCCGGCACCGGGGCGGTGTCCCCGGGCACCCGGAGCGCGTGGGCGGCGAGCAGGTGCCCCCACCGCAGCCGGGCCGCCGGATCGAGGTCGCGCAGGAGGGCCGCCAGGTAGCCGGCGGCGAAGGCGTCGCCGGCGCCGACCGGCTCCACCACGGTGACCGGCAGCGCCGGCACGACGGTGGCCGGTCCGTGTCGGGGCAGCGCGGTCGCGGCCACGGGCCCGTCCTTGACCACCACCGTGTCCGGGCCGGGCAGCAGGCGGCGTACGTCGTCGGGGTCCTCGACCCCCCACAGCGTCCGCGCCTCGTCGAGGCCGACGAAGACCAGGTCGGCGCGGTCGGCGAGCCGGTGTAGCACGGGCCCGGCCAGGGCGGCGGGCCAGAGCCCGGGACGGTAATTGACGTCGAAGCTGACCAGCGCGCCGGCCAGCGGCCGCCGGGTGACGGCGTGTTCCACCAGCGCCCGGCAGGATCCGGAGAGGGCGGCCGTGATGCCGGAGAGGTGCAGCACGCGCGCGCCGGTGAGGCGGGGGTCGTCCAGCACGGTGCGGTCGAGTCGGGAGGCCGCCGAGCCGGCCCGGTAGTAGTGCACGCGGGTGCCGCCGGGGGCGGGATCCTTGACGTACAGGCCGGTGGGGGCGTCCGGGTCGACGTGCACGGCGCGGACGTCGACCCCGGCCTCGGCGACGTGCCGGACGACGAGGCGCCCGAAGGGGTCGTCGCCGACCCGCCCGGCCCAGAGGGCGTGGTGACCGAGCCGGGCCAGGTAACCGGCCACGTTGGTCTCCGCCCCGCCGACGCCGACGGCGAGGTCCTCGGCGCGGTCCAGCGGCACCGCTCCGCCGGGGGTGAGCACGACCATCGTCTCGCCGACCGTGACCAGGTCGGGCCCGGTCACCGCGGCACCGGCCCGGTGGCCAGGGCGGCGGCCGTCGCCCGGTCGAGGTCCCCGTCGGCGACCACCACCCGGTGCCGGCCGGTGTGGCTCGTGCCCGCCGCGATCACCCGGGGGCGGTCGAAGGCGAACGCGACGCAGACCCCCGGATACATGGCGGTCCGCACGAACCACCGGTCGCCGTCCGCGAGCCCCGCCAGCACGAGGGTGTACGCGGACCCGTCCGGCCCGGTGCCGGCGAACGCCAGCCAGGGCTCGGCGCTGCCGTTGACCGCCTCCTCCCCCTCGGCGGTGGCGGTGCGCACCCGGGCCGCAGTGGCGCTGGCCGCCCGCCAGAAGAAGCCGCCGTAGCCGGCGCCGCCGGGTCGGCCGTTGGTGGCGGGGCTGCCCAGGGTGACGTCCCGGTCGGCGGGGGCGGTCAGCGCGTATCCGACGTCGAGGGCCCACGCCCGGTCGCCGACCCGGTGGGCGGCCAGTTCCCGGCGCTCGGTGAGCAGCACCGACCCGCTCGGGTCGCGCCACTGGAGATGGTGCGCCAGCCGCTGTGGGTCCCGGGTCTCCCACCGGGTGTGCGCGATCCGGCCGTGGTCGTCGCGCCAGGTGTAGCCGACGTCGCGGACGTAGGTGCGCCCGCCCCAGAGGTTGGTGCCGTCGACGTCCTGCACGGCGAGGGACGCGCCGAGGTGCCAGACGTGGTCGGCCGGGAACGCGTCGGTGACCACCGTGCCGCCGAGGGTGCGCACCGGATGCAGGTACGGGCGGGGCCCGTGCCGGGGGTCGATCGCGGGGTCGACGACGTACCGGGCCACCGGCACGCCGTCCACGCTGAGCTGCCGGTCGTCGCCGGTCACGGCTGGCCCACCGGGGCGAGCACGGCCCGGCGGGCGACCGCGTGCAGGGCGGCGACGGCGTACCCGGCGAGGACGGGCACCGCGACCGGGGTGACCAGGACGGCGAGCAGCGCGGCGACGGCGCTCACCCCGCCCGCGGCGGCCCAGCTGCCGGGGCGGGCGCGGCAGACACCGGCGGCTGTGCGGGCCGCGTCCCGCCAGCCGCGCCCGCCGGCGCGGCCGATCTCCACGACCGCCAGCGCGGCGTACCCGGCCACGGCGGCGACGACCAGCGTGGTGACCAGCAGCAGCGGCGCCCCGCCCGGAACCCTGCCGTCGGCCAGCGCGGCGAGGTCCAGGGCGAGCAGGCCGAGGACGGCGACCGCCAGCACGCTCACCCCGGCGCCGGGCAGCAGCGCCCGGCCGAACCGGGTGAGGTTCTCCCGCGCGCTGGGCCAGGACCCGTCGGTGTACCGGTCGTGCACGGCCGCGCTGGCGGCGGCGACGGCCGCCGCCGAGGTGACCACCGGCAGGGCGGCCAGGGTCAGCGCGATGCCGAGCACGGCCAGGTCGGTGGCGTCGGTGAGCACGTCTCGCCAGTCGCGGCGGACGGGCCCGTCGTCCCGGTCGTTTCTCATCCCTTGAGCCCGCTGGTGTTGATGCCCTCGACCAGCATCCGCTGGAAGGCCACGAAGAACAGGAACACCGGCAGCAGCGAGAGCACCGACATGGCGAACATCGGGCCGACGGCGCTCTGGCTGGTCGAGTCGATGAACAGGGTCAGCGCCACCGGCACCGTGTAGTCCTCGAGGTCGGAGAGGAAGACGAGCTGGCGGAAGAAGTCGTTCCAGGTCCAGATGAACGAGAAGATCGCCGTGGTGACCAGCGCCGGCCGGCTCAGCGGCAGGATGACGTGCCGGAAGATGCCGAAGGCGTTCGCGCCGTCGATCTTGGCGGCCTCGTCGAGTTCACGCGGGATGCCCCGCATGAACTGCACCATCAGGAAGACGAAGAACGCCTCGGTGGCCAGGAACTGCGGGATCAGCAGCGGCAGGTACGGCCAGTCGCCGCCGACCAGGCCGAGGCTGCGGAAGAGGATGTACTGCGGCACGATCAGCACGTGGCCGGGGAGCAGCAGCGTCCCGATCATGACGGCGAACCAGACGCCGCGCAGCCGGAACCGCAGCCGGGCGAAGGCGTACGCGGCGAGCAGGCAGCTGACCGCGTTGCCGATCACGGTCAGCAGGCTGACCATGGCGCTGTTCAGGAAGAACCGGCCGAAGCTGAGGTCGAAGTTCGTCCACCCGTCGGCGTAGTTGCCGGGGGTGAACTCCTCCGGCAGCAGGCCGATGTTGCTGACGATCTCCTCCTGGCTCTTCAGCGACGTACCGATCATCCAGAACAGCGGGTAGAGCACGACCGCGACGATCGCGATCAGGACGAGCAGGCGCAGGGCCTGCCCGCCGCCGGCGCGGCGCGGGCCGCGCCGCCCGGTCGCCGGCGGGGCTGCTGCCGTGGCTGTCACCGGTCCTCCCCGTCGGAGTAGTGCACCCAGAAGCGTCCGGTGCTGAAGAAGATGGCGGTGATGATGGCGATGGCGACCAGGAAGACCCACGCCATGGCGGAGGCGTAGCCCATCTCCAGGTCGGTGAAGCCGGTGATGTAGAGGTTCAGCGTGTACATCAGGGTGGAGTCGACCGGGCCGCCGGTGCCGTTGCTGAGCACGAACGCGGCGGTGAAGCCCTGGAAGCCGTTGATGGTCTCCAGCACGAGGTTGAAGAAGATCACCGGCGAGAGCATCGGCAGGGTGACGTTGCGGAACTGCCGCCACGTGCCGGCGCCGTCGACGGAGGCGGCCTCGTAGAGCTCGGTGGGCACCTGCTTCAGGCCGGCCAGGAAGATCACCATGGGCGCGCCGAACTGCCAGATGGCGAGCACCATCAGGGTCTCCAGCGCCCAGTCGGGGTCGTTGACCCAGGGCTTGCCCTGGATGCCGAAGACGCTCAGCAGCGAGTTGAAGGCGCCCTCGCGGTTGAACATGTTGACCCAGACGATGGCCAGCGCGACGCTGCCGCCGAGCAGGGACGGCAGGTAGAACAGGCCGCGGAAGAGGCCGACGCCGCGCCAGGCGCGGTTGAGCAGCAGCGCCACCCCGAGCGCCGCGGCCAGCTTCAGCGGCACGGCCACCAGCGCGAAGGTGAGCGTCACCCGCACCGAGTGCCAGTAGGACGGGTCGGCGGTGAACATCCGCTCGTAGTTGGCCAGCCCGACCCACTTGACCTCGGACCAGGGGGTGAGGATGTCGTAGTTGGTGAAGCTCAGGTAGAGCGACAAGAGCATGGGTATCGCCGTGACGGCCAGCAGGCCGAGCAGCCAGGGCGACAGGAAGACATAACCGGCCAGTCCCTCGCGGTGCCCGGTCCGCCCGGCCCCGCGCCTGCCGGCGGGGGTCGGGACGGATCCGGTACGCGGTCGGGTCGGGCCGGGCGCCGTGGTCAGGGCCACGAGCCGGCTCCTCTCCGTGCCTGGGGTCAGGCGATCGCGGACGTGCAGGCGGCGACGAACTGCTCCGCCGCCTGGGCGGGGGTGGCCCGGCCGTACTGCGCGTTCTCGGCGGCCTTGGTCAGCTCGGCGCGGATCTTGCTGTGCCCCTTGAGCGGGACCTGCGGCGCCTCGCCGAACTTCTGGGCCAGGTCGGACTCGACCTGGATCGACTGCTTCATCGCCGGGTCGGTGACGTCGTCGCTGACCACGCGACGCAGGTCGAGGTTGGACGGCAGGCCCCGGTCGGTACCGAGGATCTTGACGGCCTCGGCGTCGTTGGCCAGGAAGTTGATCACGTCGACCGCGACGTCGCGGTGCTTGCTGCCCTTGAACACCGACCAGTACATGGAGGCGCGGGCCCACTGGGCGCTCGGGTCGCCGGGGTAGGCGACCACGCCCAGCTCGTCCTTCGTGTTCTTCTTCAGCTCCGGCATCTGGTTGACCCAGACCCAGCTGGTGGCGGCCTTGCCGGTGACCACGAGCTGCTTGGTGATGTCGGTGGCGTTGCCCTCGTGGATGACGTCGGGGGTCGGGGTGGCGCCCCGGTCCCGGGCCCCCTTCCACAGCTCGAACCACTTCGTCACGTCCTCGGCGGTGAAGCCGAGCTCCCTGCCCTTGTAGAGGTCTTTCCCCTGCTGGCGCAGCCAGACCCAGAACGCCTTGTAGTCGGCGCTCGGGTCCTGGGTGCCGGGGACCTTGGTCTTCTTCGCCACCTGCTCGGCCCAGGCGATGTGCTCCTCCCAGCTCATCCCCGTGGTCGGCTCGGGCAGGCCGTTCTTCGTCAGCAGCGTCCTGTTGTAGACCAGGCCCTGGGTGTTCTCCCCGGCGGCCAGGCCGGCGAGCTTGCCGTCGACCACGCCGTACTGCCAGAGGCTCTTGGGGAACTTGGAGACGTCGAGGTCGCCGGAGTCCTTGTAGGACGTCAGGTCGAGGGTGGTGCTGCGGGCCGCGTACTCGGCCAGGTAGTTGTCGTCGATCTGGAAGATGTCCGGCGGGTTGCCGCCGGCGGTGAGGGTGGCCAGCTTGTCGAAGTAGCCCTGGTTGGCCTGCCAGGTCTTCTCGAAGGTGACGTTGGGGTGCTTCTTGGTGTAGAGGGCGAGGGCCTCCTCGGTCAGCTTGGCCCGGGCCTCACCGCCCCACCAGAAGATGGAGAGCTTGACCGGGGCGTTCGGATCGGTGCTGGCCTCGTCGTCGCCGCACCCGGCGGCGCCGAGGACCAGGGGCAGGGCGACGACCGCGGCGAGGAGGCCGCGGATCAGCCGCCGTCGGTGGACAGGGGTACGGTGAACGGGCACGGCCGGCGTGCCAGTGGTGGGGGGCGTTGCGGGGTGCATGTGCGCTCACTCCTTGGCGTTAGGAGGCGACGACACCGCCGGTGGCCACGGTCGGGCGACCCGGGCCCGCAAGGCGATGCGGGCCCGGGGTGACCAACCCGGCTTCGGGGCGGGGCCGACCGTCAGCCGGCACGGCTGCGGTCGAGTCGCGGATGACCAGTTCGGTCTGGAGCATTACCTGTGCGGTGGTACGACGGTCGTCGCTGGCGCCGCTCCGGCCGCCGCCGCGTGATCCGCGGGCGGCGACGGTGTCGTGTTGCAGGAGCATGTCGACGGCCGTCCGGCCGGCGGCCGCGGTCGGCGTGGCCACCGTCGTCAACTTGGGCCGGGTGAGCCGGCTCAGGGTGATGTCGTCGATGCCGACGACGCTGACGTCCCGGGGGACGCGGAGTCCGATGGCGTCGAGTTCCTCGATCAGGCCGATCGCCATCAGGTCGTTGTAGGCGAGGACCGCGGTGACCTCGCTGCGGCGGACCTGCTCGGCGAGGGCCCCGCCGCCGGTCTCGGTGGGCTGGTTGGGGCCGAGCACGGTCAGTTCGGCGCCGCCGGCCCGGGCCGCGACGCCGGCCGCGCGCCGGATCTCCCGGCTGGTCCACGAGCCGCGCGGCCCGCTGAGCAGCGCGATCCGCCGGTGGCCGAGGCCGGTCAGGTGCTCGACCGCGGACCGGGCGCCCTGGCCCACGTCCATGGTGACGCAGGGCAGGCCGGCGACCTGGCGGTTTATCACCACCAGCGGCACCTCGCGGCTGAGCTGCTCGATCAGGCTGTTGCTCATCCGGGGGCTGCACAGCAGCACCCCGTCGACCTGCTTGGCGAGGGCGTGGACCAGCTCCTCCTCGGCCACCGGGTCCTCGTTGGTGTCGGCCACGAAGACGTGGTAGTCGCGCTGCCGCGCCTGGCTCTCCGCCGCCTTGATCAGTGGCGGGAAGAACGGGTTGGCGATGTCGGCGATGATCAGGCCGATGTTGTGCGTACGGCCGGTGATGAGCGCGCGGGCGGCGCGGTTGGGCCGGTAGCCGAGTTCCTCGGCACAGGCCAGCACCCGTCCCCGGGTCTCCGGGTTGACCAGGTGCGGGGCCGAGAACGTGCGGGAGACCGTGGAGATGTGCACGCCGGAGGCCCGGGCGACGTCTCGGATGGTGGCTGGCACGGCGGGCCCTTCGTCCAATGTGGCTGGGGTCACGTCAGGTGCCGCCAATTAATGCAAACGGTTGTGCCGGTGTCAACGGCGGATGGTTACGGATGCGTTTCGACCGCGCTCCCACCATGTAGCTAAATCGCCATCAAAGCGGATCTATGCCGCCGGTTTGACATCGATCGTTGACGGCGTGGCGCGGCGCGTGGTTATTTCGCTGCAAACCTTTGCAGCACCCGGGGAGGCGGTCGCCATGTCGTCCAGAGCCGGTCAGCGGGTCCGCCACGCCCTCGTGGGCACCGGGTCCCGGGCCGAGATGTTCGTCCGGTCGCTGGTGCGCGACCACGCCGACACCGCCGAACTGGTCGCGTTCGCCGACGTGAACCAGGCCCGGATGGACGCCCACAACCGGTGGCTCGGCGAACTGGGCCACCCGCCGGTGCCGACGTACCGGGCCGGTGACCTGGCGGCGATGCTCGACAAGGAGCGGGTGGACGTGCTGGTGGTGACCAGCGTGGACGACACCCACGCCGCGCACGTCGACACGGCGCTGCGGGCCGGCTGCGACGTGATCACCGAGAAGCCGATGACCGTCGACGTGGCGGGCTGCCGGCGGATCCTGGACGCGGTCGCCGACACCGGCCGGCAGGTCCGGGTCGCCTTCAACTACCGCTACAACCCGCTGCACGAGAAGCTGCGCGAACTGATCGCCGGGGGCGCGGTCGGCGAGGTGGGCTCGGTGCACTTCGAGTGGCTGCTCGACGTGCGGCACGGCGCGGACTACTTCCGCCGCTGGCACCGGGACAAGGCGCACTCCGGCGGGCTGATGGTGCACAAGGCCGGCCACCACTTCGACCTGGTCAACTGGTGGCTGGACGCCATCCCCGTCGAGGTGTACGCCGCCGGGCGGCTGTTCTTCTACGGCGAGGCCGGCCGGCGGCACGGCTACGCCCGTGACTACGACCGGGCGCACGGCTCCCCCGCCGCCGAGGACGACCCGTTCGCGCTGCGGCTCGACGCGCACCCGCGGCTGCGTGAGCTCTACCTCGACGCCGAGGCCGAGGACGGCTACCAGCGCGACCGCAACGTCTTCGCCCCCGGCGTCACGATCGAGGACGACATGGCGGTGCTCGCCCGCTACTCCACCGGCGCGACGATGACCTACCACCTCACCGCGTACGCCCCCTACGAGGGCTACCGGGTGATGGTCAACGGCAGCCGGGGCCGGCTGGAGCTGGAGGTGGTGGAGAGCGACCACGTCAGCCCGGGCGCGGCCGGCGCGCTCAAGGGCGCGGCGCTGCACGGCGACGAGGCCGCCGTCGAGTCCGGCTCCGCCACGCTGACCCTGCGCCCGTTCTGGGCGCCGCCGCGGGTCGTGCCGGTGCGGGGACGGGCCCGGTCCGGACACGGCGGCGCCGACGCCCGGATGACCCGGGTCCTCTTCGGCGGCGAGCCCGACCCCATGGGGCGCACGGCGACCGCCCGCGACGGCGCCCTCGCCCTGCTCACCGGGCTGGCCGCGAACCGGTCCTTCACCACCGGCGCCCCCGTCCGGGTCGCCGACCTGCTCGAGCTCCCCTGAGCCGCGAAAACCTTCCGAGGAGCCCCACCCGTGCCGACGACCGACCTGCTCTTCCCCGCCGACCCCGCGCAGCGCGCGGTGGCCCGCCGGCTGTACGCGCTGGCCGCGCCCCAGCCGATCATCTCCCCGCACGGGCACGTCGACCCGGCGATCCTGGCCGAGGACCGGCCGTTCCCCGACCCGGCGCGGCTGCTCATCGTCCCCGACCACTACCTCACCCGGATGCTGCTCAGCCAGGGCGTGCCCCCGGCCGACCTGGGGGTGCCCACGGTCGACGGCAGCCCGGCGGAGACCGACGGCCGGGTCATCTGGCGCCGCTTCGCCGCGCACTGGCACCTGTTCCGGGGCACCCCCTCCCGGCTGTGGCTGGAACAGACCTTCCGCGACGTGTTCGGGGTCCAGACCCCGCTCTCCCCGGCCACGGCCGACGCCGTCTACGACGAGCTGGCGGTCCGGCTGGCCGAGCCGGAGTTCCGGCCCCGGGCGCTGTTCGAGCGGTTCGGCATCGAGGTGCTCGCCACCACCGAGTCGCCCCTGGACGACCTCGGCCAGCACGCCAAGCTCGCCGCCGACGGCTGGGGCGGCCCCGGCGGGCGGGTGATCACCACGTTCCGGCCGGACAACGTGGTCGACATGGAGTTCGACGGCTGGGCCGACAACGTCGCCCGGCTCGGCGGGATCACCGGCGAGGACACCGGCACGTACGCCGGTTACCTGGCGGCGCTGCGGCAGCGGCGGGCGGCCTTCGTCGCCGCCGGCGCCACCTCCTCCGACCACGGCCACCCCACCGCGCGCACGCTCGACCTGGGCGCGGACCAGGCGGCCCGGCTCTACGACCGGGGGCTGCGCGGGCTCGCCGACGCCGCCGACGCGGAGGCGTTCCGCGCGCACATGCTGCTGGAGTTCGCCCGGATGTCGCTGGACGACGGGCTCGTCATGCAGTTGCACCCGGGCGCGGTGCGCAACCACAACCGCTGGCTGTACGCGCGGCACGGCCGCGACGTCGGCGGCGACCTGCCGCAGGCCACCGAGTACCTGCACGCGCTGACCCCGCTGCTCGACGCGCACGGCAACGACCCGAGGCTGCGGGTGGTGCTCTACACCCTCGACGAGTACACCTTCACCCGGGAACTCGCGCCGCTGGCGGGCGGGTACGCCGCCCTCTACCTGGGCGCGCCCTGGTGGTTCCTGGACTCGCCGGAGGTGCTGCGCCGGTTCCGCGAGTCGGTCACCGAGTCCGCGGGCTTCTACAACACCGCCGGGTTCGTCGACGACACCCGCGCGTTCTGCTCGATCCCGGTACGCCACGACGTGGCCCGCCGCGTCGACGCCGCCTACCTGGCCCGGCTGGTCACCGAGCACCGCCTCGGCGAGGACGAGGCCGGCGAGACCATCGTCGACCTGGCGTACCGGCTGCCGAAGAAGGTCTTCAAGATCGGAGAGAGTGTCCTGTGAGTGTCACCGTCACCGCCGTCGACGTGCACGACGTGCGGTTCCCGACCGCCGCCGCGGGCGACGGCTCGGACGCGATCAACCGGGGCGACTACTCGGCCAGCTACGTCGAGCTGCGCACCGACGTTGGCGTCACCGGGGCCGGGTTCACCTTCACCAACGGCCGGGGCAACGAGCTGACCTGCGGGGCGATCCGGGCCCTCGCCCACCACGTCACCGGCCGGACCGTCGAGGAGATCTTCGCCGACCCGGTGGCGTTCTGGCGGTCGCTGAGCGCCGACGTGCAGCTGCGCTGGCTGGGCCCGGAGAAGGGCGTCATCCACATGGCCACCGGCGCGTTGGTCAACGCGGTCTGGGACCTGCGGGCCAAGCTCGCCGGCAAGCCGATGTGGCAGCTGCTGGCCGAGCTGCCCACCGCGGAGCTGGTGGCCAGCATCGACTTCCACCACATCACCGACGCGCTCACCCCGGACGAGGCCACGGCCATCCTGGACAAGGGGCTGGTCGGGCTGGACGAGCGCCGCGCCGAGCTGGAGCGGGACGGCTTCCCGTCGTACACCACGTCGGTGGGGTGGCTGGGCTACCCGGACGACAAGGTCCGAGCGCTGACCCGGCAGGCGTACGCGCAGGGGTGGCGGGCGATGAAGATGAAGGTCGGCGGTCCGCCGGCCGACGACCTGCGCCGGGCGCGGATCATCCGGGCGGAGATCGGGCCGGACGCGCTGCTGATGATGGACGCCAACCAGGTCTGGGACGTCGACGAGGCGATCACCAACATGACCGCGCTGGCCGAGGTGGACCCGTACTGGATCGAGGAGCCGACGCACGCCGACGACATCCTCGGCCACGCCCGGATCGCCCGGGCGGTGACGGAGCTGACCGGGGGCCGGTGCCGGGTGGCCACCGGCGAGGTGGCGGCCAACCGGGTCATCTTCAAGCAGCTGCTCCAGGCCGAGGCCATCGGCGTGATGCAGATCGACGCCTGCCGGGTCGGCGGGGTCAACGAGGTCCTCGCCGAGATCCTGCTGGCGGCGAAGTTCGGGGTGCCGATCTGCCCGCACGCCGGCGGCGTGGGGCTGTGCGAGTACGTGCAGCACCTGGCGGTCTTCGACTACCTGCGCGTCGGCGGCAGCCTCGACGGGCGGATGGTGGAGTACGTCGACCACCTGCACGAGCACTTCGTCGACCCGGTGCGCACCCGCGGGGGCCGCTACCTGCTGCCGGAGGCGCCCGGCTACAGCGCCACGATGAAGCAGGAGTCGATCGCGCGGTTCCGCTTCCCGGACGGGCCGGCGTGGCGGTGACCGTGGGCGCCGCCCGGCTCGGCCTCGGGACGCTGCGGCGGCTGCCGCTGGAGAGCCGCCCGCTGCTGCGCCCCGGCACCGTGCCGGCCGGGATCGTCCACCTCGGGCTGGGCGCGTTCCACCGCGCCCACCAGGCCGTCTACACCGAGGAGGCGATGGCGCGGGCCGGCGGCGACTGGGGCATCGTCGGCGTGGCGCCGCGCAGCCCGGACGTGGTGGCGGCGCTGGCCGCGCAGGACCACCTGTTCAGCGTCACCACCACCAGCGCGCAGGGGTGCCACACCCGGGTGATCGGCGCGCTGGCCGGGACGCGGCACGCCGCCGCCGACCCGGCCGCCGTGGTGGCGCTGCTGGCGGACCCGGCGATCCGGGTGGTCACCCTCACCGTCACCGAGAAGGCGTACCAGCTCGACCCGGTGACCGGGCGGCTGCGGCCGGACCCGGAGGTCGCCGCCGACCTGGGCACCGACCGGCCGCCGGGGACCGTGCCGGGCCTGCTGCTGCGCGGGTTGCTCGCCCGCGCCGCCGCGCAGGGCCCGCCGCTGGCCCTGCTCAGCTGCGACAACCTGCCCGCCAACGGCCGCCGGCTGCGCGGCCTGGTCGAGCAGTCGATGGCGTACGCGGGCGCGCCCGAGGCGCTCGCCGCCTGGGTACGCGGGTGCGTCAGCTTCCCCGGCACCATGGTGGACCGGATCGTGCCGGCCAGCACGGGGCAGACCCTCGCCGCCGCCGAGCGGGCGCTCGGGGTCGTCGACCTGGCCGCGGTGGCCGCCGAGCCGTACCGGCAGTGGGTGGTGGAGGACGACTTCCCGGGCGGCCGGCCGGACTGGGAACGTGCCGGCGCGGTGCTCACCGACGACGCGGGCCCGTGGGAGCGGTTGAAGCTGCGTGCTCTCAACGGGGTGCACTCGGCCGCCGCGTACCTGGGCGCGCTCGCCGGCCGCGAGACGATCGCCGACGCGCTCGCCCTGCCGCACCTGACGACGGTGTTGCGCCGACTGGTCGCCGAGGACGTGGCCGCGAGCTTCGACCCGCCCGAGGGCGTCTCCGTCGTCGCGTACGGCGAGGAGGTGCTGGCCCGGTTCGCCAACCCGGCGATCCACCACCGCACCCTCCAGGTGGCCATGGACGGCTCGCAGAAGCTGCCGCAGCGGGTCCTGCACACGATCGCCGACCTGCGGGCCGGTGGCCGCTCGGCGCGCTGGGCGACCTTGGTGGTGGCCGCCTGGCTGCGCTTCGCCCTCGGCCACGCCGACGACGGCGCCCCGCTGCCGCTGGCCGACCCGCTCGCCGAGGAGATCCGCGCGGCGCTCGCCGCCGGCCCGCGGACCCCGGCGGGGGCGGTCGACGCGGTGTTCGCGCTGCGCGAGGTCTTTCCCGCCGAGGTGGCCGAGGACGACGAGGTCCGCGCGGACGTGACCGGCTGGCTGACCGCGCTGGAGCGGCACGGGGTCGCCGCGACGCTGGCCGGTGCCCGGTGACGGCCGAGCCGGCGGGCCCGGTGCGGGCGCCGACGCCTGCGACGGGGGCCGTGCCCAGGATCGCGGTGGTCGGGGCGAACGGGCACGGACGGTGGCACCGGCGGGTCGTCGCCCCGCTGCACGCCGCCGGGCGGCTGCGACTGGTCGCCCTGGTCGACGTGCGCCCGGTCGAGGACGACCCGGTGGCGCCGGTGCCGGACGGCACGCTGGTCGGCACCGACCACCGGGAGATGCTGCGGGCGACCCGGCCGGACGTGGTGGTGGTGTGCACCCCGCCGCACACCCACCTGCCGATCGCCCTGGACTGCCTCGCCGCCGGCGCCGACGTGCTGCTGGAGAAGCCACCGGTGCTCAGCACCGCCGAGCACCGGGAGCTGGCCGCCGCGCTCGCGGCGACGGGTCGGGTCTGCCAGGTCGGTTTCCAGGCGCTCGGCTCGGCGGCGCTGGCCGAGCTGACCGGCGCGGTCCGGGCGGGGCGGCTCGGCAGCGTCACCGGCATCGCCACGGTGGCGGCCTGGCAGCGCCCCGACGGCTACTACGCGCGGGCGCCGTGGGCCGGGCGGCGGACCCTGCACGGGCGGCCGGTGCTCGACGGCGCCCTGGCCAACCCGCTGGCGCACGCGGTGATGCAGTGCCTGGCGGTGGCCGAGGCGGTCGGGGACGGGCCGGTGGAACCGGTGCGCATCGAGGTGGAGCGCTACCGGGTCCGGCCGATCGAGGTGGACGACACGGCCACCCTGCGGGTGTGCTCGCGCTCGGGGCCGCCGGTCGTCGCGGCGGTGACCCTGGCCGGCGAGGACCTCGTCGCCGGCGAGGTGATCGTGACCGGCACCGCCGGGCGGGCCGTACTGGAGTATCCGACCGACCGGTTGCTGCTGCCGGGCGACGCCGGCCCGCGCGAGGTGCCGGGCCGGCGCGGGCTGCTGGAGAACCTGCTCGCCCACCGGGCCGACCCGGTGGGCGTACCGCTGATCGCTCCGTTGGCCCGGACGGCGCCGTTCACGGCGGTGCTGGAGGCGGTCGCGGCCGCCCCGGAGCCGACGCCCCTCGGCGGGGATCTCGTCACCGCCACCGGCGCGGGGCCGGACCGGGTGCTGACCGTCCGCGGGGTCAACCGGCTGCTGCGCCGGGCGGCCGAGGAGGGTGCGCTGCTGTCGGAGCTGGGGGTGCCGTGGGCGGTACGGCCGCACCGCAGGGACCTGGCGGGGGCGGGAGGGACCGCAACGCGCTGCAACTGACCGGCCCGCGGGGCGGGTCCATATCGGACATAGGGGCGCCAACCCGACCTCAGGTGGTCGGGACGATACCGGCCGATCGGGATCTGTTGCAACATTCCTGCACACGGTACTCATTGACTCGCATAAATCGCTAAACCTACCGTTGCCCATATCGAAAGCGGCGACGAACAGGTGGTCCGAGTCATGTGGAAGCAGGCAGTGGGCGGGGCGTTGATCGCCGCCACGCTCGTGGCGACACCCGGGAGCGCGCCGGCCGCCCCGGCCCGGGACGGCACGGTCGACGCGGCCGGCGACGGGCTCTCCCGGGCCGCCCGACACCTCGGCCGGCAGGCACTGCCGGCCGGGGACGGCTGGGCGGCCGAGGGCGCCGGCACCACCGGCGGCGCCGCCGCGACGCCCGACCGGGTGCACGTGGTCTCCAGCCGGGCCGAGCTCGTCGCGGCCCTCGGCGGAGACAACGCCACGAACCGGGGCAACGCCACCCCGAAGATCATCTACGTCGAGGGCGTGGTCGACGGCTTCGAGGGGCCCACCGGGACCCCGCTGGACTGCGCCGACCTCGCCGACCCGGAGTACTCGCTGGCGGCCTACCTGGCCGCGTACGACCCGGCGGTCTGGGGGCGGGTGGCGCCGAGCGGGCCGCTGGAGGCCGCGCGGGTGCGCTCGGTGGCGAACCAGACCCGGCAGACCCAGATCAACGTGGGGCCGAACACGACGATCGTCGGCCTGCGCGGCGCCCGGCTGACCGGGCTGACGCTGATGCTCGACGGCGCGCACAACACGATCGTGCGGAACCTGACCTTCGACGACGCCCGGGACTGCTTCCCCGCCTGGTCCCCGACCGACGGCGAGGCCGGCAACTGGAACTCCCAGTACGACCAGGTCTCGGTCCGCCGCAGCGAGCACGTCTGGATCGACCACAACACGTTCACCGACGGCGACAACCCCGACAGCGGCCAGCCGCTGCGCTTCGGCCGGCCGTACCAGGTGCACGACGGGTCGGTGGACGTGACGCACACCGCGAGCCTGGTGACCGTCTCGTACAACAGGTTCGTCGGGCGGGACAAGGTCATGCTGATCGGCTCGTCCAACACGGTCGGCCCGGACGTCGGGCGGCTCAGGGTGAGCGTGCGCCACAACCTCTTCGACGGGGTGCTCCAGCGGCTGCCCAGGGTGCGCTTCGGCCAGGTCGACGTGTGGAACAACCACTACCGGCTGGCCGGCGACGGGTTCGCGTACGCGATCGGCGTCGGGGTCCAGTCGGCCGTGGTCGCCGAGCACAACTTCTTCAGCCTCGGCGCCGGCGTCGCGGCCGCCGACCTGCTGTACGACTGGGGCGGCACCGCCGTCACCACCCGCGGCAACTGGGTGCGCGCCGCCGGCGACCGGGCCCGGCCGGTCGACCTGGTGGGCGCGTACAACGCGGCGCACGAGCCGGACCTGGCCCCGGACGCCGGTTGGACGCCGACCCTGCGACGCGCCCCCGTGCTGCCGGCGCCCGCGGTGCCGGCGGTCGTGGGCGCGCTGGCCGGCGCGGACCGGCTGCCCCTGTAGACGCCGGCGTCGCGCCGTCCCGCGCGGCGACCGGACGGCCGGTGGGCCGCCGTGCCCGGCGCTCAGCGCGGCGGCCCACCGGTGCCACCCCCACCACCAGGAGGTCCACCATGAAGCGGACACCCCGCCCCCGGCCGCGCCCCACGAGGCTGCTCGGCGCGGCGCTCACCGCCGTCGCCCTGGCCGCCGGCACGGTGCTCGTGAGCACCTCGTCGGCGCACGCCGGCACCCTGTTCACCGACACGTTCTCCGACGGCGCGGCCGACGGGTGGTCCCGCTCCGGCGGGAGCTGGTCGGTGGTCACCGACGGCTCGTACGCCTACCGCCAGTCCGGCACCGGCAGCGACGCCCGCGCCCTGGCCGGCGCGGGCACCTGGACGGACTACGGGGTGCAGGCCCGGGTCCGGCCGACCGGCTTCGGCGGGGCGAACCGGCACGTCGGGGTCGTCGCCCGGGCGCAGAGCACCAGCAGCTACTACGCGCTGGTGGTGACCGCGAGCGGCGGCGTGCAGCTGATCCGCCGCTCCGGCGGCGACCCGGTGTCGCTCGGCTCCGCCCCCGCCGGGGTCACCGTGGGCGCCTGGGCGACCCTGCGCCTGGAGGCGGTCGGCAGTTCGCTGCGCGGCTACGTCGACGGCGCGCTGCTGGTGCAGGCCACCGACGCGACGTTCGCCGCCGGGCGCATCGGCCTGGCCACCTCGTACGCCAGCGCCACCTTCGACGACGTCGAGGTGGCCACGGCGACCGGGGCGCCGCCCACGGGCGGGCCGAGCGGCGGACCGACCCTGCCGCCCACGGGCCCGCCGATCGACCCGGGCGCCCCGCCGATCGGGTTCGCCTCGGTCGACGCGCTCGGCCAGGACGGCACCACCGGCGGGGCGGGCGGCCCCACCGTCACGGTGGACACCGCCGCCGAGTTGCTCACCGCGATCGGCACGGCCGGCCCGCTGACCGTGCGGGTGGACGGGATGATCGCGCTGCCCGGCCCGATGCACGACGTCACCTCGGACAAGACCATCGTCGGCGTCGGCGCGAACTCCGGCATCACCGGCGGCGGGCTGAACATCGGCCTGCCGGTCAGCGACGCGACCAGCCCGCCGGCGAACGCCGTGCACAACGTGATCGTGCGGAACCTCAACTTCCGCAACACCGTCGACGACGCGATCAACGTGCAGATGTTCTCCCACCACGTCTGGATCGACCACAACGACCTGGCGTACGGCTACGACGGGCTGATCGACATCAAGCGGGGCGCCAGCTACGTGACGGTGTCCTGGAACCACACCCACCACCACACGAAGAACATGCTGCTCGGGCACGACGACCGCAACGCCGCCCAGGACGTCGGCAACCTGAAGGTCACGTACCACCACAACTGGTTCGACCGGACGCCACAGCGCAACCCGCGGGTCCGCTACGGCGACCCGGTGCACGTGTTCAACAACTACTTCGTCTACAACACCGACGTCGGCGTGGCCTGCCAGCTCGACGCCGGCTGCGTGGTCGAGGGCAACTACTTCGAGGACGTCGAGGTGCCCTGGTCGATCAGCTACGCCGGGGACCGGGGCCGGATGGTCGCCCGCGACAACGTGCTCGCCGGCACCAGCGAGCCCGGCGACGCGGGCGGCACCGTCCAGGAGCCGCGCACGTTCTACCCGTACACGCTGACCGACCCGGCCGCCGTGAAGTCGGTCGTCACGGCGGGCGCCGGCACCGGCCGGCTCCCCTACTGACCGTTCGTCTCCCCGCACCGCCGGGCCCGGTTCGGCGCCGGGCACCGGCCCGGCGGTCGGGGCGCACCACACCCCAGAAGATCGATGTCTATCGATCATGTCATCACCACCAGGGAGGTCCCGTGCACCACTCCGACACTCGTCGGCGGAGGCACCGCCGAGGGTTCCTCACCGCGATCGGGGCCGCGCTCGTCGCGGTCGCCCTCGCCGTCGGCATGACCGCCACCGCCTACGCCGACACGCTCTTCTCCGACGACTTCTCCGACGGCAACTCGTCCGGCTGGACGGCCTCCGGCGGAAGCTGGTCGGTGACCGGCGACAGCGCGCGGGCACTGCGGCAGAGCAGCACCAGCAGCGACGCCCGCTCGCTGGCCGGCACGTCGAGCTGGACGGACTACTCCGTCCAGGCCACGGTCAAGCCGACCGCGTTCAACGGAACGAACCGGTTCGTCGCGCTGCTCGCCCGTGTGCAGAGCAACACCAGCTACTACTACCTGGCGTTGCGCAGCAACAACACGGTCGAGCTCAAGCGGCTGACCAGCGGCTCCTCCACCACACTGGACACCGCGCCCGTCCCGGTCGCCACCGGCAGCACCTACACCCTGCGGCTGGACGTGGCCGGCAACTCACTCAAGGGGTACGTCAACGGCACCCTGCTCACCGAGGCGACCGACACCCAGTACGCCAGCGGCCGGATCGGCGTGGCGACCTTCTACGCCAGCGCCGACTTCGACAACGTGCAGGTCACCTCGGGCGGCCCCGGGCCCACGCCGACGCCGACCACCCCGACGCCCACGCCGACCGGCAACCCCGGCCCGAACGTGGCCGACGGCTGGGCCTCGGTCGACGCGTGGGGCCAGAGCGGCACCACCGGCGGCGCCGGCGGCCCGACCGTCACGGTCACCACGGCCAGCCAGTTCATCGCCGAGGCGGCGTCGAGCGGCCCGAAGATCATCCAGGTCAGCGGGATGATCGCGCTGCCCGGACCGATGCACGAGGTCACCTCGGACAAGACCATCGTCGGCGTCGGCGCCAACTCCGGCTTCACCGGCGGCGGCCTCAACATCGGTCTGCCGATCGACAACGCGGTCACCGCGCCGCCGGCCAACGCCGTGCACAACGTCATCATCCGCAACCTCAACTTCCGCAACTGGGCGGACGACGCGATCAACGTGCAGATGTTCTCCCACCACATCTGGATCGACCACAACACCTGGACCACCGGGGCGGACGGCGGCGTCGACATCAAGCGCGGCTCGTCGTACGTGACGGTCTCCTACAACCACGCCGACGGCACCGACAAGAACATGCTGCTCGGCCACGACGACGGCAACGCCGCCCAGGACACCGGGCGGCTGAAGGTCACCTACCACCACAACTTCTTCGACAACACCAACCAGCGCAACCCCCGGGTCCGCTTCGGCGACCAGGTGCACGTCTACAACAACTACTACCTGAACACCGGGAACTACGGCGTCGCGTCGACACAGAACGCCGGGGTCATCGTCGAGGGCAACCACTTCGAGAACGTCGACGACCCGTACCACCTGGCGGAGGGCTCCTCCGGCGACGGCCGGCTGGTCGCCCGCAACAACTGCCTGGTCAACTCCGGCGCCGGTCAGACCGGCGGCAGCGTGGCCAACCCGCCGTACGCGTACACCGTGGGCACCGCCTGCGACACGAAGGCCGTGGTCACCGCGCAGGCCGGGGTGGGCCGCGTCGGGCTGCCCGGCGGGCCGACCACCCCGCCGGTCACCACGCCGCCGCCGACCGCCACGCCGACCCCGACGCCGACCGTGCCGCCGGCCGGCGGCCTGGTCGGCTGGGCCACCCAGAACGGCGGCACCACCGGCGGCGCCGGCGGTCAGACCGTGACCGTCTCCGACGGCCAGGCGCTCGCCGACGCCCTGGAGTCCTCGTCGCCGCTGGTCATCCGGGTGCAGGGCGCGCTCACCATGCCCGACACCATGAACGACGTGCGCAGCAACAAGACCGTGCTCGGCGTCGGCAACGCCACGCTGGACAACGGGCTGAACATCAGCGGCGCCAGCAACGTCATCGTCCGCAACCTCACCTTCCGGGGCTGGGACGACGACGCGATCAACGTGCAGAACTCGCGCAACGTCTGGATCGACCACAACACCTTCGACGGCGGCTACGACGGCGCGGTCGACATCAAGCGGGCGTCCGACTTCGTCACCGTCTCGTGGAACCGGGTCACCAACCACACCAAGAGCATGCTGCTCGGCCACGACGACGGCTTCACCGGCGACATCGGCCACCTGCGGGTCACCTACCACCACAACTGGTTCGACGGCAGCAAGGAGCGCCACCCGCGCGTCCGGTTCGGCGACCCGGTGCACGTGTTCAACAACTACTACTACGGCGCGGACTACGGCGTGGCGTCCACGATGGGCGCCGGGGTGCTGGTCGAGGGCAACCACTTCGAGAACGTGACCCGGCCCACCGCCGTCGGATACGCCGACTCGGGCCCGGGCGACCTGGTCCAGCGGAACAACATCTTCACCAACTCCGGCGCACCGGAGAGCGCGGGCGACGTCGCCCCCGTCCCGTACGCGTACCAGATCGACGACGCGAGCGGGGTCAAGGCGGCCGTGACCGCCGGGGCCGGCGCCGGCCGGATCACTCCCTGAGGGAGGCCCGGGGGACGGCGGCCGACGCGGCCGTCGTCCCCCGGGCGCACCCACCGCGACACCCGCGAGGGAGGTCGGTCCTGGTTCTCGGACACGCCTCGACGACCGGTCGGGCCGCCCTTCGGCGCTCTACCGGTGCGCGCCTGCCAGCCTGCGCCCGCCGTGCGTCGGTGTGGTCCGCTACCCTCGCCCGGGTGACCGACCTGGCCCCCTACGAACAGACCTGGATCGACATCCTGGACGAGCTGCGGAACTGTCCCGGAATCAAGGTCCACAACGAGTACCGGGAGATCGACCCCGACATCGAGGACGCCGAGACCAGCCTCGACGTCATCTCCCGCGCCACGGGCATGCCGCTGGCGGCCTCCTTCCGGGACTGCCACTTCCGGTTCGAGTATCTCGGCAGCGCCTGGGAGAGCGCCGAGGGGCAGGACCATTTCATCGCCGGGGAGTTCTGCCTGGAGGCACTGGAGAACGCCGTGCTGCATCAGCGGCCGCTCGAGCTGTGGGCGGACCTGACGCCCGAGCAGGAACGGCTCCAGCCCGAACTCCGCGGCATCGACGGCACGCCCGAGTGGGGCACCGGCCATCTCGCCGCGCTCCGGGTGCAGCCGGGCGTCGCGCAGCCCGAGATCTGGTTCGACAACACCAACGACCACTACTACAGGCTCGACCTGGACTACCGGGGCTATCTCGACGCCCTGCGCGTCACGAAGGGCACCTTCGGCTGGCAGTACCTGTTCACCGAGTCCTCGCTCAGGGGCGACGCCAGCACGGCCCGGAGGCTCCGCACGATGCTCGAACTGTTTCCGACGTGGTTTCCCGACCACGACTACGACCCGTTCCGGCGACGGTTGGACCTGGCTCTCAAGCGTCGCTGAGCAAGCCGAGTGACAGGCGCCGCACGCGTCGCCGGTGCGTACGGCCGGAGCCGACCTCGCGCGCCGATCGTCGGGTCCCGACCTCCGGTCGCGGAGGTCGGGACGCCTTCGCCCCGGGATCCTGCAACAGACCTGCACACGGACGGCATTGACCCTCCTCTTTCCCGGGCCATAGGCTGACGACGCGGGCAAGCGCTTTCCACGCCGTCGGAACCGCCCCGCCGAGCAACTGGCCCACGCCGACGGGCCAGGTCAAGGTCGACGCCACGATCGACGTCCCGACCAGCCTCGACGGCGGGCTCAAGCGCTACTACGGCATCGGCGACGGCGGGCAGGGCGAGAGCCAGGACCCGATGTTCGTGCTCGCGCCCGGGGCCACCCTGCGCGACGTGATCATCGGGGCGCCGGCCGGGGACGGCGTGCACTGCGAGGGCAACTGCACGCTGGTCAACGTGTGGTGGGAGGACGTCGGCGAGGACGCCGCCACCTTCCGCGGCGGCACCACGTACACGGTGGACGGCGGCGGCGCCCGCTCGGGCAGCGACAAGGTGTTCCAGCACAACGGGCCGGGCACCGTGCACATCCGCAACTTCCGGGTGGAGAGCTCGGGCAAGCTCTACCGAACCTGCGGCAACTGCTCCACCTCCCACCAGCGGCACGTGGTGATGGACAACGTCACCGCCACCTCGACGAAGGTGCTGGCCGGCATCAACGCCAACTGGGGCGACACGGCCCGGTTCAGCCGGATCACCATCCTCGACGACCCGAACCGCACGACCCGGATCTGCGTCAAGTACAAGGGCGTGCCGAAGGGCAGCGAGCCGACCGAGATCGGCGAGGGCGCGGACGGCGTGAACTGCCTCTACTCCGCCTCGGACATCACCTGGCGGTAGCCCTTGCGAGGGCGGCGGCCCCGCGGACGGCGTACCGGCCGTGCGCGGGGCCGCCGTGCGGGGTCACCCGTCCCGCGCGCCGCGCGACGGCGGCGGTAGCGTGGCGCGACATCACGGCCCGTGGGGCGGACTCCCCCCGCCGGCGTGGCGCTCGCGATCGTACGGAGGAGGGTGCATGTCCCACGGCGAGGAGCCGTTCGCGGCACGCGAGGACGCGACCTCGCGGCCCAGCTTCGACCTCACGCTGCGCGGCTACGACAAACGGCAGGTCGACCGGTACGTCGAACGGGTCGACGGCGAGCTGTCGACGCTGGCCGCCGAGCGGGAACGGGCCTCGGGCCAACTGCGGGAGCTGACCGCGGAGCTGCACCGGCTGCGCGCGGAGGTCGCCGAGCTGCGCGAGCGGCCGGCGCAGCCGGACCGGGCCTCCTTCCGGGACCTGGGCCCGATGGTCGACCAGATCCTGGCCCTGGCCGAGAAGCAGGCCGCGGTCATCACCGACGCCGCCGACCAGCGGGCCGCCGAGCTGCGCGCCGAGGCGGAGCAGGCGCTCACCCAGGCCCGGGAACAGGCCGCCACGACGCTGCGCGAGCTGGCGGAGGAGACGGCGGCGCGGCGCGCCGAGGACGAGCGGGAGCACGAGGAGCGCCGCGCCAACGCCCAGGCCGAGCTGGCCCGGATCCGCGAGGCGGCGGAGCGGCTGCGGGCGGCCGGCGAGGCGGCGCACGACCACGCGCTCCAGGAGGCCAAGCGGATCGACGAGCAGAACGCCCAGCAGCTCGAACAGGCCCGCGCCGAGGCCGAGGCGTTCCTGACGGCGGCCCGCACCCAGATCCAGCAGGAGGTGCAGGCGGCGCGCGCGAAGACCCAGCAGGAGCTGGGCCAGTGGCAGGCCAGCGTGGAGCGGGAGATCAACGAGCGGCGGTCCGCCGCCGAGCAGGAGGTCACCGAGCAGCGCGCGGCGGCCGAGCGGGAGCTGGCCGCCCAGCGTACGGCGGCGGAGCAGGAGATCGCGACGCTGATCGCCGAGGCGCAGCAGTACGCGGCCAAGGTCCGCCAGCGCGCCGACGAGCAGGCCGCGACCCATCAGCAGCAGCTCCTCGCGGCGCAGCAGGGCATCCGGGACCGCCGGGAGGCGCTGGCCCGGTTGCAGTCCGAGCTGGACACCGCGCAGCAGCAGCTCGCCCAGGCGCGGCAGGAGAGCGGCAGCGCCGAGCGCGAATACACGGAGCTTCAGCAGCGCCTCGGCGAGACCCGGCAGGAGCTGACCGACGAGCTGCACCGGCTGGACGAGGCGCGGCGCGCCGCGGACTCCGCCGAGCAGCACGCCAAGGAGGTCCGCGCCCGGGTGAAGCGGGAGGCGAAGCGGGTGGCGGACCTGGCCGCGGCGGCGGTCATGGCGGCCGCCACGGGCGGCGCGGAGACCGCCGAGTACCCGCAGGTGGCCGCCCGGCCGCGCGCCGACCGGCCGGTGGCGCCCGTCGCCGGCCCGCCGGCGGCCGGGTCCGGCGACGGGGCGGACGGGGCCGGCGACACGGCGGGCACCTCGCCCGAGGACGACGGGCGGGCACCGGCCGGCGCCCCGCCGCAGCCCCCGGGCGACCCGGTGGTGGCCGCCGGCTGACCCGCCGGCGGCGGCGCCGGTGTGCGGGGCGGGGACGTCACCTCCGGGGGCGCGGCAGCCCGGCCGCCGCGTCCCGCAGGTCAGGGACGCATCTCGTACGTGCCGCTGAGCGCCGCGACCCGCGCCCACACCCGGGCCGTGCGCTCCGCGTCCGCTACGGGCCGGCGGACGTGCGCCAGCGCCCAGGACGCCTGCGCCTCGGTGGCGGCGGCCTTGCCGTGCAGCTCGGTGGCGTACCCGGAGAAGTCGCGGACCAGCACGTCGAAGATCTCGTCGAGCACGTCTCGGTCCAGGCCGGTCAGGCCGGCCTGCTCCAGGATCAGGTGGCCGTAGACGATCAGCGCGAAGAGCTGGCCGAGGGCGAGCAGGAAGTCGAGGTCGCGCTGCTGCTCCTCGCTCGGGGCGTGGGCGGCCAGCAACGCGCAGAAGCCGTCCGCCTGCTCCCGGAAGCGGGCGACGTTCGGCACGTCGGCGTGCGCGTCGTAGGCGGCCCGCCAGTCGTGGAACCGGATCGCGCCGAGGCCGCGGGCCGGGCCCTGGCGGAAGAGGAACTCGTCGTCGGCGGGGTCGTGCCGCGTCGGCACCGGCGGGTGGTCGACCGGGTGGAACAGGTAGTTCGCCATGAACTTCAGGATCAGCGCGAGGTTGACGTGCACCGTCCCCTCGAGCTTGGGCAGCCCCCGGATGTCCTTGGCGGCCTTGTCGAAGTACGTGTCCGCCTCGAAGCCCTTCGCGGCGATGACGTCCCAGAGCAGGTCGACGACCTTCTCGCCCTCGGTGGTGACCTTCATCTTGGTCATCGGGTTGAACAGCAGGTAGCGGCGGTCGTCCGGACCGGCCGAACGGAGGTAGTCGACGGCCCGGTCGCTGAACAGCTTCATGGCCACCAGGCGGGCGTACGCGTCGGTCAGCTCGCGCCGCACATGAGGGAAGTCGGTGACCCGCCGGCCGTAGAGGACCCGGTTGTGGGCGTGGGTCACCGCCTCGTACATGGCGTGCTCGCAGATCCCGATGGAGGCGGTGCACAGGTTGAACTTGCCCACGTTGACCGTGTTGAGGGCGGCGTCAAACGCGGCCCGGCCGGTGTGCAGCACGTCCTCGGCGCGCACCGGGTAGTCCGCCAGGCGGAACTCGCTGACGTACATCTGCGCGTTCACCACGTTGCGGACCAGGTGGTACGCGGGGTGGCGGCTGTCGGCGGCGAAGAAGACGTAGCCGTCCGGGCCCGCCACGTCGGCGCGGCGGCCGAAGACCGAGACCAGCCCGGCGACGTTGCCGTTGCCGATGTAGTACTTGGCGCCGGTGGCGCGGAACCCGCCCGCCCCGTCGGGCGTGAGGAGCATGTCGGTGGAGTAGATGTCCGCGCCGTGCGCGCGTTCGGAGAGGCCGAACGCCATCACGTGGCCGTCGTCCAGCAGCGCGGCCGCGCGGGCCCGGGCGGCGGCGTTGTCGCTCTGCCAGACCGGGCCCAGGCCGAGCACGGTGACCTGCCAGGTGTACCAGTAGCCGAGGCCGTAGAAGCCGAGGAGCTCGCTGAGCGCGGCGTTGCGGGCGGTGTCCCAGCGCTTCGCGGGGTCGCCTCCGCCCTCGGCGGCCGGCGTGCAGAACGCGGCGAAGAGCCCCTCCTTCGCGGCGAAGTCCAGGAAGTCGCCGTACCACTCGTGCCGGTTGTACGTGTCGAGCAGCGCCTTCTTGCCCCGGCCCTCGAACCAGTCGACGGTGGCACGCAGCAGTCGGCGGGACTCGTCGTCGAGGTGGGCGGGGTCGTAGGTGCGCGGGTTGAGCAGCGGCGAGTCCGCCACGGCGGGACTCCCTTCGGTCGGGTGGTCAGTGGTCCAGGTCGCGCAGGGTGGCCAGCACGTCGTCGAGCCAGGCCAGCACCATCCGCTCGTACGCGATGCCGCCGCGCAGCACGACGTGCTGGAGCGCCTGCCCGGCGTCGAGCGCGGCGGGGTCGGGGAAGTCCCGTTGCTCGCCGGCCAGGTAGCGGGCGAGCGTGGCCTCGTGGGTGGCGCGGTAGCGCTCGACCTCGGCGACGAGCGCGGCGCGGCCGGCGGCGTCGTCGAAGGCGGCACCGCGGATCTTGACGGCCAGCTCGTGGCGCACCGCCTCCGGCTGGACGGGGGCGCGCAGCCAGGTGACCAGCGCGGACCGGCCGGCCTGCGCCACGGAGAAGGACCGCTTGTCGGGGCGGCCGTCCTGGCCGATCTCCTCGGCGGTGACCCAGCCGTCGGCCTCCATCCGCTTCAGGACGCGGTAGATCTGCTGGTGGGTCGCCGTCCAGAAACGGCCGATGGAGCGCTCGAAGCGCCGGGCCAGCTCGTAGCCGGACCCGGGCTGTTCGAGCAGGGACACCAGGATCGCGTGTTCGAGCGCCACGCCGCCATCTTGCTATGCAACTCGTTGCATAGCAAGGTCGCGCCGGCGGTTGCCCTACACTCGCTCGCGGCGGGCGGTAGCGCAGAGGTCGTCGCGCCTCCCTCTCATGGAGGAGGACGCCGGTTCGATTCCGGCCCGTCCGCCGCCCGGGCGTCGTCCGCCCGATCCGTGCGGGCCGTAGCGCAGCGGTCGTCGCGCCCGGTCTCCGAAACCGGGAGGACGCCGGTTCGAATCCGGCCGGCCCGCATCCCCTAGACTTCCCCGCCGAGCGGGTCGTAGCGCAGCGGTCGTCGCGCCCGATTGCGAATCGGGAGGACGCCGGTTCGATCCCGGCCGGCCCGCTCCCGACGGGGAACGGGGACGCCGAGGTGGAGCGCCGACGCGAGCGAGAGAAGCAACTGCGGATCCTCCGGTACGCGTCACCGCCGCCGATGGTCGCCGCCGTCACCGCCCGCCGGCTCGCCGGGGACTGGCGGGGCGCCTGCGCGGCCGCACTGGTCGACGCGCACATCGACCTGCGGGACGTGGCGTCCCGGTACGGTGCCGACGAGGCCGCCCGGATCGAGAGCGAGCTGCGCGGGTTCGCACCGGACCTGCTGCGCCGGTTCCTGCCCCGCACGTCCTCGCTGGCGCTCGTGCCCACGGCTCGGGTCGTGCTGTCCCGGCTGGCCGAGCCGGTGCGCACCCGCCCGGGCCCGCGCCGTCGGGGCACCCCGCTGCTGGTCGCCACCCTGCCCGCCACCGACCGCCGCCCCCAGCGCGTCGCGCTGCGCGTCACCGACAGCCTGGACCTGCCGAACGCCTGGTACGACCTGCCTGACTGGTGCTGGCACGCGGACGCGGTCGCCGCACGCCGTTGGGCGTACGGGGCGTCGGACGACCGGCTCGCGTGGCACACGGCGGACGGGCGCCCACACCGGCAGGGCGAGTCCACGCCGACCGGCTCTCCGGCCGACCGGGCGGGCGAGGTGGAGACGGTCGCCGCGCTGCTCGCGGCGGGGCGCACGATCGCGGCGTACGAGGCGGTGGGCTGGACGGTCGACGCGGCCGGGGGCGCCCACTGGTACACGGGGTGGCCGACGGTGGAGCAGGTCCTCGGATGGCACGTCGCGGCGCTGCCCGTGCTCGCCGCCGAGGCCCGCCGCCTCGCCCGCCGCTACGGCGCGACCACGCTGCACCTGGCCAACTCGCCCCTCGCCGTCGACGTGGCCGACGGCGGCGCCCTGACCGTCCGGGCCGCCGCGCCGGGTTCCCCGCGGGGCGGGCCGAACGTGTTCGGCACGCCCGCGCCGATGGACGTCGCGCTGCTGCGCCGGGGGATGCTGACGCCGGACGAGCTGCACCCGCTGGTACACGAGGCGTTGTTCCCCGGCCGGACGCAGGCGTGGCGGGTCCCGCAGCCCGCGCCGCCGCCGCCGTTCCGCGTGCGGTGTGGACCGGACTGGCACCTCGTCCGGGTCGCCGACAACCGGATCGAGACCCCGCACCACACCGATGAGGAGCTGCGCCGGGAGTTCCTGCTCGCCGGCCTGGGCGGCCCGATCGGCGGCTGCGCGGCGGCGGTGCGGGCCTGGCGTACCGGGATGAAGCCGGTCCCCAAGGAGATCCGCAAGATCCGTCGGGACCTGTTCGGGCGAGCCTTCCACGGTGACACGGAGGGACTGCTCTCCCTCATCTTCGACGGCATGGATCCCGGACTGCGCGACGGCGTCGGAGGCACGCTGATGCACCGGCTGGCGTTCGTGGACCACACCCAGATGCTGCCGATCCTCACCGCCGCCGGGCTCTGCGTCGACGAGCCCGACCGGGACGGGAACACCCCGTTGCACGCCGCCGCCGCGGCGGCGGCCACCGAGGTGATGGCGGCCCTGGTCGACGCCGGCGCGGACCCCGACGCGGTGAACCGGGAGGGCCGCACCGCCGCCGAGGTGCTCGCGGCGGCCCGCCGGACGGGCGGCTGATCATCCCCTGTCGGTGGCCTTCGGTATGCTCCCGCGCGGCGAGGCCGTAGCGCAGAGGTCGACGCGCCTTGACAGCAAGCTGGAGGACGCCGGTTCGAATCCGGCCGGTCTCGCCGCCACCCCCCACGGAGGAGCATCGTGTCCGTCGACCGCGCCGAGCTGGCGGCCTGCCTGGCCGTCCTCGCCCGCCTCGACGACGCCGACCTGGACGAGGCGACCCGGCAGGAGCTGGAACGGGCGGTCACCGCCGCCCACCGGGGCGTGAAGAGGCGCGCGAAGGCCCGCCGCGACGCCGCCAGCCGGGCGGCGGACCGCGCGCTGCTGGCCGGCGCCACCCGCTTCCACACCGAGATCCCCGACCCCGCGCCGCCCGGCCCCGCCGGGGCCGACCGGCCCGCCGCCGGGACCGCGGGCCCGGTCTCCGACGGCGGCGCCGGGGCGCGCGGGCCCGGCGGGAGCCCGTTCGGGCCGGCGGGGCGCGGGGCGCTGCGCCGGGCGCGGCAATGCTACGTGTGCAAGCAGCCCTACCGGCAGGTGGACGTGGACTACCACCTCATGTGCCCGCCGTGCGCGGCGGAGAACCGCGAGCGGCGGCACGCCCGCTGCGACCTGACCGGCCGCACCGCCGTGGTGACCGGCGGTCGGGTGAAGATCGGCTTTCACACCGCGCTCAAGCTGCTCCGCGACGGCGCCGAGGTGATCGTGACGACCCGGTTCCCCCGCGACGCGGCCCGCCGCTTCGCCGCCGTGCCGGACGCCGACGACTGGGCCGACCGGCTCTACGTGCACGGGCTGGACCTGCTCGACCTGGCCGGCACCCTCGACTTCGTCGCGCTGGTCGGGCGGCGCCTCGCCGGGCTGGACATTCTCGTCAACAACGCCGCGCAGACGCTGTACCGGCCGGAGGCGTACCACCGGGAGGTCCGGGCGGCCGAGTCCGCGGCGCTGGAGGGGCCGGCGGCACGGATCGCGATCGGCGCCGCGCCGGCCGGCCCGACGGCGCAGCGGCTGCCCGTCGGGCTGGACGCGTTCTTCCCCGCCGGGCGGGTCGACGAGACGGGCCAGCCGCTCGACCTCCGCGAGGTCAACTCGTGGGTGCTCAGCGACGCCGACGTGAGCCCGCACGAGTGGTTGCAGGTGCACGTGGTCAACGCCTTCGCGCCCTTCCTGCTCACCTCCCGGCTGCGCCCGCTGATGCAGGCGAGCGCCCACCCGCAGCGGCACGTCGTGCAGGTCTCGGCGATGGAGGGCAGCTACTCCCGCTCCGGCAAGACCACCCGGCACCCGCACACCAACATGGCCAAGGCGTCGCTGAACATGCTGGTCCGCACGGTCGCCGCCGACTACCTGACCAGCGGCATCCACATGAACAGCGTGGACACCGGCTGGGTCACCGACGAGCGGCCGCACCCCGACAAGACCGCCCAGCGGGAGCTCGGCTTCCGGCCCCCGCTCGACGTGGTCGACGGGGCCGCCCGCGTCTACGACCCGATCGTGCGGGGTGTGCGCGGCGCCCCGGTGAGCGGCCAGTTCCTCAAGGACTACCGGAGTGTGCCCTGGTGACCGACCCGACGCCGGTGCGGTGCCCGGCCATCGCCGACCCCGACGCCGGTCTGGCCCACCCGGGCGACTTCGACCCGCTGCTGGTCCGCCTCGCGGTGCCGGACGCCGTCGTCACGCCCGAGGAGTTCCCGCGCGGCACGGTGCAGCCCGACGGCCGGCTCGACCTGTGCAAGCAGGGCGTCGGCCCGGTGCAGACCGCCCGGATCGTGGCGGCGGCGGTCGACTCCCCGCTGGTGCGCCACCTGCTGCTGGGCACCAACGGCCTCGGCCCGGACGGCGCCCGGGCGGTGGCCGACGCGCTACGCCCGGGTCACCACCTCCAGACGCTCTACCTGGGGTGCAACCGGATCGACCGGGCCGGGGTGGACGCGCTCGCCGCGCGACTGGCCGGCGACGACACCGTGCGGGCGCTGTGGCTCAAGCGCAACCCGGTCGGCGACGAGGGCGTCCGGCGGCTCGCCGCCGCGCTCGCGGTGAACTCGGCCATCCGCACGCTCGACCTGGTCAACGTCGGGATGAGCGTCCGCGGGCTGGCCGCGCTCGCCGAGGCGCTGACCGTCCGCGAGCGGCCGGTGCAGCGGCTCTTCCTCGGCGGCAACGGCTTCGGGCCGGACGCCGTGCCGGTGCTCGGCGCGCTGGTCCGCTCCGCCGGGGTCCGGGAGCTCTACCTGGCGGCGAACCACCTCGGGGACTCCGGCGCCGCCGCCCTCGCCGAACTGGCCGACGGGGTGGAGGTGACGCTCGGGCTGGGCGGCAACGGCATCACCCCGGCCGGGGTGGCGGCGCTGGCCCGGCACCTGGGGGCCTGGCGGGCGCTGGACCTGGCCCGGCCGCCGTCGGAGCGGGCGCTCGGCGCGCGCGGCAACGTGGTCGGCGACGAGGGCGCGGCGGCGCTCGCCGACGTGCTGCCCGCCGCCCGGCTGCGCCGGCTGGACCTGCGGCGTACGGAGATCGGCGGGCGGGGCGCGCGGCGGCTCGTCGAGGCCGTCGAGGGCCACCCGACGCTGGAATACCTGGGCATCAACGGGGGCGTGCCGCGCCGGCAGCGTCGCCGGGCCTCGGCGCTGCTCGCCGAGCGGCCGGTCACCGCGCCGCACGAGGACATCCGGGCGATCGCGAGCGTCTACCGGTGAACCCGCCCGTCGTCGACGAGATCCGCACCTGGCAACGGATCCGCCGGTACGCGGTGCCGGCCGCGATGGTCGAGGGGTGCACGGCGGCCCGGGAGGCCGGCGACTGGCGGGCCGCCTGCGCGCACGGGCGGGTCGACGTGGCGTTCGACCTGGCCGAGGTGGCCCGGGAGCACGGCCGCGCCCGGGCCGACCGGATCGAGACGGATCTCGGCGTGCTCGCCCCGGACCTGCTGCGCTGGCACCTGCCCCGGGTGCTCGGCGGCCGCACCGGCGTGGCCACCCACCAGCGGTTCCTGCTGTCCACGTGGGACGCGCGCTTCGGCGACGACGACGTCGCGCTGGTGGTGGACACGCCGAAGACCGTGGACGGGTCGCAACGGCTGCGGCTGAGCGTCCGCCCCGTGCAGGCGGGCGAGGCCGCCCCGCAGGACCTGCCGCCGGCGTACTGGAGCGCCGCGCACGTCGACGGCCTCGCCGGCGCGTACGGCGGCTCGCCGGCCCGACTGCCCGGCTTCGAGCCCGACGGCACGGTCCGGCCGTTCGAGGCGTACGCGACGGCGGTCGACCCGGGCGACCCGGCGAGCCGGCCCGAGGTCTTCGACCGGCTGGTCGCCGGCGGCGAGCTGGCCCGGGCGTGGGCGGTGTCCGGCGTCGACCTCGACCCGGAGGTGCCGGAGAGCTACCACCTGAACCGCGAGGTCGAGATCGCCGCGCGCGGCTGCCTGGTCCCGCTCGGGCTGGACGCCGAACTGGCCCGGCTGGAGGCCCGCTACGGCGTCGGCCGGGTCATGATCTGGTCCGGGTGGCGACCGGTGGTCGAGGTGCGCCGGCGGGGCGACGGCACGGTGACCGCCGCGTTCGCCGGTTGGGAGCAGGAGCACTTCGCCCGCCTCCGCTTCGCCGGCGTGGTCCACGAGCGACCCGCCGACCTGGACCTGCTGCGGCACGGCCTGCTCGACCCAGCCGAGCTGCACCCCCTGGTGCGCCGGGCCCTGTTCGCGTCGGCACCGTCCACGCCGGACGGAGCGGCCGTGCCGGGCGACCGCCGAGCTGCCACGCGGGCGGAACGGCTGCGGGCGGCGCGGCCCGAGGCGGCGGAGCCGACACGGCCGGGCACGGTGCGGCCCGAGGCGGCACAGGCGGAGCCGGCACAGGCGGGGACGGCCGCGCCGGAGGCGGCCGGCCTGCGGGTGGACGTGCCGGTGCGGTGCGGGGGTGAATGGCACACCGTGGTGCACGGCGACGGCCGGCTCGACCCGGTCTCGCACACCGCCGAGGAGGTCGCCGGGGAGGAGCTGCTGCGTGCCCTGGGCGGGCGGTCGACGGGCTGCTTCGCGGCGGTGCAGGCGTGGCGGGGCGGCCCGGGCCGGCTGCCCCGGCCGCTGCGCGAGCTGCGCCGCGACGTGCTGCTGCGCATCCAGCACGGCGGCGCGGCGGCGTTGGCCGCGGTGCTCGACGCGGGGCTCGACCCGAGGATGGGCGACGGCCGGGGCGGCACGCTGCTGCACCACCTGCGCGCCGTGGACGACGTCTCGCTGGTCCGGCGGCTGCTCGACGCCGGCGTGCCGATCGGGGCCGGGGACCGGCGGGGACGCACCGCGCTGCACGTGGCCGTCGGCGACGGAGGCAGCCCGGAACTGGTCCGCGCGCTGCTGGCCGCCGGCGCCGACCCGCACGCCCCCGACGGGGACGACCTCACTCCCTGCGACCTGGCGGAGGGAAAGGCGAGCATGTACGACGACGGGGAGGTCGGACAACCGGTGTTGCGGATCCGGGACGTGCTGACCGAGTGGGTGCGGCGGTGACGGCAGCGCTGGCGGCGGCCGACGACCTCGTCGCGGCGACCCGCGCGTGGCGCACCGAGCCGGCCACCGACCCGAGGGTCGAGGCGCTGGCCCTCGCGGTGGCGGCGAACCTGCCGGTGCTGCTGTGGGGCGAGCCGGGCATCGGCAAGTCCGCGACCCTCCAGCAGCTCGCCGAAGGGCTGGGCCTGCCGCTGGAGACGGTCATCGCCAGCGTGCACGAGCCGTCGGACTTCGCGGGCCTGCCGATCGTCGGTGACTCTCCGGCCACCGACGGGGTGCCGATGGCGCCGCCGGACTGGGCGGTCCGGCTGGCGCGTACCGGATCGGGGTTGCTCTTCTTCGACGAGCTCTCCTCCGCGCCGCCGGCGGTGCAGGCGGCGCTGCTGCGGGTGGTGCTGGAGCGGCGGGTCGGCAGCCTCTCGCTGCCGCCGTCGGTGCGGATCGTGGCCGCCGCGAACCCGCCGACCAGCGCGGCGGACGGCTGGCACCTGGCCCCGCCGTTGGCGAACCGGTTCGTGCACCTGCACTGGACGCACGACCCGCGCACCGTCGCGCGGGGCCTGGCCGGCACCTGGCCGGCGGTGACCGTGCCGGCGGTCCGGCCGGGGCGCACCGCGGCGGCGCTGGCCAGGGCGCGCGGGGCGATCGCGGGTTTCCTCACCGCCCGGCCCGGGCTGACCCATCACCTGCCGGCCGACGCCGAGGCCCGCGGCGGCGCCTGGCCGTCCCCGCGCACCTGGGAGATGGTGCTGCGGCTGCTCACGTTCCACCACGCCGCCGGGACCGACGCGCAGGCGCTCGCGCTGGCCGTGATCGGCGCGGTGGGCGACGGCGCGGGGCTGGAGTTCGTCACCTACCTGGAGAACCTCGACCTGCCCGACCCGGAGCGGGTGCTCGCCGACCCGGAGGCGTTCCGGCTGCCCGAGCGGGGCGACCGGCAGTTGGCGTTCCTCACCGCGGTGATCTCCGCCGTGCAGGCGAAGGTCGACCGGTCGCGCTGGGAGGCCGGCTGGGTGGTGCTGGGCAAGGCGGTCGAGGCGGGGGTGCCGGACGTCGCGGCCCGCGCCGCGATGGACCTCGCGGCACTGCGCGACCCCTCCTGGCCGGTGCCGCCGGCCATCCACGCCTTCGCCGAGGTGCTGCGGCTCTCGGGTCGCCTGTCCGGATGAGCCCGGGCGGCGGCCGGCTGGACCGCACCAAGCTGCTCGCCGCCCGGTTCCGGGCGGCGCAGGACCGGCCCTACCTGGCCACGGCGCTGTACAGCGTCACGGTGGTCGAGTCCCGGGACGTGCCCACGATGGGCGTGGACCGGCGGTGGCGCTGCCACGTCTCGCCGGGGTTCGTCGACCGGCTGCCGGTGGCCCAGCTCGCGGCGGTGTGGATCCACGAGGTGGCCCACCTGCTCCGCGACCACCACGGCCGCGCCGACCGACTGCCGGTCGGGCAGCGGCGCGACCACCACCGGGTCAACGTCGCGCAGGACTGCGAGATCAACGACGACCTGGTGGCCGACCGGCTGCCGCTGCCGGCCGACCGGGTCGAGCCGGAGACCTTCGGGCTGCCGACGGGTCTGTTCTTCGAGGCGTACCTGCCGCTGCTTCCCGCGGGTCTGCGCGGACACGAGGCGCATGACTGCGGCTCCGGGGCGCACGGCATCGAACGGCCGTGGGAGCGCGACGGCGCCGGCGGGGTCAGCGCGGTGGAGGCGGGGGCGATCCGCCGGGAGACGGCACAAGCGGTCCGCGCGCACGTCCGGGCCCGGGGCACCGTCGCGGCGGGGTGGGAGCGCTGGGCCGCCCAGCTGCTCGAACCGAGGGTGGACTGGCGGCGGGCGCTGACCGGCGCGGTACGCGAGGCGGCCGCCTGGGCCGGCGGCGCGGTCGACTACACCTACCAGCGGCCCTCCCGGCGCGCCGCGGCCACGCGGGGGGTGGTGCTGCCCAGCCTGCGTCAACCGGTGCCCCGGGTGGCGGTCGTGGTGGACACGTCGGGGTCGATGGGCGAGCCACAGCTCGCCGCGGCCCTCGCCGAGGTCGCCGGGGTGCTCCGGGCGGTCGGCGTCGGCGGCAACCGGGTCACCGTGCTCTCCTGCGACGCGGCCGTGCACGTCGTACGGCGGGTGCACACCGTCGGCGAGGTGCGGCTGGCCGGGGGCGGCGGCACCGACATGCGGGTCGGCATCGACGCCGCGCTGCGCGGTCGACCGCACATCGTGGTGGTGCTGACCGACGGGTTGACGCCGTGGCCGGCCACGCCGCTGGAGTCCACCCGGGTCATCGCGGGGCTGATCGGGACGGGCGCGCCGCAGCCGCCGTCGTGGATCACCACCGTCACGATCGACGACTGATCCACCGGCGTCGCCGGCCGCTGCGCGGGGAGCCGGACCCAGACTGGTCCAACCAATTGACGGGTTGATGTGTGCTGCGCCACACTCCTCGGCATGGACTTCGCCCCCGTCCCCCGCTCGTCGGTCTCCGACCACGTCTTCGGCCAGATCCGCGACGCCATCGTCAGCGGCTCCTACCGCCCGGACGAGGCGCTGCCCGGCGAACGGGAGCTGGCCGCCACCTTCGGTGTGAACCGGCATGCCGTCCGCGAGGCCCTGCGGCGGTTGCAGCAGCTCGGGCTGGTCCGGGTCAGTCAGGGCGGCGCCACCCGGGTGCTGGACTGGCGGGTGCACGCCGGGCTCGACCTCGCCCTGTCCCTCACCCGTTTCCACGACACCCTCCCAGTGGACACGCTGGTCCGGGACATGCTGGAGATGCGGGCCTGCGTCGGCGTCGACGCGGCCCGGCTCTGCGCCGAGCGCGGCGACCCGGCGGCCCGGGCCGCGATCCCGCGGGCCGTCGAGGAGTACGCGGGGCTCGCGCCGGACCTGACCGGGATGGGCGAGGCGACGATCGTGCTCTGGCGGCACATCGTCGCCGGCTCCGGCAACACCGCCTACCTGCTGGCCTTCAACAGCCTGGTGGCCGGCGCGCTCGCCGTCGGCGAGGTGCCACCGGAGCGGCGTGCCGCGGAGCTGCTCGACGTCGCCGGCCACCGCCGGCTCGCCGACGCCATCGTCACCGGCCGGGGCCGCGACGCCGCCCGCGAGGCACGCGCCCTGCTCACCGCACCCCTCGCCACCCCCGCCGCGCCACCGAGAAGGGAAGCCCGGGCATGATCCCCGCCGTGCTCTACGCCGTACCGGCGTTCCTGCTCCTCATCGCCGTCGAGGCGCTCTCCTACCGCTTCGCGCCCGACGACGACGAACGCGGGTACGAACTGCGCGACACCGCCACCAGCCTGACCATGGGCGCCGGCAGCCAGGTCATCGGCGTGCCGTGGAAGCTGCTGACGATCGGCCTCTACGCCGCCGCGTACACGGTCGCCCCGATCCAGCTCTCCCCCACCAGCGTCTGGACCTGGGTCCTGCTGTTCTTCGCCGACGACCTGGCCTACTACTGGTTCCACCGGTCCCACCACGAGGTGCGGCTGCTCTGGGCCGGGCACGTGGTGCACCACTCCAGCGTCTTCTTCAACCTGTCGACGGCGCTGCGGCAGAGCTGGACCCCGATGACGTCGATGCCGTTCTGGCTCGGGCTGGCGCTGCTCGGCATCCCACCGTGGATGATCTTCCTTCAGCAGTCGATCAGCCTGCTGTACCAGTTCTTCCTGCACACCGAGCGGATCACCGTGCTGCCCCGACCCATCGAGTGGATCTTCAACACGCCGTCGCACCACCGGGTCCACCACGGCGCCAACGCCGAGTACCTGGACCGCAACTACGGTGGCATCCTGATCGTCTGGGACCGGCTGTTCGGCACCTTCGAGCCCGAGCGCGCCGCCGTCCGGTACGGCCTGACGAAGAACATCGACACCTACAACCCGCTCCGGGTCGCGACCCACGAGTACCGGGCCATCTGGGCGGACGCGCGGGCCGCCTCGTCCTGGCGGCACCGGCTCGGCTACGTGCTCGGCCGGCCCGGCTGGCAGCCCACCGCGCGGGCGCAGCCGATCGCGGCCCGATGAGGCGGCTCTGGCCGTTCGGCGTGGTGGCCGCCGTCGAGCTGATCGGCGTCGCGTCCGACGTGACCGCCCTGCAGTGGCTGGCCAAGCCCCTGCTCGCGCCGGTGCTGCTGGCGTACCTGCTGCGGGTGCGCCGGCGCGTCGACGGCGTCGCCGTCGGGCTGGTCTTCGCCACCGCCGGCGACGTCGCGCTCCTGCTCGACGGCCGCACCGCGTTCCTCGTCGGCATGGGGTGCTTCCTCGGCACGCAGGTCGGCTTTTTGAGCGCCTTCCTGCGTCACCGGCGGCCGCCCGTCGCCGCGGTCGCCGGCTACCTCGCCTGCTGGGCGGCGGCCAACGTCGTGCTGTGGAACGCCCTCGGCCCACTGCGGCTGCCGGTCCTCGGCTACAGCCTCGCGCTCAGCCTGATGGCCGCCGCCGCGACCGGCGTCTCCCGCCGGGCGGCCGTGGGCGGGGCGCTGTTCCTCGTCTCCGACCTGCTGATCGGGCTGGACGCCGCGGGCACCACGCTGCCCGGCCACAGCCTGGCCGTGATGACCACCTACATCGCGGCCCTGCTGCTCATCACCACCGGGTGGGCGCAGGCGACCGGCCGCGCCCCGACCGCCGTCGGCGGCCCCTCCCGCACCCCGCGACCGGTGCCGGGCGGCGCCCGGTAGCCGACGGCCCCGCGCCCGCCGATCCGCTCCGGGCCGCCCGGCACGGTGACCGGACGGAGGGCGCCGACCGTTGGGCCTACTGTCCGGGGGTGAGCCGCACCCGGCGCAGCAACTGCGCGTTGACGGCCACCACGATGGTGGAGGCGGACATCAGCACCGCCGCGACGGCCGGGCTTAGCGCGATGCCGGCCCAGGCCAGGACGCCGGCGGCCAGCGGGATCGCCACCACGTTGTAGCCGGCGGCCCAGGCCAGGTTCTGGATCATCTTCCGGTACGACGCCCGGGACAGCCGGAGCACGCCGGTGACGCCGCGCGGGTCGGAGGAGGCCAGGATGACGCCGGCCGACTCGATCGCCACGTCGGTGCCGGCGCCGATCGCCACGCCGACGTCGGCGCGGGCCAGGGCGGGGGCGTCGTTGACGCCGTCGCCGACCATCGCCACGGTCAGCCCGCGGGCCTGCAGGTCCGCGACCGCCCGGTCCTTGTCGGCGGGGAGCACCTCGGCGAAGACCTCGTCGAGCCCCGGCCGGAAGCCCAGGTCCGCGGCGACCGCCTCGGCGACCGGCCGGGCGTCGCCGGTGATCATCGCGATCGTCCGTACGCCGTGCTCGCGCAGCTCGGCGATGGCCGCGCGGGCCTCCGGGCGCACCTCGTCCTCGAGGGCGAAGGCGCCCACCGCCGACGGCCGGCCGTCGGCGGGCAGCCGCAGGAGGTGCAGCACCGCCGCGCCGCGCGCCGACCACCCCCGGGTCGCCGCGGCGAGGTCGTCCGGGACGTTCGCCCCGAGCTCGCGCACCAGGGCCGGACCACCGACCGCCCAGGTGGCTCCGTCGACGACGGCCTGGACGCCCCGGCCGGGCAGGGACCGGAAGTCCCGGGCGGTCGCCTTCAGACCGCGCTCCCGCGCGACCGCCACCAGCGCGCGGGCGAGCGGGTGTTCGCTGTCGGCCTCGACCGCGCCGGCGACCCGCAGCACCTCCTCCTCGGTGGTGCCGCCGGCGGCGGCCGTGGCGGTGACCGTGTGGGCGCCCTTGGTCAGGGTGCCGGTCTTGTCGAACAGCACCGCGTCGACGGTGCGCATCCGCTCGAGGGCGAGGCGGTCCTTGACCAGGATGCCGGCCTTGGCCGACAACGCCGTGGAGAGCGCGACCACCAGCGGGATGGCCAGCCCGAGCGCGTGCGGACAGGCGATCACCAGCACCGTCACCGATCGCACCACGGACTGGTCCGGGTCGCCCAGCGCCCACCAGGCGGCGAAGGTGACCAGCGCGGCGGCGGTGGCGACGTAGAAGAGGGTGGCGGCGAACCGGTCGGCGAGGACCTGGGCCCGGCCGCCGGACGCCTGCGCCTGCGCGACGAGCCGGCCGATGCCGGCCAGCGCGGTGTCCTCGCCGACCGCGTCGACCCGCACCCGCAGCGTGGAGTCGGTGGCCACCGTGCCGGCCACCACCCGGTCGCCGACCCCGCGCGGCACCGGCCGGGACTCCCCCGTGATCATCGACTCGTCCAGCTCGGCGGCGCCGTCGACGATCGAGCCGTCGGCCGGGACCCGGCCCCCGGAGCGGACCAGCACCACGTCGCCCACCCGCAGGTCGGCCAGCGGCACGCGGTGCGGGGTGCCGTCGTCGCCGAGCCGCTCGGCGTCGTCGGGCAGCAGCGCGGCGAGCGCGGCGAGGGCGCCCCGCGCCTGGCCGATGGCCTTCATCTCCTGCCAGTGCCCCAGCAGCATGATGGTCACCAGCGCCGCCAGCTCCCACCAGAAGTCCAGGTCGAACGCGCCCACGCTGGTCGCCACCGAGGCGACGTACGCCACCGTGATCGCCATCGAGACCAGCAGCATCATCCCGGGGGCGCGGTCGCGGACCTCCCGCACGGCGCCCACCAGGAACGGCCAGCCGCCGTAGAAGAAGACCACCGAGCCGAGGACCGGGCCCACCCAGCTCCTGCCGGGGAACTCCAGGGTGTAGCCGAGCCAGTCCATCACCAGGTCGCTGGTCAGCACGATCGGCACGGTGAGGGCGAGGCTCAGCCAGAACTTCCGGCGGAACTGCGCGGGGTCGTGCCCGGCATGCTTGTCGTGCCCGCCGTGCCCGCCGTGCCCGCCGGGCTGCTCGGGGCCGTGCCCGCCGGCACCACCCTGCCGGTCGGACCGCGCGGGACCGCCGTGCCCGGCGTGGTCGTCACGCCGGCCGGAGCCGGCGTGGTCGTCGCGCCGGCCGGGCCCGCCGGGCGCGGCTGCGCCGTGGCCGTGGCCGCCGGCCGAGCGGGTCGCGCCACGGCGCGGGCGGGCCGCGCGGAACGCCCGTGCGAACACCCGGACCCCCGTTTCCGCCCCGACACCGGGCCGGGGCCATCGGCCCCCGCCGCGCGGCCCGGCGCCCGGGACGGGCAGCCGGCGCGCCCGACAGGCCGCACGACCACTGTAGGAAAACCGGGGGCCGCCGGGCCGGGGATCGCCCCGATCGGCGCGACCCGCGCCACGGTCCGCCCACCCGGTCCGCGGCTTCAGCGCCGGTTCACCGCCAGGCGGTCTCCTCCGCCACCTGTACGCGGTCGAGCAGCGGCCGCCACCAACTCTCGTGCTCCCGGTACCAGGCGATCGTCTCCGTCAGCCCGGTGTCGAACCCGATCCTCGGAGCCCAGCCCAGCTCGTCCCGCAGCTTGCCGGAGTCGAGCAGGTAGCGCCGGTCGTGCGAGGGGCGGTCGGGCACCCGCCGCTTCATCTCGGGGCCGAGGCCCAGCTCCGCGAGCACGGCGTCGGCGAGCGTCTCGACGTCGACCTCGACGCCGCTGCCGACGTTGTACGTCTCCCCCAGCCGGCCGTGCAGCAGCACCGCCTCCACCGCACGGCAGTGGTCGGCCACGTGCAGCCACTCCCGGCGGTTGCGGCTGGAGGCGTAGACCGGCAGTGGCCTGCCCCGCAAGGCGTGCGTGACGAACAGCGGGATCACCTTCTCCGGGAACTGGTACGGCCCGTAGTTGTTGGCGCAGGTCGTGATGGTGAAGGGGATCCCGTAGGTGTGGCCGAAGGCACGCACCGCGTGGTCGCCCCCGGCCTTCGCGGCGTTGTACGGGGTACGCGGCAGGTAGGGCGAGTCCTCCGTGAAGGCGCCGGGGTCGTCGAGCGCCATGTCCCCGTACACCTCGCAGGTGGAGATCTGGTGGAAGCGGATGCCGTCGTGGCCGACCCGCCGGACGGCCTCCATCAGGGCGACCGGGCCAAGCACGTTCGTCTCGAAGAAGGCCGTCGGGCCCAGCACCGCACGCGAGTTGTGCGACTCGGCGGCGAAGTTGACCACCACGTCGACGCCGTGTTCGCGCAGCACCCGCTCCACCGCCGGCTGGTCCCGGATGTCGCCCCGCACGAAGGTGACCGTGTCTTCGAGGTCGGCGAGGTTGGTCAGCGTGCCGGAATAGGTCAGCAGGTCGAAGGCGATCACCCGGTCCCGCGGGTGGGCGCGGCGCCAGTGGCGGACGAAGTTGGACCCGATGAAGCCCGCCGCGCCCGTGACGAGAATCGTGCTCATTCTGCTCTCCTACCTTCGCCGACGGGCCCCGAGGCGGCACCGGAGGGTCGGTCGGCGAGTCCGGCCGGTCCCCGCGACGCGTCCCGCCGTCGGCCGGCCCGCGTGGGTGCTCCACCCCGACGAGTCTGCCCGGCCGCGCGGCGCAACGGGCGGCCGGGCATTGCGGCGTACACCCGGACCGGCGCCTGGGCGGGCGACCGGGCGGAAGCGACGCGCCGCCCCGGCGGCGGTCCGCATGCGGCGCCCGCGCACCCGCGCCACGCACGGCAAGGGCCCTTCCCACGCCGGAGGCGTGCGAAAGGGCCCTTGCACCAGCCGTGCGACGGGAGCGGGGGTCAGCAGTCGGTGAGCTGCCCGCGCAGCTTGTCGAGGGCGCGGGCGAGCAGCCGGGAGACGTGCATCTGGGAGACGCCGACCTGAGCGGCGATCTCGCTCTGCGTCAGGTTGCCGTAGAAGCGCAGGGTGAGGATCTTCTGCTCCCGCTCGTCGAGGGTGGCGAGCGCCGGGCCGAGGGCGGCGCGCAGCTCCGCCAGCGCGAACTCGCCGTCCTCGGCGCCCAGCGTGTCGCCCAGCTCGGTGGCGCTGTCGCCGTCGCCGATGGGGGTGGACAGGGAGACGGCGTTGTAGGCGCGGGCGCCCTCCAGGCCCTCCAAGACCTCTTCCTCGGTGATGTCGAGGTGGACGGCGATGTCGGCGACCGTCGGGGCCCGGTTGAGCGTCTGCGTGAGGACGCCGTTGGCCTCGGAGATGCGCAGCCGCAGCTCCTGCAGCCGGCGCGGGACCCGGATGTTCCAGGTGCGGTCACGGAAGTGGCGCTTGATCTCGCCGAGGATCGTCGGGATGGCGAAGCCGGCGAAGTCGACGCCCCGGGAGGCGTCGAACCGGTCCACGGCCTTGATCAGCCCGAGGGCCGCGGTCTGGGCGAGGTCACCGGTGGGCTCGCCGCGCCCGCTGTAGCGGTAGGCGAGGTGGTTGGCCAGCGGCAACCACGCCTCGATCACCCGGTCCCGCAGCGCCGGCCGGTCGGGGTGTCCCTCGGGCAGGGCGGCGAGGGCGGTGATCAGCTCGCTCGCGCGGGACTCGTCGCCGACGGCCGGGGTGCTGGCGTCGGTGGTGGTCGTCGGCACGGTGGTCGTGGTGATCATGTTGGCCTTCCTGTCCCGCACGGCACGGCGGCGCCGAAAGCGTCGACCGCAGTGCAGCCACCCTAGACCAAAGGTTGCCGCCATATCAACCGAACGGCCGATGGACAGAGGCAATCAAAGCATCGAAAAACGGCCTGGACGGGGATGGTCCCGTCCTCCGTCTCCCGATGCCGGGCCGACCCGGCGGGCGGGTTTGCGGCCACGAGAACGGCGACACGCCCGCCTGGGCGACACCCGTCGCCGCCCCTCCGGCCGGCCGGGTCGACCCCAGCACGAGACCGTGGAGGCGTTCGACCGCCTGGTCGTCGAAGGCGGCGCCCGGCTGCCCCGCCCGTGGCCGGCCCTCGTGGCGACCGGGCTGCTCGGCGGGATCGACGTGGGCACCGGCGTGCTGTTCGGCGCCCTCCTGGCGCGCGGAAGGCTCTTCCACGGCGTGCTCGACTCCGTTCTCGTGTTCGCCGCCCGGACCGCCGGCTGTCTGGACCGGCTCGGCGCCCTGCCCCGACCCGTCCCGGGCAACGTCGTCGGCGGGATGAGGGCTACGCGCCGTCCCCCACCTGGCCCGCGTGCCGCATCGGGCGGCCGACGAGCGCCGCCGCCTCGGGAGGGACTGGGCCGGGTGACAGCCCTGGTCGTGGTCGCGCGGCTTCCCCACCGGACGGATTCGGAGGGCAGGAGCGTCGGGCGGGGTCCCGGATCGGCCCGTGGCCGGCTGGGCGGGTCGCACGCGGGCGATTCGCCCCGACGCCGTCCCGCGGCGGCCGGGTACGCACCGCGACGGCCGGGGACGCACCGCGACGGCCGTCGGAGCCGGACCGCCGGGAACCGGGCCGCGACGAACCACTCCGCCGGCGCGCCCGCGGCGAGCGCGAACCGGACGCCGCCCGCGCGTTCCGAAGGTGCGGGCGCCTCGGCCACCGGCGAGAACCCGGACGGACAGCCCGTTCGGCGGCACGGCCACGGTGTTCCCGGACGACCCGCTGCTCGCCCCACCCGTGCCGTTCACACGTCTCGTCGCCTGACGCCCCCGAGGTCGCCGGCGTCCCTCGGGAGAGGACGGGCGTGGCCCGGGCTGGGGCACCGGGCCACGCCCGCGCACCGATGGGTCAGCCCCAGCTTGGCTCGCGCCGCATGCTGTACACCCCCATCCCCCCGTCGGACCGTGCGACGAGGGTCGCCCGGCGGCCATGACGTTTCCTTGCCATTCGCCGGACATGCTCCGGCCGCGCCCAACGGCGGCGTCGACGCAGTGGCGTGCCGGCTGCCGGGCGCGGTGAAGATCCACACCGCCGGCGCGTCTGGCCCGGCGCCACGGCGGCCGACGCACCGGATGGTGGGCGAGGTCGGCGCGCCGACCCGCACGAGGCCGCCGCGCTGCCGGTGCAGCCGACACGGCCGGCACGGGCCCGAGGCGGAGCCGGGTCAGCCGACACCGCCCGAGGGCGGAGCCGGGTCAGCCGGCCGCCGGCCCGAGGGCGGAGCCGGGTCAGCCGGCCGCCGGCCCGAGGTAGAGCCGGCTGACGGTCTCGGCGACGCAGACCGGCTTGGTGCCGGCGTCGCACTCCACGGTGACCCCGGTGACCAGTTGCACGCCGGCGTCCACCGGGGACACGCCGGCGATGGTGGCGGTGGCCCGCACCGCGCTGCCCACCGGTACCGGGGCGGGGAACCGGACCCGGTTGAGCCCGTAGTTGACCCCCATCCGCACCCCCTGCACCCGGTAGAGCCGGCCGACCAGCGCCGGCAGCAGGGACAGGGTGAGGAAGCCGTGGGCGATCGTGCCGCCGTAGGGGCCGGCGGCGGCCCGCTCCGGGTCGAGATGGATCCACTGGTGGTCGTCGGTGGCGTCGGCGAAGAGGTCGACGCGGCTCTGGTCGATCCGCTGCCAGTCGCCCGGGCCGAGGGTCTCGCCGACCGCGGCGGTCAGCTCGTCGAGGGAGGCGAAGGTCCTCATGCCAGGTGCCCGCCCAGCTTGGTGTAGCCGCGCAGCAGGTCCCGCGCGATGATCAGCCGCTGCATCTCGTCGGTGCCCTCGAAGATCCGGTAGAGCCGGACCTGCCGGTACCAGCGCTCGATGGGCAGCTCCCGGGTGTATCCCATGCCGCCGTGGATCTGGAGCACCCGGTCGACCACCCGGTTGACCATGCCGGCGCCGTAGAGCTTCGCCATCGACGAGGCGTGCCGGGGATCCATCCCCTGGTCCACCGTCCAGGCGGCCCGCAGGATGAGCCACCGGGCCGCCTCCAGCTCGGTCTCGGAGTCGGCGATCATCCACTGGATCGCCTGGTTCTCGCCGATCGGCCGGCCGAACGTGTGCCGGGTGTTGGCGTGCTCGACGGCCATCCGCAGGGCCCGTTCGGCGATGCCGACCGCGTGCGAGGGGATGGTGTAACGACCCTTGCCGATCCACTCCATCGCGAGGGCGAAGCCCTGGCCCGGCTCGCCGAGGATGTTGCGCTCCGGCACCCGGACGTCGGAGAAGATCAGCGAGGCGGGCCCACCCTCGCCCATCGTCGGGATGAACTCCGACCGCCAGCCCATCGACCGGTCCACCAGGAAGGCGGTGGCGCCGCCGTCGCGGGCGCCCTTCTCCCGGTCGGTCACGGCGATCACGATGGCGAAGTCCGCCTCGTTGCCGCCGGTGATGAAGGTCTTCTCGCCGTTGAGGACCCAGTCGCCGCCGTCGCGGCGGGCGCTGAGCCGGATGTTGGCCGCGTCGGAGCCGGCGCCCGGCTCGGTGATCGCGAAGCAGCTGCGCCGCTCGCCCTCGATCGTCGGGAGCAGGAACTCCCGCTTCTGCTCCTCGTTGGCACGGAACAGGATGTTGTCGGCCTCGCCGCCGAACCGGAACGGCACGAACGAGCGGCCGATCTCGGTCCAGATCAGCGACTGGGTGACGGCCGGCAGGTCCATGCCGCCGTACTCCTCGGGGGTGGCGAGGCCCCAGAAGCCGAAGGCGCGCGCCTTGAGCTGCAACTCGCGCAGCTCGCCGGGCTCCAGCCCGGGCCGGTGCTCGCGTTCCCGCCGGAGCAGCTCATGCTCCAGCGGCGCCACCTCCCTGGCGATGAAGTCGCGGGCGGTGTCGCGGATGGCCCGCTCGGTGTCGGATAGCGCGAAGTCCATGTCCCCTCCGGGTCCGTGAGGTGCTACGCGCGACTCAGCGCGCGCCACCGTTGACGTACAGGGTCTGGCCGCTGACGTACGAGGCGTCGTCGCTGGCCAGGAAGGCGATCACCGAGGCGATCTCGGCCGGTTGGGCGACCCGGCGCAGCGGGGTGTGCTCGGCGACCATCCGCTGGTGCTCCTCCGGGCTGCTGCCCACCCGCTCGGCGGTGGCGGCGGTCATCGCGGTCGCCACGTAGCCGGGGGCGACGGCGTTCACCGTGACGTTGAACGGGCCCAACTCGATGGCGAGGGTGGCGGTCAGGCCCTGCACGCCGGCCTTGGCCGCCGCGTAGTTGACCTGCCCGCGGTTGCCGAGGGCGGAGCGGCTGCTGAGGTTGACGATCCGCCCGTAACGGGCCTCGACCATGTGCCGCTGCGCCGCCTGGCAGCAGAGGAACATGCTCGTCAGGTTGGTGGTCAGCACCGCCTGCCAGGCCGGCAGGGGCATCTTGAACAGCAGGTCGTCGCGGGTGATGCCGGCGTTGTTGACCAGCACGTGCAGCCCGCCGTACGTCTCGACCACGCGGTCGGTCGTCGCGGCGACCGCGTCGGGGTCGGTCACGTCGCAGCCGATGCCGACGGCCCGGCCGCCGGCCGCGGTGATCTCGTCGGCGACGGCCCGGCTGCGCTCCGCGTCGAGGTCGACCACGGCGACGGCCGCGCCCTCGGCGGCCAGCCGGTGGGCGGTGGCGGCGCCGATGCCCCGCGCGGCGCCGGTGACGACGGCGACCCGGTCGGCGAATCTGGTCACGGTTGCTCCCTGGGGGTCAGAAGGCGTTCACGCCGGTGAGCGCGCGGCCGATGAGGAGGTGCTGGATCTGGCTGGTGCCCTCGTAGAGGGTGGCGACGCGGGCGTCGCGCAGGTACCTGCCGACCGGGTACTCGTCGATGTAGCCGTACCCCCCGAAGACCTGGACGGCGTTGTCGGCGGCACGGACGGCGGCCTCGCTGGCGAAGAGCTTGGCCATGGACGCCTCGGTGGCGAACGGCTCGCCCCGGTCGATCAGGTCGGCCACCCGCCACACCAGCAGCCGCGCGGCGGCGGTGTCGACGGCGATGGTGGAGAGCAGTTGCTGCACGAGCTGGTGGCCGGCGATGGGCTTGCCGAACTGGGTGCGCTGCCCGGCGTAGGAGACCGCGGCGTCGAGGCAGCCCTGGGCGATGCCGACGCAGCCGGCGGCCACCGACATCCGGCCCTTGGCGAGGGCGCCCAGGGCCAGCCGGAAGCCGGCGCCCTCCTCACCCAGGCGCGCCGAGTCGGGCACCCGTACGCCGTCGAAGCGCAGCTCGCCGGTGGCCTGCCCGCGCAGGCCCAGCTTGCCGTGGATCTCTCGGCGGGTCAGGCCGGCGGCCTCGGTGGGCACGAGGAACGCGGTGATGCCGCGGTGCCCCGGCCCGCCGGTGCGGGCGAAGACCAGCGCGACGTCGGCGGTGGTGCCGTTGGTGATGAACATCTTCGCGCCGGTGATCAGCCAGTCGCCGCCGTCGCGGACCGCCCGGGTGCTCAGCGCGGCGGCGTCCGAGCCGCTGTCCGGCTCGGTGAGCGCGAAGCAGCCGAGCGCGGCGCCGGAGCAGAGCCGGGGCAGCCACTGCGCCCGCTGCTCCGGGGATCCGTGCGCGGCGACGGACTTGGCGACCAGGCCGAGCGAGACCGAGACGATGCCCCGCACGGACGAGTCGCCCCGCCCCAGTTCCTCCAGGACCAGGCAGTAGGAGAGATGGTCGCCGCCCGATCCGCCGTCGTCCTCGCCGATGGTCAGCCCGAGGAAGCCGAGCCGACCGAGCTTGCCCACGACGTCCGGGTCGACCGACTCCCGCCGGTCCCAGGCCGCCGCGTGCGGCCGCACCTCCCGGTCCACGAAGTCGGCGGCGAGCCGGCGGACCGCGACGTGCTCGGCGGAGAGCTGAAGGTCCATGCGGCATAAACTAGCGGTGCAAGTTTAATTCCGTCCAGACCCCGTGTGGCAGAGTCTGCGGCGGACCCATCCCGAGGAGGAGGAACGGATGCCCCGGCCACGGCAGGCGCTGCTCAGCCGGCAGCGGATCGTCGAGGCCGCCGCCGCGCTGATCGACGCCGAGGGGCTGGAGGGCTTCTCCACCCGCCGGCTCGCCGCCGAACTCGGGGTGCGGGGCCCGTCGCTCTACAACCACTTCGCCACGAAGGACGAGATCCTCGACGCGGTCGCCGACAGCATCACCGGCCAGGTGGACGTGTCGTTCTTCGGCCACGTCGACTGGCGGGAGGCGCTGCGCCGGTGGGGCCACTCCTACCGCGCGGCACTGGCCGCGCACCCGAACATCGTGCCGTACCTGGCCCGGGGGCCGGGGCGGCGGCCGGCCGCGCTGGCCATGGCCGACGCCGTCTACGGCGGACTCGTCGCCGCCGGGTGGCCGCCGGCCCGGGCCACCCACATCGGCGCGCTGATGCGCTACTTCGTGGCCGGCTCGGCACTCGGGTCGTTCGCCCGGGGCTTCGTCGAGGATCCGGGGCTGTACGCGGAGCAGTACCCGCACCTGACCCAGGCCCACCGGCTGGCCGAGCACCAGCAGCAGGTGGACGAGGGGGCGTTCGCCCTCGGCCTCGACGCGCTCATCGACGGGCTGTCGCGCACGTACGAGGCACACATCGGCCCGCTGCCACCCCTCCCGCCGGACGCCGCGGCGTACTAAGGTCAAAACTTGCACTGCTAGTTTCGGTCGACGTACGTGAGGGGCGCGATGGATCTCGCACGGACCGCCTTCTACCTCGACGGACAGTGGGTCACCGCCGGGCCCGGGGAGACCGTGGCGGTGCGGAACCCCGCCACCGAGGAGGTCGTCGCGACCGTGCCGGCCGGCACGGCGGCCGACGTCGACCGGGCCGTCGCGGCGGCCCGGGCCGCCTTCCCCGGCTGGGCCGACACCGCGCCCGCCGACCGGGCGGCGCGCCTGGACCGGCTGCACGCCGCGCTGAGCGCCCGGGCCGAGGAGATCGCCCGCACCGTCGCGCTGGAACTCGGCACCCCGCTGAAGGTGGCCACCCGGGTCCAGGCGGGCCTGCCGCTCGCCGTCCTGCACAGCTACGTCGAGCTGGCCGCCCGGCCGACGGCCGACGAAACCGTCGGCAACTCGCTGGTGGTCCGGGAGCCGGTCGGCGTGGTCGGGGCGATCACCCCGTGGAACTACCCGCTGCACCAGGTCGTGGCGAAGCTGGCCCCCGCCCTGGCGGCCGGCTGCACGGTGGTGCTCAAGCCCAGCGAGCTGACGCCGCTCACCGCGTACCTGCTGTTCGAGGCGATCCACGAGGCCGGCTTCCCGCCCGGGGTGGTCAACCTGGTCACCGGCACCGGCCCGGTGGTGGGCGAGGCGATCGCCGCGCACCCGGACGTGGACATGGTCTCCTTCACGGGCTCGACCGCCACCGGCCGGCGGATCTCCCACCTCGCCGCCGACCGCATCGCCCGGGTCGCCCTGGAGCTGGGCGGCAAGTCGGCCAACGTCGTCCTCGACGACGCCGACCTGGCCACGGCGGTGAAGGTGGGGGTCGGCAACGCGTTCCTCAACTCCGGCCAGACCTGTACCGCCTGGACCCGGATGCTGGTGCACCGCGACCGCTACGACGAGGCGTTGGACCTGGCCGCCAGGGCCACGGCGGGCTACCGGCTCGGCGATCCGTTCGACCCGGCCACCCGGCTCGGCCCGCTCGTCTCGGCCGCGCAGCGGGAACGGGTCGACGGCCACGTCGCCCGAGGACTGGCCGACGGGGGCCGGCTGGTCGCCGGCGGGCCGGAGGCCCCGCTGCCCGAGCGCGGCTTCTTCGTCGCGCCGACGGTGATCGCCGACGTCGACCCGGACAGCGCCCTGGCCCAGGAGGAGGTCTTCGGCCCGGTGCTGGCGGTCATCCCGTTCGACGACGAGGACGAGGCGGTGGCCATCGCCAACAACTCCCGGTACGGGCTGGCCGGGGCGGTCTGGTCGGCCGACGCCGAGCGGGCGCTGCGGGTGGCCCGGCGGCTGCGTACCGGCGCCGTCGACGTCAACGGCGCCCCGTTCAACCCGCTCGCCCCCTTCGGCGGCTACAAGCAGTCCGGCCTCGGCCGGGAGCTGGGCCGCTACGGGCTCGACGAGTTCCTCCAGACCAAGGCCATCCAGCGGTGAGGGCGCTCGTCGCCCGGGCGGTGGGCGAGCCGCTGCGGGTGGAGGAGGTGGACCTGCCCGCGCCCGGGCCGGGTGAGGTGCGGGTGGACATTCGGGCCGCGGGGGTCTGCCACTCCGACCTGTCCATGGTCGACGGCACCATCGCCCCGCCGTACCCGCTGGTGCTGGGCCACGAGGCCGCGGGCGTGGTGACCGAGGTCGGCGAGGGCGTCTCCCGCGTCGCGCCCGGCGCGCACGTGGTGCTGAACTGGGCCCCGCCGTGCCGGCGGTGCTGGTACTGCGGGCACGGCGAGCCGTGGCTCTGCGAGCGCTCCGGGACTCCCGCGGCCGCCCGGGGCCGGACGGCGGCCGGCGAGCCGCTGCACGTCACGCTCGGCCTCGGCGCGCTCGCCGACGCGGTGGTGGTGGCGCAGGACGCGGTGATCCCGGTGCCGGCGGAGCTGCCGTTCGAGGCCGCCGCGCTGCTGGGCTGCGCGGTGCTCACCGGCGCCGGCGCGGTGCGCCGCACCGCGCGGGTGGCCCCCGGCGACTCGGTGGCCGTCATCGGGCTCGGCGGGGTGGGGCTGTCGGCGGTCTCCGCCGCGCGGGCGGCCGGAGCGGATCCGGTGCTCGCCGTCGACGTCTCGCCGGGCAAGGCGGAGCTGGCCGGCGCCGCGGGCGCCACCGAGTTCCTGCTCGCCGACGAGTCGGTCAACCGGGCGATCCGCGAACGGACCGCGGGCCGGGGCGTCGACCACGCGATCGAGTGCGTGGGGCGCAGCGCCACCATCCGTACGGCCTGGCGGGCCGCCCGGCGCGGGGGCCAGGTGATCGTGGTCGGCATGGGCGCCAGGGACGACGTGGTGGGCCTCAGCGCGCTGGACATCTTCCACTCGGCACGGACGCTGCGTTCCTCGGTCTACGGCTCGTCCGATCCGGACCGGGACGTGCCCGAGCTGGCCCGGGCCGTGCTCGACGGCGCCCTCGACCTCGCTCCCCTGATCACCGACCGGTGCGACCTGGACGGTGCTGCGGCGGCGTTCGGCCGGATGGCCCGCGGCGAGGGCGCCCGCACCGTCGTGCGGCCCTAAGCGGACCGTTGGCGAGTTGACTGTCAGGGGTGGCTGGCAGGATGTCCGCCGTGTCCACCCACTCCCTCTTGATCTCCGGTCTGCCTCCGAACTGCCACGAGATCGTGGACTTCGATCTCGTCACTCTTGACGGCAGGTTGATCGTCGTCGGCAGTCCCCGCAAGGACCGGCTCGCGTGCACCTGGGACCCGGCCCGCGACCGCTGGGCCACGTTCGAGCTCGACGTACCGGACGAGAACTTCCCCCTCACGGACCTCACCGCGGTCGGTGCCGCGACGGTCGACGGCCGGATCGTGATCGGCGGCGGGGGCGAGCACCAGGGCTTCGCCATGTGGGACCTGGCGGCGGGCAGGGTGCGGCTGGGCGCGCAGGAGGGCGGCACGGCCTCGACGGTCAGAGCCGACTTCGGCGACCGCTCCAGGCTGCTCGTCGGGTTCGCCGGCACGTGGGGCGTGGAGTTGTGGGACCCGTCCGTCGCCGAGCCGCAGGACTGGCACGACGACGGCGACCCGGACGACGAGGACGCTCCGGCGACAGGGCCCGAGCAGCCCTCGCCGTACGACTCCCTCGTGAGCATCGAGGACCTGGCGTGCCAGTCACGGGCCAGCAGCGCGGCGGCGGCGGGGCTGTGGGCAGGCCGGCCGGTCGTGGTGGCCGGCGGACGGCATGGCGGCGTGCTCGTTTGGGACGTCGAGGCGGAGCGGCACCTCGCCGCGTTCGGCGACCTCGACGAGACGCCCACCGAGTTCGCCCTGGCCACGGTGGAGGGTCGCACGCGGGTCGTCGCGGCGGGCGGGCAGAGCCTGGCGCTCGGGGACCCCGCGTCCAACGAGTGGGACGAACCCCTGACCGTGCCCGGAGACGAGATCAGCTGCCTGACCGCCGGCAGCGTGCGCGGTCGTCCGTGCGCCGTCACCGGGGCGAGGGACGGCACCGTCTGCGTGTGGGACCTGGCCGAGCGCCGGTTGCTGGGCCGGCCGTTCCAGGGTCACCGCGGCAGGGTGTTCGGGCTGCGGGTGGCCGGCCTCGACAGCCGCCCCGTGATCATCAGCAGCGCCCACTGCGACCCGGTCCATCTCTGGGACTTTCCGTCATAGCGGCCGCACGAGGAGTCAGGGCCGGGAGACTGGTCCACAACGGTTCGGCCTATCTGCGCGATCCTCAAGTAGCAGTAAGGCGGGGTCGGGCCTGGCGCATCAACGCGATGCTGAGGAGAACGAGCCATGCGCATCCCATGACATAGCCGGCCGCCTCCATCGTCAGCAACAATTCGAAGTAGCCGTCAGGGATGGGGACCGTCCCTGACGGATCAGCCAGATAACCGGCCGCGACCACCGCCGGTGCCGTGCCAGCGGCCACCCCGACCATCGTCGCGGCCTTGGATATCCGCCGCTGGAAGGCAGCCGTCACGGCAAACGCGACACCCTGCAGGACGAGAGGAACAACCACGAACAACATGTTCGGAAAGTCCCAGCTCGTGCCGAGAACGACAACCCAGATCACAGAGCAAGCTGAACGGCAACGCCGAGCACAACGCTATCCGCGCACCGAGGTGTGAGCGCCATACGGCTGCCGCCAGGAAAGGAGCGGACAGCAACAGCAGGAGGTCGCTGACGACTGCCCCGCTGCCGATGTCGAGCGCGATGGGCAGGGTGAGGAGTCTGACCAGTGCGGCGGTGCTCATGATGACCGACGCCGTAATCGTCAGTGGCACGTTCGGCCGATCAGCGCCGGGCGCATCGGCCCCGGGCGTCCGCGCGTCCCGGTCGAGCACTCGCGTTCGCGGCTGCGCGAACATCGGACGCGCACGCGGTGTCAGCGGGGCGGTCGCCTGATCATCGGCCGTATCTGCGGACCGCTCCCCCGTGACCCAGCGCAGCACCTCGGCGGCGTTCGGCCGGCGCTCCGGGTCCTTGGCGAGGCACTTCTCGAGCACCGGGCGCAGGGCGTCCGGCACCCCCGTCAGATCCGGCTCGGTCTCCAGGATGGCGTGCATCACCGACGGCGTCGAGTCACCCGCGAATGCGTGCCGCCCGGTGGCGGCGAACACCATCGTCCCGGCCCAGCTGAACAGGTCCGCCTCGGGGCCGATCGCGCCGCCCAGGAACTGTTCGGGAGTCATGAACGCCGGCGTGCCGATCACGCTGCTCGTGACCGTCTGGTCGAAGGCCCGCGCGATCCCGAAGTCGATGACCACCGGGCCCTCGGCGCCCATGACGACGTTGCTCGGCTTGGAGTCGCGGTGCACGATCCCCGCCCGGTGGATGGCCGTGAGCGCGGTGAGGGTCGCCACCGCCAGTCGCTCGAGGCCGCTGCCGGACCGCACGCCGTCGCCGCGCACCAGATTGTCGAGTGTCTGCCCCTCGATGAACTCGCTCACGATGTACGGCCTGCCGTCCGCGATGCCCGCGTCGAGCACCCGTGCCGTGCAGAATGGCGCGGCGCGCCGCCTCCGCCTCGCGCTCGAATCGCCGACGGGCGGCCTGGTCGGCGGTCACGTGGATGCCGAGCACCTTCACCGCGACCTGGCTGCCGACCGGGTCCCGTCCTAGGTAGACGGTGCCCTGTCCGCCCCTCCCGAGCACACCCGACAGACGGAAGTCGGCGATGTGCCGTGGGTCCGTGGAGACGAGGGGCTGCACGGACGCAGCCTAGTGACGTACGGGGCACCGGCCAACCAGGCCGACGGAGCGCGCCGGAACCGGTGGGTGAGACGGACATCCGGCGGGTCGGGGGCGTGGTGGCAATGTGCTGGTGCTCCTGGCCCGGACGGTGGGCCGGTCGCGCGTCGACGTCGCCGATGGCGAGCGGGTGCGCGGGGTTTCAGCAGGGCCTCGGCGCCGGCGCTCCGCCCGGCTGTCGGCGCGTTCGACCGACAATTCGCTACCGGCCGGCCGGGGCGAAGTGATACACACTCGAGGTGTAAAACACTCTGGAGTTCCCCGAGGTCCTGCGGCTGATCGAAGACCGCTCGGCCGCGTTCCGCGCCGCGATCGCGTCCGCCCCCGATCTTGACGTCCAGGTCCCGACCTGCCCGGACTGGACGCTGCGCGAACTGGCGCAGCACCTCGGCGACGGCCGCCGCCAGGCCGCCATCGTCGCGGCGGGCCCGGGCGCTGAGCCCCCGGCGAAGACGGACCCGAAGGGCGCCCCGACGGCGCCCCGCGACCGCGAAGCCCTGGACGCCTGGCTCGCCGAGTCGACCGGGCTCATGCTCGACGCGATGCGCGAGGCCGGCCCGGACCGCGGCTGCTGGACCTGGTGGGGCCGCTCGCAGGCCCCGGAGACCAGCGGGGCCGTGGCCCGGCACCAGATCCAGGAGATCGCCGTCCACACCTACGACGCCCAGCTCACTCAGGGGGCCGCACAGCCGCTGCCGACGGACGTCGCGGTCGAGGGCGTCGACGAGTTCCTGACGACCGTCGCGGCGACGACCGTCCCCTGGCCGTTCAAGCCGGCGACCATCGACCTGCACGCGAACGAGGGCCGCTCCTGGCGCCTGACCCTCAACGCCGACGGCGTCCGCTGCGACGACCTCGCCGCCGACGCGGGGCCGGGCGACATGTCGGTGCGGGGCGCAGCGAGCGAACTGGTCCTCTACCTCTACGACCGCATCCCGCTCGACGGCCTGGGAATTACCGGCGACACCGAGCCGATGGAGCAGCTCGCAAACTGGGACCCGAACGCGTAGAACGCGCAGGACGCGGTGGTGGTGGCGCAGGACGCGGTGATCACGGTGCCGGCGGAGCTGCCGTTCGAGGCCGCCGCGCTGCTGGGCTGCGCGGTGCTGGCCGGCGCCGGTGCGGTGCCCCGCACCGCGCGGGTGGCCCCTGGCGACTCGGTGGCCGTCATCGGCCTCGCTCCCCTGATCACCGACCGGTGCGACCTGGACAGCGCGGCGGCGGCGTTCGACCGGATGGCGCGCGGCGAGGGCGCACGGACAGTCGTGCTGCCCTGATGCCGCCCGCCTGCCCCCTCCCCGCGTCCAGTCCGTCCTCGCCGTCCCGGACGGCCACCGTCGGCCGCCCGGAACACGTCGCGCGTGTCAGGCGGCCCGGTTGAGGATCGCGGCGCCCAGGGGCGTTCTGCGGTAACGGATCTCGTGCCCGTAGCGCTGCCCCACCACCAGGCCGGCGTCGCGGAGCACCGTCAGGTGCTGGGACACGGTACCGGCTGCGAGCGCGTGCCGGTGGGCCAGCACGGTGGTGCTGGCCGGCTCGGCCAACCCGGCCAGCAGGACCGCGCGGCTTCGCCCGATCAGGCGTCCCACCGCCGCCAGCTCTCCTGTCTGCGGCGACTGCCACAGGGCACCCACGCCACGGGCGGGATAGATCACCGTGGGTTGCCATGGCGGGTCCAGGATCACCAGGACCTGGTCGAACTTGAACGCACTCGGGATCAGCAGGAGGCCCTCGCCGGCCAGCCGGCGGTGTTCGTCGCCGCCGCCGGCGCGGATGAGCACGCCGTCGCGCCACCGTAGCTGGGGGTGCAGCTCGGCGAAGAGGCGGTCCAGGCCGCCTTCCGCGAGCCGGCGGCCCTGGTGAGCCACGTCGGCGTCGAGCAGGGCGCGCACCTTCGGCCACACCGGCTCGACCACCTCCCGCCAGACGTCCCGGATCACTCCGGTCAGCAGGGACAGCGCCTCGGCCGGGTCGCCCAGCAGTCTGCGCCCAACCTCGGTGTCCGCCGCACCGCGCGTCTCGCGCAGCGAGCGGGCGATGTCCCCCGCCACCCGGTCGAGCGGAGTCGCCTCGATCCGCGCGAGTTCGTCCTCGAAGCGGGGGTGGGCGGTGGTGGGCGGCGGGGACAGGAAGTCCGGGCTGTAGCCGCGGCGTGGTTGCAGCAGCGTCACCGGCCGCAGGTCGAGCGCGTCCAGTCGGTCCTTGATCGACTCGAGGAAGCCGTGATGGTGGCCGGGGAAGTCCTCGGGTGTGGTCAGGCGGATGGCTTCGATCGTCTCCAGCACCGGCGACACCGCGAAGCGGCAGCGCATCAGGTCGGCCGGGCTGAGGCGCAGGGTGATCGCGATGGTCGGCTCCGGAGGGCGCAGTGATTCGGGGAGAGCCGAATCATTGGCGGACAGCCTACCGGCCCGAGCAGTATCTCGGCCATGACGATCACACCTGACTGGGAGCGGCGCAGCGCCGAACTGTGGGCCACCATCGACGACCACGACCCCGAGGAGTTCCGCGAGCGGGTCGAGGCGCTCGCCGCCGAGCTCCCGGAAGGCGACCCCGTGGCGGCCTTCGAGCGGGCCTGCGCCTTCGACTCCACCGGCCACTCCGACAAGGCCGTGCCCTTGTACCGGGCGGCGCTGGCCGGCGGGATCTCCGGCATCCGCCGCCGGCGCTCGGTGATCCAGTTGGCCAGCTCGCTGCGCAACATCGGGCGGGCCCAGGAGTCCGTCGACCTGTTGACGGCCGAGCGGCAGCAGCCCTCCGACGAGCTCGACGACGCGGTCAGCGCCACGTTGGCGCTGGCCCTGACCAGTGTCGGTCGCGAGCGGGAGGCGGTCGCCGTCGCCGTCGCCGCGCTCGCTCCCCACCTGCCCCGCTACCAGCGCTCCATGGCCAACTACGCCCGACTGTTGCTGGAGCGTACTGACCCGGTCCTAGGACAGCGCCCGGGCCAGCTCCGTACGGGACCGGATGCCGAGCCGGTGGAAGATGTTGCGCAGGTGGTGGTCGACGGTACGGGTGGAGAGGAACATCCGGGCGGCGATCTCCCGGTTGGTGGCGCCCTCGGCGACCAGCTGCGCGATCCGCAACTGCTGGCCGGTGAGCAGCCGGGCCGCCGACAGGTCCGGCCCACCCACGGACTCCCCGGCCGCCCGCAGCTCCGTGGTGGCCTGCTCGGCCCAGGCCGCCAGGCCGAGCAGGCCGAAGCTCTCCCGGGCGGCGTGCAGGTGCTCGCGGGCGTCCCGGGGGCGGCGGCTGCGGCGCAGCTCGCGGCCGAGGAGCAGCTCGGTGCGGGCCCGCTCGAAGGCGTCGGCGTCCGCCGGGTGCAGCCGCAACGCGTCGCGGAACCCGCGCTCGGCCTCGGCGCTGCCCCGGGGCGCGAGCAGCGCGTGGCAGCGCGCCGACAGGGCCCGGCGGGACGGGCTGGCGGTGCTGCTGGCCCAGCGGTCGAAGACGGCGAGCGCGGCGGCGGCCGCCGGCCGGTGGGCCGAGCCGGCGGCCGCCTCCACCAGGTACGGGGTGGCCATCACCTGGATCAGCACCTGCCCCCGACCGGTGCCCGGCCGGGCCAGCGCGGTCAGCCGCGCCGTCGCGGCGGCGTGCCGGCCGTCGACCAGGTCGAGCACCGCGAGGGCCCACTGCGCCAGGGCACGCGGCCGGCTGTGCGGGGCCGCCCCCTCGCCGATCTCCCGGATCCGCCGCAGGCTGGCGTCCCGGTCGGCCCGTACGGCCGCCAGCACCGCCAGCATGCCCAGGTGGACGCCGGCGGAGTTGACCTGGCCGGTGTCCCGGGCGACGCGCAGCCCCTCCCGGGAGCTGTCCGCCGCGGCCTCGTGCCGGCCGAGCCAGTACTCGGCGATCGCGCGCAGCTCCAGCGCCCGGGACAGGACCGACAGCTCGCCGCCGGCACGCGCCAGCTCGACGGCGCGCCCGGCGAGCCGGTGGGCGGCGTTGTCCACCGCGACCATCAGGCCGGCCATCGTGGCGCAGGTCAGGGCGGTCGGGGTGAGCGCCGGCCCGGTCAGCCGGTTGCCGAGGACGACGGCCCGCCGCAGCGCGGGTCCGCCCCGCTCGTGGTCGCCGCGCAGCGTCGCGGCCACGCCGGTGACCAGTGAGGTCATCAGCTCCGCGGCGGGCGGGTCACCGGCTCGGCGCAGCGTCGACACCCGGCGCGCCACCTCGGCGTACCGGTACTGGTCGCCGGCGAAGCAGACCGCCTCGCCGGCCCGCACCAGCGCGCCGAGGGCGGCGAGGCGGTCTACGCCGCAGACCGCCTCGGCGGCGGCGAGCAGCGTGGTCGAGGCGACCGAGGGCGAGCCGCACCGCAGCTCCAGCTCGCCGCGGAGCAGCTCGACCCGGCCGGCCACGGCGGGGTCGGCCCGGTCGGTCGGCAGCCCGGCCAGCAGCCGCCGGGCCCGCTGCGGCCGGCCGGCCGTCCAGGCGTGACGGGCGGCGGCCACCAGGCGGGCGGCGGCGTGCCGCGGTTCGGCGCTCAGCTCGGCAGCGCGGTGCAACGCCGCCGCGGCGGTCTCCCCGGCCGAGCGGGCGGCCGCCTCCTCCAGTTCCGCCGCGAGCGCCGGGTCCGGGCCCTCGGCCGCGGCGGCGAGGTGCAGGGCCCGGCGCAGCCGCTGCCCGGGGCCGTCGAGCACGCCCGCGAGCAGCAGGTGGGCCGCGCGCCGCTCGGCCAGCGGCGCGCCGTCGACGATCACGGCCCGCGCCGGTGGCTGGGGCAGGGCGACCCGCCGGGGGCTGACCCGGACCAGACCGGCGGCCTCCGCCGGGGCGAGGGCCTCGACCGTGGCGCCGGCGGCGCGCGCCGCCCGCACCAGGGTGGCCGGGTCGCCGTCCTCGTCGAGCGCGGCGAGCAGCAGCACGCGCCGGGTCACGGCCGGCAGCCGGTCCAGGCGGGCCCGGTACCCACGACCCAGCGCCCCGTCGACCGGCGGCGCCTCGGGCAGCGGCTCGTCGCCCCGGCACTGACCGGGCGTGAGCACCTCGGCGAGGTCGACCAGGGCCTGCGGATTGCCGCCGGCCACCGCGGTCAGCGCGGAGGCCACCGCCGGCGCGACCTCCGGCGCCCGGTCGGCGAGCAGGGCCGCGCCGGCGCGCTCGTCGAGGGGCGGCAGCGCGTGCTGGGGCACCCCGCCGACCACGGCGTCGGCCCCCGCGGTGAGCAGGACGGCGACGGGCAGGTGGCGCAGCCGCCGGGCCACGAAGCCCAGCACGTCCGCGGTCTGCCGGTCGCCCCGGTCGAGGTCGTCCACGGTGCACAGCAGCGGGCGCTCCCGGGCGGCGACGGCGAGCAGTCCCCGCACCGCCATCGACAGGGCGAGCCGGCGGTGGGCGGGACAGCCCTCCCCGGCCAGCGTCCGGCGCAGCACCCGGCGCTGCGCCTCGGGCAACGCGTCGGCGCGGTCGAGCACCGGGTCGAGCAGGCGTTGCAGCCCCGCGTACGGCAGCGCCGCCTCCTCCGCCAGGCCCGCGCCGGCCAGCACGGTACGGTCCCCGGCGTGCCGGTGCGCGTAGGCGACGAGGGCGCTGCGGCCCGTGCCCGGTTGGCCCCGCAGCAGCAGCGCTCCCCCGGCGTCCGGTCCGCCGTCGAGCAGCCGACGGACGGCCCGGCACTCGGCGTCGCGGCCCCACAGTACGGGTTGTTGCACTGTCGATGCACTAACCATGCATCGAGTGTTACCTATAAGTAACCGGAAGGAAAGGGGTGGCTCCCCCGGCCGGCGGGGACGCCTCAGCCGGCCGCCGCGCCGGCCAGCAGCGCGCCCACCGTGCGGGCCATCACCGCCCTGGCCTGGTCGACGCCCAGCCCCAGCCCGTCGCGCAGCATCGACCAGGCCGGCCACATGCTCGCCGCGACCAACGCGTGCACCAGCTGCTCCCGGCCCGGCCCGGCCTGCGCCAGCTCGGCGGCGAAGAGCCGCTCGACCTCGTCGCGGACCCGGGCGATGTGCATGAGCCGGTTGCGGTGCAGCTGCTCGGAGACCGGCTCGCGCATCTGGGCGGCCCGGGCGGACGGTGCGATGAGCTGGAGCAGCCGGGCCCGCTGCCGGCAGTACGCGTCGACCCGCTTGGCCAGCGGCAGCGCCGGCGAGATCGGCCGGTACGCGGCGTCCTGCTGGCGGAGCACCTCCGCGCCGCTGGCCTCGAAGAGCGTCTCCATGTCCTTGAAGTTCGTCCAGAGCGTCCGCAGCGAGATGCCCGCCCGCTCGGCGATGCGCTCCCCGGTGGGTCGCAGGTCGCCCTCGGAGATGAGCGCGAGGTGCGCCTCGACGATCGCCGCCCGGGTGCGCGCGGCACGGGCCGCCCGCCCGTCGACCCGGCCCGGCGCCTCGACCCCGCCCATCCGCGCTCTCCCCCTCACCGCTGCCACCTCGCCACCGCCTCGCGAGTCTAGACGCGCGCCGCGTCGCGAACCGGCTGGTGCCGGCGCAGCTCCCGGCGGGCCAGCGACTGCCGGTGCACCTCGTCCGGGCCGTCGGCCAGCCGCAGCGCGCGGGCCCGGACCCAGAGCCCGGCCAGCGGCGTGTCCTGGCTGACCCCCGCGGCCCCGTGCGCCTGGATGGCCCGGTCGATCACCCACTCGGCGGTCGCCGGCACCGCGATCTTGATCGCCTGGATCTCGGTGTGCGCGCCCCGGTTGCCGACGGTGTCCATCAGCCACGCGGTCTTGAGCACCAGCAGCCGGGCCTGCTCGACGCGGACCCGCGCCTCGGCGATCCAGTCGCGGACCACGCCCTGCTCGGCCAGCGGCGCGCCGAACGCGTGCCGGTCGGAGACCCGGCGGCACATCAGCTCGACGGCCCGTTCGGCCATGCCGAGCAGCCGCATGCAGTGGTGCACCCGGCCCGGTCCGAGCCGGGCCTGGGAGATGGCGAAGCCATTGCCCTCCGCCCCGATCAGGTTGCCCGCCGGCACCCGGACGTCGACGAAGTCGATCTCGGCGTGGCCGCCGTGGTCGCTGTCGTCGTAGCCGAAGGTCCGCAGGCCCCGGCGGACGGTGACCCCGGGGGTGTCCCGCGGCACCAGGATCTGGCTCTGCTGCCGGTGCCGGGGCGCGGTCGGGTCCGTGCGCCCCATCACGACGAGGATCGCGCAGCGCGGGTTCAGGGCGCCGGTGACGAACCACTTGCGGCCGTTGACCACGTACTCGTCGCCGTCGCGCTCGATGCGGGTGGCGATGTTCGTGGCATCCGACGACGCGACGGCCGGCTCGGTCATCGCGAACGCCGAGCGGATCCGGCCGTCCAGCAGCGGGGCGAGCCAGCGCTCGCGCTGCGCCGGGCTGCCGAACCGGGCCAGCAGCTCCATGTTGCCGGTGTCCGGCGCCGCGCAGTTCAGCGCGACCGGGGCGAGACCGGGCGACCAACCGGTGATCTCGGCCAGCGGAGCGTACTGCAGGTTGGTCAGGCCGGCGCCGTGCTCGCCGGGGAGGAAGAGGTTCCACAGGCCGCGGCGGCGGGCCTCGGCCTGGAGCCCGGCGACCACGGGCGGGGCGGCCCACGGGTCGGCCCCCTCACGCACCTGCTCCTCGAACACCGGCTCGGCCGGGTGGACCCGCTCGGCCATGAACGCGAGCAGGCGTTCCCGTAGCCGCTCGGTGGTCTCGTCGTACCGGAAGTCCATCAGGCGCTCTCCATCCTCTGCGGAAGCGGTGCGGCCACCGGCGGCGGCCCCGCGCCCCCGCCGGGCCCGCCCCCGGACGTGCCGGCGGGACGCGTCCCCCGCCGGGCGGCGCGGGCCGGACCGCCCGGCGCGGGCGGGCGGTCCGGGGTCGTCGGGGTCGGGCGGCTCAGCCATGCCGGCGCTGCTCGGCGTCGCGCTGGGTCCGGTTCATCGCGCGCAGCCAGCGGTCCGGGTCGGTGGCGCGGCGGGCGTACCAGGCCGCGACCTCCGGGTGGGGCAGCACCAGGAAGCGGTCGTCAGCCAGCGCCGCGCTGACGCACTCCGCTACCTGCTCGCAGCTGACCGCGGTGGCGTCGAGCAGGGCGGCGCTCGTGTCGTCGGCGGCGGCCAGCATCGGCGTGCGCACCCCCTGCGGGCAGAGCGCCTGGACGGTGATCCCCCGGTGGGCGTAGCTGGCCCGCAGCCACTCGGCGAAGGCCAGCGCGGCGTGCTTGGTCACCGAGTAGGGCGCCTTGCCGAGCAGGGTGAGCAGGCCCGCCGCGGAGGCCGTGACCAACAGCCGGCCGCGACCGGCGGCGAGCCAGTGCGGCAGCAGCTCGCGCGCGGCGAGCACGTGCGCCATCACGTTCACCCGCCAGGCCCGCTCCCACGCCTCGTCGGGGGCGTCGACGCCGCCGCCCGGGGCCACGCCGGCGTTGGCGCAGAACAGGTCGACCGCGCCGAGGCGGTCGCGCGCGAAGCCGACCAGGGCGGCCACCCCGGCGGGATCGGCCGCGTCGCCGGGGCAGGCGTACCCGCCGATGCGCGCCGCCACCGCGCGGGCCGCCGCGGCGTCGAGGTCGTTGACCACCACCCGGGCGCCGTCGGCGGCGAACCGGGCGGCCAGGGCGGCCCCGATGCCGGACCCGGCCCCGGTCACCACCACGCCCGCCCCGGCCACCGTCAGCCCGCGGGACGCGGGCGCCGCGGTCATCCGGCGATCCGGCCGGCGAGGCCGACGCCGCCGTCGAGGACGAGGGTCTGCCCGGTGATCCAGGCGGCGTCGGCGCAGGCGAGGAAGGCGACCGCGCCGGCCACGTCCTCCGGTTCGCCGAGGCGGCCCAGCGGGTACGCCCGGGCGACCTCGTCCTCCCGGCCCTCGTGCAGGGCCGCGGCGAACCGGGTGCGCACCACCGCCGGGGCGACCGCGTTGACCCGGACCGCCGGCGCGAGCTCGACGGCCAGGCAGGCGGTGAGGTGGTTGAGGGCGGCCTTGCTCACGCCGTAGAAGGCGATGCCCGGCGACGGGGTCAGGCCGGCGATCGAGGAGACGTTGACGACGCAGCCGCCCCGGTCGGCCATCCCGGCGGCGCAGACCTCCTGCACCCAGCCGAGCGCGCCGACCAGGTTGACGTCGAGGATCTTGCGGGCCGCGGCCAGGTCCAGCTCGGCGAGGGGCCCGTACACCGGGTTGATGCCGACGTTGTTCACCAGGACGTCCACCGGCCCGAACGCCTCGGCGACCAGGCGGACCGCCTCGCGGCGGTGCCCGGCGTCGTCGGCCCGACCGGGCACGGCCACGGCGCGGGCGGGGCCGCCCAGCTCGGCGACGGCCTCGGCCAGCGCCTCGGGACGACGGGCGGTCAGGCCGACCCGGGCTCCCTCGGCGACCAGTCGCCGGGCGACCGCCAGGCCGATCCCGCGGCTGGCCCCGGTGACGAGGGCGACCTGGCCGGACAGCCGGCCTGAATCTGCATTCACGATGCAGATAGTAGAAGTGGCGCGAGTACGCGTCAACGACAAATGCCGATGAGCTTCTCACAATCCGTTGACACGGCCGCCCGATTAATCGCACCGTCGATGCAGATACCGACACCGCTCGGGAAGGGACCTCCGCCATGCCGGAAGCCGTCATCGTCGCCGCCGCCCGATCGCCGATCGGACGGGCACACAAGGGCTCCCTGCGCGACCTGCGCGCCGACGACCTCGCCGCCACGATCGTGCGGGCCGCCCTGGACCAGGTGCCGCAGCTCGACCCGGGCGAGATCGACGACCTGATGCTCGGCTGCGGTCAGCCCGCCGGCGAGCAGGGCCACAACCTCGCCCGGGTGGTGGCCGTCCTGCTCGGGCTGGACCACCTGCCCGGCACGACCGTCAACCGGTACTGCTCGTCGTCGCTGCAGACCACCCGGATGGCGCTGCACGCCATCCGGGCCGGGGAGGGGCACGTCTTCGTCTCGGCGGGGGTCGAGTGCGTCTCCCGGTACGACCGGGGGCGCGCCGACGGGCACCCGGGCAGCGCCAACCCCGCGTTCGCCGACGCCCTGGCTCGCACGGCGGCCCGGGCCGCGGGCGGCGCGCCGGCCTGGCACGATCCGCGCGAGGGTGGCGCGCTGCCGGACGTCTACCTCGCCATGGGGCAGACCGCCGAGAACGTCGCCCACCTGCGCGGGGTGTCCCGGCTCAGCCAGGACGAGTTCGCCGTACGGTCGCAGCTGCTGGCCGAGAAGGCGATCGCCGACGGCTTCTGGGCCCGCGAGATCACCCCGGTGCGCGTGCCCGGCGGCGCGGTGGTGACCGCCGACGACGGGCCGCGCGCCGGGGTGACCCTGGAGGCGGTGGCGGCGCTGCCGCCGGTGTTCCGGCCGGACGGCACGGTGACCGCCGGCAACTGCTGCCCGCTCAACGACGGCGCCGCCGCGCTCGTCGTGATGTCCGACGTGCGGGCCCGCGAGCTGGGCGTGACGCCGCTGGCCCGGATCGTCGCCACCGGCCTGAGCGCGCTCTCCCCCGAGATCATGGGGCTCGGGCCGGTCGAGGCGTCCCGGCAGGCGCTGCGCCGCGCCGGCATGTCCGTCCGCGACGTCGACCTGGTCGAGATCAACGAGGCGTTCGCCGCCCAGGTGTTGCCGAGCGCGCGCGAGCTGGGTGTCGACTGGGACCGGCTCAACGTCAACGGGGGCGCGATCGCGGTCGGCCACCCGTTCGGCATGACCGGCGCCCGCATCACCACCACCCTGATCAACTCGCTGCGCTGGCACGACCAGCAGATCGGGCTGGAGACCATGTGCGTCGGCGGCGGACAGGGCATGGCGATGATCATCGAGCGGCTGAGCTGACACCGGCCGGGGGCGCGCCCCGACCGCACCCGGCCACCGCGGACCGGGCACGGTCGGGGCGCACGCGCGGTCGCCGGCGGCGCCGACCGGTCGGGCGCTCGCGCGGTCGCCGGCCGCGCGAGGTCCAGGGGACTCAGGAGGCCGACGGGATCCCGTTGGCGGGCGGGCCCACCGGCGCGGCCGTGTACTCCCGCACCGGCCCGTCGCCCTCGTCGGTCTCGTACGTCGGCCCGAAGTAGGCCTGCGCGCCCCCGCTGACCCGGTTGAGCCGCTGCCCGCCGTATCCCGAGTGGTCGGTGGCGGAGAAGCGCAGCGGGGCCAGCCCCGGCCCCTGGTAGCCGCCCTTGCCGACCGCCTCCAGCACCGACTCCCGGGTGACGTCCTTGCCCGCGGCCTGCAGGACCTGGACGAAGAGGTAGCCGACCGCCATGCCGTAGACGGTGTTGCCGTCGAACGGCGCGTTTCCGTTGTGCTCCTTGTTGATCCTGGTGAAGAGCTGGATCCACGGGTTGGCGGCGTCGTTCTGCATCGGCAGGTAGTTGGCGCCGATCATGCCCTCCAGCAGCCCCGCGTTCTCGCCGAGCTGCTTGGCCAAGGTCGGCTGGTCGGCGCCGACGTTGGAGACGAGCCACTGCGGCTTGAAGCGGAGCCGGGCTGCGGTGCCGACGGCGAGCGCGGTGAACCCGGGCACGGTGGCGAGGATGACGACCTCGCACCCGGCCGCCTTGAACGCGCCGATCTGGGGCGCCACGTTGGGGTTGCTGGTGACGTACGTCTGCTTGGCCACCACGGCGCCGGCGCCCAGCACCTTCTCCACGCCGACCAGGCTGTCGCGCCCGAAGTCGTCGTCCTGGCCGAGGAAGCACACCTTGCGCCCCGGCAGGCTGGTCTTGACGTGGTGGGCCAGGATCTTGCCCTCCACGGTGTAGTCGGGGTTGAACCCGAACGTGCCCGGATACCGGTCGGGCTGGTCCCAGCTGCGGCTGCCCGAGGCGACGAAGAGGTCGGGCACCCGGTTGCTCTTGAGGAAGTCGAGCACACCGCTGTGGGTCGGCGTGCCGAGCCCGTTGAGGATCGCGAAGACCTTGTCCTGGAGGACCAGCTGCCGCACCACCTGCTGGGTGTTGGCCGGGTTGTACCCGTCGTCCATCACCTTGTAGGTGATCTTGCGGCCGTGCACCCCGCCGTTGGTGTTGACGTAGTCGAAGTACGCCTTGGTGGCCGGGGCGATCTTGGAGTAGCCGGCCGCCGCCGGGCCGGTGAGCGGCATGTGGGTGCCGACCACGATCTCGGTGTCGGTGACGCCGGGCACCGGCCCGCGGCCTGTCCCGCCGCCGTCGTCACTGCAGCCGGCGGCGGTGACGAGCAGGGCGACGGCGCTGGCGATCGCGAGAGCGCGTCGTGTCGAGGGTGGCATGTGGACACCGACCTTTCCTCGGTCCGGTTTCTGGTGGTGGGGCGGGGGTACGCGTCCGGTGGGACCGGACGTTCAGGAGCGCCGCCGGCCGGGCAGGCGGGCGGCCAGCGCCCGGCCGAGCCGGGCCAGCAGACCCTGCACGCCGCCGGGCGCGGCGATCATGACGACGACCAGCGTCACCCCGAAGATGGCCAGCGGGAGGTTGCCCTCCATCCGCTGCGCCGCCGCCGGGGAGAGGCTGAGCCCCTCGGTCAGGGCGTGGGTGAGATCGGGCAGGGCGACCAGCAGGACGGCACCCCAGAGGGCGCCGGTCAGGCTGCCCAGGCCGCCGACGACGACGGCCATCAGCAGGAACAGCGACAGCGTCAGGGAGAACGCCCCCGGCGACACGCTCTGCGCGAGGACCGCGAGCAGGGCGCCGCCGAGGCCGGCGCCGGCGGCGCTGACCACGAACGCGAGCACCTGGGTACGGGCGACGTGGATGCCGGCGAGCCGGGCGGCGACCTCGTCGTCGCGGACCGCCCGGAAGGTGCGGCCGTACCGGCTGCGGACCAGGTTGGCCAGCAGCAGCAGGGCGAGCAGGGTGGCCGCCGCGGCGATCCAGAGCTGCCACCGCTCGTAGGGGAAGTACGGGCCCAGCGCGGCCGGCGGGGGCTCGACCGGCACCGCCAGTCCCTGCTCGCCGTTGAGGACGCCGTCGAAGGTGACGGTGAGCGCGGGCACCACGACCGCGACGGCGAGGGTGACGCCGGCCAGGTACGGGCCGCGCAGCCGGGCGGCGGCCACCCCGACCACGGCGCCGACCGCGAGGGCGGCCAGGACGGCGGCGCCCAGTGACACCGCCAGCAGCCAGCCGCCGGTCGCCCCGGCGTCGGCGAACGCGTTCTGGCACAGCGCGACGGTGTACGCGCCGGTGGCCATCAGCGCGCCGTGCCCCAGCGAGAGCTGCCCGTTGAGGCCGGTGAGGACGGTCAGCCCGGCGGTGGCGCAGAGGTAGGCCGCCACGGTGGCGAGCTGGAAGTTGCGGAACGGTTCCAGCCCGTAGCTGGCGGCCACCAGCAGCAGCGCGGCGACGGCCGCGACGCCGAGGTGGCGCAGCAGCGTCGGGGCGCGGCGGGCGTCGGCCGGACCCGCGCCGGCGCTCGCCCGCGCGCTCGGCGGGGTCGCCGCCCGGGTGGCGGTCACACCCGCCTCGCCGTGACCGGGGCGAACAGCCCGCCCGGGCGGACCAGGAGCACCGCCAGCAGCAGCACCAGCACCGCGAGCGGGGTGAGGTCGCTGCCGGCGTACCCGCTGACGTAGGAGAGCACCAGCCCGACCGCGAGCCCGCCGACCACCGCCCCCGGTGGACTGTCCAGCCCGCCGACCACGGCGGCGGTGAACGCCGAGACGAAGACCAGGTCCATCGCGTGCGGGTGCAGGCCCAGCTCGGTGGGGATGACCAGCATCCCGGCCAGCGCGCCGACGCCGGAGGCCAGCGCCCAGCCGAGCGTGAGCATGCCGCCGACGTTCACCCCGAGCAGCCGGGAGACCTCGGGGGCGAACGCCGCCGCGCGCATCCGCAGGCCCACCGCCGTGCGGGTGAAGGTCCAGGCCAGCCCCACGACCACCACCGCGACCGCCGCGAAGACGAACAGGTCGTACGGCGAGAGGACGGCGACCCCGCCGACGGTCAGCGCCGTGCGGGAGAACGGCGCCTCGGCGGGGCGGAACTCGTTGCCGTAGACCATGCCCAGCACCGCCTGGATCAGCAGCACCAGCCCGAGCGCGACGATCACCGGGTTGAGCGGCGACGCGTGGTCGACGAAGCGCATCACGGCCACGTCGACGAGCGCGCCGAGGAGCAGCCCGGCGGCCAGCGCGGCCAGGAAGCCCAGCCAGTACGAGCCGGTCGCGGCGGAGACGCCGTAGGCCACGTAGGCGGTGGCGACGGCCATCGCGCCCTGGGCGAAGTTGACGATCCGGGCGGCCCGCCAGATGAGCACCAGAGCCAGCGCGAACGCCGCGTAGACCGCCCCCCTGGACAGGCCGTCGAGGGTGAGGAAGACGAAGCGGTCCAACAGTCCTCCCTTGCGGGGACGAGATGGTCAGAAGCCGAGGTAGGCGTGGCGCAGGTCGGCGTCGTCGCGCAGCCGGTCGGCGGGGGCGGTGGTGACGACCCGCCCCAGGGACATCACCACGCCCTGGTCGGCGATCCAGAGCGCGCTGCGCACGTTCTGCTCGACGAGCAGCACGGTCAGCCCGGTGCGATCGCGCAGCCGGCGCAGCAGGGCCATGGTCTGGGCCACCACCCGGGGCGCCAGCCCGAGTGACGGCTCGTCGAGCAGCAGCAGCCGGGGGCGGCCCACGAGGGCCCGGCCGAGGGCCAGCATCTGCCGCTCCCCGCCGGATAGCTGGTGGCCGAGGTGGCGCCGCCGCCGGGCCAGCGGCTCGAAGAGCTGGTAGACCTCGTCGAGCGCGCGGGCCGCGTCGGGCCGGTCACGGCGCCACAGCCCGCCCAGGCGCAGGTTCTCCTCGACCGTCAGCTCGCCGACCACGCCGCGCCCCTCCGGCACGTGTGCCATGCCGCGGCGGACGAGCTGCTCCACGGGGACGCCGCGCAGGTCCTCCCCCGCCAGCACCACGCGGCCGGCCGCCGGGCGCAGCATGCCGGAGAGCGCGCGCAGCAGGGTGGTCTTGCCGGCGCCGTTGGCCCCGACCACCGCTGCGATGGTGCCGCGCGCAACGGTGAGGTCGACCTCGTGCAGCACGGGCGCGCCGCCGTAGCCGGCCACCAGCCCGCGCACCACGAGCAGATCCCCGTCGCTCATGCCGGCCCTCCACTTCGCTGCGCGCCGGCATGAGGCACCACCGCACCCAACCCGATGATCCGCTCGCTCATGCCGCGGCCTCGTCGACCTCGGCGCCGAGGTAGGCGTCGGCGACGGCCGGGTCGTCGCGGACCTCGTCGGGGGTGCCGGCGGCGATCACCCGGCCGAAGTCGAGCACGACGATCTCGTCGCAGACGGACATCACCAGGTCCATGTGGTGCTCCACCAGCAGCACCGCGCACGGGTCGGTGTCGCGCCGGGGCAGCTTGCGGATCAGCTCCGCCAGCTCGGCGATGTCGTCGGCGCCGAGGCCGCCGGCGGGTTCGTCGAGCAGGAGCAGCCGGGGCCGCGCGGCCAACGCGCGGGCCAGCGCCACCCGCTGGCGTACGGCGAAGGGCAGGGTGCCCGGCGCGGCGTCGGCGTGCCCGGCGACGCCCAGGCTGTCGAGCACCTCGAGGGCGTGCCGGCGCAGCCGGCGCTCGTCGCGGTCGCTGCGCGGCAGGCCGAACAGGGCCGGCAGGAATCCGGCTCGGGCCGTGTGGGTGGCGCCGACCATCACGTTCTCCAGCACGGTGAGGCCGGCGAACAGGCCGGTGCCCTGCAGCGTCCGGGCGATGCCCAGCCGGGTCAGGTGGTGGGGGCGGGGTCGCAGCGGACGGCCGTCGAGGGTCAGCGAGCCCTCGTCCGGGGCGACGAAGCCGCAGACGACGTTGAACAGGGTGGTCTTGCCGGCGCCGTTGGGGCCGATGACCCCGACCACCCGGCCGGGGGGCACCCGCAGCGAGACGTCGTCGAGGGCGGTGAGGCCACCGAAGCGCACCCCGATGTGGTGCAGCGCGAGCCCTTGCTCCATCACCCATCCTCGGGATCCGACGACAGTTATTACACTGGGAGTGTACGTTTCTGGAGTCCGTCGTCAATACCTTCGATGCGCCGCCGCGACACGCACTGCGGTCTCCACCCCGACACACGGCGGCCGGCCGATTTCTGCACCGGCCGGGCAGCCAACCGCAGCGGGACACGCGTCGGGGCGGCCGCGCCGGGCAGCCGCCCCGATGCGCGTCACGCGCTCGGACAGGTGTTGCGGTACTCCTCGACGGCGCTGCCGCTCGGGCCGGGGCAGAGGAACTGCTCGTAGCGGGTGTCGTTGTCCACGAACCGCTTCAACCAGGCCACCGCCTGCCGCGCGGTGGGCGTGTTGACCGTCTGCGGGAAGAAGTGGCTCGCCCCGTTGAGTTCCAGGTACGCCTTCTCCGACGAGGCCGGGATGCTGGTGTAGAACGGCTCCGAGTGCGACGAGACCGGGGCGACGCTGTCGCTCTCGCCGCCGATGATGAGCGTCGGCACCCGGACGTCCGACCAGCTCTTGTCCAGGTTCCACGGCGCCAGCGGCACGGCGGCCTGCAGCGACGGCCGGGCGACGGCGGCCTCCAGGCTGCCGCCACCGCCCATCGAGTGGCCGGACACCGCGAGCCGGGTGCTGTCGATGCGGCCGCGCACCGAGCTGCGCTCCACCAGGTAGTCGAGCGCGGCGAGCAGCTGCCGGCCGCGGCTGTCCGGCTGGTCGAGGCGGGTGTTGGTCTCGATGCCGATCACCACGAACCCGTGCGAGGCGATCCGCGGTCCGAGCCAGCTGATGCTGGACCAGGCGGCGGTGTAGCCGGGCGAGATGGCGACGGCGCCGAAGGTGCCCTCGCTGGTGCTGGTCGGGTAGTAGATGACCCCGCCGCCGAAGCCGGTCACGCTGAGCGAGGAGACGCTCTGCGAGGCGGTGGCGAAGGGGCCGCGGCTGGCCTCCAGCAGCGCGACGGTCGGGGCGGGACCGCGCTCGTACGGGTTGTCGGCGGCCCGGGCGGCGGGCGGGGCCGCCAGGGTGGCCGTGGCGGCCAGTGCGGCGGCCAGGGCCAGCCCGGCGGCGCGGCGGACGGAACGGGGGCGGGTGGTGGTTGGTGATGACACGTCGGGCACTCCCTGCGGGTCGGGGCATATCGACATGCATCAGTCTTGGGCGGCGGCGGGGCCCTCGCATCGGCGAAATCGCCAGTCCCCCCGGCCGGCGAAATCCGGAGCCCGGGTTTCCGGCCCCGAACCCCGGGTAGGGCACCCGGTACCCCGGCCGAATGGAGACGCTGTGTTCAATCCGTTGGACCACAAAGGAATCCCACTGGAGAGCCAGATCCGCAACTGGCGCGAGCTCAACGTGGAGCCGATCGACCCGGAGGCGGTCGACCCGTACACCCGGTGCCGCATCATCACCATGAACGGCATCGAGGTCGAGGCGATCAACTTCCAGCACCAGTTCGCCCGCAACTGCCCGGACCAGGAGGTCCGCCGGCAACTGGCGTACGTGCGGTATGTGGAGAGTCAGCAGCAGCGGGCGGTGAACTGGCTGCTGCCCGGCGTGGCGAGCGTGCTGGAGACCACGCTCGGCTACGAGCAGGTCGCCGTCGACCTGACCGCGTGGGTGGCCCGGCACGAGCCGGATCCCTACCTGAAGCAGGGCTACGAGTTCGGCGTGCTGGAGGACTTCGACCACCTGTACCGCTACGCCAACCTGTACGAGATGGTGGAGCGACGCAAGGCCGAGAAGATCGTCGACGGCCTCACCGAGGTCATGCCCGGCCGGCCGACCGTCGCCGAGCACCGGCACCCGTTCGACGAGGTCCGCACCCCGTACGACCGCGACGCCGTGGACCCCCGGTCCAAGCTGCACGCACTGACGATCCTGTCGGCCGAGCAGCAGGTGATGTTCTACTACATGAACGTCGGGCCGCAGTACATGGAGCCCATCGCCCGGCAGCTCTACCAGGAGATCAGCCTCATCGAGCAGGAGCACGTCACGCACTACGAGTCGCTGCTCGACCCGGGCGAGAACTGGTGGGAGCGGCTGCTCACCCACGAGTACAACGAGTGCTGGCTGTACTACTCGTTCATGGAGCAGGAGAGCGACCCGCGGATCAGGGCGGTGTGGGAGCTGCACCTGCAGATGGAGCTGGCGCACCTGCAGCAGGCCGCCGACCTGCTGCGCCGCCACGACGGCCGGGAGCCGGAGCAGATCGTGGGCACCGGGCTGCCCGAGCCGCTGACCTTCGAGCCGAACAAGGAGTACCTGCGCCACCTGCTCGCCACCCAGGTCGACGTGACCAAGATCGGTGAGGGGTACGTGCGCGAGGCCCACGAGCGGTTCGAGTGGATGCAGCAGCAGCTGCACGACGGGCAGAAGCCGCCGAGCGAGCAGGTCATCGACATGCACCGGGAACGGTTCGGCGACGAGTACCGCATCGAGACCGAGGGACCGCACCCGGTGGAGGCGCTGCGCGCCCGGGGAGGCAGCCATGCCTGACACCACCGGCACCCCGGCCACGCCGGGGCCCGCGGAGGACGTGGTCGACCTCCTGCTCGCCCAGCACGCCCAGGTCGAGCAGCTCTTCCTGCTGGTCATCGGCAGCACCGGCCAGACCCGCCGGGACGCCTTCGACGACCTGGTCAAACTGCTCGCCGCCCACGAGACCGCCGAGGAGGAGGTGCTGCACCCGCTGGCCCGTACCCTGCCCGGCGGGGGCGGCGACGCCATGGTCGACGAGCGGCTCGACGAGGAACGCCAGGCCAAGGAGACCCTGAAGACCCTGGTGCAGGGCGGCGTGGACGCCGACGGCTTCGACACCGGCATCATCCTGCTGCGCGACGCCGTGCTCGCCCACGCCCGTCACGAGGAGCGCTACGAGTTCCCCCTGCTGCGCCAGCACGTGCCCACCGACCGGCTCCGCACGCTGGCCGCCGCGGTCCGCACCGCGGAGGCGACCGCGCCCACGCGCCCACACCCGAGCGCGCAGACCGCCAAGGGCAACCTCGCCGCGGGCCCCGCGCTGGCGGTCATCGACCGCGTGCGCGACGCCGTCCGCAAACCGTCCGCCAGCTGAGACGCCGAGCACCCGGCACGCGACGCGACGCGCCCACCCCACCACGACGGTCGGGTGGGCGCGTCGCACGGGCCGGTTCCACCGTCGGGTTCCACCGGGCGCCGGACGCGCCGGCGGAACCCGGGGAGGTCACCCGAGGGTGAACCGGAAGAACCGGGGGCGGTAGATCCCCGGGTCGCGGTAGTGGTCCCCGTCCGTCGAGATCCGGGTGTCCATGCTGTTGACGTTGTACGACGCGACGAACGTGTCACCGGAGCTGAGCGCCGCGTGCACGTGCGCGTTGTACGAGATCACGTTCGGGTTCCAGTAGCTGCCGTACGGTCCGGGCTCCGGCATCCGGTAGACCGGGGTCTTCTGGGTGAACGGGCCGAACGGCGAGCAGGACGTCCAGGCGTTGATCTGGCCGCTGAACGCCTGGGTGCTGTCCTGGCTGAGCAGCAGGAACTGCCCGCCCCACGGGGTGACGCTGTACTCGTTGGCGATGCCGGTGAGCAGGTTGCGGGAGTTCTGTTCCCGGAAGGTCCAGCCCCAGGGGGTGTGGTACTGCCAGGTGCCGTCGGCCAGGTCGCTGCCGTACACCCGGGCGATGCGCATCTGCTTGTTGATCGGGGAGTCGTCGACCCCGTAGACGTAGGTGTAGCCGTCGTTGCTGCGGCTGGCCGGCAGCAGCGCCGAACCCCACGCCACCCCGCTGGCCGACGGCAGCTCCCGCACGCTGACCGGGGTGCGCAGGTTGGACAGGGCGAAGTCCGCCACCACGTTGCGGTTGAACCGCCAGTCCCAGGCGCCGGGGCCGAACCGCTCGTACTCCTGGAACACCACCTGGAGCTGGCCGTCGGAGAGGTGACCGTCGCCGATCCAGTACCACTTGCCGAGCGCCGACGGCGGCATCAGCGCCTGCGGCGCCCCGGCGGTGCCGCCCTGGTAGGTGGTCAGGCTGCCGCCGCTCTGCACCACGAACGTGTTGTTCACCAGCGGCGCGCTCAGCGGCCGGGTGCCGTCGGCGTTGAGCGGGCCGAGCCAGGTGTCGGAGAAGAGCCAGACGATCCGGCCGTCCGGCAGCTTGACGGAGTACGTGGAGTCGCCGCCGGTCCAGCCGTCCGGCGTGCTGGCCGCGTACCGGTTGAAGGTGCCCTGCGGCTCGACGTTGATCTCGACACTCTTCACCGAGAGCGGGCGCAGCGCGCACGAGCGGGGCTTGAGCGGCAGCGTCGTCTCGACGTAGGTGCTGAACGTCTTCGGGCTCTCCGCCGCGTCGGCGGAGTGGATGTCCAGCTCGGTCCAGGTGGAGACCAGGGTGGCGACCATCGGGTACTTGAAGTCCGGCACGGTGATGAGGCCACCCGCGTCGGGGTACCGGACGGTCTGGATGCTGGGGTAGGCGGCGGTCGTCCCGCCGCTGCCGGCGGGCGCCCAGACGATCACCGCGGAGCTGCGGTTGGTGTCCTTCGTGACGTCGACCAGCAGCGTCGAGCAGTATCCGCAGCTCGAGTCGCCGGAGTTCCGCACCGCCCAGAAGTCGTGGTAGACGGCGCCGCCCTTGCGCAGGATGTCCTCGTACGTGACGTGGGTGCCGGCGGGGGTGGAGTGCTTCTTGCGGGCCGGCCGGGCGCCGCCGAGCCCGTCGTCGTTGGTCGGGGTGACGCCGCTGATGTTGCCGCGCCACAGCGCCGTGTCGGGGTCGGTGTAGCCGTAGTTGCGCCACGCGTCCACCGTCGGGGCGGGAGCGGCGTTCGCCCTGGCCAGCCGGTAGTTGGCGATGTGGTAGCCGAGCAGCATGTCCTTGAAGTTCAGGCCGTAGCCCTGCGCGGTGTGCCGGATCGCCTCGATCGGCAGGTGGTCGTGGTCCCGGACGCTCTCCCACGTGCGGCGCACGAAGGCCGCGTCGACCTGCTCGGTGAGGTAGGTCGGCAGCAGGAACGCGCCGTACTGGGGGCCGCCGCCGAGCCCGCCCCACGAGTTCAGCGCGGCGCCGGGCTTGCTCAGCACGTCGTGGACGTTGCGGGCGTACAGCGCATCCTCGCCGGCGATCGGCACGTACGGCTCGCGCACGTACGTCTGGTGGGCGGCCCATTCGGCGGTGGCCTCCATCCACCAGTTCATCGAGCCGAACTCCTTGCCCCCGACGAAGTGGGAGAAGTAGTCGATGCCGACGTCGCTGCGGTCCCAGTACTGGTACTGCATGACGTGGAACAACTCGTGCCGGGGCAGGTAGTCCCAGTCGTCCTGCCCGTTGGGCACGAGCATGGTGGCCTGCTGGTTGAGCCCGATCGGCAGCACGAAGGGCGCGTCGATCGGGAAGCCGAGGCCGCCGACGACGGGAAGCTCGTCCACGCCGTAGACCAGCACCCACGGCTTGCCCTCCCGGACCGGCAGCGGGTAGCCCATCTCGCGATACTCGGCCACCGCGATGCTGAGCGAGTTCAGCATGTACTGCACGGCCTTCGCGCGACCGTTCGGGTTGAAGTCCGCCGGGACGCCGGGCTGACTGCCGGAGGCGACGTTGTACAGGATGAGGAACTCGCCGGCGGAAGCCCGGCACCGGAAGGTGACGCCGAGGTACTCGTACGGTTCGGCGGCGCAGTCGTCGTAGCCGGCCGCGGCGGCGGGTGCGGCGACGTCCGGGGCGATGCTCCGCGCCGCCTCGGGCCCGGCGCCCGCCGCGAGCATGGACAGGTAGGCCAGGTACCGCTGCGGGTCGCGGATCGTGCCGGTGGGCCGCAGGTGCGCCGGCACCGAGCCGGGCGCGCGCAGCGCCGCCAACCCGTGCCGCACCGCCTCGTCGCGGGAGAGCTTCCCCCGGTGGTACGCCGACAGGATCTTCTCGTTGGGCCCGAAGTCCGGCGCGGCGGCCTTCGGGCGCTTCCCGCCGCTGGGCGGCACCGCCTTGAACGGCTTGGCCCGCTGCACCGGCGGCGCGGTCGCCCCCGCGTCCGGCGCGTCGGGTTGCTGGGCGGTGCCCACCGTGCGGCCCGCGGCCGGCGGCGGGCCCGGGTCGGGGGCCGCCTGCGCGGCGCCACTGGTCAGCACGGCGGCGGCCAGCAGGACCGCCGCGGTGACCAGGGCCAGAGGGTTCCTCATCTCGCTCCCTGTGATCGATGACCGGCGTCGGCCGGTACCGTCGCGACGCGGCCGGCTCCGGCCGCGGCCGGCACGGTAGCCACGGGCGGTTAACGATCGGCTGGCGTCAGGCCGCGCGGTGAGCGCCGGCGCGGGGCGCCGGGGAGCGGGCGGCTTTCGCACGGGTGGCCGTCCCCGGCGACGGCGGCGCGGGGGCCGGGCCGCCTCCGCATCCTCGACGCGGCTGTGCGATGCGGCCGGGCGGCGACACCGGTGACCGAACCGGTCAGGAATCAAGAAGCGTCGGGCACGGGCCTGTTCGTAGCGTGATCCTCAAGTGCATCATCCTCACGCACCAAGGAGACAAGGCATGAAGGCGAACGTCAGCTCGATCCTCCTCGGCGTCCGGGACATGGCCCGGTCCAAGGAGTTCTACACGGAGGGGCTCGGTTGGAAGATCAAGGACGACTACGGCGTCTCGGTGTTCTTCGAATCGGACACGGGCTCGCTCGTCGGCTTCTACGGGCGCGAGGGCCTGGCCGACCAGGTGGGCGCGAGCCCGCAGGGCAGCGGCTTCAGCGGGCTGGTCCTCACCTACGTCGTCCGCAGCCAGGCGCGGGTCGACGAGATCATCGCGCAGGCCGAGAAGGCCGGCGCCACGATCCTCAAGCCCGCCGGCGCCCTGCCGTGGGGCGGGTACGGCGGCTCCTTCGCGGACCCGGACGGCTACATCTGGAGCCTCGGCTACAGCGACCAGGGAACGGACCAGCCCTACGCGGAGTAGCCGCCGGGAGGCGTCAGCGGTTCTGGGCGAGGCGGCCGGGTGCCGGGCCCTCCGGCGGGACGCCGCCGGACGGATGGGGCCCTCGCCGCGGCGGCGGGACCCGCGGAGACGGGTGGGGTTCGGCGTCGACGCGGGATCGCGTCGACGCCGGACCGCCGCGCCGTCCACCGTGGACGTCGGCTAGATTGCGGACGTCTTCGGGGAGGCCACGTGCCACGTAATGCCATCGACCTGCGCCTGCTCGGGCCCGTCACCGCGACCAGCGGCAGGACCGACATCCCGCTGGGGGCGCCGCAGCAACGCACGGTCCTGGCCGCGCTGCTGATGGAGCCCGGTCGGGTGGTGCCGGTCGACGACCTGATCGACGCCGTCTGGGGCGAGCGCCCGCCGGCCGCCGCCCGCAAGGCCGTCCAGGTGTACGTCTCGCGGCTGCGCCACGCGCTGCCCACCCTCGACCTGCACGGACGGCCGCCGGGTTACCGGCTCGACGTCGCGCCGGACCGGGTGGACGTGCACCGCTTCCGCGCGCTGGTGCGGGCGGCCGACGCGGTCACCGGCGAGGACGCCCGGGGGCTGCTGCGCCGGGCGCTGGCACAGTGGCGCGGCACCGCACCGCTCGCGGGCCTGGGCGACGCCCCGCTGGCCCGGGCCCTCGCGCCGGTGCTCGTGGAGGAGCGGCTGACCGCGCTCCAGCGACGGGTCACCCTCGACCTCGAGGCCGGCCGGCACCGCGAGGTGGTCAGCGAACTGGTCGCGCTGACCGCCGCGCATCCGTACCGGGAGTCGGTGCACGGCCTGCTGATGCGGGCGCTGCACGGCGCCGGCCGGTCCGCCGAGGCGCTGGCCGCCTACCGGGCGCTGGAACAGCGGCTGGCACGGGAGCTCGGGGCGCGACCCGGTGCGGAGCTGCGCCGCCTGCACGGCCGGATCCGCCAGGGAGACGCCGCGACGCCGCCGTCGCAGGCGGGCGTCCCGCACGCCGCCGGCCCGTACGGTGCCGAGGTGGAACGCGTCGACGACCCCGCGCTCGTGGCCGAGCGGCTCTGGTCCGTGGCCCGCGACGCGCGGGAGGTGCTCGCGGTGCACCCCGACCGGCGGGCGCACCCCGAGGATCTGCCCCGCTTCCTGCACCGGCTGGGTCGCGGCGGCACCGTGTGGCGCACGATCGTGCACCAGCGCTGCCTGTCCCGGCCGGATCAGGTGCGCTACTCGGCCCGGCTGCACCGGGCCGGGGACCGGCACCGGGTCACCGAGCACCCGGTGCAGCGGATGGTGCTGGTGGACCGACGGATCGCCTTCGTCGCCAGCACACCGGGCGACGGGCGCCGCGGCGGCGCGCTCGTGATCCGCAACGCGGGCGTCGTGGCCACCCTCGCCGACCTCTTCGAGCACACCTGGGCCAACACCGTCGACATCGAGCCGGCCGGGGACGGCCGGACCTGACCGGCCGGTTCCGGGGCCGGAGCCCACGACCGGACCGGACGCCGTACCCGTCTTCCGGCGCCCGCCCGGCGGCTCCGGGCGGCCACGCTCAGGTGGCGGGCAGCGCGGCGGCGAATTCCCGCGCGTCCGGACCCGGCGACCGGACGACCAGACCGAGCGCCGACTCCGGCAACCCGGTGACCGGCACGAAGGCGACGTCCGGGCGGACCTGGAACCCGGCGGTGCGCCGGCACACCAGCATCCCGCCCCGGCCCGCGGCGACGAGGGCGATGCCCTCCTGGAGGGTGCTCACCGCCGGCCCGGGCGGGATCGGCCGGCCGTCGGGCGTGACGACGGGCGCCTGTGCCGCCCGCCAGTACTCCGGCGCGGGTGCGGCCGGACCGACCAACGGCAGCTCCACCAACTGCTCGGCGTCCACGGCGGGGCGCGCGGCGAACGGGTGCCGCACGGAGACGGCGACGGTCTGCTGCTGCCGCGAGAAGACCCGCCGCAGCACCAGGCCCGGTTCCCGCACCGGCAGCAGCACGATCGCGGCGTCCACCTCGGCGCGGCGCAGCGCGCCGAACGGGTCACTCAGCGGCAGCTCGGTCAGGTCCACCCGCCGGCCGGGCGCCTGGTACGCGTTGACGGCGGCGGCGATGCCCGCGTCCACGTGCCCCTGGAAGCCGAGGCGCAGCACGTCGCGGACGCCCCGGGCCGCGTCCCGGGTCTCCTCCACCGCCTGCCGCAGGGCCGCGTACGCGGGCCGCACCCCGGCGAGCAGTTGTTCGCCCAGCGGGGTGAGGGCGACCCGGCGGCTGGTGCGGTCGACGAGCCGGCCGCCGACCCGCCGTTCCAGGACGGCGAGGAGCTGACTGACCCGGCTCTGCGAGACCCGCAGCCGCTCACCGGTGCGTCCGAAGTGCAGCTCCTCGGCGAGCACCAGGAAGCACTCCAGCTCGCGTAGCTCCGGTCCGCCGGTCATGCCGTTCCCCTCCCCCGTCGTGCCGGGACCCGCGCGCGCCCGATCGATGAGCCACGCTCATCGTCCGACGAACACTTCGTCGTTGTTCCGTGCGGCCGGCCGGACCAGGCTGGACAGCATGACCAAGATCAACGCTGTGGCGTCGGCCACCACGACCCGGTGGACCGGGGTCGGCGCGGTGGCCGGCGCCGTGTTCGCCGTGGTGACCACCGAGATGCTGCCGGTCGGGCTGCTCACGGCGATCAGCGCCAGCCTGGGCAGCAGCGCCGGTACCGTCGGACTGACCATGACGGTACCCGGCCTGGTCGCGGCGGCCGTGGCGCCACTGGTGCCGCTGGTGGCCGGGGCACTGGACCGCCGACGGTTACTGGTCGCACTCGGCGCGGCGCTCGCCGCCGCCAACGTCGCCTCGGCCATGGTCACCGACATCGTGCCCCTGGTGGCGCTCCGCCTCCTGGTGGGCGTGTGCATCGGCGGCATCTGGTCGGTGGCCGGCGGGCTCGCCGTCCGCCTGGTGCCGGCCCGCTCGGTCGGCACCGCCACGTCGATCATCTTCAGCGGCGTCGCCGTCGCGTCGGTGCTGGGCGTACCGTCCGGGGCGCTGCTCGGCGAACTCGTCGGCTGGCGGGCCGCGTTCCTGGCCGCGGGCGGGCTGTCGCTGGCGGTGACGGGTCTGCTGGCCGCCACGCTGCCGCCGATGCCGGTACGGGAACCGGCACGCCTGCGGGCGATGCGCGAACTGCTCGATGACCGGCTGGTGCGCACCGGGCTGATCGCCGTCGCGGCCGTGGTCGTCGGGCACTTCGCCGCCTACACGTACGTCCGGCCGGTGCTGGAGCGGCTCGACGGCGTCGAGGCGGGACTCGTCGGCGCGCTGTTGCTCATGTACGGCCTGGCCGGGGTGGCCGGCACCTTCGTCAGTGGCGCGTTCGCCGCCCGCACCCCGCACCGCACGCTGGTGGCCGTCGCGGCGGCACTCGGCACGGTCGTGCTCGCGGTGCCGCCGCTCGTGGCGGCGGGGCTGCCCGGCGCCGTGACGGCCATGCTGGCCTGGGGAGTCGCCTACGGCGGCGTCTCCGTCACCTGCCAGAACTGGCTGCTGCGGGCGGCACCGGGGGCCGGGGAGCCGGTGACCGCGCTCTTCGTGGCCGCGTTCAACCTGGCGATCGCCGGCGGGGCGCTGTTCGGCGGCCGGGTCGTCGACGCGGCCGGCCCGACCGCCGCGACGACGGTCGGCGGTGCCCTGGTGCTGACCGGACTGGCCGTCCTGGTGTTCGGAGCCGGTTCCCGCCGTACGGGCGTCTCGACCGCCCGACGTCCTGACCCGGCTGCGGGCCGCGGCGGCATGCCGGCGACGGACGGTCACGGGGCCGATCCACGGCGGACCGGACCGACCGGTCCACGGCGGACCGGCAGCCGTCGCTGATCATCTTGTCGGGCGCACCTGTTACGGTCTCGCCGCCGCTGCACCAGTCGACCGGAGGTAGGCGTGATCAGTTCGCACGTGTCGTCGTTCGCCGGGCTGCCGGTGTTGCCGTTCACACCGGGCATGACCCTTCCCGACGACCCCTCGGCGGTGGCCTGGCGGCTGGAGGTCGAGGACTTCGACGCCGAGCCCGAGGAGTTCGACGGCCTCGTGCGGGCGCTGCGCGAGCAGGTGCCGGCCGACGCGGTGCGCGCCCTGGTGATCGGCGAGTGGGGCGAGGCGTACGAGCGGCCACTGCCGGTGGAGGCGCTGGTGGCGGCGGCCGGGGAGTGGACCGGGCTGCGGGCGCTCTTCCTCGCCGACCTGACCTTCGAACAGTGCGAGATCTCCTGGCTCCGGCACGGCGACATCACCCCGCTGCTCGCGGCGTACCCGTCGCTGGAGGTGCTGTGGGTGCGCGGTGCGCAGGACCTGCGACTGGAGCCGGTCCGGCACGCCGGGCTGCGCGAGCTGCGGTTCGAGTCGGGCGGACTGCCCGCCGGGGTGGTGCGGGCCGTCGGCGCGTGTGAGCTACCGGCCCTGCGCCGGCTGGACCTGTGGCTCGGCAGGTCCGACTACGGCGGCGACGCGACCGTCGACGACCTGGCCGGCGTGCTGGCCGGCGCCGGCCTGCCCGCGCTGCGGCACCTGGCGCCGTGCAACGCCGAGATCGCCGACGCCGTGGCGAGGGCGGTGGCGACCGCGCCGGTCGTCCCGCGGCTGGAGGTCCTCGACCTGTCGATGGGCACGCTCACCGACGAGGGCGCGAAGGCCCTGCTGGCCGGGCAGCCGCTGACCCACCTGGCGCGGCTCGACCTGCACCACCACTTCCTCAGCGCGGAGACGGCCGCGTCGGTGGTCGCCGCGCTGCCGGGCGTCGAGGTCGACCTGTCCGACCGGCAGGCCCCCGACGAGTACAACGGCAAGGTGTACCGCTTCACCGCGGTCGGGGAGTGAGCGGCGGTGACCTTCGTCTCGCACGCGCGCGACTTCGCCGGCCGGCCCGTGGTGGACGTCCCCGCCGAGGGCCCGCTGCCCAGCATGGACGCTCCGGTCTCCTGGCGGTTCGACGTCTGGCACTACGACGGCACCGACGACGAGGGCCTCTCCGAGGAGTTCCGGGAGGCGTTCGACCAGTTCGTCGCACAGGCCGGGCCGTCCGTGGAGTCCCTGGTCGTCGGTTCCTGGGGCTATGCCGCGTTCCACCCCGCCCCGATCGCGCAGCTCTGCGCGGCGGCGCCCCGGCTGCCCGCCCTGCGTGCCCTGTTCCTCGGTGACATCACCAGCGAGGAGTGCGAGGTCTCCTGGATGAAGGTGGGCGACGTCAGCCCGCTGCTGGAGGCGTACCCGGCGCTGGAGGTGCTGCGGGTGCGCGGCGGCGAGGACTTCGGGTTCTCGCCGGTGCGGCACGCTCGGCTGCGGGAGCTGGTGGTGGAGAGCGGCGGGCTGTCCCGGGCGTTCGTCGCCGCGGTGCTCGACTCCGACCTGCCCGCGCTGACCGACCTGGAGCTGTGGCTCGGCACCCCCGACTACGGCGGCGACGCCGACGTGGCCGACCTGGCCCCGCTGCTGGCCGGGGAGCGGTTCCCCGCGCTGCGTCGGCTCGGGCTGCGCAACGCGGAGATCGCCGACGATCTCGCCGAGGCGCTGTCGGCGGCGCCGGTGGTCCGCCGGCTGGAGCGGCTGGACCTGTCGCTGGGCACGCTCGGCGACCGGGGCGCGGCGGCCCTGCTGGCCGGGCAGCCGCTGGGCCACCTGGCGGAGCTGGACCTGCACCACCACTACCTGTCGGTGGAGATGGCCGAGGCGGCGGTCGCCGCGCTGCCGGGCGTCCGCGTCGACGTGTCCGACCCGCGCGAGCCGGACGAGGACGACGGCGAGAGCTACCGCTACACGGCGGTGTCGGAGTGACATGCGGCTGACCGTCGTCGGCAACCCCGACAACCGTCGGGTCGGCCTGTTCACCCGGGCGGTGCTGGCCGCCGGCCTGCCCCCGCCCGCGGTGCTGCCCTGGGTCGACGTGCTGACCGGGGCGGCCCCGCCGGCGCCGGGCGCGCTGGTGCGGGTCGACTCGCCCGGCGAGGACCCGGAGGTGGACCGGCTGCTGCGCCGGGCCGCCGCGCCGGCGCGACACGGCGAGCTGGTCGGCCTGGCCGACGCGTACGCCGGTCTGGTGGCGGGCCTGGGCCGCGTCGCCGCCGGCGGGGCGGAGCTGCTCAACGACCCGGAGGACGTCGCGGTGATGTGCGACAAGCGGCGCTGCCACGCGCGGCTGTCCGCCGCCGGGGTGCCGGTGCCGGCCGCGCTGCCCCCGGTGCACGGCTGGGCGCAGCTGCGGGCGGCCATGGCGAAGCCCGGATGGGGCCGGGTATTCGTCAAGCCGGCGCACGGCTCGTCCGCCGCCGGGGTGATCGCGCTGGCCGTCGCCGGGCGGCGGGTGCAGGCGGTCACCACGATCGAGGCGGCCCCGGACGGGCTGTTCAACTCGCTGCGGCCGCGCCGCTGCACGGACGAGGCCCAGGTCGCCGCGCTCGTCGACCGGATCGCGCCCGAGGGCCTGCACGTGGAGCGGTGGCTGCCCAAGGCGGGGCTCGGCGGCCGGGTGGTCGACCTGCGGGTGGTGGCGGTCGCCGGGCGGCCCACCCACGCCGTGGTGCGCGCCGCCCGGGGGCCGCTGACCAACCTGCACCTGGGCAACGCGCGTGGCGACCTCGGCGCGCTGCGGGCCGCCGCCGGGCCGGCGGCGTGGGCGGCCGCGATGGAGACCTGTGAGCGGGTCGCCGCGTGCTTCCCCCGCACGCTCCAGGTGGGGATAGACCTGATGTTCCTGGTCGGCTGGCGGCGCCACGCGGTGGCCGAGGTCAACGCGTTCGGCGACCTGCTGCCCGGGGTGCTGGCCGGCGGCCGGGACACCTACGCCGAGCAGGTGCGCGCCCTGACCGACGGCCGATGGGAGCGCTGGCGGGCGGCGGGTGGCCCGGAGCCGGCGCGCGGCGACGCGGCGGGGCGGGAGCCGGCGCGCGGGGACGCGGCGGGGCGGGAGGTGCTGCCGTGCGGAGCCTGATCGGCAGCCACGACCTGCTCCTGCTCACCCTCGACACGCTCCGCTACGACGTCGCCGCCGACCTGGCGGAGCGGGGGCGCACGCCACACCTGGCGCGGGCGTTGCCCGGTGGCCGGTGGGAGCGGCGGCACTCCCCCGCCAGCTTCACCTACGCCGCGCACCACGCGTTCTTCGCCGGCTTCCTGCCGACCCCGGTCACGCCGGGCCGGCACGAGCGGCTGTACGCGGCGGCGTTCCCCGGCAGCGAGACCGCGGGCAGAGACACCTGGGTCTTCGACGCCCCGGACCTGCCGACCGCCCTCGCCGACGTCGGCTACCACACGCTCTGCCTCGGCGGCGTCGGGTTCTTCAACCGCCGCAGCCCGCTCGGCGCGGTGCTGCCCGGCCTGTTCGCCGAGGCGCACTGGGAGCCGGAGTTCGGGGTGACGTCCCCCACCTGCCTGGACGCGCAGCTCGACCGGCTCGCCGAGGTGCTGCCGCGGGTGCCGGCGCGGCAGCCGCTGTTCACGTTCCTCAACGTCGCGGCCCTGCACCAGCCCAACCGGCACCACCTGCCCGGCGCGCGGGCCGACGACCTGGCCAGCCACGCCGCCGCCCTGGAGTACGTCGACGGCCGCATCGACCGACTGTTCGCCCTGCTCACCGGGCGGGGGCGGCCGGTGTTCGCGATCGTCTGCGCCGACCACGGCACCGCCTACGGCGAGGACGGCCACACCGGCCACCGCATCGGCCACGACGTGGTGTGGACCGTCCCGTACGCCCACTTCACCCTGCACCCGGGAGAATGGTGACCAGCACCGACACGGGCCTCGACGGCTCGCCGTACCAGCAGTACCTGTACGCGTACCCGCACAAGACCTCCTATCGCCCGCTGCGTCCGCGTCCCGCCCTGGCGGACGTGTGGCGGGCCGAGGCGCGTGACGCGCTCTTCCTCTACGTCCATGTGCCGTTCTGCGAGATGCGCTGCGGGTTCTGCAACCTGTTCACCCGCGCCAACGCGCCCGCCGAGCAGGTCACCGGCTACCTGCGGCAGCTGCGCCGGCAGGCCGAACGGGTCGCCGACGCGCTCGGCGCCGACGCCGGGTACGCCCGCGCGGCGTTCGGCGGCGGCACCCCCACCTACCTGACGGCCGACGAGCTGACCGAACTGTTCGACATCGCCACCGCGATGGGGGCCCGGCTGCCCGGCGTACCGCTGTCGGTGGAGACCTCGCCCGCCACCGCGACGCCGGAGCGGCTCGCGGTGCTCGCCGCGCACGGCACCACCCGGGTGAGCATCGGCGTGCAGAGCTTCCTCGACGCCGAGGCCCGCGCCGCCGGCCGGCCGCAGCGGCGCGCCGAGGTGGAGGCCGCCCTCGCGGCGATCCGCGAGGCCCGGATCCCGGTGCTCAACATCGACCTGATCTACGGCATCGACGGGCAGACCGCCGACACCTGGCGGCAGAGCCTCGACGCGGCCCTGGCGTGGCGGCCGGAGGAGCTCTACCTCTACCCGCTGTACGTGCGGCCGCTGACCGGGCTCGGGCGGCGGGCGCACGGCCGCGCCGACTGGGACGCCCAGCGGCTGGAGCTCTACCGGCAGGCGGTGGCGACGCTGGGCGCGGCCGGCTACCGGCAGGAGTCGATGCGGCAGTTCCGCCGGGCCGACGTGCCGGCCCCGGACGGGCCGGACTACTGCTGCCAGGACGACGGCATGGTCGGGCTGGGCTGCGGCGCCCGCTCCTACACCACGAGCCTGCACTACTCGTTCGACTACGCGGTCGGCGTGAGCGAGGTGCGGGCGGTGCTCGACGACTACCTGGCCCGCCCCGCCGACGACTTCCGGCACGCCGAGTTCGGGTTCACCCTCGACGGCGCCGAGCAGCGCCGCCGGTGGCTGCTCAAGTCGCTGCTGCGCGCCGACGGCGTCGACGCGGCGGCGTACCGGGCCCGGTTCGGCCGCCCGCCCGCCGACGACTTCCCGGAGCTGGGCCGGCTGGTCGAGCGGGGCTGGGCCACCGACGGCGGCCTGCGGCTGACCCCGGCCGGGCTGGCCCGCTCCGACGCGGTCGGCCCGTGGCTGACCTCGGCCCGGGTCCGCGACGCCATGACCGGGTACGTGCCGCGGTGAACCTGGCGATCCTCTACCGGGGGCCACTGGCGAGCTGCAACTACGACTGCCCGTACTGCCCGTTCGCCAAGCGGCACGATCCGCCGGAGCTGCTGCGCGCCGACCGGGCGGCCCTGGACCGGTTCGCCGGCTGGGTGGCGGGCACCACCGACGTGCGGCTGTCGGTGCTGTTCACCCCGTGGGGCGAGGGGCTGACCCGCCGCTGGTACCGGGACGCGATGGTGTCGCTGTCGCACCTGCCGCACGTCGACCGGGTCGTCATCCAGACCAACCTCGCCGCCCGGGTGGACTGGCTGGCCGACGCCGACCCCCGCGCCGCCGCCCTGTGGACGACCTACCACCCCGGCCAGGTCGACCGGGACCGCTTCCTGCGCCGCTGTGCCCGGCTGTCGGAGCTGGGCATCCGCTACTCCGTGGGGGTCGTCGGCCTGCCGGAGCACCTGGACGAGGCGCGGGCGCTGCGCGCCGCCCTGCCGGCCGAGGTCTACCTGTGGGTGAACGCCGCCGAGGGCCGGCGCTACGACGCCGCCGAGGAGGCGACCTGGACGGAGCTGGACCCGCTCTTCGGCTACAGCGTCCGCCCGCACGTGTCGCTCGACCGGCCCTGCCATGCGGGAGAGACGGCCGTCTCGGTGCTCGGGGACGGCACCGTGCGCCGCTGCCACTTCATCGCCGAGCCGATCGGCAACCTCTACGACGGCTCGTGGCGGTCGGCCCTGCGCCCGCGCCCGTGCGGCAACGCGGTCTGTGACTGCCACATCGGGTACGTGCACCTGAAGCCGCTCGGGCTGCGGGACGTGTTCGCCGGCGGGGTGCTGGAACGCATCCCGGCGGCCTGGCCGGCGACACGCCTGCCGGCTGCCGTCGCCCGGCCGGCGACCGTTCCCCGAATGGCGACTGTGTCCCCGCCGGTGGCCGGCCCCGCGCCGGTGCCGCTCGCCCCGCCGCGTCTGCGCCGACCCTGAGCGGCACGCCCGCACCGATCGTTTCGGCCCGCCGGGCGCGAGCGAAGGGGCGGCCCGGTCCGATGCCGGGCCGCCCCTTCGGGACGCAAGACTCAGTGCGCGCCGGGTGCGGCGGCAGCGGCCTCCTGGACGCGCCGCTCGTCGCCGCTGAGGGTGTGCAGCGGCTTCTCCCGGATGAACAGCACCACCACCAGGGCGAGCACCGCGAAGGGGGTGGCCACCAGGAACAGCTCGCCGGTGGCGGTCCCGTACACGTCCTGGACGATCTTCAGCACCGGCTCGGGAAGGGCGGACAGGTCGGGCACCTCGGTGGAGCCCTCCCCGCCCGTGGCACCGCCGCCCAACGGGCCGAGCTTCTCCGCGCTCAGTGTGGCGACCCGGTTCGCCAGCACCGCGCCGAGCGCGCTGACGCCGATCGTGCCGCCCATGCTGCGGAAGAAGGTCAGCACGGAGGTGGCCGCGCCCAGCTCGTGCGCCGGCACGTCGTTCTGCGCCGCGAGCACGAGGTTCTGCATGAGCATGCCGACGCCGATGCCGAGCACCGCCATGTAGACGCTGAGCAGCACGATGCTGGTCTCGGTGTCGATGGTGGCCAGCAGCAGCATGCCGGCGACCATCACGACGGCGCCGGCCACCAGGTAACGCTTCCAGCGGCCGTACTTGGTGATCAGCTGGCCGGCCACCGTCGACGAGACCAGCAGGCCGAGGATCATCGGCAGGCTCATCAGCCCCGCCACCGTCGGCGACTTGCCCAGCGAGAGTTGGAAGTACTGGGACAGGAACACGGTGCCGCCGAACATCGCCACGCCGACCAGGATGCTGGCGACGGTGGTCAGCGAGACCGTCCGGTTGCGGAAGATCTCCAGCGGCACGATCGGCTCCTCCGCGCGGGACTCCACCCAGACGGCCAGCGCCAGCAGGACGAGACCGCCACCGACCATCAGCGCCGTCCATCCGGACGCCCAGGCGAACTTGTTGCCGGCCAGCGACGACCAGACCAGCACGGTGGAGACCCCGGAGGTGATGAGCAGCGCGCCGAGCCAGTCGATCTTCACCTTGCGGCGGGTCACCGGCAGGTGCAGGGTGCGCTGGAGCAGGACGATGGAGAGCAGGGTGAACGGGACGCCGATCAGGAAGCACCAGCGCCAGCCGAGCCAGGAGGTGTCCACCAGTACGCCGCCGATCAGCGGGCCGGCGATGGTGCCGACGCCGAACACGGCGCCGAAGATGCCTGCGTAGCGGCCCAGCTCGCGCGGCGGGATCATCGCCGCCATCACGATGGTGGCCAGGGCGGTCATGCCGCCCGCGCCGATCCCCTGCACGGCCCGGCTGACCAGCAGCACCTCGACGTTCGGGGTGAGCCCGGCGATCAGCGAGCCGACCACGAAGAGGCCGAGGGAGAGCTGGATCAGCAGCTTCTTGCTGTAGAGGTCGGCCATCTTGCCCCACAGCGGCACGGTCGCCGTCATGGCCAGCAGCTCGGTGGTGACGATCCAGGTGTAGACCGTCTGGGTGCCGTTCAGGTCGGCGATGATGCGCGGCAGCGCGTTCGCCACGACCGTGGAGGCGAGGATCGACACGAACATGCCGACCATCAGGCCGGAGAGCGCCTGGAGCACCTCTCGGCGGGACATGCGGCCGGCGCCGACCTCGGGGGTCTTGGCGGGCACGGTGGCGGTCATTGACGCTTCCTCACGGGTGCGGGTTCACGGGCCTTCCGGGGACCGTTCCCCGGAAGGAGGCTTGCAGGGGTCAGGACGGGCCGGGTTGCGGCAGGCCCGCGGCGAGCGCGGCGAACGCCTCGTCGGTGAGGTCGGCCAGTTCCGGTCCGTCGGGTTGGGTGGCCCAGCGGGTCATCGCCGTGCGCCAGGCCGCGCCGGCGACGGCGGCGACCAGGGCCGGGTAGCCGTGGCCGGGGTCCACCCCGACCCGCGCCGCGACGACCTCGACGATGGCCCGCTCGGCCTCGGCGTTGCCGGCGACCAGACGGGGCAGCAGCGCGGGGTTGCGCGTCACCACCTCCAGCCGCAGGCGCCACAGCTCGCGCTCGGTGCGCACCTCGTCGATCAGCTCGTCGAGCGCGGTCCGCAGCGCGGTCAGCACCGGCACCTCCGGCGGCACGGCCGCCAGGCGCGCCACCAGCCGCGCCGCGTCGCCCGAGTGGTCGCCGACCAGCGCGTCGTCCTTGCAGGCGAAGTAGTTGAAGAAGGTACGCGGGGAGACCTCGGCCGCCTCGCTGATCTCCTCGACCGTCACCTGGGCCAGACCGCGCTCGGCCACCAGGCGGAGCGCCGCCTCGGTCAGCGCGGCCCGGGTGCGGCGCTTCCTGCGGTCGCGCCGTCCGGGTACGGGCTCGGTTGCGGCGGTGTGCACGCGCGAACGCTACAAGCGATCTTGCAGTGTCTGCAAGAAATTATCGGTGAAGTCACGCGGACCATCGGCCGACCGACGACAGGCCGGGCCCGACCCGCCCGGGAGCTCCGGACGCCGCGCCGCCGGACGCCACCGGCCGGAGGCCCGCGGGCATCGGGCAACCTGCGAGAACACCGGTCTGCGGCCGGTCACCAAAATCCAGTCATGACTGTCACTGAGCAAGGAGCCGCAGCCGTCGTCCCGCGGGCGACGCCGGCCGGACGGGGACGGATCGTGCTGCTCGCCACGGCCGCCGGTGTGCTGCTGTCGGTGCTGTGGTCGTACGAACTCGTCGACCACGTCATCGGCGACTCGGTGGCCAACGCGCTGCTCGGCCACGACGCCAAGGCGACCGCGATCGGCGGCACCCTGGCCGGTCTCGTCTTCGCCTTCGTGTCCGGGCTGGCCGGCACGTTCACCGCCTGCAACATCGCCATGGCGGCGTCCATCGGCCCGATGAGCCAGGCCGGAGCGGGCTCCGCGACGAAGACCGGGCTGCGCAGCCTGGTGCGGCCGGTGGCCTGGCTCACCGCCGGCATGGTCGCCGTCGCCGCGGTCTACGGCTTCGTCGGCGTGCTGGTCGGCGAGGGGCTGCCCCAGCTGTCCACCGCGACCGTCGGCGGCCTCCCGGTACGCCTGGTCCAGTCCATGGTCGTCTTCGGGGTGATCGGGCTGACCTTCGTCTACCTGGGCCTGGCGGCGCTCGGGGTGCTGCGGGACCCGTTCGCGAACCGACCGGCGGCCCGGGTGGTGGTGCTCGGCGCCCTCGTCGGCGGCTTCCTGATCGGCCGGCCGTACCCGCTGTTCAACAAGCTCTTCCACTGGGCGGTGGAGACCGGCAACCCGCTCTACGGGGCCGGCGCCTTCGTCCTCCAGTCCCTCGGCAACATCGCCGTCGTCACGGCGCTGTTCGCGCTGATCGTGGTGCTCACGCGCGGCCGGTTCGTGCGCTGGCTGGCGGCGAGCCCGCCCCGGACCGCCGCGCTGACCGGCGGGATGCTGATCGCGCTGGGCGTGTTCATGGTCGTCTACTGGGACGTCCGGCTACCGGCGATGTTCGACTACGGATGGTTCCCGACCATGCCGTACAACAGCAGGTGAGCGATGCCGCGCGGGCCGGCCGGCGCCGGACCCGCGGTGGCGGCCGGTCGCCGCGTTCGCGCGGCCGCCCGGACCACGGTGCCGCCGGCCGGACCCGGCGGCACCACTGTCGGCGCCTGCGCGCCGGCCCGACCTCGGCCGGGACCGGTCGCGGGCGCGGCGCCCCCGTCCGGCGGGCGACACCCGGGCGGCGCGGCGCCCCGCTACCCGCGCGGCACGTAGGCCGGCAGCACCCCCGCGGCCAACGCCTGCGCCACGGTCTGGGCGGTGGCGTCGCGGGTCGACAGCCGCCTCGGCCCGGTCGGCCAGGCGATGCCGAGCTCCGGGTCGAGGGGGTTGACGGTGCGTTCGGCCGCCGGATCGTACGGCGACGAGCACAGGTACACGACGGTGGCCGGATCGGTCAGCGCGCAGAACGCGTGGCCGAGCCCGGCGTCGAGGTGGACGGCCCGACGGTCGACGTCGTCCAGCCGCACCGCCTCCCACCGGCCGAAGGTCGGCGAGCCCACCCGCAGGTCCACCACGACGTCGAGCACGGCACCGGAGACGCAGGTGATGTACTTGTCCTGGCCGGGTGGCACGTCCACCAGGTGGATGCCGCGGATCACCCCCCGCCCCGAGACGGAGACGTTGGACTGCGCCACGGTGAACGGCCGTCCGACCGCCTCGGTGAAGCGGCCCGCCTGGTACCACTCCAGGAACATGCCCCGGTCGTCGTGGTGCTGCTCCGGGGTGACCAGCCACGAACCCTCGATCGTCAACGCCCGGATGTCCACCGCTGTCCTCCTCACCCGTCGCGGAACCCGGCGACCGACCACGGTCGGCCGTCGGGCCAGCGAATCGGAAAACCGACGCGGCGTCCACCGGCCACGCCGGACCATGCTTCGTCCATTGTGGACGACGAGGCCGGGACGGCGAGGGCGATGACGCACCGGGGGCGGCGATGAGCGTACCGACGCCACGACTGCTCGTGACCGGCGCGGGCGGGCTGCTAGGCCGCGAGTTGTGCGAGGTCCTCGCCGGCGCCGACGGCCGGCACACCACCCTCGACCGGGCCGCTCTGGACATCACCGACACCGCGGCCGTCGGGCACGCGGTGCCCGGCCACGACGTCGTCATCAACGCCGCCGCCTGGACCGACGTGGACGGGGCCGAGTCGGACGAGGCCGGCGCCACGGCGGTGAACGGCGCCGGCCCCGCCAATCTGGCTCGGGCGTGCGCGCGCCACGGGGCGTTCCTGATCCACCTGTCCAGCGACTACGTCTTCTCCGGCGAGACCGGGGTGCCCTGGCCGGAGGACGCCGCGCCGGCGCCGCTGAACGCCTACGGTCGCAGCAAGCTCGCCGGCGAGCGGGCCGTGCGCGGCCTGCTACCCGGTCGAGGCTACGTCGTCCGCACCGGCTGGCTGTACGGCCGCCACGGCCCCAACTTCGTCCGGGCCGTGCTGCGCCGGGCCGCCGAGACGGAGTTCGTCGACGTCGTCGACGACCAGCACGGCCAGCCCACCTGGGCGCGCGCCCTCGCCGGCCGGCTGGTCACGCTGGCCGGGCTGGCCGCCGCGGGGCGGGCCCCGGCGGGGATCTACCACGGCACCGCGGCCGGCCGGACCACCTGGTACGGCTTCGCCCGGGTGGTCTTCGCGCTGCACGGTCTCGACCCGGGTCGCGTCCGCCCGACGGACAGCCGGGCACTCGCCGCCCGGCCGGCCCGACGGCCACGGGTCTCCGTCCTCGGGCACGACGGGTGGGCGCGCGCCGGCCTCGGCCCGCTGCCGCCGTGGCGGCGGATGATCGAGGCGGCCGTGGCCGAGGAGCGGGGTGCGGCCACTGCCGCCGCCAGCAGCGCAGACCGCACGCGACGGAGGTCGGCATGAACGCGACGAGGATCCTCGTCACCGGCGGCGCCGGCTTCATCGGGTCGCACTACGTCCGGACCCTGCTGCGGCCCGGCGGGCCGGGCGGCGTCCGGGTCACGGTGCTGGACAAGCTGACCTACGCGGGCAACCTCGCCAATCTCCGCCCGGTCGCCGGCCACCCCGCCTACCGTTTCGTCCGCGGCGACATCTGCGACGGCCACCTGGTGGACCGGCTAGTGGCCGAGCACGACCAGGTCGTGCACTTCGCCGCCGAGTCCCACGTCGACCGGTCCATCGCCGACGGCGGCGACTTCGTCCGCACCAACACGCTCGGCACCTACACGCTGCTCGAGGCGGTCCGACGCCGGCACGGCGACCGCGCGGTCTTCGTACACGTCTCCACCGACGAGGTCTACGGCTCCATCGAGCACGGCACGTGGCCGGAGACGGACCCGGTCCTGCCCAGCTCGCCGTACGCCGCCGCGAAGGCCGCCAGCGACCTGCTCGCCCTGGCCTTCGTCCGGACCCACGGGCTCGACGTGCGGGTGACGCGGTGCGCCAACAACTACGGCCCGCACCAGCACCCGGAGAAGCTGGTGCCGCTGGCGATCACGAACCTGCTGGACGGCGGCGACGTCCCGCTCTACGGCGACGGGCTGCACGTGCGCGACTGGCTGCACGTCGACGACCACGTCCGGGCGCTGGAGCTGGTGCGGACGCGCGGGCGGGCCGGGGAGGTCTACAACGTCGGCGGGGGCACCCAGCTGACCAACCGGGAGATGGCCGAGCGCCTGCTGGAGGCCTGCGGCGCCGGCCCCGACCGGATCCGGTACGTCGAGGACCGCAAGGGCCACGACCGGCGCTACGCGGTCGACTGGAGCAAGATCAGATGCGAACTCGGGTACGCCCCGCGCAGGGACCTCGTCGACGGGCTCGGCGAGACGGTCGCCTGGTACCGCGCGAACCGCACCTGGTGGGAGCCGCTCAAACGACGTCCGGTGTTGCGCAAGCTGGGAGACCGGCCGGAACGGGCCGCGGGTTAGCCTGACTGTCCTCGATCGACACCGGACGGGAGGTCCGCGATGGTGTCCGTCGCCTGTCACGGCGGGTTCGCGCCGGACGACGGGCGGGCCGCCGGAACCGGCGGGACCGCCGAGGTGCCCGAGGTCGACGCCCGGCACCTGTCCTGGTGGACCGGAGCCGACCCGGACGGCGGGGCGGGGGCGCGGCATCGATTACCCGCCGGGCGGGCGCCGGCGGACGGCGCGGACTTCTGGCGGTGGTGGGGCGACCCCTCAGCCGCCGACGCGGACGCCGGCCCGGCGGCGACCGACGTCGGATCGGGCGGCCCCGGCCTCATGCCGTAGCCGGACGGCCTCGCACCGGGTACGCGCGACGCGGCGGGCCCCGGATCGCCGCCCTCGGGCGAATTACACCACTGTCGTCACGGGGTACCCCGTACGACGTCGGATGTGATATTTTTCCCGAACTGAGAGGAGCCGTGCCCGCGGCCCGTCAGTAACCACTCTGGGACAGCACGCAGCTGCGACGAACGCGATGTCCACATGCGCCCATCGAGGAGACACCGTGCCGGTGCCCTGTCGGGACCGTGCTCTGCCTGGTTCCCCGCTGCCGACCGGCACCGCCGCGCGCGTTCGTACGACCGCCGCGGCGATCTGACCCAGCCCGTTGAGATGACCTTCGGCGAGCTGGGTGCGCTCCCCCTGACCGCCCTGGTCACGCGGCCCGTCACGGAGCAGTTCCCCGATCTGCGGCCGGGCGCCGCGCGCTTCGACGCCCCCGCCGGCACGCTGGTGCACCACGCGGTCCGCGACGTGCTGACCCGCTATCCCGCCCGTGCCGGGGAGTTCAGCGCCGACGTCGCCCACCCGCGCTCCCGCACGGTGCTCGACTGGGCGGCCGGCCGGTTCCGGGCGCTGATCGGGGCCCGGGGCGGCGTCGTGTCGTTCGGCGCCGACATGACGAGCCTGACCGAGGGGTTCGTCCGGTCCGTGGCGCCCGCCCTCCGCCCCGGCGACGAGGTGATGTGCACGGCTCTCGACCACGCCGCGAACGTGGACCCGTGGCGCGAGTCCGCCGTGCGGCAGGGCGCCGTCGTCCGGGTCGCCGACCTGTCGCCGAACGGTGAGCTGACCGTCGAGGCGGTCACCGAGCAGCTCAGCCCCCGCACCCGGTGGGTCGCGGTCACCGCCGGCTCCAACGTCCTCGGCAGCGCGCCGGACATCCCGGCGATCTGCGCGGCCGCGCGGTCCACCGGTGCCCGGATCTTCGTCGACGGGGTGCAGGCGCCGGCACACCGGTTCGTGGACGTCGCCGCGTGGGGCTGCGACGCCTTCGTCACGTCCGCTGACAAGTGGTACGGCCCCCGGTGCGGGGTGCTGTGGAACCGCGACGGGCGGCCCGGATCGGCGGTCGTCCGGACCGCCGATCGGCCGGGCGCCGAGCACGGGCCGGGGATCGAGGTGGTGCTCGCCGCCGGAGTGGCGGCCGAGGTGCTGCTGAACTGGGATCGTCCCGCCGTGTTCCGGCACGGCGAGCGGCTCGCCAACCTGCTGGCCCGCGGCCTGCGGATGATCGACGGGGTGCGCGTCCTCGGCCGCCCGGACGGCAGGTCCCCGATACCGATCGTCTCCTTCCAGGTGGTCGGCCGCTCCGCCGCCGACGTGGCGGCGATCCTCGCCGCCGAGGGGATCGCCGTCGGGCACGGCACCTTCGGCGCGGAGGGGGCGCTGCGGGCCGTCTCGCCCGACGTGCCCGAGTCCCTGCGGGCGGGGGTGGCGCGCTACACCACCCGCGACGACGTGCGGGCGCTGCTCGGCGGCGTCGCGGCGATCGCGGCTTCCGGCGTCTGACCCCGCGGCCGTCCGGCGTCCGCGCCGGCCGGCACTCCTGCCGGCTCGGCGCCGGCCTGACCGCCGGTCACCGGCCGGGTGTCTCGCAGCTTGCGGAGTTGTCCCCCGGCGGCGCACGGGTGTCGTGCCGCCCGGACAGGCCGTGCCACGATCGGGCGGTCGCGCGGCGGGGACGGGGAGGCGCCGATGGACGCAGCGGGGGCGGCGGGACCGTTGGTCCTCGACGGCGGGCTCGGCACCGAGCTGCAACGGCACGGCCGGTCCGTGACCGCCCCGTGGTGGACGGCGCGCTGCCTGCTGGACGCCGACGGCCGGCGCCTGGTCTCCCGGATCCACGCCCGGTACGTCGCGGCGGGAGCGGACGTGCTCACCGCCGACACGTTCCGCACCACGCCGCGGGCGGCGCGCCGGGCCGGGACGGACGACGCCACCGCCGCCGGCCTGGTCCGCACGGCCGTGGCGCTGGCCCGGGGGGCCGCCGACCCGGCGGTGGCCGGCCGCCGGGTGCTCGTCGCCGCCTCCGTGGCCCCGGTCGAGGACTGCTACCGCCCGGACCTGGTGCCCGACGCGGCGGCGCTGCGGCGGGAGCACGGCTGGCTGGCCGAGCAGCTCGCCCGAGCCGGCGTCGACTTGGCGCTGGTCGAGACCATGAACACGGTCCGGGAGGCGGTCACCGCCACCCGGGCGGTACGCGAGCACGGCCTGCCGGCCTGGGTGAGCTTCGTCTGCGCCGGTGACGCCCGCCTGCTCTCCGGCGAGGACGTCGCGGCGGCGGCCGACGCGGTACGGGCAGCCGGCGCGGCGGCGGTGCTGGTCAACTGCACCGACCCCGCCGGGACCGACCGGGCGTTGCGGCGGCTCCGGGAGGCGGGGCCGGGCCTGCTCGGCGCGTACCCGAACGTGGAGGACCGCAGCGGCGTGCCGCCGGCCACCCCGGTGGACCGTTATCTCCCGCCGCGCCTGACGCCCGCCGCCTTCGCGGACCTCTGGGACGCCTGGCGCCCGGTCGGGCTGGGCATCGTCGGCGGTTGCTGCGGCACCACGCCGGCGCACATCGCCGCGCTCCGGTCCCGCCTGTCGCCGCTGCCGGGCTGACCGCGCCGGCTCGGGCGGGCAGTCGGGCGGCGGTCACTCCCGCCCGCTCGGCGCCTCCCGTCAGGGCCGTGGAGCCGCTCGTCGGACGGGACGCCCGCCCCGCGCCACTGCGTGCCGGGGCTGAAGGCCACCCCCAGATGCCGGACGCTCTGCCGGTGCGCCGCGCCGGCTCCTCGGCGACCGGCTCCGGGCCGGCCGGGTCGGGCAGCAGCGTTCGTACAGATCTGTGAAGTGCCGCAAGTCGCGGAAACGGCAGAGCCGGACCATCGCCGCCTCGTGGAGCCGGCCGGGGCCGAGGCCGTGCCGGCGGGCGATCCCGCCGCGGGGTGCCGGGACGCACCGGTCGTTCGAGGCGCCCGTGCGACTCGACCTTGGGCAGGCGGAAAGGCACGTCGGCGAGGTCCCGCCCGGTCGGTACGGCGGTCGTCACCGGGCAGATTCTAGGCAGGTCCCGGATGGACAAAGCGCCACGTATCGACAGGTCCGCGATTTCTGCGGGCAGGAGGGCAATTTGGAAGAGGCGGTCATGTACTATGTCTAAGTAAAGAGGCGTGGCTGGGTCCGCGCTGCGGCATAAGGAGCGCCGTGAAAGAGCAACGGGACCGTCGGACGTACGGCCAGCAATGCGGTCTGGCCTTCGCACTGGACGTGGTGGGTGAGCGGTGGACGCTGCTCATCATCCGGGAGCTGCTGGTCCGTCCGCGCCGCTACCGCGACCTGCTGGACGCCCTGCCGGGCATCGGCACCAACCTGCTGGCCGACCGGCTGACCTTCCTCACCGAGGCCGGCATCATCCAACCGCTGGACGCCGAGCGGCGCACGGCGGGCTACGCGCTCACCGAGCTCGGCGAGAAGCTGCGGGAGCCGGTCCTGGTGCTGGCCCGGTTCGGGCTGACGCTCCTCGCCGAGCAGCCCGCCCGCACGGGCGCCTCGGTCACCCGGGCCTCCTGGGCCGTCCTGGCCATCGAGTCGATGGTCGACCCGGCCCGGGCCCTCGCCGACGAGATCTACGAGTTCGACATCGAGGGCGAGGTGTTCCACGTCCGCGTCACCGACGGCCAGGCCCGCACGGTGCAGGGGACGGCCGGCGCGGACGCCACGCTGCGGGTCGCCACCGACGCGCGGACCTTCTTCGACCTCGGCAGCGGCGCGATCGAGCCGGTCGAGGCCGTGGTCAGCGGGGCGGTCTCCGTCACCGGCCCGCCGTCGGCGCTCCCCCGCTGCCTCTACCTGCTCGGCCTGGGCGGCCGACCGGCCGGCGAACGGATGCTCTCCGCGGCGGGCGGCGGCCGGCGCTGACGCTCGCCGCCGGCGGTCGGCACGCGCCTGGCCGCCTCGGCGTGCGCCGGCCCGGACAGCCCGCTGTCCACGGGGGTCCGCCCGGGTGGCCCGCCGTCCATCGCGGCCCCCGGCTCCGCGAGGGCGACCTGGAAGCCGATCCGGCCCCGGAGGGCGTGCCGGCTGCTGATCGCCATCAGCAGGTCGGCCAGCGACTCCAGCGCCGGCGCGCGGTCGATGCCGCCAACGTCCACCGGGGCGAACCCGAGCCGCCGCACCAACGCGCTCACCTCCGCCTTCGCCGCCGGATGGTCGCCGGCCAGGGGCACGGTGACCGGACGCCCGTCGAGGACGGGCTCGTCCAGCATGCCGGCCGGGACGGTGTTGAGCGCCTTGACGACGCGCCACTGCGGTAACAGTTCCGCTAGCAACCGGCCGCCGGAGCCGGCGGGAGCGGGCGGGGCGGCACCGGCCGTCGGCGGGTTCGTCGCATCGATGACCGTGCGCCCCCGCCCGTCGTCGAGCCGCCCCGCCAGGGCCAGCTCCACGGCGGCGGCGAACGGCAGCATCAGCACGACCAGGTCGGCCCCGGCGACGACGGCGCCGGTCGGGACGGGCCGGATGCCGGGGTACGGGGCGAAGTGGTCCGGCGGCCGCGCCGGCTCGCCGCGACCGGCGATCAGCACCGGCCGCCCGTGCGCCGCAAGCGCCCTGGCCAGCGCCGATCCCATTCGACCGCGCCCGATGATGCCGACGATCATGGGCGGGGCCGTGTCGCGAGGTGGGGGTACGAACCGTGGGGTGCGATCGTCCGCATCTCTCCGCTCCGGGTCATGGTCGAGAGCTGCCCGGCCTGGCCGGGCACGATTCGATCGGTGCCGCCGGTTGCCGCAGGCCAGTGTCCGGGACCGCTCTTGACGGCGACTTGACGCCGGGATGAACCCGGGGCGGCTACCCAGTGCGACAGCTCCGCCTCTTTAAGTATGGAAGTTCTTCACTTAAAGTAGAGGAGCACTGAGCACAGCGCCACGACAGCTGGGGGACGTGTGAACCGGACCGAGATCGAACTCCGAATTCAGATCCTCGGTCCCGTCCGAGCGACGATTCGCGGCAGGGAGGTCGACCTCGGCCCCCCGAAGCAGCGGGCGGTCCTCGCCCTGCTGGCCCTGCGGGCCGGACGACATGTGCCGCTGGACGACTTGATCGCCGCGCTCTGGGCGGGACAGCCACCGACGCGGGCCGCCAACCTCGTGCACACCTACGTCGCGCGGCTGCGCCACGCGGTCGAGCCCGACACGCCTCGGCGCCAGCGCACCAACGTCATCGTGTCGGTGCCGGGCGGATACCGGCTGACCGTCGCCGACGACCAGCTCGACCTGCAGGTGTTCCGGGCGGGCATCCGGAAGGCGTCGGCGCTGCGGGAGGGCGGCGAGCTCGACAGCGCCTTCGCCCGGTACGGCGAGAGCATCGACCAGTGGCAGGATCCCCAGGTCGGGGACCTGTCCGCGCTGCTCGCCGAGCAGGACGACATCGGCCCGCTGCGACAGGAGTTCCTGGCCGCCGCGCTCGACTACATCGCGATCGGCCTCGAGCTGCGACGGCCGGACGCGGTGCTGCCGCTGGCCGAGCGGCTGGCCCAGGCGGAGCCGCTCAACGAGCGGGTGCAGGCCCGGGTGCTACAGGCACTCACGCACATCGGCCAGCGCGCGTGGGCCATCGAGCGGTACGCCGACGTGCGCACGAGACTCAAGCTCGACCTGGGCGTCGACCCGGGTCCCGAACTCACGGCGGCGTACCGGGAGGTGCTGGACGCCCGGCCCGGCGTCCACCAGCCACCGTGGCGGGGGCCGGCGCCGGTGGTCGACGACCTGATCGGCCGCGCGGCGGACCTCGCGGCGACCTGCGACCTGCTGCGCGAGTACCGCCTGGTGAGCCTGACCGGCGCGGCCGGCGTCGGCAAGACCGCGCTCGGCCTGGCGGCGGCGGAGGAGCTGCGGGAGCGGTTCGCCGACGGCGTGGCGGTGATCGACCTGGCGAACGTCCGCACCGGCCCGGACCTGACGCGGGCGGTCGAGGCCGCCGTCGACGAGCCACCGACCCGGGGCGCCGGCCGCCCCGAGCCGCTGGTGCACCGGCTGCACGACCGCAAGCTCCTGCTCGTGCTCGACAACGCCGAGCTGGTCACCGACGAAGCCGCCGACCTGGCCGACGACATCCTGCGGAACTGTCCCCAGATCACCATCCTGCTGACCTCGCGGGAGCTGCTCGGCCTGCCCTACGAGGCGGTGTACCCGGTGCGTCCGCTCGACGTGGACGCGGAGCCGGGCCACCTGGCCGCGCAGCCCGCCCTGCAGTTGTTCGCCCGGCGGGCGGCGCAGGTGCGGCCGGGATTCCGGCTCACGGAGTCCAACGTCGAGGCGGTGGCAGCGGTGTGCCGGGCGCTCGACGGGCTGCCGCTGGCCATCGAGCTCGCCGCGGCCTGCCTGCGGACCCAGCGGCTGGAGACGCTGGTGGACGGGGTCGGGGACCCCCTGCGTCGGATCCAGCCGCCCCGCCGGGGCGTGCCCAGTCACCACCGCTCGCTGCACGCCGCCGTGCACCGCAGCATCGAGCTGCTCGACCCGGCCGAGCAACGGTGCTTCACCGCCCTCGGCGCGATGCCGGCCGCGTTCTGCCTGGAGGCGGCGGCCGTCGCCGACAAGGCGATGGCGGGCGAGCCGCGTACGGTGCAGATGCTGCTGGAGCGGCTCGTGGACAAGTCGGTCCTGGAGGTCCGGCACAGCTCGTCGGGCCGGCGGTACCGGATGCTCGGCACGGTGCACGCCCTGGCCCGGCAGCTCCTGCACGAGCACGGCGTGGACGGCGAGCCGCCCTCCGTCGGCTGCACCTGCGGCTGCCACACCGGTCGCTGAGACAGGGGACAAGCGTCAATTTCTGCTATATGATTCTCCAGTAGATTGCCCCGGTCGACGGGCGGGAGATGCCGGATGGACCAACGCCACCTGCTCATGCACCAGGCGATGCTCGGTGACCGACACCGCATCGAGTCGTACGACCGGGCGCTGGCCGCGGCGGTCGACGAGGACACGGTGGTGGCCGACGTCGGCGCCGGCACCCTGGCGCTCACCGCGCTGGCCCTGCGGCACGGCGCCGCCCACGTCTACGCCGTCGAGGCCGACCCCCAGGTCGCCGCCGTCGCCGACCGGATCATCAAGGCCAACGACTGGGACGACCGGGTGACCCTGGTCGTCGGGGACGCCCGCCTCGCCCGGCTGCCCCGTCAGGTCGACGTGACCGTCTGCGAGCTGATGGGCAATCTCGGGCCCGAGGAGGACATGGCCCGCATCCTGCGCACGTTCAACCGCCGCAACCTGCGACCCGGCGGGACGGTGGTGCCGGAGCGCGTGGTCACCCGGCTCGCCGCCGTGCAGTTCGACGACGAGGGCTGGGGCATCTGGCACGACGACTTCCTCGGCATGCGGCTCGACGTGGTCCAGGAGCTGGTCGAGCCGTCGGCGCACCTGCACTTCCTCACCCGGGAACCGGTCCTGCTCGGCGAGCCGGCCGTCCTGGTGGACACCGGCCGCGGCGACACCGGCCTGCGCACCGCCCGGCCGCTGACCCTCCCGCTCGACCGGGACGGCACGCTGCACGGCGTCCTCGGGTACTTCACCGCCACGCTGGCTCCGGGCGTCGAACTGTCCAACATGCCCTCGTACCCCGGCTGCAACTGGGCGGTCTTCGTCTGGCCGCTGCGGCACACCCGGGTCGCCGCGGGCGACACCGTGCACGTGCGCCCCCGGCGTCCGGACGGTCCCGCCGCTCGGGACGTGACCCGGTGGCGCCTCGACTGTCAACTCGACCGGGCGGACAAGCGATGATCATCTACACCGCGGCGTCGGTGCACGACCTCTCCATCGACGCCGACCAGCTCGCCGGCCTCACCTGGTCCGGCCACGCCCTCTGGTACGCCGACCAGGGCCGCGAGGAGGTGACCTGCCTCGACCCGCGCACCGGCACCCCCGGGCAGACCCTGTCCTGCCCGGGGCTGACGGCCGGGCTCACCACGCTCGGCGGGCACCTGCTCTACGCCACCGAAGGGGCGCTGCGGCTCTGCGACACGCAGTCCGGCGACATCCTCCGGGACGTGCCGAGCCCACGAACGGGGGTGCCGATCTGCGGGATGGAGGCGGGCAAGGACGGCATCTGGCTGGGCTGGTCCGACGCGCTGGAGCTCCGGCACGCCTCGGATCTCCGGCTCCTGGCCACCGTGCCCGCCCCGCTGGGGATCGCCGGGGTGACCGTGACCGACCGGTACGTCGCCCACACCGACCGGCTCGGCGAGGCCATCACCGTCTTCGACCTGCGGGCAGGGCGCAACGTGCTGCAGATCCACGTCGACGGCAGGCCCACCAGCCTGACCTGGGACGGGCTGCGGCTGTGGTACGGCGATGCCGCCAACCTGCGCCTGCGGGCGCTGGACGTGCCGGGGCTGTCCGCGACAACCGCCTGACCCGGCCTGCTGACCCCTCGGCAGAAAGGCGCACGATGGTACCGTCCAAGTTCATCTTCAGCCTCTCCCCCCTCGGCTCGGCGGCCCTGCGCGCCACCCCACCCTCCGGGTCCCGCCGTCCACCGCTCGCGCCGAGCGGGGCGGGGTTGGGCGCCCGCGCCGTGGTCATCGGTGCGGTGGCGACCGCTTCGCTCGCCGCGGGGCTCACGGCGGCCGCCGCGACCGCGCTGCGGCACGGCCGGACGGCCGGCCGGCGCCGCTTCGCCCGCGAGGTCGCGCGGACGGTCGCCCGGCTCGGCCCGACGTTCATCAAGGCGGCGCAGGTCCTGGGCACCCGCCGCGACGTCGTGCCGGCGCTGCTCTGCGACGAGCTGTCCGTGTTGCAGGACGACGTGCCGCCGATGGACGCCGCCCAGAGCCGGGCCGCGCTGCGGGAGGTGTACGGCGACCGCCTGCACACCGTCTTCGCCTCCGTCGAGGAGACGCCGGTGGCCAGCGGCAGCATCGCCTGCGTCTACCGGGCGACCCTGGCCGACGGGGCGACGGTCGCGGTGAAGCTGCGCCGGCCCGGCATCGGCCCCCAGATGACGGCCGACCTCGCCCTGCTGCGCCGGGGCGCCGCGGTGGTCGCCCGGCTGCCGATGTTCCGTGGCGTGCCGGTGCGGGAGGTGGTGGACAACCTCTGCGACTCGGTACTGGGACAGCTCGACCTCGGCCGCGAGGGGCGTGACCTCGACCGGCTGCGGGAGGACCTGGGCTCGGTCCCGCGGGTGCGGGTGCCCCGGGTGCACGCGGCGGCGAGCCGGCCGGCCGCCATCGTCATGGACTTCATTCCCGACCTGGCCGTCGACACGGGCGCCCGGTGCTCCCCCGCGATGCGCCGGACGTTCGCGGCGTCGACCCTGACCGTGGTCTACCAGATGCTGTTCATCAACGGCTTCGTGCACTGTGACCTGCATCCCGGCAACCTCTACTTCACCCGCGGCGGGCAGGTGGTGGTGCTGGACGCGGGCTTCAGCGTCCAACTGTCGGAGAAGATGCGCGAGCTGTTCGCGGACTTCTTCCTCAACATGTCGGTCGGCCGGGGCGACCGCTGTGCCGCGATCGTGCTGGACAGCGCCATCGGCGTGGCCGACGACGCGGACGTGCCGGCCTTCACCGAGGGCGTCAAGGACCTGGTGACCCGCAGCTACCGTCTGTCGGCCAAGGAGTTCAGCCTGATCGCCTTCGCCGGCGAGCTGTTCGACCTGCAGCGCCGCCACGGGGTGGCCGCGTCGCCGGAGCTGGTCTTCCCGCTGCTGTCGCTGCTCGTGGTGGAGGGCACGGTGCGGGCGCTCGATCCCGACATCGACTTCCAGGAGACCGCGAAGCCGGTGCTCAACCGGGCGCTGTTCGGCATCCGCTGACCGCGGGCCCGGTCCCACGCCGAGGCCGGGAGCGGGTCGGGTCCCCGTGGCACCCGGCCGGTCCCGGCTTGCTCGGTAGCCGCGCGTCGGGTTCCGGTGGCACCCGGCCCGCTCCCGGCCTGTCCGGTCGCCGCGCGATGCCGGAGGCGCCGAAGGCACGCGCGGCGGGCCGGTCGCACCGGCGACCGGCCCGCTGCGCTGCCGGGCTGGTCAGCCCGGTCCTCCGGCCCCTACCACCGGGCCGCCCCGGCCGCCACGGCGTCCGCCCGTGCCCGCGGCCAGGCCGCCACGAGCAGCGGCACGAGCCGCAGGTCGGTGGTGGCCAGCCGGTCGAAGCGACGCCACAGCGTCACCGCCGCGCCCGGGTCCGTGGCCCGCAGCGCCTCCCGGGCCACCTCGACGGGGTCGCCGGCGCGGCCGTCCGACGGCCACATCCGGTGCACCAGGTCGCGGCCGGCGTCACCGGCCCAGGCCGGCACCCACTCGTGCAGCACGAGGTCGACGCCCGGTCCTCCGGAGGGGGCCAGCGGGACCGGCACGACGGTGATGCCGTACCGCGCCAGCACCGCCACCAGGGCGGCGGCCACGGCGCCCAGCCGGGAACCGGCCGGGACACCCAGCGTCAGCCGGGTCCCCTCCCCGAGCCCGGCGTCGGCGAGGAGGCGTCTCGCCCGCTCCCGGTCACCGGCATCGGGTGCGCCGTCGGCGCCGCGTTCCGACGCCGCGTGCCCCGGCTGCAGGAAGCCGTGCTGGGTGGCGGCGCCGTCGGCGCCGGCCGCGCAGACCGCCTCCGCGAGCGCCGCGCGGTCGAGCGCCCAGGACAGCGCGTGCCGTACGGCGTGGGGCTCGGCCGCCCCACCGGCGCCGGCGGAGAGGTAGTAGCTGCACCCCGTGGCCGCGAACCGGCCCCGCGGTGACGGCACCGACCAGGAGAGCACCCCGAAGTCGGAGGCCGGGTCGACCGGCTGGCCGTCCGCCGACGCGACGACCTCGATGCGCCGGGCGGTGCGGCGGCGCACCGGGTCGGTGCCCGGATCCCAGCGGGGGTTGGGTTCCAGGACGAGGTCGCCGCCCGGCGACAGCCGCTTGGCGATGCGGTACGGCCCGGCGGAGGGCGTGCACCGGTACAGCTCCGGGCTCTCGGGCACGTAGTAGTCGTACTCCCGGGGAGCCGCCGCGGTGAATCCCGTGGCGAGCAGGTCGACGAGGTCGTTGGCCGGCGCGGTGAGGCGCAGGACGACGGTGTCCCCCTCGGCGCGCAGCCCCGGGATCCGGGTGCTCTGCTGGAACTGGGCGAAGGCGGGGGCGTGCGCCTCCCAGTGCCCGAGCGCCTCGTCGTACGCCCGGTAGTAGTCCCCCATGCCCTCGATGATCTCGCCGAGGTACGGGCGCATCGACCGGGCGAGGGGGTGGGCGGTGCGCTTGAGGCCACGGACGACGTCGCCGGCGGTCAGCTCCCGGGCGGCCTGGGCGTCCCACCGGATGCCGCCGCGCAGCCGGACGCGCCAGGTGCGCCCGTCCGCGCTGATCCCCCCGTTGTCCACCGTGGGCAGCTCCAGGGCCGCGTCCGGCACCGGCCGGACGGCCGGGTCCGTGGTGGCGGGGATCGCGAACAACTGCCGGGTGAGCAGCCGGAGGACCTGCCCGGTCCCGATGTGCTCCGCAGCGGGCTCGTCGGGCAGCCCGCCGTCCACGGGGCCCAGGAAGCGGAGCGTGTCCGCCTCGGTGGGGGTGTCGGTCACGGGCTCGTGCTCGCGTACGCCGGTCATGCCGTCACCGCCCCGGCGCCGGGGAGCGTTCCGGCCGCCGGCTTGTCGGCGCCCCGGAAAACGAGGCGGGACTTGTCGACGTTGTTGGGGTCGCCTTCGCAGTCGACGACGACGATCTGGCCGGGGGTCAGTTCGTTGAACAGGATCCGCTCGGACAGGTTGT
>NZ_JBIDDA010000022.1:0-75047 GCF_043204915.1 Micromonospora sp. NPDC047670
CACCCCCCGGATCATCCGTACGACAGGGGCAGTAAGTCATACCGGGCCGGGCGACCGAGGGTCCCCGGCTGGGGACGATCAAAAAGGTAACGGGGAGAGAGAGAGAGAGAGAGAGAGAGAACGCGCTGCCGGGCGGGACGTGCGGCCGGCCGTGATCGATGCATGGTTCACACCGAAGAGGTCACTGGTTCAACCCCCAGTATCGCCCACCATAGATGGATGCAGGTCGGAAGCCCGTTACCGGAACCACCGGTAAGGGCTTTCGCCGTCTTGCCCCTTGGATTGGAAGCAGATTGGGAGCAATGGCGATTGGCTCGTGATCCTGACCTGGGGAAACGCGACGCTCCTCCATGGACTGCCGGCATGCCCATCGCCGACGTCGTGGGCGCAACCGGTCGGACGCGAGTTCATCCAGACGGCCCGGTTCGCAACCTGGTGGGATTGCTGGAAGATGACTTACCGCGACGGGTGGTCCCGCCGGCGGCGGACCGCGACGGCGACCCCGGTCAGCACAGCCCCCGCGACCGGCAGCCCGCCCGACAGCACGAAGGGGCTCAGATACGTCGAGGCGAACCCGTCGCTGTCGGCGTAGGCGCTGCTGGCCAGCAGGATGAAGAACAGGGCGACGCCCACGACCAACCCGGCAAACCCGCCGACCAGGCCGATCGCCCACGCCGGCGTCGGATACCGGCGGTCGTATGCGATCTGGGCGGCGGCGGGCGCGGCGAGCTTCCAGTCCGCGCCCCGGCGCAGCTCCCAGATCCGGCGCAGTTGGTCGACCTCGGCGGGCAGGGCCGTTACGAGGCTGTGGTCATTTACGTGTGGCAGGTCGCGCTTGCCACCTGCGGCGTCGTACACCACGGCCACCTGCATCGGCGGCCGGGTTCGGCGCAGTTCGATCTCGATGCCCTGCACGTCCCGCCACGCGATCTGACGTGTGCCGGTCAAACCCACGATCGTCACGTGTGCGTCGTCGGCGATAGTGGCAGTCCGATAGACGGACCGGATGGCGTAGCCGACCACCGCGGCAAACACGAGGGCGACCCCGATCGGGGCGATAACCGGTACGTCGTCGTAGCTCGCGAATCGGACGACCAGGAGCACCCCGACGAGCATCGCGGGGACCAGCACGAACCACACCTCGTGCCCCGAATTGCGGTACACGCGCCGAAATTGCGTGTTCGTCACGGTGACCACAGTATCCTGGCGCCGCTCAACACGGAATGCTGGTAAGAGGTGCGTCATCAGGTCCAGAAACGGCGTCTGACCCCTGGTCAGGGCGCTGAGCGTCGGTGGATCGAACCCGATTGAGGCGGCTTTTCGCATAGATGAGTCATGATGGCCGGTCATGGCGCCATCGCTGGATCTCGATGAGCTTGTCGAGCATGGCCGGCGGCGAGCTTCCATGCGGCGTGTCGGGCGAGGTGGGCGCGCAGGCTACAGGCACTTCGAGACACTGCCTAGCTGCAGGGCTCGTGGGTGACGACCGGTTTCGTGGACTGGCGTCGGGGCGCGAGCAGCCCGGCGCCGAGAGCGGTCACGGCGGCGGAGGCAGCGGGCAGAAGGAGGGCTGTCTCCAGACTCGTGACAATGGCCAGGGTGCCGATCAGGCCGGGGCCAAGGAAGCTGCCCAGGTAGGCGACGGTAGAGACTCGGGCGACTGTCGCCGCCGGAGACTCGTCGTTACCGGCCGCCCGGTGGGCGGCCTCGCCGAGGATAACGGGGAGCGTCACCGAGAGGCCGAGTCCCAGCAGGGCGAAACCGGCCAGTCCGGCGACGGGATGGCCGATCAGGAGGGCTGTACCCAGACCGGTGGCCGCGAGCAGAGCGGCGCCGCGGACGAGCGGGGCGGCGGCGATCCGCTGGCGGATGTGGTCGCCTACGAGTCGCCCGACTGTCATGGCGGTGAGGAAGATCGCGACACCGCTGGCGGCGAGGGCGTCGCTGCCGCCGAGATCGTGCAGGTAGACGGCGGTCCAGTCGTTGGCACTGCCTTCCGCGAGCATCACGCAGAAGGCGAGGCCACCGAAGCCGAGGACCCAGTCGGCGCGGCTCGGCGCGGGCAAGTGGTGGGCAGAGGGGATAGACATGGTGGTTTGTCGGGCCGTGGTTGCGCTGGCCGCCTCGCCAGACCTCTTCCTCGCGACCTCGACCGGCGTCTCGCCCGCGTTCTCGTCCCGCGCTAGGCCTCGGGTCGACAATGACGCGGCGACCGCCCCCACCACGGCCGTCACCGTGAAATGCGACTCCACGCCCACGCCGAAATGGGCTGCGGTCGCGCCTGCGGCGGCACCGACGATGCCACCCAAGGTCAGCATGGCGTGGAGCCGGGAGAGCACCACCCGCCGGTATCGCCGCTCGACCGCCACACCATTGGCGTTGATCGCCACATCGATCACACCGTTGACGGCCGCGGAGGCGGCGAACGTGGCGACCAGCGCCGGCATCGTGGGTGCCAGCGCCATCGGGATCAAGAGCAGCGCGAATGCCGGCAACGCCGACCGCAGCGTTGTCCTGCTACCAAGACGGCGGCAGAGCACCGCACCGGCCTGGAGACCTACCACCGCGCCGCCATTGAGCCCCACCAAGGCCACCGCCAGCTCTCCATCACTGAGTGCGAGCCCGTCCTGAAGGGCCGGCAATCGCGCCATGGAGGTGCTGAAGATCAGACCGCACAGGAGGAACGCGACCGCGACCGCCGCGTACGGGGACCGGAAACGCATCGCCATACCATCCTCTGAACTGGTTCAGTCTTAACTAGTTCAGACGTTACCATCGTCGCATGACCGATGCCGAGCGGAAGCGCACCGGAGGAGGGCGCCCGGGCCGGGGCCTCACCCTGGCCGACGTGGCGCGGGCGTTACAGGTCTCTAAGGCGACGGTGTCGAACGCGTACAACCGGCCGGACCAGCTCAGCGCGCAACTGCGGGAGCGGATCCTGAGCGAGGCGGCGCAGCTGGGCTACCCGGGGCCGGATCCGATCGCGGCCACCTTCAGCCGGCGCCGGGCCGGTGCAATCGGGCTGGTCTTCGACGACCCGCTGACCTTCGCTCTCGTCGACCCAGCGGAGGCGCTCTTCGTCACCGGGCTGGGCGACGTATGCGAGCAGGCCGGTGTCGGCCTGGTCCTCATCCCGCGGGGTAGCAGCGACGACTTCGTTCAGCGGGCGGTCGTGGACGGCTTCGTCCTGCACTGCGACCTCGACGGCGACACTCGCGTAGACGCAGCGATCGGGCGGCGGCTACCGGTGGTCGTGGTGGACGGACCGGCGCGGACCGGCGCGGGGCATGTCGGGATCGACGACCGGGCCGGTGCCGCAGCGGCGGCCCGGCATCTGATCGACCTCGGGCATCGGCGCATCGCCGTCCTCGCGCTCCCACTACAGGCGGACGGCCGGTCAGGGCCGGCCGACGCGATGCGACAGCGCAGCGCCCGGTTCCATGTCATCCGGCAGCGGCTCGCGGGCTACCGCGACGAGCTGACCGCGACCGGGATCGACTGGGCCGATGTGCCAGTGGTCGAGTGCGGACCGTACAGCCGAGAGGCCGGCTACCGAGCCGCCGGCACGCTGCTCGACGGCCCCAGCAGGCCGACGGCGTTGCTGGCCGCCAGTGACGAGCTCGCGCTCGGCGCCCTGCTGGCCGCGGCCGAGCGGAGCATCGCCGTGCCGGAGCAGCTCTCGGTCGTCGGGTTCGACGACGCACCAACAGCAGCCTGGGCCACCCCCGCACTGACCACCGTGCACCAGCCGCACTACGACAAGGGGCGTGCGGCGGCCGAACAGCTGCTGAAACCAGCGGGGCGGGCGGAGACGATCCTGCCCACCAGGCTGGTGATCCGCGGGTCCACCAGCGCCCTCACCTAACCGGTGGCGAGGCCAGCTTCGCGCCGCGTTCGAGCCGTCGTCGTCACAACCGAGCAGCACGACGAACTCCTCGCTGCCCACCTGGGCCATGGTTTCGGCGTGGCGTAGGAGCACGCTCGGCCAATAATCGTGAGCGCGAAACTAATGCGTCCGCACATCGACAAATCTGCGCACTGTCGTGCGGCGGCACCAGCATGACCGGGTCCCGTTTGGTGGTCCATCGGCCGTGAGAGCGTGCGGCAGGTGCTGTTCGGTCGGGGCCGGGTCGAGTCGCAGCGGTGGGTGGCGTTTCGCTCCACTACGGCTTCTCCGCATTCTGCTGCCTGCCAGGCACAGCGCGGCGACCCACACGGAAAGCAGCAGACCGCTCCCGCGATGGCGTCAAACAAGGTGCCGATCATGAGGGCCCGCCGAGTGGCGCCCGGAGAAGCTGCAAGAAGTCGTGCAGGAAGCTGCCGGCCACGGCAACCGCTCCAGGATTCTCGTCGAGCCCGCGCTGCCCGAGGCAAAGCCGTGTGCGCCGACGCGGTGCGGGTGGACTACACCAGCCTCAACGGCGGCGATCCCGCGGTGTTTGCGGCACCTACCGGTTCGACCTGCTCCGGGCCAGCGGTGCCTGGAAGATCAGCGGCATCGTCATGACCGCCACCGGTCACCCCGGCGGCCTCCGGCCCGGTCGCCGGGGTCGCCGGGGACCAACTCCTCGGGCCCATCGCCGCGTCGTCGAGGCTGTCAACGACGAGGACCTCGACGCACTGGTGGCTGCGTTCGCCCGGGACGGCGAGGTCGTCGACGTGGGCCGCCGGTTCGCCGGGCGCGAGGCCATCCGCGGCGACGAGTTGTTGAGCGTCGTCGACTGCGGCCTGGAATGCGCAGGTGTCGCCAGCGATGGCGTGGCCGTGCGCGCGTTGTACCGCCGCGAAGGCTTGCACCTGTGCCCCGCCACTGCCGCTGCGTCCAGCCGCGCGGGCAAGTCCGAGCACGCGATCGCAGTCGACGGCGTTAGCCGCGCGTTGCGCCATACGGCCGAACACGTAGGCGGCGAACTCCGCGTCGCCAGCCTCCTGCGCCAGGGTCAACGCCCGGGCGAGCCACCACTCGCCAGAGGCACGGGAACACCGCCGGTACGCAGGACCTCATCGCAGCGTTCCCAGAAGGTGCGGTACGGATGCTGGCGCCCGACTTCGGTTTTCGCGAGCGAGCCGGGCGATGCGCCGTATGGCCGCGTTCAGGTCCTCGGCGTGCGCGGCGAGCAGGTCGATGGCCTCTCGGACGTACCGCCAGGCGGCCGTGCCGCTGACCGCGAAGCCGCAGGCCGACGGGTGATGGGGTCACCGTTACCAGATGGGCCAGGGCGAGTGGTGCATGCCGGCCGGCGTCGAGGCGCCGCCACCGGCCTACCGGGAGCCTCCTCCTACGTCGACAGACTCTTCCCCACGCCCACCGTGACCAGGCCCATCTAAGCGCTCTATGATCTTGAAACAGCCGTGACCAGATCACTGACGCCGTGAAACCAGCGCTCGCAGTATGCTCGTACCTCTGCACGTCGGAGGTGAGATGCGCGGCGCAGTCGGCGATTACCCGAGCAAGCGACTGGGTCATCGGGTACGCGTGGAGCGTCTGGGCAACAAGACGATTCACACCTACGTTACCTTTCCCATTCCGGTCCGTAGGCCGGCTCATGGCACCAGCGTGTCGGAGCTGAGCTGCGGCGAATGCGGTACGCGCTTGCGCGTTCGGGTCCGCAATGCCGCAGGCACGAGATGGGCGCGCGGGGTATGGCTGACCGCGGCGGTGCCCAGCATCCTCCTCACCGCCGCTGCCATCTTCGTGTTTGTCCAGTTCGACCGTCCGCCTCCGGACAACAGGCCCTACGTCACGCCGCTGTGGGTCGAGCTGTCCTTCATACCGGCCGGTCTCGGGATTGCCGCGTTCCTGCTCTGCGTCCTCATGTGGTGGCACACAGACGGAGTCAGGTTGATATCCAATCGGGGCTGGGAACACCAGCTGGTCTATGCCAAGCGCAGGAAGGGCTGAGCTGGTGGATCAGCTCACCCCCTGACCGGCGGCCAGCAACGCCGTGGTGCTGTTGGACGGCAGCGCCGCCGCGAGCCGTAGGTCCAGGTCGTGACCATCCAGCGATGCCACCAGGTCCGCGGAGGTCGTCACCACCTGCGCGTAGCCACCGCTGTGCACATCGTCAGGGCGGCGACCGGCTGCCCGACGCACAATCCTTCCACGCCCTCGCCGAGCGCCCGGATGTGGCCGGAGACCTCGATGCCGGGTACGAACGGCAGCGGAACGTCCACCAACCCTTGCCGGTAGAGCACCTCGGCGAAGTTCGCGCCCGCGTGGGCCACGGCGATGGACACCTATCCCGGCCGGGCTCGGGAGTCTCGACCTGGTCGAGACGCAGAACGTCGACGCTGCCAAATGCGGGAATCGTGATTGCCTTCATGATCCCAGCGTGCGCACCCGGGCGCTGTCGAGGCAGTGTCAGCTTATCCGGGGTGTGCCGCCACCAGGCTTGCCACCTTCTGTCCGGTGGCGGTGTCGGGGTGGGGAGTGTGCAGCACCACGTTGAGGTCCGCCCGATCCGGCAGCCGGAAGAGCGAGTGGTCGAACGTGAGATCCCCGGCGCGTGGGGTGGGTGACCGCCTTGATGCCCTGGGAGCGAGAACGGACGTTCGACCGCGCCTACAGCTCGGCGAACTCCGGGCTGGCCGCGCACAGCTCCGCAGCGATCTTATGAAGACCGGGTCCCGCCGTAGCGGGCCGCACTGGCGCGGGAGTCGGCGACCATGTCCGGCGCGAACTCGTGCCACTCGGTGAACCGGCTGCGGTAGGGCGGGATCGCGGCGTACCCGGCGAAGCCGCCCCCGCGATCGGCGCGGTGCGGTCGGGTCCCCGCGCTGCGGACAAACGGCGGCGCGGAGAGCGAGGCATCGGCTCTGCTCAGACGACGGTGGCGGGAGTCTGCGGGGCCGCCGGGGTGGGATCGGCGTACGCGGCGGCGACCGTGGCCCGGTCGAAGACCCGCCAGGTCGCCGCGATCACCGCGAGGGCGACCACGAGCCCCACCCAGTAGGGCGCGGTCAGCCCGAACCGGGTGGCGACCACCCCGCCGAGCAGCGCGCCGAGGCAGTTGCCGCCGGCGGCTATGAACAGGTTCGTGCTGCCCACCCGGCCCTGCAACGCGGCCGGGGTCAACCGCTGCCGCAGCGAGTTGGCGACGATGTTCCACAACGCGCTGTGCACCCCGAAGGCGAACAGCGCGACCCCGACGACCACCGCGCTGCGGGAGGCGGCCAGCGCCAGGTGCAGCCCCGCCTCCACCAGCAGGCCGATCCGGATGGTCCACGTCGCGGTGACCGCGGCGACGAGCCGGTCCCCGACGGCCGAGCCGAGCAGCCCACCGACCGCGAGGCAGGTGAAGAGGGCGCCGTAGCCGACCGAGCCGAGGCCCAGCCGTTGCGTGGCGAGCAGCACCAGCACCGCGAGGGCCGCGGTGAGGGTGAGGTTGAGCAGCCCGATCAGCAGGGTCATGGTGCGCAGCAGCCGCTGGGAGAGCAGCCAGCGGAACCCCTCGGCGACCTCCGCGCGTACCGAGCGGCGTCCGCCCGGCTCCGGCGATCCGCGGTACGACCCGGCCATCAGGCCGACGAGGACGGCGCTGAGGGCGTACGTGCCGGCGTTGACGGCGAACGGGATGGCGGCGGCCACCACGAAGAGGAACCCGCCGAGCGGCCCGGCGACCATGTTGTGCATGACCGTGGTGCCCGCGCCCAGCCAGCCGTTGGCCCGCTCCAGCCGCGACCGGGGCACCACCGCCGGCAGCACCGCCTGGGCGGCCGTGCGGAACACCACCTCACCGGCGTTCACCACGAACAGCACGGCGTACAGCAGCGCCACCCCGGCCACGCCGGTGACGATCGCGCCGGCCAGCACCAGCAGGGCGGCCACCCGCACCCAGTCGATGGCGATCATCAGCCGACGCCGGTCGACCCGGTCGGCGAGGACCCCGCCGGGCAGCGAGAACAGCAGCCACGGCAGCCACGCCACCGCCGCGCCCGCCGACACGACCAACGGGTCGTCGGTCCGCGACGCCACGTACAGCGGCGCCGCCACCGTGGCCATCCCGCTGCCCAACGCCGACGTGGTGCTGGCCGCCAGGAGCCAGGTGAAGCGCCTGCCGAGTCGTTCGCTCCTGATTGCCGTCACGGCGAGCGAACCTACCAGCGGCCGCGGCTTCCGCCGACCGGGTTACGGGCCCTGGTCCGTGCGCGGCAGCGGCCGCTCAGAACAGCGTCGATGGCCCGACCGGGGTCGGCTCGGGCAACGGCTCGACGCCCGGCAGGCGCGCCCGCACCTCGTCGTGGAACCCGCGGGCGAGTTCGGGCGCGTCGGCGTTGTCCGGCGTGTGCACGAACATCGTCGGCGTGCGGCCCTCGCGCAGCCAGGTGGTCACCACGTCGAGCCACGGTTGCCAGCCCTCGACGGTCCGCGCGGGGTCGTCGCGGCCGAGGTACCGGACGATCGGCCGATCGGTCAACGCCCGCGTGCGCAGCGGCGTACGCGGCTTCCTGGTCCACGCCTCCCGCTCCGCGTCGCTGGTCGGCGGGGTGCGGAAGAAGGCGGTGGTGTCGAAGGGGATCCACTCCGCGCCGACCGTGTCGAGCGTGTCCTCCAACGTCCGCACCGCCCGGGGGTCGTCGAAGAACGCGGGGTGGCGGACCTCCACGGCGTAGCGGTGGTCGGCGGGGAGCCCGCGCAGGAAGCGGGCGAGCGAGGGTACGTCGGTGGGGTTGAACGAGCCGGGCAACTGGATCCAGAGGGCGTGCGTCCGTGGGCCGAGGGGCTCGATCGCGTCGAGGAACACCCGCAGGTCCTCGTCGGCGCCGGTGAGCCGGCGTTCGTGCGTGACGACCTTCGGCAGCTTGAGCACGAACCGGAAGTCCGGGTCGGTCTGCCGGGCCCACGACGCCACCGTCTCCCGCCCCGGGGTCGCGTAGAAGGTGGTGTTCCCCTCGACGGCGGTGCACCATTCGGCGTAGGCGCGCAGCCGCTCGTGGGCGGGCAGCGGGTGCGGCAGGAAGCGCCCCTGCCAGGACTTGTGCGTCCACATGGCGCACCCCACGTGCAGGCGCATCGGAACCTCCCACCCCGCTCCGCCCGGCTCGGGGCGAGCCGAGCCCCGAGTACGGTAGCCGGCCGGGGCCGGCCGTGCCGAAGGCAGGAGACGACGGCCGTGCGGACCACGTGTTGTCGGGGGAGTGACGCCGATGGCGCGGCCGTCAGTCGCCGAGGAGCCGCACGCCAACGTAGGCGGTGCCGGCCACCAGGAGCCAGCTGGCCATCCCCAGGGCCAGGGTGCGGCCGCCGGTGCGCCGGAGGGTGGGCAGGTGGATGCCGGTGCCGAGCCCGAAGAGCGCGGCGACGAGTAGGACATGTTGCACGTGACGCGCGGCGGCTGCCGGCCGGTCCGGGATCAGCGGGGTGCTGGCGAGGGCGACCGCGACGAGGAACCCGACGAGGAACGGCGGCACCGCCGGCGGCCGGCGGTGCGGTGCGTCGGACACCCCTCCCGCGGCCCGGCGCGCGGCGAGGGCCACCGTGGCCACGAGGGGCGCGAGGAGCGCGACCCGGGCCAGCTTCACCGTGACGGCCGTGTGGAGCGCGCCGGGCACCTGGTTGGCGGTGGCGACCGTCTGCCCGATGTCGTGGACGCTGGCGCCGACCCATTCGCCGAACGCGACCGGGTCCAGGTCCAGCGGCCCGCGTAGCAGCGGCAGCAGGACGATGCCGAGGCTGCCGCACAGCGTGACCAGCGCCACCGCTGCGGGGGCGTCGTCGTCGTGGTGGTCCGTCACCTTCTCCATCGCCGCGATCGCCGAGGCGCCGCAGATGGAGAAGCCGGTGGCGACCAGCAGCGAGCGGGCGCGGGAGACCCCGAGCAGCCGCCCGAGCAGCCGGGTCCCGGTGAACGTGACCACGACCGTGCCGACCACCACGGCGAGGCCCGCGACGCCGATCTGCGCGAGGTGGCCGAGGCTCAGCTGTAGGCCGAGGAGCACCACCGCGAGCTGCAGCAGGTGCCGGGAGGCCACCCGGGTGCCGGGACGCAGCGCCGGCCGGTGCGCGCCGAGATTCACCACGAGCATCCCCAGCGCCACGGCGACCGTGGAGGCGGGCACGGCCGGCAGGACGCGCGTCACGGCGAACGCCACCGCCGTGGCCGTCGCGACCAGGAGCAGCCCGGGCATGGCGCTCGCTGCCCGGCGCGGTCGTGACCCGGGTTGCCGCGGTCGAGCGCCCTCGTGCCGGCGGTGAGCGTCGCGTACGGCCAGGGTGGGCCTGTTCCGGTCTCCGTTGACCACGGTGCCTCCCGAGAGGTGAGATCCCCTTGACAGTGCAGCAGTGGCGGTCGGCCCACTAGGTGGCTCCGGGTGATGGGGTCATCAGGGCGGCTGATGGGTCGGCGTAGGGTGTTGGCGTGGATTTGTCGCGAGTTCCGGACCTGGACGCGCTCGAGCTGTTGCTGCTCGTCGATGCCACCGGAAGTCTCGGCCGGGCGGCACAGGCACGCGGGATCGGACAGCCGGCGGTCACGGCCCGGGTCCGCACCATGGAGCGGCTCGTCGGTTTCCCGCTGATCGAGCGGGGTCCGCGCGGGTCCACGCTGACGTCCGAGGGCCGGCTGGTGGCCGACTGGGCACGCGACGTGCTGCGGGCGGCGGCGACACTCGACGCCGGCATCCGCTCGTTGCGCGCCGAGCGGGACGTGCGGCTGCGGGTCGCCGCAAGCCTCACCGTGGCGGAGCACCTGCTGCCGACATGGCTCGTCCGGCTCGCCGCACAGCGACCGCAGACGGCGGTCAGCCTGCACGCGATGAACTCCACGGACGTCGCACGGGCTGTCGGTGGCGGCGCGGCGGACCTCGGCTTCGTGGAGGGGCCGCAGGTGGCCCCCGGGCTGGACTCACGCGTCGTCGCCCACGACGAACTCACCGTCGTGACCCATCCCGGCCATCGGTGGGCGCGGCGGCGCCGGCCGATCGAGGCCGCCGAACTCGCCGCGACCCGCCTGGTGCAGCGGGAGCCCAACTCCGGCACCCGGCACGCCCTGGAAACGGCGCTGCGCGCACACGCGCCGCTCGCCCCGCCGCTGCTGGAACTGTCCACCACCAGCGCGATGCGAGCGGCGGTGGCCGCCGGCGCCGGCCCCGCCGTCCTGAGCAACCTGGCGATCGACGACGAGTTGGCCGCCGGCCGTCTCGTGCGGGTCCCGGTGGCCGGCGTGGATCTCAGCCGCCCGCTCCGCGCGGTCTGGCCGGCGGGTCAACGGCCTACGGGACCGGCCCGGGACCTCCTCGCCATCGCGGCTCGCCCGCGTCGGGGACCGGACGGATCCGCGCGGTAGCCCGGCCGCCGAGGTCGGTGCCGCTGCCGCGGCGCAGGGTGTCACCGGCTGCGGCGAGCAGCCCCCCGTGGCGGTGGCGCCCCCGGCGGACGGCGGTCTTTCGCGACGGCGACCCGACGTCCGTGGGGGAGGCCGGGTCCGGCGGCGCGCGGATACCTTCAGCCCGGTCCCGGATCGCTGACGGTAGGTCGCGCGCCGCCCGACGTCGGCCGCGGCGCTCAGGCCAGCCGGTGCGTGGCGACCGCGCTCGAGCAGTCGGCGATGGTGGTGGGCTGCGAGACGTTGAGGGCGTCCAGCCGGGACCACCCGTTGACTCCGGTGGTGGTGTTGCGGAGGAAGATCCAGAGCGCGTTGGTGTAGGTGGCGCAGTGGACGTCGATCCCCTGGCTCGGGTATCCGAGTCCGCGACTGCCGCAGTCGACGTGCGGGTAGGCGCGGATGTTGGTCCCGTTCCCGAACGAGATGGCGCCCCCGCTGTACAGATCCGGGTGGGTGCCGTGGCCGCTGCAGTGCGCGCTGGCCGGGCTCGCGGGCATCAGCGCCAGCACCGAGCCGCTCGTGACGAGCGCCAGCGCGGACGCGATGGAGAGCAACCGAGATCGCATGTGTGACGTCTCCTCTGGATGGACGATGACAACTGTCGACAGAGGATGGCACGCGGTCGCCCCCGGGGACCGGTTCCGGCTGAACGCGGCAGCTTGGAAGAAGGCGGGCTGGCGCTGACCCCGGGACCGGGCGGGCCGCCGACTCTCCGGCGGCCCGCCCGGAGATCTCAGCAGGGGCCGTTGTCGGTCCAGACGCTCTGGCCGCTCGACCCGGGTACGTCGCCCTGGGTCCACCACCGTGCCTTGTACCGGTGACCGGCGTGGGAGACCACGGCGCCGCCGCTGTACGCGGTGGCGGCCGACCAGGCCGGCGCCGTGCACGTGCCCCCGGTCGGCGACGGACTGCCCGTCGCCGTGGGTGACGCGCTCGCGGTGGGCGACGGCGCGCCGGTGCAGGGCCCCTCGTCGGACCAGACCGCCGCGCTGCCCGGCGTCTCACCCTGAGTCCACCACCTCGCGCTCCACGTGCGCCCGCCGTGCGACACCCGTGCCCCGCCGGCGTAGGCAGTGCCGGCGGACCAGGCCGGCGCCGTGCAGGTCCCGCCGCCGGGCGGGGTCGAGCCCGTCGGGCCGGGCGACGGTGTCACCGGCTCGCCCCCACGGGCGAAGTCGCTGGCCAGTGCGTACGTCTGGCCGTCGAAGGCGAGGGTGAAGTTGGCCGGTCCGGAGATCGGTAGCTGGTAGTTGAGGGTCACCTCGGCGTGCGACCCGGGTGCGATGGCGGCCGGGACGGTGAGGCGTACCCGGTTGTAGTCGCCCTTCAGCCCACCGCGGTTGCCGCCGGTGTGGCCGGTCGACACGACCGTCAACGCCCAGCCGGACTGCTGGGTGAGGGTCGGCGTGGTGGTGGGGTAGTCGAACTCCAACTGCGCCCCCGCGGGGATGGTGCTGCCGGTGTTGTTGGTCAGCCGCAGCTCGGGGTTGATCGGGTAGTTGTTGTCGCCGAGGGCGAACCCTCCTACCGAGACGGTCGCCGCGATGGTCCGGGTGGGCAGTGCGGTGGTGGCGCGGCGCGCTCCGTACGCGGGCGCGGCGGTGAACCTGTCGTGCAGCAGGCCGGTCAGCGTGTCGCCCATCGCGTACTGGCCCTTTGCCGGGTCGTACGCGTAGTCACCGGCGAGTTCCCAGATCATCACGCCGCCGATTCCCTTGTCCACGACGTAGTCGGCCTTCGCCCCGAGTGACTGCTCGTCCTCCGTGGAGAGGAAGACGCTCTTCTGCGCGTTCCACAGCCAGGGCGCGACCAGGGCGGGGGAGTAGTGCCGGGCGTAGCTGCCGGTGAGCCGGTCGGCCGGGTCGGTGCCGGGGGTCAACCCGTAGGCGGGCAGGTAGTCGGGGGTGATGCCCTGTTCGAGGTTCTTGGCGTGCCACATCGGGTTCGCCCCGGCCGGCACCTCCGCGCCGGCGGTGTCGAGATCGTGCCAGAGATTGTCGATGCCCACGGCGCCGTTGCCGCACGGGGTGGTGGAACCGACGGAGGAGCCGGTGCCGGCCGGGCACTTCGTCTGGTCGGGCAGGGCCGCCCGCCCCCAGAGCCCGTTGGCGCCGCCGGTGACGCCCTGCCAGCCGCGGGTGTAGTACGGCACACCGATGTTGATCCGGCCGCTCGGCATCGCGCCGCGGAAGTAGTGGTACGCCCAGTCGGTGTTGAGGTATCCGATGTTGCCGTAGGCGCCGTAGACGCCACCCGCGGCAAGTTCGGCGTCGTCGCCGTTGTCGTACAGCGCGGCGTTGGGGCCGACGAAGTGGTTCCACGACCCGTGCAGGTCGTACGACATGATGTTGACGTAGTCGAGGTACTGCACCGCCTGGTGGGACTCCATGCCGCGCAGCAGCCAGCCGGACGCGGGGGCGGCGACGGTGAGCAGGTAGTACTTCCCGTCCGCGGCGGCAGCCGCGTCGAGTTTCTCCCGCAGGGTCTTCATGAGTACCTGGTAGGAGGCGTTCAGCCCGGCGCGCTTGGCGTCCGCCTGCGCGAAGTCCAGCGGGTTGCCGGCCTTGTTGTTGGAGGTGGGGTACTCGTAGTCGATGTCGACGCCGTCGAAGCCGTACGTGCGCAGGAACGCGACCACGGAGTCGGCGAAGGTGTTGATCCCCGCGGTGTTGACCGTGTTGGTGCCGGTCGTGGTCATGCGGTAGAAGCCGCCCGCGTCGAGCCGGTTGCCGTTGTCGTCGATGTAGCCGCCGGTCTCGGCCCACCCGCCGACGCTCACCAGCGTGCGGACGTTCGGGTGCTGCTTCTTGAACTTGTTGAGCAGGTTGAAGTGCCCGGTGTACGCGTACGCCGGGTCCATCTCGGCGCCCGGAACGCCTGGCCACGTCATGGCGGTGGCCGCGTTGTTCGGCGCGGTCGGGTTGCCGACGGAGATGCGGTTGCCGGCGTCGACGTGCGCGAACGCGTAGTTGATGTGCGTGACCTTGTCCCAGGGGATTTGGTTGGCGAGGTAGGCGGGCACACCGTTGCGTCCGGTCCGCCAACTGGTGAAGTAGCCGATGACGCGCCGGGAGTGGCCGTTTGCCAGGCGCTCGCGCCCGGCGGTGTCGTAGACGGTGCAGTAGGGGACGGCCACGCCCGGAGTCCGGTACAGCCCGTCGGGTCGGCACGCCTCGTCGTCGACGACGGCGGAGTGGGCGATCGGCACCGCGACCAGCGCCACCGCCGCGGCCAGCAGGCCCGCGACGCCGGCGGCCAGCAAGGTCTTCCGTGTCCGCACCGCGTCCACCTCCAACTCTTAAGAAACCTAACTATTAAGGGTGGTGTATGTATACCGGTCGATGCGGCGCCGGCGCAAGGGTGGGCAGCGATGGTGGGGCGGCCACGTCCCCCGCCGCAGGAGACGCACTCTGCCAGCGGCGCAGGCGTCCCCCGGCCTCGCCGGGCGGCCATGGCGACGGCGCGAACGGGGCCCGGCCGGCCGGCGGGTGGGGCTCCGCCGTAGACCCCGTACTGTCGAGGGGTGAGCCCCGCACCGTCACGTTCCGTGACCTTCGACAGCCGATTCGCGCACGAGCTCGCCGAGCTGGCCGTCCCCTGGCAGGCCGATGAGCCGCCCGACCCGCGGCTGCTCGTACTCGACGAGGCGCTGGCCGCCCAACTGGGCTTCGACCCCGCCTGGCTGCGCACCCGTGACGGCGTGCGCCTGCTGGTCGGTGCCGGCGTGCCACGCGGCGCCACCCCGGTGGCCCAGGCCTACGCCGGACACCAGTTCGGCCGGTACGTCCCGCGCCTCGGCGACGGGCGCGCGCTGCTGCTCGGCGAACTCGTCGACGCCGACGGCCACGTCCGCGACCTGCATCTCAAAGGCTCCGGGCGCACCCCGTTCGCCCGCGGGGGCGACGGCCTGGCCGCGGTCGGCCCGATGCTGCGCGAGTACGTCGTCAGCCGCGCCATGCACGCCCTCGGCATCCCCACGACCCGCTCCCTCGCCGTGGTGGCCACGGGGCAGACGGTGCGCCGGGAGACCCTGTTGCCGGGCGCCGTGCTCGCCCGGGTCGCCAGCAGCCACCTGCGCGTCGGCAGCTTCCAGTACGCCCGGGCCACGGGCGACGTACTCCTGCTCCGCCGCCTCGCCGACCACGCGATCGCGCGGCACCACCCCGGTGCCGCCGGGGCCGAGCGGCCGTACGTCGCGCTGTTCCAGGCGGTGATCGCCGCGCAGGCTTCGCTGGTGGCCCGCTGGATGCTCGTCGCGTTCGTCCACGGGGTCATGAACACCGACAACATGACCATCGCGGGTGAAACCATCGACTACGGACCGTGCGCCTTCATGGAGGCGTTCGATCCGGCCACCGTCTACAGCTCCATCGACCGGGGTGGGCGCTACGCCTACGGCAACCAGCCGCTGGCGGCCCAGTGGAACCTCGCCCGGCTCGCCGAGGCACTCCTGCCGCTCCTGCACGAGGACGAGGAGCAGGCGGTCGCCGTCGCGGCGGAGTCGCTCGACCGGTTTCCCCGTCAGTACCACGCCGCCTGGACGGCCGGAATGCGGGCCAAGCTCGGTCTGCCCGACGACCTCGACCCCACCATCGCCGCACCGCTGGTCGACGAGCTGCTCGCCCTGATGCAGAGCGGCGGCGTCGACTACACGTCGTTCTTCCGCGCGCTCTCCGACGCCGCCCGCGGCCGCGCAGAGCCCGCCCGCCGCCTCTTCCCCGACCCCGCGGCGATCGACGACTGGCTGACGCGCTGGCGTGCCCTGGCCCCGGACGCCGACGCGATGGACCGGGTCAACCCGGTCTACGTCCCCCGCAACCATCTCGTCGAGGAGGCACTCGCCGCCGCTACCGACGGCGAGCTGACCCCGCTCGAACGACTGCTGGACGCCGTGAGCGCCCCCTACCACGAGCGCCCCGGGCTGGAGCGCCACGCCGCTGCCGCCCCGCCCGACTTCGGCGCCTACCGCACGTTCTGCGGCACCTGAGGACGGGACGTCTGCCGCCCACCGTTGCGGGTCGAGGTCGTCCACACCGACGACGGCGCGAGCTCCGGAGCGGCCCGCACCCGCAGTGCCCGAGGCCCGGACGCGTGCCTAGGGTTCGTACTCGTTCACCAGCAGCGAGCACACCGGTTCGGTGTCGGCACCGGCATCGTGGCCGAGCCAGACCCGCACCCGCCAGTCGGCGCCGTCGGCGACCACGTGTGTGTCGGCCACCCAGTGCGCCAGGCTGCTGGGGTCGCGGTCGTCGGTGACGTCCGGCGACCGGTGGACGATGATCCAGTTGCCGTCAACGTCCTCCATGTCGACCTGGATCGTGTACTGCGTGGGCATGGCATCCGTCCTTCCCGCCGGGGTAAGTTTCGGCGTCGCCCGACGGCCCGGCTTCGGGCCGTGGGTACTCGTCGGCCGCCATGCGTCCCGAGTCGCCGAAGGCTGCCTTGACCAGCAGCGCCTCGACGCCGCGCAGCAACCCCTCGGCCCGCCCGGCCGTCAGGTAGCGGGCGTCGGCGGTGACGATCAGCTCGACCGCGCCGGGCGCGTCGCGCACCTGGAGGCGGCAGCGCCACGGGAACTCCGCCAGCTCCGGCAGCCACCGGAAGGCGGTCCGGGCCATCACGGCCCGCAGGCCGGCCTCGTCCGGATCGGCGGTCGAGGGGCGGGCGGGGCGCGACAGCCGGGCGTCGTTGAGGTAGCAGAACGGGGCGAGGAAGCTCCGGTGGTCGTGGCCCAGCTCCGTGATCGCGTGCTCCCACGCCGCCGGGTCGTAGTAGGCGTGCCGGTAGGCGTCCAGGGCCGAGCGGCGCGCGCGGGACAGCAGCTCGGCGAAGCCGGGCCGGTCGGCCAGGTCCAGCCGGCAGAGCCCGATCTGGTTCAGGGTGCCGACGGCGCGGTCGTGGTCGGTCTGGAAGCGGTTGTTGGCCATGACGACGATCCCGCAGGCGTCCCGTCCGCTGCCCGCGTCCAGCACGGCGGCGGTCGCCGCCAGCAGGGCGTCGGAGGTGCTGACCCCGTGCCGGGCCGCCACCAGGCCGGTCGCGTGGTGCAGCGCCACGGACACCAGCGAGCCGCGCAGGTGGCGGGCCGCCGCCGTGGGGCGTGTCGGGTCGGACAGGCTTCCGGTGAGGCCGGCCAACTGCCGGACCCAGTACGCCACCGCCCGTTGCGAGCGCCGCACCGCGACGTGGCGCTCCCGCTCGGCGAGGTCCAGCGACTGCAGACCGGGCGGCGTGTCCAGCGCGCCGCGCAGCAGGAGCGCCCGCAGGTCGCCCAGCACGGTGTCGGCGGCGTGCAGGTCCACGACGGAGTGGCTGAACACCACGACGATCTGCCGTACCCGGTCGTCGACCGTGACCAGCGCGACGCGCAGCGGCCACTCGGCGACGTGGTCGAAGCGCGGCTCGCGCAGCCGGTCGCTCAGGGCGACCGCGATCCGCCGGCCGTCCGGATCGTCGGCCGGCCGGGTCACGGCGTGGACGAGGACCGGCAGCCGCCCCGTCGCCGCCGCCTCCTGGTGCAGCTCGCGGTCCCGGCGGCGGAACCGGGTGCGCAGCGACTCGTGCCGGGCGACCAGCGCGCCGACGGCGACCAGCGCGCGGGGCACGGTGACCCCCGCCCGTGCCGGGATGGCCAGGGTGCGGGGGAGACCAAGCACCCGGTACGCGGCGGGGGAGTCGAACTCCTCGACCGTGCGCCACATCGCGCGCTGCCCCCAGGTCAGCGGAGCGCTCGCGTCACGCCCCCCGTGGAACGACGCGTACGCCACCTCCTCGGCACCCGTGACCTCCGGGGCGACCGGACCGGCGGCGGCCGGAAGCCCGGCACGGGCGGACGACCACGGCCACGGCACCGCCGCGAAGGCCGCCTCCACCAGCAGTTCCTCCAGCCCGCGCAGGAACGGCTCGACGGCGTCCATCGGAAGGTGCCGGGTGTCGGCGGTGAGCGTGACGCCGACCCCGGTCGGCTCGTCGACCACGTGGGCCAGCAGGTGCCAGGCCGCCTGTTGCAGGCCGGCGGTCCAGGAGAAGGCGCTGCGGCCCATGGCGGCCCGCAGCTCGTCGCGGGTCGCGGTGGGCACCGGGTCGACACCGCCGGCGGGCAGCCGGACGTCGTTGAAGTAGTGGTGCGGCAGGAACGCCGAGTCGATGTCGACGCCCCGGGCGGCGAACGCGTGCCGCAGCGCGGGCGGGGCGTAGTAGGCGTGCCGCAGGCCGTCCAGGGACGCGGCCCAGACCCGGGACACCAGCTCGTCGAAGTCGGGACGCCCGGTCAGGTCCACCACGCAGAAGCCGATCTGGCCGAGGTTGGCGACCGCGTCGGCGTACCGGCTGCGGAACCGGTTGTGGGCCATCGGGAACAGGCCGCACAGGTCGTGGCCCGACCCGCGGGCGGCCAGCGCCGCGTACCCGGCCAGCAGCACCGCCGACACGCTGACCCGCTGCCGGGCGGCGATCAGCCGGGCGGCGGTGTCGAGGGCGGAGGAGACCAGGACACCCCGGCGCAGCGGAGGGTCGAGCCCCGGCCCCGTCGGGGTCAGCGGCCGGCGGGGCAGGCGCTGGAACTCCCGCAGCCAGTACGCCACGGCCCGCTCCGAGCGGCGCCGGTCGGGCCCGTGCTGGTAGCGGGCCACCTCGGCCGACTGCGGACCGGGCGGCGTGGGCAGGGAGCCCCGGAGCAGGATCAGCCGCAGATCGCGCAGCACCACCTCGGCGGCGTGCGCGTCCACCGTGGTGTGGCTGAACACCACCACGATCTGCCGTACCCGGTCGTCCACCGTGACCAGTGCGACCCGCAGCGGCCACTCCTCGGCGTGGTCGAACGCGACGTCGCCGAGGCGGCCGGCGACCTCCCGCGCGGCCCCGGACCCGTCGCCGGCGCCGGCGCACACCAGCAGCGGCAGCACGCCGGCCGCCGCCGTCTCCTGGCGCGGCTCGCCGTCGCGCACCCGCAGCCGGGTGCGCAGCGCGGAGTGCCGGCCGACCAGCTCGCCCACCGCGCGGGTTGCGGCGGACACGTCCGCGCCGGCCCGCGCGGACACCGTCACCGTACGCCGCAGGTTCAGGAAGCGGTGGTTGGACCCGAACCGGGTGAGCGCCCGCCACAGCACCTGCTGGGCCCAGGTCAGCGGCGCCGTGCCGGCCCCGGCACCGGCGAACTCGGCGTGCACCAGGGCCTCCGACGCCCACTCGGCGGGCACCGCCATCTCGGTGAATCGCATTCCCGACCGTACGACGGTCCGTTCCGGCGCCGGATCGCTCGATCATGTGGTCCACTGTGGACCGATCAGCCGATCCGATGCGTTTGTTGCGGCGTGCACACTCATGGCTCCCTTCCGTCACCGTACCGAGTTAGGCGCCGTGTGACCAACGTCGACGTACCGTCGCGGAGCCCTGCCCTCGCGCCGACCGCCACCCGTCCCCCCGCAGATCCCCGCCTGTCGTTCGGCCAGGAACGGATCTGGTTCACCGAGCAGCTCACCCCCGGCACCGCCGCGTACGTCGTCTACTCGACCACCCGGCTGCGCGGGCCGCTGGACGTGGATCTCCTGCGCGCGGCCCTGGACGCCACGGCCGAGCGGCACGACAGCCTGCGCATGCGGTTCACCGAGAACGCCGACGGCGAACCCGTCGTGCACGTGCTCCCGCGGGTGCGGGTGCCGGTCACCGTCACCGCGGCGCCGTCGGAGGCCGCCGCCCGCGCGCTGGTGGCCGCCTCCGTCGCCACCCCCTTCGACCTCGGCCACGCCCCGCTGCTGCGCGCCCTCGTCGTGCGGCTCGGCGACGAGGAGCACCTCGTGCACCTCGCGATGCACCACATCGTCAGCGACGGCTGGTCGCTGGACCTGCTCCTCGGCGAGGTCGCCGCCACCTACGCCGCGCTGCGCGACGGTGGCGCCGCACCCCCGGCCCCGGCCGTCGACTACGTCGACTACGCCGCCTGGCAGCGGGACCGGCTCGACGGGCCGGCCACCGGCGACGGCTTCGCGTACTGGACCCGCGCGCTGGCCGGCGTGCCCGCGCTGGAGCTGCCCACCGACCGGCCCCGGCCGGCCGTGCAGTCGTACGCCGGTGGCACCCACCGCTTCACCCTCGACGCCGACCTCACCGACGGCCTGCGCCGGCTCAGCCGCGCCCACCGGGCCACCCTCTACATGACCCTGCTCACCGGCCTGCAGGCGGTGCTGTTCCGGTACAGCGGGCAGCGGGACTTCGCCATCGGATCCCCGGTCGCCGGCCGGGTCGTGCCGGAGCTGGAGAACCTCGTCGGCCTCTTCGTCAACACCCTCGCCCTGCGCGCCGACCTCTCCCCGGTCGCCGCGACCGCCGACGCCCCGGCCACCGAGCCCAGCTTCGCGGCCCTGCTGCGGCGCACCCGCACCACCGTAGTGCGCGCCCTGGCCCACCAGGAGATCCCGTTCGAACGACTGGTCAAGGAACTCAACGTCGCCCGCGACGTCAGCCGCGCCCCGGTCTTCCAGGTGCTGTTCACCCTCCAGAACTACGCCCGCGGCGGCGACGCCTGGCCCCCCGGCCTGCACGCCGAGGGCGTCGGCACGGACGCCGCCACCGCCCGTTTCGACCTGTCGCTCTACGTCAGCGAGACCCCCGGCGGCCTGCGCGGCATGGTCGTGCACAACACCGACCTGTTCGACACCGCCACCGTACGCCGGCTGACCGGCAGCCTCGAGACGCTGTTGCGGGCCGCGGTCGCCCGGCCGGACCTGCCCGTCGTCGACCTGGACCTGCTCGGCCCCGCCGAGCGGGACCGGGCGCTCGCCCTCGCCCGGGCGGAACGTGGCGGGGCCGGCGCCGGCCCCGCACGCGCTGACCAACGCGCCGACCGCCCGGCCGCCGGCGCCGGCGTCACCGGCCCGGCGGACACCCTGGCCGACCTCATCACCCCCTTCGTCGCCGCCACCCCCGACGCGCCGGCCGTGGTCTGTGGGTCGGACACGCTCAGCTACCGGGAGCTGGACCGGCGGGCGAACCGGCTGGCCCACGCGCTACGTGCCCGCGGCGTCGGCCCGGAGCGGCTGGTCGGGGTCCTGCTGGAGCAGTCCGTCGACCTGGCCGCGGCCCTGCTCGGGGTGCTCCGCGCCGGCGGCGCGTACCTGCCGCTGGACCCGGAACAGCCCACCGCCCGGCTGGCCCTGATGCTCGCCGACGCCCGCCCGACGGTGGTGCTCTCCAGCGCGGACCTGCGCGACCGGCTGCCCGCCGAGGCCCCGGCGGCCCGCCTCGACGAGATCGCGGTCGAGGCCGCCGCGGCGCCCGACACCCCACCGCGGACCGGGGCGACCGGCGGGAACCTCGCGTACGTCATCTACACCTCGGGCTCCACCGGCACGCCGAAGGGCGTCGCCGTGGCGCACCGGCAGGTGCTGCGCTACCTCGACGGGGTGGCCGACCGGTTCGCGGTCGTCCCCGCCGCCCGGTACGGGCTGTTGCAGTCGATGTCGTTCGACTTCAGCGTCACCCTCTTCTACCTGGCGCTGGCCACCGGTGGCGCGGTGCACCTGCTGCCCCGCCGCGGCACCGGCGCCGAGCTGGCCGGGCGGCTGCGCGCCGGGCACATCGACTACCTGAAGATCACTCCGTCGCACCTGGCGGCGCTCACCGCCGACGCCGAGCCGGCCGAGCTGCTGCCCGCCCGCGCGCTGATCCTCGGCGGCGAGGCGTCCGACCTGGAACGCGTCGCTCCGCTCGCCGTCGCCGGACCGGCCCGGGTCTTCAACCACTACGGCCCGACCGAGGCCACCGTCGGCGTGGCCACCCACGAGGTGGCCGCCGACAGCCCGCGCACCGGGCCGGTGCCGGTCGGCCGGCCCCTGCCGCACGCCCGCGTGTACGTGCTCGACGAACGGATGCGCCCGGTGCCGGTCGGGGTGCCCGGCGAGCTGTACCTCGGCGGCGACCGGCTCGCGCGCGGCTACCTGAACCGGCCCGGCCTCACCGCCGAGCGGTTCGTACCCGACCCGTACGGGCCCCCGGGCGCCCGCCTCTACCGCACCGGCGACCTGGGCCGATGGGACGCCGACGGGCAACTGGTCTTCCTCGGCCGCCGCGACCACCAGGTGAAGATCCGCGGCTACCGCGTCGAGCTGGGGGAGATCGAAGCCACCCTGCGGGACTGCCCCGGCGTGCGGCAGGCGGCGGTGCTGCTGCGCGACGACCGGTTGGTGGCCTACGTGGAGCCGACGCCCGACGCGGACGGGCCGGACCCCGCGCGCCTGCGCCGCCGCCTCGCCGACCGGCTGCCCGAGCACATGGTGCCGACCCGCTGGATGGTCCTGGACCGGCTGCCGCTGCAGGAGCACGGCAAGGTGGACCGGCGGGCCCTGCCCGAGCCGACCGACGCACCGCCGGGCGGCGAGCGGGTGGCGCCGTTCGGGCCGGTGGAGACGCTGGTGGCCGGCATCTGGCGGGCCGTGCTGGAGGTGGCCGAGGTCGGCGCCACGGACGACTTCTTCGACCTGGGCGGGCACTCGTTGCTGGCCACCCAGGTGGTGGCCCGACTGCGCCGGGAGCTGCCCGCCGTCGTGGGCGCCGGGGCGCCGGCGGTCAGCGTGATGGACCTCTTCCGCCACCGCACCGTACGCGAGCTGGCCGCCCTCCTCGGCGGGGCCGGCGCCGGCCCCGCCGGGCTGCTGCACGAACTGACCCCACCGGCGCCGGCCGACGGCCGGGTCGCCACCCTGCTCTGCGTCCCCTACGGCGGCGGCAGCGCCGTGGTGTACCAACCGCTGGCCGACGCGCTACCGGCCGGGTACCGGCTGCTGTCGGTGGCCGTGCCCGGGCACGACATCGGCCTCGCCGACGAACCCGCGCCCCTCGCCGACGTCGCGGCCGACGTCGTCGCGGAGGTCCTGGCCCGGGTGGAGGGCCCGCTGATCCTCTACGGACACTGCGGCCCCGGCGGCGCGCTGGCCGTGGAGGTCGCCCGCCGGCTGGAGGCCGCCGGCCGGGACCTGCTGGCGGTGTACCTCGGCGCGGTCTTCCCGTTCGCCCGGCCGGCCGGCGGGCCGCTCGGCCCGCTGCTGCGGCTGCGGCTGGCCGAACGCCTCCGCAGCGACCGGATCTACCGCACCTGGCTGCAGGCGCAGGGCACCGCCGTCGGATCGCTCGCGCCGGACGAGGTCCGGTTCCTGGTCCGGGCGATGCGCCACGACGCCGAGGTCTCCGAGGAGTACTTCACCGACCTGATGCGTCAGCGGGTCACCCCGCTGCGCGCGCCCGTGATCTCGGTGGTCGGCGACCGCGACCGCAGCACCGACTACCACGAGGAACGGTACCGGGAGTGGCACTTCCTCACCGACCGCACCGCCCTGGTCGTGGTCGACGAGGGCGGGCACTACTTCCTCAAGTACCGGGCCGCCGAGTTGGCCGAGATCGTCACCGACGTGCACCGGCGCCTCGACGTGCCGCCACCCGCACCGGCCGAACCGGACGCCGAGCGGCCCGCCTGGCAGCTCGCCGCCGTCTCCCACCGGCCCGCCGGCCCCCCACCACCGGGCGCGCAGACCCCGACGGACACCGCGCCGCCGCCCAGCATGCGCCGCTTCGGCCTGGTCGCCACCGGCCAGATCGTCTCCGGCCTGGGCACCGCGCTGACCACCTTCGCGATCCCGCTGTGGATCTACACCGAGACCGGTTCGCTCGCCCGGTTCGCCCTCTTCGCCGTGCTCGGCCTGCTGCCCGGCCTGCTCGTCGCCCCGCTGGCCGGGGCACTGGTCGACCGGAGCAGCCGCCGGCGCGTCCTGCTGCTGGCCAACGCCGCCGCCGGCGGCGCCAACGCGGTGATGGCCGGGCTCGTGCTGGCCGACCGGGCCGAGGTGTGGCACTTCTACCCGCTGACGGCGTGGCTGTCGGTGGCGCTGGCGTTCCAGCGCCTCGCGTTCGTCTCGGCGGTGCCGCAACTGGTGCCCAAGCGTTACCTCGGCCACGCCAACGGCCTCACCCAGACCGCCGTCGGCCTCACCCAGTTCACGGTGCCGCTGCTCGCCGTGGCCCTGCTGCAGGCCGTCGGGCTGCGCGGCATCCTGCTCATCGACGTGGCGTCGTACCTGTTCGCGATGGGTGTCCTGGCGGCCGTGCGGTTCCCGCGCACCCTGGCGCTGCAACGGCGCGAGGGCATCGGCGCCGAGATCGTGGCCGGCTTCCGGTACTCGCTGCGCCGCCGGGAGTTCCGCGCCATGCTGGCGTTCTTCGCGGCGCTGAACTTTTTCCTCTTCCCGGTGCTGTTCCTGCTCTCCCCGCTCGTACTGGGCTTCGCCGACCTGGAGGAGGTGGCCCGGGTCGCGCTCGCCGGCGGGGTCGGCGCGGCCGTCGGCGGCCTGGTGATGCTGGTCTGGGGCGGCCCCCGCCGGCGCCGGATGCGGGCGGTGCTGCTGGGCACCTGCGGCATCGCCGTGGCGGCCGTGCTGACCGGCCTGCGGCCGAACCTGCTGCTCATCGGCGCGGGCGCGTTCGGCATGTACCTGGCCCTCGGCATCGTCAACGGCGTCTACCACACGATCATCCAGACCAAGGTGCCGGCGCGCGTGCACGGCCGGGTCTTCGCGCTCAACCAGATGGTCGCGCAGTCCACCCTGCCGCTGGGCTGGGGCGTCGTCGCCCCGTTCGCCGCCCGGGTCGCCGAGCCGATGCTGCTGCCCGACGGCGCGCTGGCCACCACGGTCGGCGCGGTGATCGGCGTCGGTCCGGGCCGTGGCCACGGCCTGCTGTACGTGCTGTTCGGGGTCTGCATCGCGCTGACGGCGCTGGTGTCGCTGCTCACGCCCACCCTCGCGCGGTTCGACGACGAGGTGCCCGACGCGCCGCCGGACGACCTGGTCGGCATCGAGGAGCGCCGCGCCCGCGTCGCCGGCCTCCGGGACCGCCGGGCGCCCGCCGCCACGGCCGGACGGAGGGCCTGAGATGACCGCCGCGACGATCCGTACTGTGCCCGAGCTGCTCGACTGGCGCACCGGCCTGCACCCCGACCAGGTCGCGGTCGAGGTGCACGGCGTGGCGACGCTGACCTTCGCCCAGTGGTCCGCCGGCGCGACCGCCGTGGCCGCCGCGCTGCGGCGTTGGGGCCTGCGCCACGGCGACCGGGTCGGCCTGCTGTTCGGCGCCCGCGACTGGACCCGGTTCGCCGTGGCGTACTGCGGGGTGCTGCGGGCCGGTGGCGTCGCCGTGCCGCTGTCCGACCGGCTCGCCGCCGGGCAGCTCGGGTACGCCCTGACCCACTGCGGGGCCACCGCCGTCGTGTACGGCGACGACACCACCGTCCCGCCGGTCCCGCCCGGCGTGGCGACCTGGACGGCCGGTGACCTGCTCGCCGGCCCCGCAACCGCCCTCGACAGCGCCGGCCCCCGCCCGGGCGGCCTCGCCCAGATCCTCTACACCTCGGGCACCACGGGCCGCCCGAAGGGCGTGGCGGCCAGCCACGCCAACCTCACCGTGGGCGCGCCGGCCCACCCGCGCCGGCTGGCCCTGGCCCACTCGCAGCGGTTCCTGCACGCGTTCGCCATCGGCACCAACGCCGGGCAGACCATGCTGGTCAACGCGCTCACCGCGAAGGCCGCCGCGCTCACCCTGCCCCGGTTCACCCCGGCCCGGTTCGCCCGGCTGGTCGAGACGCCCGGCACCGGTACCGTGTTCGTCGTCCCGTCGATCGCCGTCGAGCTGCTCGACTCCGGGGCGCTGCACGGGCGGGACACCGGCGGGGTGCAGCTCATCGGCTCCACCGCCGCCCCGCTCGCCCCGGCGGTCGCGGCCCGGCTGGCCGAGGCGTTCCCGCAGGCCACGATCGTCAACTACTACACCTCGACCGAGGCGGCCCCGGCCCAGACCACGATGATCTACGACCCGTCCCGCCGGGACGCGGTCGGGCGGCCGGCCGGCGGGCAGCTGATGGTCGCCGACGCCGACGGGAACCCGCTGCCCGCCGGGGCCACCGGCGACGTGTGGCTGCGCGCTCCCCACCCCCGCGCGTACTACCGGGACGAGGCGGCCAACCGGGCCACCTTCCGCGACGGGTGGGTCCGGATGGGCGACGTCGGCCGGATCGACGCCGACGGCTACCTGTACCTCACCGACCGGCACCAGGACGTCATCAAGACCGGCGCGTTCAAGGTCTCCACCATCGAGGTCGAGGCCGCCCTGCACGAGCACCCCCTCATCGCCGAGGCGGCCGTCGTCGGCGTCCCGCACCCGGTGCTCGGCTCGGCCGTGGCCGCCGCCGTCGTGCCCCGCCCGCCGGCCGGCCGGGACGGGCTGTCCCTGCCGGTGCTGCGCGGTTTCCTCGCCGACCGGCTGGCCGACTACCAGCTGCCCGCCCGGCTCCTGCTGCTGGACCGGCTGCCCCGCAACGAGGGCGGCAAGGTGCTCAAGCGGCAGCTCACCGACCTGTTCGACAACTGACCACCAGCACGACCATGGGAGCACATGTGGGCACCGCCGAGGCGACCTTCGCGCAGCACGCCGTCTGGTTCACCGAGCAGGCCGGCGTCGCCGGCACGGCCTACCACATGGCGTTGGGCATACGGTTCGCCGCCGAACTCGACCGTCGGACCCTCGTCGCGGCGTGCGCCGCGGTGACCGAACAGCATCCGGTCCTGGCCGCCCGCGTCGTCACCGACGACGCGGGCGTCCCCCACCTGGCCCCGGCGGACGTGCGCCCGGCGGTCGCGGTCGGCGAGTGGACCGACGCCCGGGTCACCGAGGAGATCGCCCGCCCGCACGACCTGGGCAGCGGCCCGCTGGCCCGGTTCACCCTGCTGACCGGCGCAGACGGCACCCACCTGCTGCTCGTCACCGCGCACCACCTGGCCTTCGACGGCACGTCGAAGGACGTGTTCGTGCGGGACCTGGCCGCCGCCTACGCCGCCGCCCGCGCCGGTGGCCCGGTCGTGCCGTCGACCCGCGCCGACGGGTACGCCGGCCTCGCCGCCGCCGAGCAGCAACGCGTCGCAGCCGACCTGCCCGCCGCCCGCGGCCACTGGGCGCGGCACTGGTCCGGTCCCGGCGACGTCGTCCTGCCCGGCCTGCGTCGGCTGCCGACCGGCGCGGAGCCCGGCGGGACGGTGACCCTGGACCTGCCCGCCGGCCTGGTCGACGGCGTCGACCGGGCCGCCCGGTCGATCGGGGTGACCCGCTTCGAGCTGCTGTTCGCCGTGCTGCACGCCCTGCTCGGGCGCTACGGCAACCAGGGCACGCCGGTCGGGGTGGCCCTGTCAACCCGCACCCCGGACCAGGCCGACCGGGTCGGGCTGTTCGTCAACGAACTGCCCGTCGCGGTCGCCCCGGCGCGGGGCACCTTCCGCGACCACGCCCTCGCCGTCCGGGCCCGGCTGCGCGAGGTGTACCGGCACCGCGCCGTACCGCTGGCCCATGCCGTGTCCGGGTTGCGGCCCGCCCCGGCCCTCACCCCGGTCAGCGTCGCCTACCGGCGGCGCGGCGCGGAACCGGCGTTCCCCGGGGTGGCCAGCGAGGTCGAGTGGACCCTGTTCTGCGGCGCCGCCCGCAACGCCCTGCACGTGCAGATCGTCGACGCCCCGACGGGTGTCACGGTGAGCCTCCAACACAGCCCGTCGGCCATCGACACCGACTCCGTACGCCGCATCGGCGGGCACCTGCGCACCATGCTCGCCGCCGTGGTCGCCGACCCGGACCGCCCGGTGGCGGACCTGCCGCTGTTGCCCGCCGACGAACTCGACCGGGTCACCCGCGCCGGCAACGACACCGCCCGGGCGTACCCCGCCGTGACGGTGCCGGCCCTGTTCGCCGCCCGGGTCGCCGCCGAACCGGACGCGCCGGCCCTGGTCGACGGCGACCGGACGCTGACCTACGCCCAGCTCGACGCCGCCGTCGGACGGCTCGCCGCGCTGCTGCGCCGGCGCGCGGTCGGCCCCGGCGCGCTGGTGGCCGTCGCGCTGGACCGCTCCTGGCAGGCGGCGGTCACCGTGCTGGCGGTGTTGCGCTGCCGCGCCGCCTACCTGCCGGTCGACTCGGGCCTCCCGCCGGCCCGGCGGGAGGCGATCCTCGCCGACGCCGCCCCGGCGCTGGTCGTGACGGGTCCCGCCGTCGAGACGGACCGACCCACCCTCGCCCTCGACGGGACCGACCTGCTCGACGGCCCGGTCCCGCCCGGAGCCGCCGACGGGCCGCCGGACGCCGACGACCTCGCGTACGTGCTCTACACCTCCGGCTCGACCGGCCGGCCCAAGGGCGTGGCGGTGCGGCACGGCGCGCTCGCCAACCTGCTGCTGGGCGTCCGCGACCTGCTGGGCAGCGGGCCACGGGACCGGTGGCTGCACCTGACGTCGCTGTCGTTCGACATCTCCACGGTGGAGGTGTTCCTGCCGCTGGTCACCGGCGGCCGGGTGGTCGTCGCCTCGGCCGTCAGCGCGCTGGACGGCGCGGCCGTGCTGCGGCTTCTCCGCGGCAGCGGCGTGACCCACGCCCAGGCCACCCCGTCCGGCTGGCGGGTGCTGCTGGACGCCGGTCTCGGCGCGCCGGCCCCGGACGTCGGGGGCCCGCCGCCGTCGCTGGTCGCCGTCGCCGGCGGGGAGGCGCTGCCGGTCGCCCTCGCGCGCGACCTGCGGGCACGCACCGCCCGGCTGGTCAACGGGTACGGCCCCACGGAGGCGACCGTCTACGCGACCATGGCGGAGATCCCCGCCGATCCCGACGAGGTCACCATCGGTCGGCCGCTGCCGAACGTGCGGGCGTACGTCCTGGACGAGGCCCGTCGACCGGTGCCGCTCGGGCTGCCCGGCGAGCTGTACCTGGCCGGCGCCGGGCTGGCCGCCGGTTACCTCGGGCACGACGACCTCACCGCCGAGCGGTTCGTGCCGGACCCGTTCGGGCTGCCCGGCGAGCGGCTCTACCGCACGGGCGACCGCTGCCGGTGGCTGCCCGACGGGCGGATCGAGTTCCTCGGTCGCCTCGACGACCAGGTCAAGATCCGGGGGCACCGGGTCGAGCTGGGGGAGGTCGACGCCCGGCTCCTCGACCATCCGGGCGTGGCCGCGGCGGCCACCGCGCTGCGGCACGACGCCGGTGAGCCGCGCCTCGTCGCGTACGTGGTGGGCCGTGCCGGGGTCGCCCCGCAGCCGGCGGAGCTGCGACAGCACCTGGCGTTGAGCCTGCCGCAGGCCGTGCTGCCCACCGACTACGTGGCGCTCGACCGGCTGCCCCTGAGCCCGAACGGGAAGGTCGACCGGGCCGCGCTGCCCGCCCCGGCGCCCCGGGACCCGGGCGGGACCGCCGCCGACGCGACCGGCGACGACCCGGTGGTGGAGCAGCTGCGCCAGATCTGGCAGGAGGTGCTGCGCATTCCCGACGTCGGTGTGCACGAGGACCTGTTCGACCTGGGCGGGCACTCGCTGACCATCACCCGGATCAGCGGCCGGATCCAGCAGCGGCTCGGGGTCGAGGTGCCGCTGGACGACTTCTTCGAGACCCCGACCATCGCCGAGATCGCCGAGATCGTCCGGCAGTCCGCAAAGGAGTTCTGACATGGGTGGCACCGACCTGCGCGAGCGGATCGCGGAGCTGGTGAGCGAGGCCACGGCCGGGGAGGTCGCGGCGGCCGACGTGCTGGCCGGCGGGTCGATGGTCGCCCTCGGCGTGGACTCCCTCGGCCTGCTGCGCCTGGTCGACGCGATCGAGCTGGAGTACGGCGTCGAGGTGGAGCTGAACGGTCCCGGCCGCCCCCTGGACACCCTCGACGACCTGGTGGCGCTGGTGGGCGCGGCCCGGGCCGGCGGAGCAGCCACCGGGTCCGCCGAGGTGGGCGGGCAGCTGAGCTGATCCGCCGTGTCGGAGGACGGCCGGTACGCCAACGGTGGGGGGCACCGCATGCAATCGCCTGAGCGGGTGGGCCCGTCGGCGCCGCCCCCGACGGGGCACGCCCGGCTCGGCGTCGGGTTCGCCGGCGAGTCCGCGTCACCCGCGCCGCTCACCTGGGGTCAGCAGGCGCTGTGGGCCGCGATGCGGCGCCGCGGGCGCGAGCAGACCCTGATGAGTCTGCGGCGGATCGTCGCGACGCCCCGCCGGGGCCCGGCCGACCTGGCGGGCGTCCTGCGGGCGGTCGGCGTCCTGGTGGGCAGGAACAGTTCGCTGCGCACCCGGATCCGAACGGTCGACGGCGACAGGCGCCAGGTCGTCGCCGCGGCCGGCGAACTGTCCGTCCTGGTGGTCGACGCGGCGGCCGCGCAGTTCGCGGCGGAACGACACGACGCCGCGGCGGTGGCCGCGACGGTGGCCGACCAACTGGCCGCCACCCCGTTCGACCACGCCCGGGAGTGGCCGCAGCGGGTCGCGCTGGTCCGCGCCGGTGACCGGATCAGTCACGTCGTCATCGTCTTCAGCCATGTCACCGTCGACTTCGAGGCCGTCGAGGCACTACTGCGCCAGCTGCGGCTGCTGCTTATCCGTGGCGCCGTCGACACTCCGGCGGGGCCGCAGTCGGTCGACGTCGCCCGCCGGGAGCAGGACGTCGACCGGTGGCGGTCGGCGCGGGCGGTGGCCTACTGGGTGCGCGGCTTCGCGCGGCTGCCGGCGCAGACGCTGCCCTGGGTCGCCCCGCCGGCGACGCCCCGGTTCCAGCGGACGGTGCTGGTCTCGGAAGCGGCGGGCACCGCCGTCCGGCTGGCCGCCCGGCGGTGCCGCGCCACCAGCTCCACCGTGCTGGTCGCGGCGGTCGCGGCGGTGGTGTCGCGATGGTCCGGCAACGACGTCTGCGGTCTGCACTCGATGGCCAACAACCGGGCCGTCGACGGCTACGCCGAGGCGATCGCCAAGCTCAACCAGGTGGGCCTGGTGGTGGTCGACTCGACCGACCGGCCGAGCTTCGACGACCTGCTGCCCAGGGTGTGGCGGGCCGCGCTGGAGGCGTACCGGCACTCCTACTACGACCCGACGGAGCTGCGCCGCGCGTTCGAGGCGGCGGGTCTGCCCTGGGAGGCCGGCGTCAGCCCGCACTGCTACGTCAACGACGTCCGGCTCGCCGCCGACACCGACCTGCCCGCCGGACCGGTCGAGGAGGCGCAGGTCCGGGCCGCCCTGGCCGGCACGTCGGTCACGCCCGCCGAGAGCCTCGACCACTTCACGTGGCGGATGCGCGTCGAGATCAACGACCAGCCCAGGGGCATCGGCATCGCCCTCACCGGGGACAGCAGCTACCTGCCGCCGCCGTACGCCGAGCGTTTTCTGCGCGACGTCGAGCGGCTGGTCGTCGAGGCCGCCTTCCGCGACCTGCCTTGGCCCTGGCTGCCGTCTCCGTCGGACGAGGAGCGCGCGACCCGCGGGTGAGCTGCCGCCGTCGCACTCCGCCGGCCGGACCGCTACCGCGTCGCGTCCCGCCGATCAGGTGATCGAGCCCGAGCGGGGTGGTCGGTCGTGCGGGGCTGGCCGGTGATCAGGCCGGGGTCAGGATCAGCCATCCGAAGCCGAGGACGTTCCGGTAGCCGTCGAGGTACTCGTCGCGCCGCTGGTCGGCGAACGCCCGCGCCCGCGGCGTACGCAGGTGTTCGATGCCCGCACGCCAGTCGGACTCGAAGTCGTCCCACTCGGCGAGGGTCGACACGGCGACGTGCAGGGGCCGGAACCCGGCGTCCACGGTGAGCCGGGTCAGGCTCGACAGGTCGGGAAGCTCGCCGAACGTCTCGCGGACCCGGTCGCTGGGGGTGGCCTGGTAGAAGCCGCCGGCGAACAGCAGTCGGCCGCCGGGCAGGGTGAGGCGGTGCAGCGCGGCCAGGGCCTGCGTGGTGTCGCCCCAGATGTGGCCGGCGCCGATGTTGACGACGAGGTCCGCGGGCCGGTCCCAGGTGGCGGCGTTCGCACTGTGGAAGGTGACCCGGTCGGCGACTCCCAGCTCGGTCGCGCGCAGGTGGGCCCGTGCGACGGCGTCGGCGTCGCTTTCCACCCCGTCACCGGCGATGCCGTGGGTCGCGCACAGTCGCAGGAGCAACTCGCCGCTGCCGCAGCCCAGGTCCAGGGCTCGCCAGGACGCCCCGGTGGGGGCCAGCCGTCGAACCAGGTCCGCCGCCCGATCCCGGCCCAGCGGCGCGTTGTACGTCAGATTGGCCGCCGCGGCGGCCAGGTACGGCTTCAGATCCTGGTCGGTCACCTGACATCCACACCCTTCTCGTTGATGGACCTGTTCCCACGGTGATCACCTCGTCGGCCGTCGCCGGGTGGCGTGACCACCCGGACGCCGCCGGTGCCGACGATGATCAGTTGGCACCGCCGGGGCGCCCGACGAGAAGCTCGGCCAGCAACTGCCAGGACACGTTGCTGCCGGACACCAGCACCCCGACCGGGCCACCTGCGCCGAGCCCGTCCTCGACGTCCGCTCGCGCCCCGGCGAGGGCAGCCGCACCCGCCGGTTCGGCGATCAGCCGGGAACGGCGGGCCAGCGCCGCCACGGCCGCGAGGGTGGCGTCGTCGGTCACCGTCCTCACCCGTACGTCGGCCGCTGCGATCATCCGCAGGTTGAGCTCGCCCGGGGCGGGCGCCGTCAGTCCGTCGACGACCGTCTCGACGCGTTGTCGGCGGAGAGGCGTTCCCGCTTCGAGCGATCGGGCGAGGCTGGCCGAGCCGACGGGTTGGACCGCGACCAGTTCGATGTCCGCGCCGGCCGCTCGTGCGGCGATCGCGGCGCCCGCGAGCAGGCCGCCGCCGGAGCACGGAACGTACAGGCGCGTGAGATCGGGACAGTCCTGCAGGAGTTCGAGGGTGGCGGTCGCGGCACCGGCGATGACCATGGGATCGTCGAACGGGTGCAGGAAGACCAGGCCGCCGTCGGCTTGCAGTTCAGCGGCTCGGTCGAAGGCCGCGGCAGCGTCACGGATGCCCTCGGTGACGACGTGCGCGCCCAGCTCCGCCACTGCCTCGCGTTTCTCGCGGACCGCTGTCGCGGGCATGACCACGGTCAGGGCGGCGCCGTAGACCTTCGCGGCGTATGCGGCGCCCAGCGCGGCGTTGCCGGCGCTGACGGTGATGAGTCCACGACCGCGCTCCGCCGCGCCCAGCGTACGGACCTTGTTCAGCGCCCCCCGCACCTTGAAGCTGCCGGTCCGCTGCAGCGCTTCCGCCTTCGCGCGGACCGACAGGCCGGCCCACGCGTCCAGCTCGGGGGAGTGGAGCACGGGCGTACGCACCACGTGCTCGGACAGCGCGGCCGCGGCCTCGTGGACGTCGGCGACGGAGGGCGTCGTGCGGCCACCGTCCCGTTGTTCCCGCGTCCTGCTCGGGTCACGACGCCGCGAGTGCGACAAGATAGACCTCCTCGCCGGCGCGAGGATCACGCGCCGTCACGGTGTAGGTGATGGGCGCCCGCTCGGCGCCCAGCTCGACGACCGCCGCCCGGGGCCCCAGGACACCCTTCACGTATCCCGGCGGGGCGGCAAGGTCGATGCGGGTGACGATTCCGGGCGCGACGTGCACCGGGACGGTTCCGATCGTGGCGGACATCTCGTGGTGGAGATGCCCGCACAGCACAGCCCGTACGTCACTGCCCGCGAGGGCGTGCGAGAACGCATCGGGGTTGCGCAGCAGGAGGCCGGACAGGGGATGCCGGGCGACGGCGACGGGTGGGTGGTGCAGGGCGACGATCGTTCCCCGCGGCGCGGGGGTCGCGAGCACCTGCCGAAGCCAGCTGAGCTGCTCCTCCCCGATGTGGCCGTGGCCGCAGCCGGGAACGAGGCTGTCCACGGTCACGACGCGGAGGCCCCGGACGTGGCTGACGGCCGTGCAGGTGCCGGCCGGTCCCCTGGCGGTGGCGACGTCCGTGCCGTCGGCGGCCAGGTGGCCGCTACCGAACACCTCGACGAAGGAGGCCCGCCGGTCGTGGTTGCCCGTGGTGTAGACGTGTGGCACGTCGCGCTGTCGGGCGAAGGCGCCGATGACGTCTCGCGCGCGCCGACAACCCCCGACCGAGCCGTCGTCGGCGATGTCACCGGTGGTGAGCACCACGTCGACGTCCTCGACGTCGTCCAGCGTCTCCATGAGGATGTCGAGGGCCCGGGCGGCGTCCACGCCGTCCTCGTCGAACCCGCCTTCGGTCAGGTGCGGATCGGACAGGTGCAGTATCCGGAGAGTGCCGGTGGGATCGCTGTTTCCAGGTGGCTGCGTCATTCGGCGGGCACTCCGATGCGGGAATCTGCCGGCACCCGGCAACAGAGCAGTTCGACGATGTCGCCGGGGTGGTGGGCCACCATCGGGGCGTCCTGCACCGCCGTGGTCGAGCCGTCCCAGCGGGCGTGGACAGCCGCCGTTCCCGCGCTCGCGGCACACCGGAGGTCCACCTCCGCGTCGCCGACGTAGGTGGTCGCGGCCGGGCTGACGCCCAGGCGGCGGCAGGCGAGCCGGAGGCCCTCTGGCGCGGGCTTGGGCTCCGTGACCTCGTCACCGCAGATGACGGTGGTGCGGTCCAGACTGTCCAGCACGGGAGCATTCACCAGCGTGACCCCCTGCGGCCGACGGGCCAGGCGGGCACCCGTTGCGCCCGCGCCGATCCAGGCGATCGTACTCATCGGGCGTCCCCGGGGTGTGCCCGCAGTCGGGCGAGGCCACGTAGGCGGGCCGGGCGCACCGGCGACCGCGTCGTCCGTCCTGCCGACGGCAGCGCCCTGCCGGCGACCCCTCCACCCCAGCCCGGCGCACGCACTCTGCCACCCGTACGCCCAGACGCTGGTCCCGGACCCACGGGTTCGGGTCAAGCCCTGATCCCGACCTGTGGCGGATCAGTGCCCCCGTCGAGGTCGCCGGCGAGCGAGTCCGGGACCCGCATGCGCCACGCGTCGGTGACGAGTTCCGTCAGCCGGTCGACGTCCACCTGCGCCAGTCGCAGCATGACCAGGGGCAGCCCGTCGTACGCGGGCGTGGTGAAGAAGACCTCGGGCTCGCCGAGGAGCAACGCCTGCTTCTCCGCCTCGTCGCCCACGTACAACACCGCGATGTCGGTGTGGATCAGCCGCGACGTGCCGGGTCTGCGCTCCGGGTAGGACCAGACGAAGCCCTTGTCGGCGACCCGGAAGTCGAAGCCCTCGCTGTCGACCTCGACCACGTGCGGCAGCGCCAGCGCCAGACGGCGGACGTCGTCGGCGTCAGCCATCGAGGTCGCTCCAGGACTTCGCCTCCCGCACCCGCACAGGCTAACCGCTGCGCCGAAGGCGATCTCCGTCGGCCCGCGGAGACCGGACACCCCGTCGGCCCGCGGAGCCGGACAGCGATCCGCCGGTGGCGGCAGTGGGCACCACCCCCGTCGGCGCACGTGTCCGCACTCCACCCGTCGGCGGCACCGCTCGCGCGGCCAGCCGTCGCTGTGGTGCCCGGGAGCGGTAGGCTGTCGGGGCGGGTGAGCGACGGCCGATGGCCCGCCCCCACCACCCGCTCCCTTCCCGGCTCGCAGCAACCAGCGAACCCGTTGCGCGCCGCACCGTAGATCCCTGGAGTGCGCTTTGGCAGATGTGACACCGCCCGCCCTGAACCCCTTCGGCCCGGAGGGAGACGTGGATACCGACCGCGACCGAGGGCAGGCCGTGGACGTGAGCGCCGCCGCGATGACCCGCATGCGCAGTCCGTTCGCGCCCGGGGACGTCGACCGCGCAGGCACCGCCGAGACCGACCGACCCCGACGACCCCGTGCGTGACCGGCACAGGGGCGCCTCGTGTCCCGGCCACGGGCGGATGATCGCTATTCTCCCGCGGTGATCCGCAGACTCGCCGCTGTCTCCCTGCTGCTCGTGTCCGGTTGCGCCTCGACCGAGGCCCCCGCCTCCACCCCGGCCAGCCCGAGCGCGCCGGCCGACCGCCACGCCGCCTCCGCGTGCCTCCTGGTGGCCCGCGCGACAGCGGAGCACGATGTCCGGTTCGGCACGGGCACGCGGGCCGCCTCGCGAGCCGTCAACGCCACCGACCCGGGCGTCCGAGAGGCCGGCCGGCAGTTGCTCGCCGCCGGTCTCGAGGTCGACAGGCTCTTTGTGGAGAACGACCCCGACGTCGACCGGGGGCCGGCCAACGAGCGCTTGGCCGAGGCGCAGCAGGGGTTGCTCTCGGCGTGTACCGGCCTCTTCGGCCCCCAGCCATGGCCGTTCGACACGCCGCCTTCGCCGGAGGCCACCGGCTGACGTCGCAGGTTCACGGCGACGAGACACCAGTGCAGTGGGCGACCGTGGCGTCGTCGGGAACCGGAGCATCGGGGTCTGTGGAGATCAGGGCCTCGGCCTGCCGGACGCGGCGGATGATGTCGGCCGGCCCGCCCGTGTCGAGCAGTTCCAACACGCCGGGCCAGTCGGTCAGGCCGTACGGGGCTGACGATGCGGCTGGCGCCGTTGCTGAGCAGGGCGACGCTGCCCAGGTCGGGAAGGGGCAGGCTGCCGGTCACCGCTTCCTCCGCCGCGCGTGGATCGTCCTTCGCGATCCAGTAGCCACCTGGCCGGTTCCGGCGAGCGCGCAGCGCCTCGACGCAGGACTCCCGGATGCGGTCGTACTCCGCCGTTCCCCGCAGAACGCCGTCCAGAGGCGCTGAGCAGGTGCGCCTGGCGGTGACCTCGCGCTCGTCGGTGATGACCCGCGGGCCGCCGCGGACCTGGTCGAGGACGAGGAAGGAGTCCGCGAGCAGGAGATGGTCCAGGCGGCCCCGGTGCGCGCGGACGATCACCACGGTCGCCTGCGGGCTGCTGGGGTGCGTGATGTCGCAGGTGCCGCGGTGGTCGGCGGCTATCTCGCCGATCGCGGTGGCGAGGATGTCCGCGAGGTCTCGCCCGTCGTCGCGCGACAGCCGACCGAGCAGCGCGCCGCCGAGACGGTGCGTGTACCAGGCGACACCGTGGCGGCAGATCGACTCGGTACCCGGGATGCCGGCGCCGTCCAGCAGCACGGCGGCGCCGGGAACAGCGCCGGCGAAGTCCTCGTCCAGCCGGCCGGCCCTGCCGGCGCTGGTTGCCATGCTGACGCGCACTCGTGGGCTCCTGGGTCAGAGAGGGACACTTCCCGACGCGGCGGTGCCCGCCAGGCCGACGACGGTGCGTCGCCCAAGGACCGGTGCCGAACGCATGTCGTGCAACGGTGCCAGGCGTCAGGGGTGCCGTTGCACTACATGCGGTCCGGTTCGTCGTAGTCGGACGGATCTTCCACGGGTGCCTGGCTCGGCTGCCCGTTCAGCGGCGGCCGAGCACCTCGCCGTGCCTGGCCCGCAGCAACTCCTGGCGCCTGTCGTCCCTGACCCAGGTGAGCGAGCCGGGCACGCGTGCCTCGTCCGCCAGATGCTTGATCGTGTGCTTGCAGACGAGTTCCTTGAGTGTCGCGCCCGGGCGGCCGGCGAGGTGGAACCTGCTCGCGGTGTCGTCCCTGGCGGCGAACTGGAAGATGCCGCCGCGACGGCCCAGGCTGACGCACTGGCCGAAGAACCCCAGGTTGACGGGCGCGGGTTGCTCACCCGCGAGCCGCCTGAGCACCGTGTCGGCGGCATGTGCGCCGATCCTCGTGGCGGCCTGGCAGCTCATCCGGAACGGCAGATCCGACGGCGCCGCCGCGTCCCCGGCCGCGACGATGCGCACGTCGTCCACGCTCGTCAACGTCTCGTCGGTGAGCAGGCGGCCCAGGGCGTCGGTGCGCAGCCCGCTGCGCGCGGCCAGGTCCGGCACGCCAAATCCGGCCGTCCAGATGGTCACCGCGCTCGGCAACTCGCGACCGTCGCTGAGCTGTACGCCGTCGCGAGTGACAGCCGTCGCCGTCGCGTCGCGGCCTGCGAGCACGGTCACACCGAGCTTGGCCAGCCGCCTGGCCACCGCGCGACGACCCCGGGGGTGCAGGTACGGGCCGAGCACCGCGCCGCAGACCAGGGTCACGGTGCGGCCCGCCTCCGCCAACTCGGCGGCGGTCTCGATGCCGGTCGGACCCGCTCCGACCACCGTCACCGGGGCCGTGCCGGGGGTGGCGTCGAGGACCGGCCGCAGCCGTTGCGCCTCCTCCAGGCTGGCGATCGGGTAGGCGAACTCGGCTGCGCCGGACACACCCGGGTCGGCGCTTCCACTGCCCACCGCGTAGATCAGGTAGTCGTAGCCGACCGTTCCGCCGGTCGCCAACGCCACGCTGTGCTCGGCCGCGTCGATCCGTGTCACGGTGTCGACCACCAGCCGGACGCCCTCGGCTAGGACCTCCCGGTAGTCGACGACCGCGTCGTCGGAACCGCCCACCAACTGGTGCAGACGGATCCGCTCGACGAAGATCCGGCGCGGGTTGATCAGGGTCACCGCCACATCGTCCCGCCCGGTCAGGCGATTGGCCGCCAGGACGCCGGCGTATCCGCCGCCGATCACGACCACATCGGTTTTCCCAGTCATGGTGTCTCCTCCGTCGCAGGGGGTTCGGGTACGAGACACCGCACGAGGGATCGTTGTGACAAGGGGTGAGACGGGTCACTGCGGGGCGCCGGCCCGGCACGCCGAGTTGTCGGCGAGCGCGGGCCGGGCCGCTACGTCCCGGACGTCGATCAGCGAGCCGTGGCGTTCGGCCGGTGCGATCGGCGGGGCGCGGTGCGGAACGGGTGTGGCAGGTAGCGCGCGGTTTCCGTCCTCACTGGACGGCACGTGCGATGCTCGCGCGAATGGGCGCATAGTGATCGGCCACGGCAGCCTTCAGGACCGCCGGATCCCCGCCGAGGATGGCGTCCACGATGGCTTGGTGCCGCTGGGCGGTGATCACCCGGTGTTCGGGCTCCGTGCGCAGCGTGGGGGCCACAATGGCCTGGACCTGCCAGAACGCCTCGGTCAGCTGGAGGAGCAGGTCGTTGCCCAGGGGCTCCATCAACTTCAGGTGAAATGCCCGGTCGATTTCGAGGAAGTCCTTGTCCTGGGCGGCCAGCTCCGCCATCTGTTCGGCGAGCGCGGAGAGGTCTGCGCGGTGGCCGTCGTCGAGGACGTCGATGATCTCGGCCGCCAGGCCCTGCTCGAGCGTCTGCCGGACGTCCACGACCTGCCCCAGCACGTGGTGGTCCTCCTCGCCGCTGAGCAGGCCGCGAAAGGCCAGGCTCTCCACCAGTGCGTTGAGGGACATGCGGCCGACGAAGGTGCCGTGCCCGTGTCGCACCTCGACGATGTCGAGGGCCGAGAGGATCTTGACCGCCTCGCGGACGCTGGACCGGCTGGCGCCGACGGCCTCGCAGAGCTCCGTCTCGGTGGGCAGGAGATCGCCTGGCTTGAGGCGATTGCGCAGGATGTACTCCTTGATCCCTGTCACGACCTCCTGGCGGCGGGGACCCGGGCGCTCCTGCCCGCGTAGCGGACTCGCGTCGATCGTCGTCATCTGCCCCTTGCCCTTCCTTCACGGATCTGTCACGCTCAGCCTATCGGCATCAGACGTCAGACGTCATACCCCTACCGCAAACCCCCGCAGCGCTGAGCGGTCACGCGGAGCGCATGAAGAGCCTATGGAGGCATTTACGTGAGCACCACCCACCCGCCGTTGAGGAGACGGTTCGGCGCACCGCGCCAGGTTCGCTCGCTGGCCACGGTGGCTACCGCGGCAACTCTGGCGCTGGGGCTGGCAGCGTGCAGCGGCGGCCCCGCCTCGACCAACGCCGTCTCGAACGGCAAGGGCGGAAAGTCGATCGAGGCGACGATGGCCTTCACCCTCTCCAGCGGGTTCGATCCCGCGAACGCCTCGTCAGCGGTGGCGACCGCGGTCAACCAGCACATCTTCGAAGGTCTCGTCGACCTCGACCCGATCACCCGCGAGCCGTATCTCGCGCTGGCTAAGGCGTTCCCGGTCGCCAGCGCCGACGGACGCACGTACACCGTGTCCCTGCGTGACGGCGCCAAGTTCTCCGACGGCGCCCCGGTCACGGCCGAGGACGTCGCCTGGTCCTTCAACCGGGTACTGAAGCCGGCGGACCCCGCGGCTCCGCCGCTGATGCAGGGGTTCGTCCCGTTCATCGACTCGGTCACCGCCAAGGACGCGACGACCGCCGAGTTCACGCTGAAGTACCCGTTCGCCCTGTTCGCCGAGCGCATCGCCGTCATCAAGATCCTCCCCAAGGCGAAGACCGCCGACGCGGCCGCCGCGAAGGCCTTCGACACGGCGCCGATCGGCTCCGGTCCCTTCAAGATGGACAGCGCGTCGAAGGAGTCCGGTATCAAGCTGAGCCGGAACCCGAGCTACAACGGCCCCCGCCCGGCCAAGGCGGACACCATGACGTGGAACACCACCACGGAGGCCGCGGCCCGGGTGTCGGATCTGCAGGGCGGCCGGGTCCAGGCGATCGAGTCGGTGCCGTACCTCAACGTCGATTCACTCAAGGGCAAGTACACCGTCGACGTGAAGCAGGCCTTCAACCAGGTCTTCCTCATGTTCAACACCAAGGCGGCGCCGTTCGACGACAAGCGGGTACGCCAGGCCCTGCACTACGCGATCGACAAGGACGCCGTCATCAAGACGGCGCTCAGCGGGTACGGCAGCCCGGCGACGAGCTACCTCGACGAGGGCAACAAGGACTACCAGAAGGCAGCGACGGTCTACGACTACAACCCCGACAAGGCCAAGGCCCTGCTCGCGCAGGCCGGGGTCACGAACCTGTCGATCCAGCTCGACACCACGGACAACTCCGTCGTGAAGGACGTCGCCCCGCTGGTCGTCGAGCAGTGGAAGAAGATCGGCGTCAACGCCAGCCTGAACACGGTGCCGTCCGCGGCCATCTACGGCGACGTCGTGCCGAAGGACACCTTCCGGGTGCTGATGGCCACCGGCGACCCGAGCGTCTTCGGCATCGACACCGATCTGCTGATGCGCTGGTTCTACTACGGCGAGACCTGGCCGGGCAAGCGTTACCGCTGGAACGACGCGGACCGCAAGGCCATGGCCGCCCTGCTCGACAAGGCGGCGCAGACCTCCGACGAGACGGCCCGCAAGGCCTTGTGGAAGCAGGCCCTCGACATGGTGGCCGACGAGGTCCCGCTCTACCCGATCCTGCACACGAAGGTCGTGACGGCCTACGACCCCGCCAAGGTCACCGGCTTCTCCGGCGCCGCGACCACCGGCCTGTACTTCCTGGACACCAGCCGCAGCGGCTGAGCCCCGGATCGGGGGCCCGGAACCTGCCGACCCGCCCCGACCCGGGCTGTCCCCGGGCGGGGCGGGACACCGGTGCCCGCTGACGAGAAAGAGACACCATGCTGACCGTCCTGAGCCTGGTCGCGCGACGACTCCTGACCCTGATTCCCCTGGGGCTGGGCATCACGCTGTTCGTCTTCGTGATCATGCAGTTCTCCCCGATCGACCCCGCACTGTCCGTCCTCGGGGACCAAGCGACCCCCGCGCAGGTCGCGGCGTTCAAGGCCGCCAACGGCCTCGACGACCCACTGCCGCTGCGCTACCTGCACTTCCTGGGCGACCTGGTGCGGGGCGACCTGGGCATGACCTTCCCGCCCTCGGTGCCGGTCGCCGACAAGATCGCCACCGCGCTGCCCCTGACGATCCAGCTGACGGCGCTGGGCGTGCTCGGCGCGCTGGTCATCGCCCTGGCCCTCGGCATCCCGGCCGCGCTGTACCGGGACCGCTGGCCCGACCAGGCCATCCGGTTCGTCTCCATGGCCGGGATCGCCATGCCGTCCTTCTGGCTGGCCCTCCTGTTCATCCAGGAACTCGCGGTCCGTCGCCCCATCTTCCCGACCGGCGGTTACGTCAACCCGGCCGACTCGCCCAGCCTCTGGTTCCAGTCCCTCGTCATGCCCGCGCTCGCGCTCGCCGTACCGGTGGGATGTTCGCTCGCCCGGATCGTGCGGACGTCCATGGTCGAGGAGCTCGACAAGGACTACGTCCGCACCGCGATCGGCGCCGGCCTGCCGCCGCGCGTCGTGGTCGGCCGCAACGTGCTGCGCAACGCGCTGGTCAACCCGCTCACGGCGCTGGGCCTGCGGATCGGCTACCTCATCGGCGGCACCGTCGTCATCGAGGCCATCTTCTCGCTGCCCGGCATGGGCACCCAGATCATGAGCGCGGTGCAGCAGAACGACACCGCCCTCGCGCAGGGAACCGTGCTGACGATCGCCCTCGGGTTCGTCGTGGTGAACCTGATCGTCGACATCCTCTACCTCTTCGCCAACCCCCGACTGCGCGGAGGCCACTGATGCGCCGGACGCTCACCGCCCAGCTCTCCCGCCCCGGCGTCGCCTTCACCCGGCTCCGTCCCACCGCCCGGATCGCGCTCGGCTTCGTGCTGCTCGTCGTCGTGGTGGGCCTCTTCGCGCCGCTCCTGCTCCGGCACGACCCGGCGCAGGCCGGGCTGGGCCCCGCGCTCACCGGCCCGAACGGCGACTTCTGGTTCGGCCTGGACAAGCTCGGCCGCGACGTCTTCTCGCGCCTGGTCGCCGGCACCCGACGCTCCCTGATCGTCGGGTTCGGCGCGGCCGGCATCGCCCTGCTCGTCGGCGGTCTCCTCGGCGCGCTGGCGGGCACCAGCCGGACCGCCGTCGACGAGGTGGTCATGCGCTGCCTCGACGTGGTCATGGCGTTCCCCGCCATCGTGCTCTCCGCCCTGCTGATCATCTCGTTCGGGAAGAACAGCCTGCTGGTCCTCGTGCTGGCGATCGGCTTCGTCTTCACCCCGTCCATCGCGCGCATCGTCCGCGCCAACGTGCTCTCGCAGTACCGCGAGGACTACGTCGCGGCCGAGCGGATCATCGGGGCGCGCCGGCCCCACATCCTCTGGCGGCACGTGCTGCGCAACTGCGCCGCCCCCATCCTGGTCTTCGTCACCGTCATGGTCGCCGACGCGATCGTCTTCGAGGCGTCCCTCTCCTTCATCGGCGGCGGGCTGGCGCCCCAGGAGGCCGAGTCCTCGTGGGGCTCGGTCATCGCCTTCGGCAAGGAGATGGTGCAGATCGGTGGCTGGTGGGCCACCTTCTTCCCGGGTCTGCTCATCCTGCTCACCGTGCTCGCCCTGAACGTGCTCTCCGAGGGGATGTCCGACGCCTGGGCCGCCCCGGCCGCCCGGCGGGCCACCACCGCGTCGGTCGCCGACCCGGCCGAGCCGGCGCTGCCGGGCTCCGGCGAGGTCGTGCCGCTGCCCGGTCTCGACCTCGCGGCGCAGCGGCTGCGTGAGCGCGCACGACCCCTGCCGCAGGGCCGGCCCGTCCTCGAGATCAAGAATCTGTCGATCGGCTTCGAGGGGCGTCACCAGGGCGTCGACATCGTCGACGGCATGACGTTCGACGTCCGTCCCGGCGAGGTGGTCGGTCTCGTCGGGGAGTCCGGCTCGGGCAAGTCCCTGACCGCCCTGGCCGTCATGGGCCTCCTGCCCCAGGGTGCGCGGGTGCGCGGGGAGATCCACTTCCGGGGCGAGAACCTGCTGGCGATGAGCACGAAGCGCCGGCGCGCCCTGATGGGTCGGGAGATCACGATGGTCTACCAGGACGCCCTCTCCGCGCTGAACCCCGCGCTGCGCGTCGGCGTCCAGCTCGCGCAGATGATCCGCCGCGGTGGCACCCGGTCGGCCGAGGAACTGATGCGGCTGGTGGGCCTGGACCCCTGGCGCACCCTGACGGCGTACCCGCACGAGCTCTCCGGCGGGCAGCGGCAGCGGGTGGTGATCGCGATGGCCCTGTCCCGGGACCCGAGCCTGATCATCGCCGACGAGCCGACCACCGCGCTCGACGTCACGGTGCAGGCGCAGGTGATGGAGCTGCTGCTGCGGTTGCGGGAGCAGCTGGGCTTCGCCCTGATCCTGGTCAGCCACGACCTCGCGCTGGTCAGCGACGTCTCCGACCGGGTCGTCGTGATGTACGGCGGGCAGATCGTGGAGACCGGGGTGACCGCCGACGTGATCGAGGCCCCGGCGCACCACTACGCCCGGGGACTGCTCGGGTCCGTCCTCTCCCTGGAGGCCGGCGCCGAGCGGCTCACCCAGATCCGTGGCGTGGTGCCGGCGCCGGCCGACTTCCCGTCCGGCTGTCGATTCGCCGACCGGTGCCCGATGGCGACCGAGGTCTGCCGGGACACCGTTCCCCGGCTGACCGGCACCGCCGAGCACGGGTACGCCTGCCACCACCCGGCCGTCACCGTCACCGTCAGCGACAAGGAGCTGATCCGATGAGCGGGACACCTCCGCGCGAGCCGATCGTCGAGCTGCACGGCGTGCACGTGCTGCACCGCACCCGCGGCAACGGCCTGTTCAACCGGGCGCGGGTGCACGCCCTCACCGGCGCGGACCTGGCCGTCCGCCCCGGCGAGACCGTCGGCATCGTCGGCGAGTCCGGTTGCGGCAAGTCCACCCTGGCCAAGGTGCTCGTCGGGCTCCAGCGGCCGACGAGCGGGGTGGTCAGCTTCGCCGGCAGGGACGTGTGGTCGATGAGCGCGGCGGAACGCCGCCGGCACATCGGCGCGGGCGTCGGCATGGTCTTCCAGGACCCCGCCACCTCGCTGAACCGCCGCATGCCGGTCCGCGACATCCTGCGCGACCCGCTCGACGTGCACCGCCGGGGCACCAGGGCGCAGCGCGAGGCGCGGGTCGCGGAGCTGATGGCCCTGGTGGGGCTGCCGCGCTCGGTCGCCGAGGTGCTGCCGAGTCAGCTCTCCGGCGGCCAGCGGCAGCGGGTCTCCATCGCGCGCGCCCTGGCCCTGGAGCCGGGACTGGTCATCGCCGACGAGCCCACCAGCGCCCTCGACGTCTCGGTCCGCGCCCAGATCCTCAACCTGCTGCTGGACCTCAAGGACCGGCTCGGGCTGGCGATGGTCTTCGTCTCCCACGACATCCAGACCGTCAAGCGGATCAGCGACCGCGTGATCACGATGTACCTCGGCCGGATCGTCGAGCAGGCGCCGGCCGCCCTGCTCCCCGGGAGGGCACGGCACCCGTACACCCGCGCGCTCTTCTCCGCCACCCCGGGTCTGCTCTCGCCCATCGATCCCATCCCGCTCGTCGGTCCTGTCCCGTCCGCCACCCGGCCGCCCAGCGGATGTCCGTTCCGGACCCGCTGCTGGAACGCCACCGACCACTGCGCCGCCGAGATGCCGCCGGCACAACGGGCGAACACCGACGGCGCGGACACCCACGAGTTCCGGTGTCACCACCCCGTTCCCGCCGGGACCAGCAACGCGGAGCTGGTCGAACTCGCCAGCGCGGTGACGGGCCGCACCACCCCCCTACACGTCGAGGAGACAGCGTGACCACCCCAGCCCCGCGGTTCGCCGGAGTCGTGCCGCCGACCGTCACCCCCCTGACCGAGGAGGGCGAGGTCGACGTCAACTCCCTCGAACGGCTCGTCGAGCGGATGCTCGCCGCCGGCGTCGACGGCATCTTCGCGTTGGGCAGCTCGGGCGAGACCGTCTTCCTCACCGACCGGCAGCGGGACCAGGCACTCGAGGCCGTCGTCAAGACCGTGGGGGGCGCCGTACCCGTCATCGCGGGCTGCATCGAGCCGACCACCCGGCGGGTGCGCGACCGGGCCGAGGCGTCGGCGCGGCTGGGCGCCGACGCGCTGGTGGCGACCGCCCCCTTCTACGCCATCGTCGGCCCGCACGAGGTCGAGCGGCACTTCCGGTCGATCGCCGCGTCGGCCGAGCTTCCCGTGCTCGCCTACGACATCCCGGTCTGCGTGCACACCAAGCTCACCACCGACCTGCTCACCCGTCTCGCGGTGGACGGGGTGCTCGCCGGCGTCAAGGACTCCAGCGGAGACGACGTCGCCTTCCGCCAGCTGGTGCTGGCGATCGCGGAGCACGCACCGGAGGCCGGCTTCGACCTGTTGACCGGACACGAGGTGGTCGTCGACGCGATGATGCTGGCCGGCGCCTCCGGCTCCGTCCCGGGGCTGGGCAACGTGGACCCGGCCGGCTACGTGCGGCTGCACCGGGCCTGCGTCGCCGGCGACTGGGACGCCGCGCGTCGCGAGCAGGACCGCCTGACCCGGTTGTTCCGCATCGTCGACGCCGCCGACCCCGCCACGGCGGCCGGGGCGACCAGGGGCGTCGGCGCGTTCAAGACCGCCCTCGTCCTGCTCGGCGTCATCGACAGCAACGCGGTCTCCCTTCCGCTGCGACCGCTCGACGCCGACGAGGCGGCCCGGGTGCGTACCCAGCTGGAACTGGCGGGGCTCCTCTGACCATGGCCGAGGCAAGCAAGCCCCCAGCCGCCGCCGCCGAGGCGGTGGCCGCGCTCGACATCGGTGGCACCAAGACGACAGCCGCCCTCGTGACGAGGCAGGGCGAGGTCGTCGACCGCGCCACCGCCCCGACCCCCGGCCGGGCCGGCGCGTCCGCCGTCCTCGACACCGCCGCCGGCCTCGTCGGCCGGTTGCGGGCGAGGTCGGCGGCCCCGCTCGTCCACGCGCTCGGGGTCGGCAGCGCCGGGGTGGTCGACCGTACGACAGGCCGGGTGCTCTCGGCCACCGACGTGCTGACCGGCTGGGCCGGCACGGACCTGCGCGGGAGGCTGCACGAGCTGCTGGGCCTGCCCGTCACGGTCGTCAACGACGTGCACGCGCACGCCCTCGGCGAGGCGCGCCACGGCGTCGCGGCCGGCTGCGAGACGGTGCTCTTCGTCGCCGTCGGCACCGGCGTCGGCGCCTCGTTCGTCGTGGGCGGCACCGTGCTCGCCGGCGCGCACTCCGCGGCCGGGCACGCCGGTCACCAGCCCTCCCGCTACGCCCGGTCGCTGCCCTGCACCTGCGGTGGACGCGGGCACCTGGAGGCCATCGCGTCCGGGCCCGGACTGGCCGCCGAGTACGCGCGGCGGACCGGCCGGCCGGTCGACGACCTACGGGCCGTCGCCGCGCTCGCGCAGGGCGGCGACGCGGCGGCCGGAGCGGTCGTCCTGCTGGGCGGAACGGCCGTGGGTTCCGCCGTGGGTGGGCTGGTCAACGTGCTCGACCCGGACGCCGTCGTGATCGGCGGTGGCGTGACGGGCCTCGGCGAGCCCTGGTGGCAGGCGCTCCGGGACGCGGTGAAGCGGGAGGCGTTGCCCGGTCTGGACGCAGTGCCCGTCCTGGCCTCGGCTCTCGGTGCGGACGCCCCGCTTCTCGGCGCCGCCTCGCTGGCCTGGGAGACCGTGTCATGACCTCGCTGGTCGAGCAGCTCCGCCACCGGCTGGTGGTCTCCTGTCAGGCGTATCCGGGCGAGCCGATGCGCGATCCGGACACGATGCGCCGCGTCGCCCTCGCCGCCGCCCGCGGCGGAGCCGCCGGCATCCGCGCCCAGGGACTCGACGACATCGCCGCGATCCGGAACGCGGTCGACCTCCCGCTGATCGGGTTGTGGAAGGACGGCGCCGACGACGTCTTCATCACCCCCACGCTCGGGCATGCGGTGGCCGTCGCCCGGGCGGGCGCCCACGTCGTCGCGCTCGACGGCACGTGCCGGCCGCGGCCCGACGGCCTGACCCTCGCCGAAACGATCGCCGCCGTCCACGAGCGGACCGGCGCCCTCGTCATGGCCGACTGCTCCACCCTGGACGAGGGCGTCGCCGCCGCGCACGCGGGCGCGGACCTGGTCGGCACCACGCTGGCCGGGTACACGGCCTACACCACCAGGGGAGAGGGGCCGGACCTCGAGCTGGTCGCCCGGCTGGCGGCGGCCGTCGACGTGCCGGTGCTCGCCGAGGGGCGGATACACACCCCGGCCCAGGCGGCCCAGGCCCTACGCGCCGGAGCGTGGGCCGTGGTCGTCGGCACCGCCATCACCCACCCGACCACCATCACGGGTTGGTTCGCGTCGGCCGTGGCCGACGCCACCGCGGAGGAGTGACCAGCAGGTGCGACCCCGTACCGCCTCTGGCAGGATGCCCAACGGCGTCCCGCCGCAATCGACATCCGACGTCCGCCTGCAGGAGGTTGTGCCGTGGCGCTGACCGATCTCACCCTGGCCGAGTGCCGGGCGTACCGACCCGAACTGGCTGCTCCGTCAGACCTGGACGACTTCTGGGCGCGAACGCTGAGCGCCGACGAACCCGGCCGGGCGGCGTACGAGCCCGTCGACACGGGTCTCACCCAGATCCGCACCTTCTCGGTCACCATCGCCGGATACGCCCGCGAACCCGTGCACGGCTGGCTGCATCTGCCGACGCACGCCGCGGCGCCGCTGCCCTGCGTCGTGGAGTACCTGGGCTACGGTCGCGGCCGTGGCCTGCCCCACGAGAAGCTGTTCTGGGCCGCGGCGGGTTTCGCGCACCTGATCATGGACACCCGGGGCCAGGGCTGGAGCGCCTCGTCCGGCGTCACCGCGGACCCGCACCCGTACCCCGCGGGCACCGTTCCCGGGTTCCTCACCCGCGGCATCACCGATCCCGACAGCTTCTACTACCGCAGGCTGATCACCGACGCCGTGCGGTTCGCCCAGGCTGCGCAGGAGCATCCGGCAGTCGACGGCGACCGCGTCGTGGTCACCGGCATCAGCCAGGGAGGGGGCCTCGCGCTGGCGGTGGCCGCGCTGTTGCCGAGCGTCGCGGCGGTCATGCCGGACGTGCCGTTCCTGTGCGACTTCCGGCGCGGCGCGCAGGTCGCCGGCCGCGGCCCGTACGGCGAGATCGTCGAATACCTCAAGCTGCACCGCGACCGGACCAGCCAGGTGTTCCACACGCTGTCGTACTTCGACGCCGCCGTGCTCGCGCCCCGGGCGACCGCGCCCGCGCTCTTCTCCATCGCGATGATGGACCAGACCTGTCCACCCTCGACCTGCTTCGCCGGCTACCACCGCTATGGCGGCGACAAGGAGCTGCGCGTGTACGAGTTCAACGACCACGAGGGCGGCGGGGGCGGCCACCAGCTCGAGCAACTCGCCTGGCTGCACAAGACGCTCGGCGCGAAGACGCCCTGACCGGCGGGCCCGACCGGGCGACGGGCGGGGCGACTCGACCTCGGCGGCCCAGCCCTCGCCGAACGGGGAGCGACGCGTCACCGCGGCGGAGGCACCCCGCCGCGGTGACGTGGCACCGGTCAGACGCGGGTGATGCGGACCGCGTCGGCGACGACATAGCCGACGCCGCTGGTCCACCGGCTCACGCCCACCTTGTTGCCGTCGCCCGCGCCCAGGGTGAACACGCCGAGCGACACCCAGCGGCCGCCGTTGAGGCGTTGGTTCACCCGTACGGTCTGGTTACCGCCCGTCGTGGCCACGATGTAGGGGGTCGCGTCGTTGTAACCGGGGTCGGCCGGGTACCAGACCGAGACCTCGTAGGAGCCGGTCTCCGGTACGTCCGCCCGGTACCAGGCGGTGTCGCTGGCGGGGGTCGGGGAGGCGAACCGGTAGTCGGTACCGTACCGCTGGGCCGAGTAGGCCGACGTACCCCAGTTCGCGCTCGCCGTGAAGCGACCTGTGGTGGTGTTGTCGACGGTGGTGCTGAAGCCGTCCGGTGGCGGGGTGGTGCCGGTCGACACGTCGAGGTAGTCGCGGTCGATGTAGATCCGTACGCCGCCCCAGGTCTCGTAGCTGTCGCCGGTGTACTGGTGGATGCGCTGCCGGTTGGCGTAGTAGGCGTCCGCGCAGTAGTCGCCGGCGTCGGTGTCCGCCACGCCGTTCCACCAGGCGAAGAAGAGGTGGTCGACGCGGGTGTACCGGCTGTCGTGGTAGGCGCTGCACAGGTCCCGGACCCCGGAGGAGCCGCTGGAGTACATGCCCGAGAGGTAGCCGAGCGCGTGGAGGCGCTCGGTCCAGCCGGAGAGGTACGACAGCACGGCGGCCTTGCACGACTCACTCGACGGGTAGTGCTCGATGTCGTTGTAGATCACGCTTCCGCCGGGGATGCCCAGCGTCCGGGCCGCGCTCACCGCGCTGCTGGCGCGGGCCGCCCCCTCGGACCGCGCGGTGGCCGGGTCGTACGACATCTTCGGTGTGCGGGTGCCGCACGGCGCCTGCCGGTCGAGTTCGATGGGGATGAGATGCCAGCCGTTGCTGGTCTGGTTGGTCACCCAGCTCGCGGTCAGGTTGGCCTGCGCGCAGGACCGGCTGGAGCCGCTGATGTAGATGCCGACCGCCCGGTACGGCGAGCTGTTCCGCCAGGCGTCCATGGTCGACTGCGACGGGGCGGTGCACGTGTCGAAGCCCTTGCCGGTGTAGGTGCCCGGCTGCGGGCCGGGCGCCGCCGACGCGGTCACCGTGGCGGACCTCGCCTCGGCGCGGACGTCGTCCACCGACACCGGCCGTGCGCCCGGGCCGAGGCGTGCGGAGGCCAGGATCCGGCGGACCGCCGGCTCGGTGTCCGGCGTGTGCAGGGCGGTGACGAGTACGCCCGCGTCCCGGACCGCGACCTGGATCGATCCGTCGCGGGAGGCCGGGCTGCCCACGGTCGCCCTCCCGCTCGCCGTGACCGCCGTGTCGGCAGTGAGTCGTTCGGCGGTGACGGAGTCGATCGGCTCGACGATCAGTCCCGCCGTTCGCCCCACGAGTCCGGTGGGGCACCAGGGCTCGTTCCCCGGGTGGCCGAGGTAGACCGCGGGCCGGTCGAAGCGGACGCACGCGTGCGGGTCGGCCGCCAGGTCGACGACCTGCCACTCGGCGGGGACCGACAGGTGATATCCGCGGTAGCTGACGGTTCGCTCGTCCGTGGGGGCCGCCCGGGTCGGTGTGGCCGCCACGGCCAAGCCGACGGCGGCAGCCACGAGGGTGGCCATGATCCGTCTTGTCGTCATCGGGTCCCTCTCTGTGGAAAAATTTCGTAACCGAGAAGAGATTTGGCAGATTCCTACCACGCGGGTGCCGTTCGCGCTAGAGATGTCCGTCAATGTGGCGCGAGAGCGGCGGGCGGGAGTGATCGTCGATGGCTACGATGTGCCCTCCGGTACGGGAGGGCGGCGGGCGCGGTGGTCGAGGTTCCTGATGCGGTACTCGCGGAGTTGTCGGGCCCGGTCGCCGCGGCGCTGCCGCTCGTCGTCGCCCGCATCCCGACGCGACCGGCGGCCGAACTCGGCCGGCTGCGGGCGGTCGAGGACGGTGACACCTGGCCGATCCGCGGGTCGTCGGTCGCGCACCCGGCGGTGGCCCGGTTCAGCCCCGGTGCTCCGGCCCGGTCGGGCGACCCGTCGGTGCGGGACGCGCTCGGCTCGCTGCCGCCGCTGCTGACCGAACGTCTGCTCGGCGCGCTGGAACTGACCGTGGCGGAGTTGGACCTGGGCGACGCCCCCGACCTGACCGGTCTCCTGGGTGAGCCGGTCACCGGCAGCTTCGGCGTCGCGAGCGTGAGCGGGCAGAGCGAGGCGGTCACCGGAGCGGCCGTGCTGGAGCAGATCCGGCCCGGCGCGGTGCCGCTGGTCGCCGCGCTGGCCCGCCGGCTGGCCACCCAGCCGCGGGTGGCTCCCCTGCTGACGGTGGCGCCTGGAATCACCGACGAGCGGGACATCGCCGCGGCGCACGGCGCGGCCCAGCTCGCGCTGGCCGTGGCCACGGCCGCCGCCGTCCTGCGCCGGGTCGGCATCCGGCCCTGGGCCACGGAACCACCGGCCGTGCTCGGCGTCGCGATCGGCACCGCGGTCCTCCTGCTGCGCGACTCCCCGATGCCCGCCGGCTACGCCGCCGCGCTGCTCGACCGGGCCCGCGCCGAGTACCTGCTGCCCCGCCACTGCAGCGGGTCGGCGCCGGTGGCCGGGCACCGGTTCGCGCTGTCGGAGGGCACCGCCGTTCCGGAGGTCGACTTCGGCGGCAACGGGCTGGTCGCGGTCGTCCCGGGCGGCGCGGTGATCCGTACCGGCGTGCGGACCGGGCACGTCCGGATCACGTTGAGCGTCCTGGCCGGACCACCGCCGGACGTCGCGACCGGGTGGGAGGAGATCGTCGAGGTCAGCTGGCGGGCGGCAGCCGGCGGCGCGTCGGTGGTCGGGTCCCGTGCGGTCGAGCCGCACCTGCGCCGGGTCACCCCGCCCTGGCCGGGCGACTACCGGCTACGGGTGCACGCCCGCGGTCGGGACGACGCCGACGAGGGCGACACCGAGCACTACGAGCTGGTGGTGTGGCAGGCGCCCGCCGGGCCCGAGATCGTGTACGCCCGTACGGACCGGCTCGGCCATCGGCTGCGCGGCGAGCCGGAGCCGGCGCGGCCCGAACGGCCCGAGACCGCGTACCGGTGGCTGCGCCGCAGCACCCTCGGCGAGGCCGCGACGGTCACGGTGGTGACCGGGGCGAGCGCCGCGGACGTGCTGCGCGCCTTCGGCGCGGACCCGGCCCGACCGGAGTCGATGCGCGCGATCAGCGAGGACCTGTTGCGGCGGCAGTCGATCGACCCGTGGGTCGCGGTGCTGGACGTCGGCGGCGCCGTGCTCGCCGTGGAGTACAACGGCTGGCAGGGCTCCACCGCGCCGGTGCTGACCCGCACGTCCGCCGGGGGGCGGGCCGCCAGCATGTTCTGGAACGTCAACGCGGTGACCCGGCTGTCGTTCGCCGAACGCGGCGAGGTACTGCTGCGGGTGGAGCCGTTCGGCGACCTCGACGCGCCACCATCGGTCGCCGCGGCGCTCGCCGGCCTCGACTTCGCCGACCACCACCGCGGCAAGTCGATGATGGGCCTGGTCGCGGTGCAGCGATTCACCGGCCACGGCCTCACCGCCGAGGACCTGGCCCGGATCGAGGCCGCCGACATCGGTTTCCGGATCGTGCCGGACCTACCCGCGCTGCACCCGCGCCGGCCGCGGCCCGGCAGACCCCTCGGTCCCGCCGTCAAGGCGCCGACCGGGCTGCCCGAACCAGAGCTGCTGACCGGGCTGCCCGAACCGGAACTGCGGGACCTGGCCTGGTGGGCCGCCGCGGAGGCAGCCCGCTACGCGGGACTCGGCGACGACTCGGACATCGCCGCCAGCGTCGCCGCCCGCGCCCTGACCCCGCCCGCGCACCTGCGCGCCCGCCGGTCCCAGCTCCAAGACGGCGAACACCGGTGGCTCTGGCTCGCCCTGCACCGCGCGACCAACCCGGACCCGGTCGCCGCGGTCACGGACACCGTCGCCGCGGCCCGCCACGCCGCCGGCCCCCACGCGGCCAACCTGGTCGCCGACGCGCGAGCCAGGATCGTCAGGTCCGCCGGGCAGTGACGGCTCGGCGCCGTACGCCCGACACCTGTCGCTGGCCCTCAGCCGCCACGACGGGCCGTCGGTGGACCTCCAGGTCGGGACCACCGTAGCGCCGCCACCAGGGTCGCGGTACCCCGCGCCGCCGACGGTGCGTTCACCGCGCTACCGGGGCGTCAGCACGCAGAACTCGTTGCCATCGGGGTCGGCCAGCACCACCCGGTCGACCTCGCCCTGGCCGATGTCGATCCGGGTCGCCCCGAGGGAGACCAGCCGGTCGACCTCTGCCTGCTGATCACCGTGGGCAGGCGGGGCGAGATCGAAGTGCAGTCGCTGCTTGCCGGTCTTCGGCATCAGCGGCGGGCCGCCCCACGTGATCTTGGGGCCGCCGGACGGCGAACGGATCGCGGTCTCCTGGTCCTGGTCCCAGACCAGCGGCCACCCCAGCGCCTCGCTCCAGAAGTACCCGACCTCCTGCGAACCGTCGCAGGCGAGTGCTCCGATGAAGCCGCAGTCGGCGAGGAACGTGTTGCCCGGCTCGATGACGCAGAACTCGTTGCCCTCGGGGTCGGCAAGCACCACGTGACCCTCCTCGGGGCGCTGGCCGATGTCGATGTGCCGCGCGCCGAGCCTCAGCGCCCGGGCTACCGTCTGCCGCTGGTCCTCCGGGGACGTGCTCGTCAGGTCGAAGTGCATCCGGTTCTGGCCGACCTTCGGGTTCCGGGTCGGCAGGAAGCGGATGCGGAACCCGGTGTCATCGTCGGACAGGAGCGTGACGCCGTCGTGTGGGTCGTCGGCCAGCTCCCACCCCAGGAACCCGGACCAGAACCGGGCGAGGTGCAGTGGCTGGTTCGCGTCGAAGCTGACCGCGAACAACTGACTGGTCATACCTCTGCTCCTCTCCGACCCCGCTGACCGACCGCTGTCGTCAGGAGCCCCACCGCCCCGTCGAGCGGGAGCCTACGGGTGAGCCGGGCCACCCGCAGCCGAGTATTCGACGGCGGCCGGAACACCCGACGGCGTGCCGCCGGCGCGCGGCGCGGAGCCTCGACGGCCCACCCCCGTCCTGGCCGGCCGGGCACGGGGATCCGGATCTGCCGTGAGGCGGTTGCGGGCCGGGGTCCGTGGCGTGCTGGCATGATCTCCACACATGGAAGGTGTGCTGCTCCGCCGCGCCGCCGAACTCCTCGGCAGCGCCCGCCGTGTCGTCGTCCTCACCGGCGCCGGCATCTCCGCGGAGAGCGGCGTGCCGACCTTTCGTGACGGTCTCACCGGCCTGTGGGCGCGCTTCGACCCTCAGCAGCTCGCCACGGCGGAGGCGTTCCACGCCGATCCGGACCTGGTCTGGGGCTGGTACGAGTGGCGGCGCGCGCGGGTGTCCCGAGCCGAGCCCAACCCCGGACATCTGGCGATCGCCACCATCCAGACCCGGGTCCCCGGCAGCGCCGTCATCACCCAGAACGTCGACGACCTGCACGAACGGGCCGGAGCCCGGCCGGTGATCCACCTGCACGGCAGCCTGTTCGCACCCCGCTGCGTCGCGGCGGCGGCCCACCCGGCGGCCGTCGAGGAGACCACGGACGACGAGCTCGCCCAGCCGGACGAGGGACGCCGGATGCCGCCGCCGCGGTGCGCGTCCTGCGCGGCGCCCGTCCGCCCGGGAGTGGTGTGGTTCGGTGAGGCGCTGCCCGAGGAGGCGTTGACCGCGGCGGTCGGCGCGGCCGCCGCCTGCGACGTGCTGCTGGCGGTCGGCACCTCCGGCGTCGTGTACCCGGCCGCCGAGATCCCCGGCATCGCGGCACGCTCGGGCGCCACCGTCGTCCAGGTCAATCCGCAGCCGACCCCGCTCGATCAGGTCTGCGCCGTCAACCTGCGCGGCACGGCGGCGCAGGTCCTCCCGGCCCTGGTCACGGCGGCGTGGGGGGAGACCGATCAATGACCGCGGCGGAATCGGCCCGGCTCACCCCCGGGGTGGTTACGAGCGCCGGTGTCCGGCCGTCCAGTTCCCAGCAGAGCCGCACGAACGCTCCGAGCGAGAGGCAGGAAAGATGACGAAGGCGTACTGGATCAACACGTTCCAGTCGATCAAGGATGAGAGGAAGCTGGCCGCCTACATCGAGCTGGCCGGGCCGGCGATGCGCGCCGCGGGCGGCAGGTTCCTGGCGCGCGGGCTTCCGGCCCGCGCGTTCGAGTCCGGGATCGTGGAGCGCACGACGCTGATCGAGTTCGACAGCGTCGACGCCGCGGTCGCCGCCTACCACAGCCCCGCCTACCAGCAGGCGCTGCGAGTGCTCGGTGACGGAGCCGAGCGCGACCTGCGCATCATCGAGGCGGTCTCCTGAACGGACGCCGACGGCGTCGAGCCGCCCACCGGGCGCGCCCGGGACGTCGATGCCGGCAGCCCGGGGCCCCGCCGCAGGACGTGGTCGCGTACGCCGGCGTCGTCCGGCTATGACCGGCCGCGGGACGAGCGGACGGGCCCGGCCCGTCAGCGGCGGATCAGGCCACGGGCCCGGGCCGCGGCGACGGCGGCGGTGCGGGAGTCGACGCCGAGCTTGCCGTAGACGTGGACCAGGTGCGTCTTGACGGTGGCCAGGCTCAGGTGCAGCCGCCCGCTGATCTGCTGGTTGGACAGCCCGTCGGCGACGAGCTGGAGGACCTCTGTCTCGCGGCGGCTCAGCGCCGTGCCCGGCGCGCGCATCCGGTCCATCAGCCGGTGGGCGACCGCCGGGGCGAGAGCCGACCCGCCGGCTGCGGCGGCGCGCACGGCGGCGGCGAGTTCCTCGGGCGGGGCGTCCTTGAGCAGGTACCCGGTCGCGCCGGCCTCGACGGCGGCGAGGATGTCGGCGTCCGTGTCGTAGGTGGTCAGCACCAGCACGACCGGGCCGCCGGGACGGGCGGTGATGGCGGCGGTGGCGTCGGCGCCGTGCATGCCCGCGCCGAACTGGAGATCCATGAGCACCACGTCCACCCGGTCCGGGTCGGCGAGCGCGACGGCCTGCTCGGCGGTGGCGGCCTCGGCCACCACCTCGAAGTCGGGCTCGGTCGCGAGGACGGCGCGCAGGCCGGCACGGACGACCGGATGGTCGTCGGCCAGCAGCAGCCGGATCGGACGGCTCATGTGCCCGCCGGGGTCCCTTCGGTCGACGGGTGGGCGAAGCGGACGGCCAGCGCGGTGCCCCCGCCGGGCGACGACGCCACGGTCAGCGTCCCGCCGAGCTCCCCGGCCCGGGCCCGCATCGCCGCCAGCCCGAACCCGCCGCCGCGACCGACGACGTCGCCGGGGTCGAAGCCGCCGTCGTCGTCGACCACCTCCAGGACCACGCCGTGCTCGCCGTACCGCAGCGTCACCTCGGCGCGCGTCGCCCCCGCGTGGCGCACCGTGTTGGCCAGCGCGGACTGCGCGATGCGTAGCAGCGCCACCTCGTGCGGGGTCGGCAGGCGCACCGCCGTACCGTCGAGCTGAAAGCGCACGGCCAACCCGGACCGGGCGGCGGTCGTGGCGCACAGCCGGCGCAGCGCCGCGGGCAGCGACCCGCCGTCGAGGCCGGGTGGGGCCAGCGCGCGGACGAACCGCCGGGCCTCCGCCAGGTTGTCCTGCGCGGTCCGGCGGGCCTGCTCGACGTGGTCGGCGGCGACCTCGACCCGACCCGGCAGGGCCCGCTGGGCGGCACGCAGCAGCAGTTGGATGCTGGACAGCCCCTGGGCGAGGGTGTCGTGGATCTCGCGGGCCAGTCGCTCGCGTTCGGCCAGGACGCCGGCGGCGTGCTCGGCGGCGGCCAGCTCGCCGCGGGTGGCGGTCAGCTACTCGATCAACCGCTGGCGCTGCTCGCTCTCCCGGTACAACGCCTGGTAGCCCAGCACGGTCCCGACGGAGACGGCGGCGCCGAGGACCGGGCCGAGCACCGCGCCCGGCGTGACGACCTCCTGGTGACCAGTCACGCCGCCGACCGCCGCCGCGGTCGTCACGACCACCGCGAGGATCCCCCAGCGCACCGGCAGCAGGTGCAGGTGCAGCAGGAACAGGGGGAACGCCAGCCACACCCCGTCCGGGGTCAGGCCGAGCAGCACCAGCCACCCGGCGGTCAGCCCCGCCAGCCACGCCGCCGCCGCGCGGCGGGACCGGCGCACCGGCGGCAGCCCGGCACCGACGGCGTAGCCGGCGGCCAACGTCAGCGCCGCGATAGCCCCGATGATCGACTCGATCGGCGGGATCAGCGCCGGCCCGAGCGGCCTCGTCATCGGGTCGGAGTTCAGGTTCGTGGTCGGTGTCGGGATCCCCGGCGTCGCCGCCGGTCCGTACCTGAAATTACGTGCCAGCATTGGCGTGACCAACGGCTCGGCGCTCGGCGCTCCGCTGGCCCGCTGCCAGCGCGTCGACCGGGTCGTCAAGATCGGAACCGGGGTCGGCCTCAACCTGGACAGCGAGCTGGTCGAGCTAATCACCAAACGGATCCCCGGGCGGCAGAAGCTCAAGCTCGACCTGGAGACCGAGGTCCTCTTCACGATCGACAAGAGCTCGCAGACCAGGCCGGACGTGCCGTTGTGTACCGGCTGACAACGCGCCTCACTCGGGGGGTGTTGTCGGCCGGCCCATCGTGGCCCCCAGCTCGGCGCGGCTGGAGATACCGAGTTTCCGGTAGATCCGGGCGAGGTTGGCCTCGACGGTCTTCGGGCTGATGAACAGGGTGCTGGCGATGTCCCGGTTGGTCCGGCCCCGGGCGGCGAGCCGGGCGACGCGCTCCTCCGTGGCGGTCAACTCGGTCGGGGTGGGCGTGCGCCGGCCGATCCGATCCAGCTCGGCGTGCGCCTGCTCGGCGAAGGCCACCGCACCCAGGTCGGTGAACTCGGCGACTGCCGCGTCGAGGGCGCGGCGGGCCTCCCGCCGACGGTGGGACCGGCGGTACGCGCGAGGGACTCCAGCGGCGCCCGGTTCTCCGCCGGGTCGTTGAGTCGCACCAGCCGCACCGCCACCCACACCGCCGCCTTGCGGATGAAGAACGCCTCCGCGCTGAGGTGCGCCTCGTCCCCGAGACCGGACAGCGGCCGGACCTCGTGCCCGAGCTCACGTTCGATACCGAGGTACTTCTCGGCCCCGTCGCCGACGTACACCTCGACCTGGGCGGTCGGCCCGCTGGCCGGGGCGGTGTAGCTGCACGTGTCCCGGACCTGCACCGCGTCGTTCAGCGGCGTGCCGGCCAGCTTCTGCGCCTCGGCCTTGGAGACCAGGCCGCAGGCGTCGGGGAGCGTGACCGGTGGTGGGGCCATGGTCTCCTCGGCGGCCGGCACCGCGGGGGCCTCGGCGTGCGGTGGCGCCGGCGTGGCGGGAGCCTCGTCCGCGGACCGGACGCACCCCGTGGGCAGCGCGAGAGCGAGGACGGCCAGCCCGAGCGTGGGCAGGCGGCGAATACGCATGACGACCGTGCGGTCGACGCTAGGGTCCGGCGACGCCCGGGTAATCGGGTGATTCCCTACGTCGTCACCAGCTCGACCGTGACGATTCCCGCGGCGATGTCCAACCGGTCGCCGGGCGATCCGTCCTGCCCCGCTGACGCCGCTCGGGCGGGTGGGCGTCCTTGCGCCTCAGCCGAGTCGAGTGCCGGTCGCCTCGGCGGCCCCTGGCGACCCGGCTCGGACGTGCTCCGTTCCTGGCGGCTCGCCCTCGGTTCGCCCTGCCGGCGAGCGCGGCCGGTCGCGTGGTTACCCTGCGACGGTGGCGGCTGGCGAGGACGGGGCGCGGTTGGCGGCGTCGCTGGCCGACCGGCTCGACGCGATGGCTTTCGCCGACCTGACGACGGACCAGGTCACGGCCCGGCTGATCGACGCCGTGGTCGACTGGGCGGGAGAGCAGGGCTGGCGGGTCTACCGGCGGGCGTCCAGCGTGCTGCCGTTGCCGCCGCCGATGTCCGCACGGCAGTCGGTGCTCGACGTGGCCTGCGCGCGCCCGGACGGCCCGCCGGTCGTCGTCGAGGTCGATCACGGTACGCGCCGTCGGACCTGGGAGAAGTTGCTCGCCGAAGCCGACGCGGGGCGGGTCGCGCTCTGGGTGCGCTGGGGTTCCGGCCGGTTGCCGCCTCCGCCTCCGCCGATCTGGATGGTGACCTGCGAGGTGAGCGGACGGCCGGACCCGGCCGGCCGGGGCCGGTTGCACAGCCGCTCGCCGCGAACCCGCAAGCTGCCGCCGGCGCATTCCGCCGTGCGGGTCGAGACGGTGGCCGCCGTCGAGCTGCCGCTCCCACCGACCGGGTCACCCGGCCCCACGGCCTGAAGGACCCGCCCCAGCAACCGCATGATCTCCGCCGCGCACCGTGACCCCCGGGCGCACGGCACTGTCGCCGGAGCGTGGCCGGCGACCCGCGGCCGGTGCGCGCCTCGCCCTCGCGGCCTCCGGGGTCAGCGCCGGTAGGTGATCTCGAAGTCGAGTCGCCAGTCGACGCCGTCCTCGGACGTCTCCCACCGCCCGTCGATGGTGTCGCCATCCCGGTTCAGCACCCCGACGAAGCGCTGGTGGAAGCCGGGGGCGTCCCGCCACGCCCGCCAGACGCCGTCGGCGAAGGTCATCCGGTAGACCCGATGCACGCCGCGCGCGTCGGCGTACAGCATGGTGAACTCCTCGCCGGCGTCGTCGAGCCCGATCAGCGACGTCGTGGGCAACGGGTTGTTCTCCCGCCAAGCCCGGGGTGCGTCGGGCGGCAGTGGCTCGGCGTCGGAGAACTGCCGGAGGAACCTGCCGTCCTCGACCCAGGAGAAGTCGCTCCACCCGGCACTGAGACCGTCGACCTTCGGCTGCACCGTCCACCGGCCGGTGAGCGCGTCGAGCCGGGCGAGCGCGGGATGTCGCTCGGTCATTCCGTACCTCCTCCTGTTCGCGACGGACCCACCGTAGCGCCGTGACCCGCGACCGCGCGGAACGTCGAGTCCTCATCGCTCTCCGTTCCCAGGTTGTCGGACGTGCGCCTGGCGGTGGGCCGAGAGCTGGTCGGCCAGCAGGCCGGCCAGGGGTTCCCGGTCGCGCAGGCTGTCGAAGGTCCCGTCGGCGACGACGCGGCCGGCGTCGAGCATCACGACGCGGTCGGCGCGCATGATGGTGGAGAGCCGGTGGGCGATCACCATGGTCGCCCGCCCGGCGCGGGCGGCGTCGAGGGCGCGGGCGAGGTCACGCTCGGTGCGAGCGTCGAGGTTCGCCACCGCCTCGTCGAGGACGAGGACCGGCGCCCCGGTGAGCAGGGCTCGGGCGACGGCGACCCGGGCCCGCTGGCCGCCCGACAGGGCCCCGCCCCGCTCCCCGACGGGAGTGTCCAGCCCCTGCGGCAACTCGTCGGCGAACGCGCTGACCTGTGCGGCGTCGGCGACCCGCCGTACGTCGGCGTCGGTGGCGTCGGGTCGGCCCAGCCGGATGTTGTCGGCGATCGACCCGGGGAAGAGGTGGACGTCCTGGGGTACGACGGTGACGGTGCGCCGCAGGTCGCTGTCGGTGAGGCCGCGCAGGTCGACGCCGCCGACGGTGATCCGCCCGGCGGTGGGGTCGGCGTAGCGCAGCAGCAGGTGGACGCAGGTGGACTTCCCGACACCGGAGGCCCCGACCAGGGCGACGGTCTCGCCGGGACGGATCCTGAACGAGACGCCCCGCAGCACCGCCCGGCCGGGCAGGTAGCCGAAGCGCACGTCGTCGAAGGCCACCTCACCGCGTGCGGGTGCCGGCAGCGGGTCGGCCGGAGCGGTGACGGCCGCCGGGGCGCGCAGCAGCGCGTCGATGCGGCCGGCCGCGGCGCGCAGGGTGCCGGCCTGCTTGAGCAGCAGCGCGACCTGGGCGGCCGGGCCGAGCACGGTCCCGGCGAGGACCACCGCGACCGGTGCGAGCGCGGGGTCCAGGCGGCCCGCACCCACACCGTCGGCCACGGCCATCAGCGCGCCGACCCCGGCCACGGCCAGCAGCGCGTCGATGAACGCTGTCTCCAGGCCCGCCCGGGCGGCGTTGGCCCGCTGCGCCCGGCCGAGCTGCCGGGTCCGCGCGGCCAGGTGGGCGCGCCGCCGGTCCATCGCCCCGAAGACGGTCAGCTCCCGCAGGCCCTGCACGGTGTCGACGACGTCGGCCGTCAGGTCGGCGGTCGCCGCCCGGACGCGCGTGCCGTGCCGGTCGGCGTGGCGGCGCAGCAGCCACGGCACCACCGTGACCAGCCCGGCCAGCGGCAGCACCACGGCCGGCAACCACGGGTCGATCGACGCGGCGAGCAGCGTGCCGGCGGTCAGGACGACGGTGGCGGTGAGCAGCTGCGCGATCGTGTGCGCGAACAGCCATTCCAGGGTCTCCACGTCGGACAGCGCGATGGTGGTGAGGTCACCCGAGCGCCTGCCGGCCAGTCCGCCCGGCGCGAGCCGGGTGATCGCGTCGTAGACCCGCAGCCGCAGGTCGGCCAGGACGCGGTAGGCCAGGTCGTGCGAGACGAGCATCTCCCACCAGCTGGCCGCGGCGATCACCGCCACCAGCCCGCCGAGCACCGCCGCGACCATCTCGACCGGTGTGGCATCGCCGCTCACCGCCCGTCCGAGCAGCCACGCGCCGAGCACCGCGGCGCCGGACACGGCGAGCTGCCCGACGAGGTTCGCGGCCAGGGTCGCCCAGAAGGCGCCGGAGTGCCCCGCGATCGCGGGCAGCAGCCGCCGCAGCGCGCCGGGCTGCCGGCCGCCGGGCGCGGGCTCCGCGCCACGGCCGGTGGGCGGGTCGGCCGGGCGCACGTCGGGTGCGAGGTCCGTCGTGACCATCAGGCCACCTCCTGGGCGGTGACGAGGTCCGCGTACGCGCGGGTCGTGCGCAGCAGCTCGTCGTGGCTGCCGGCAGCGACGATCCGGCCGTCCTGCATCAGCGCGATCCGGTCGGCGTGCCGGACGCTGGCCAGACGGTGGGCGATGACCAGGCAGGTGCGCCCGCGCGCGGCGTCGGCGAGCGCGGTCACGACCGCCGCCTCCTGCCGTCGGTCCAGATGGGAGGTGGCCTCGTCGAGGACGAGCACCGGAGCGTCGGCTAGCAGCGCGCGGGCGATGGCCAGCCGCTGCCGCTGCCCGCCGGAGAGGGTGGCGCCGCGCTCGCCCACCGGCGTCGCGTACCCGTGTGGCAGGGCCGCGACGAAGTCGTGCGCGCCGGCGGCGCGGGCGGCGGCCTCCAGGTCGGCGTCGGTGGCGTCCGGGCGGGCCAGGCGCAGGTTCTCGGCCACCGTGCCGTGGAAGAGGTACGTCTCCTGCGCGACCACGGTGACCGTCCGGTGCAGGGCGTCCCGCGTGAGGTCGCGCAGGTCGACGCCGCCGACGGTGATCCGGCCGGCGTCCGGGTCGAGGTGCCGCAGCAGCAGGTTGGCCAGGGTCGACTTGCCCGCGCCGGAGCGGCCGACGACCGCGACGGTCTCGCCGGGGGCCAGCCGCAGCGTCACCTCCCGCACCGCCGGCGACCCCCGGCCCGGGTAGCGGTAGCCGACCGCCTCGAAGGTGACCGCCGGACCCGTGGTGAAGCGGGGGTCGACGCGGCCGGTGTGCGTGACCGGGGCCGGCGCGGTGAGCAGGTCGGTGAGGCCGTCGACGGCGGTGACGCCGAGGTACCCGGCGTGCCAGTGCGCGCCCAGGTCGCGCACCGGCCGGAAGCACTCCACCGAGACCAGCAGCACCAGGAACGCCGTGGTCGCGTCGGCACGGCCGCCGCCCGCGGCCACCGCCGCGGCGACTGTCGCCGCGGCGAGCCCGGCCTGGACGAGCAGGGCGGTGATCCCGCTCTCGACCAGCGACAGCCGCAGCTGCGTCATGGTGGTGGCGTGCAGGTCGCGGTTGCGCGCCTCGATGCGGTCGCGCATCCGGCCGACCGCGCCGAAGGCCCGCAGGGTCGCCGCTCCCTGGAGGGTGTCGAGGAAGTCGGCGGCGAGCGCGGTGAAGGCGGCCCACCGTCCCCGGCCCCGCCGCAACAGGGTCGCGTCCCACACCCGTGGGACGGTCAGCACCAGCAGCACGGCGGCGCCGAGCAGCGTCGCGGCGACCGGCTCGACAGTGGCCAGCCACGCCACCAGGGCGGTCGGGACGGTCACCGTGACCAGCACCTGCGGGACGTAGCGGCTGTAGTAGGCGTCGAGCCCTTCCACGCCGTCGACCAGCGTGGCCTGGGTGCGCCCCGTGCGGGCCCCGGTCAGCCAGGCCGGACCCAGCTCGGCCAGCCGCGCCACCAACCGGTCGCGCAGCCGGGCCCGGATCCGGGCGCCCGCCGTCGCGGTCGCCACCTCCCGCCACCACAGCAGCGCAGCCCGGGCCACGATCACCGCGAGTACTCCGGCCAGCAGCGGGAAAGTGGCGTCGAGGTCGCGGCGTGCCACCGCCGCCAGCGCCGCGGCGAGCAGCAGCGCCTGGCCGACGTACGCGGCCGAGACCGCCACCCCGAGCGCGGCGCACGCGGCGACCGGTCCGGCGACGGCGCCGCCGAGCCGGACCAGCTCCCGATGGACGATCACGTCGCCTCCAGCGGGTCGTCCGCCAGCGCCCGCACCGCGCCGGTGTGCGCGTCGGCGACCACCCGTCCGCGTACGCCGAACACCTCGGCGAGCAGGCCCGGGGTGACCACCTCGGCGGGCGGCCCGTCGGCGGCGACCCGGCCGTCGGCGAGCGCCACGACCCGGTCGGTGAACCGGGCGGCGTGGTCCAGCTCGTGCAGCACCGTCACCACGGTCAGGCCCCGCTCGGCGTGCAGCCGGCGGACCAGCGACAGCACCTCCAACTGGTGCCGTACGTCCAGGAAGGTGGTCGGTTCGTCGAGCAGCAGCACCGGGGTCTGCTGCGCCAGCGCGAGCGCGAGGCGGACCCGTTGGCGTTCGCCGCCGCTGAGCGTGTCCACCTCCCGCGCGGCCAGCCCGGCCACGTCCGCCGCGTCCAGTGCGGCGGCGGATTCGGCGTCGTCCGGGCGCCACAGCATCCCCAGCGGCCCCCGGTGCGGGTAGCGGCCCTGCGCGACCAACTGCCGCACGGTCATCCCCGGCATCGGCGGTAGCTGCTGGTGCAGCACCGCCACCTGCCGCGCCACGTCCCGCCGGCGCATCGCGTGCGCCGGGCGGCCGTGCAGCAGCACCCGCCCGCTCTCCGGCGGGTCGATGCCGGCGAGCAACCGCAGCAGGGTCGACTTGCCGCAGCCGTTGCGGCCCACGAGCGCCACGCACTCGCCGGGATCGATGACCAGGGACACCCCGTCGAGCACCGGCCGGACCCGGTACCGGTACCGGACGTCTTCCGCCACGAACACCGGTTGCGTCATGACACCTCCACATGAGACGACCTGCGGGCCACCAGCACCAGGGCCACCGCCCCGAGCAACGCGGTCACCGCGCCCGCCGGCACGCCCAGCCGCTGTGCGGCCGACCCGGACTGCACCATCACCGTCAACACCTGCGCGAGCGCGTCCGCGCCCGCGACCGCGGTCGCCCCGAGCAGCGCGCCGGCGGGCAACGCCCGGCGCAGGTCCGCCCCGCACATCGCCCGGGCCACGTGGGGCACGACCAGCCCGACGAAGGCCAGCGCGCCGGCCAGCGCGACCGCCCCGGCAGCCAACGCCACCGCCAGCGCGAGGCCGAGGGCGCGGGCCGGGCGGGGCGGCACACCGAGCGCGGCGGCGTGCCCGTCGCCCGCAGCCAGCACGCCCAGCGCGGCCGAGCAGAGCCAGGCCAGCACCAGCGCGGCGACCAGCCACGGCCACGCGGCCCGCACGTGCGCCCAGACCCGGCCGTCGGTCGAGCCGACCAGCCACCGCATCGCGTTGCCGAACCGACCCGGCTGGTACGCCAGCAGCAGCGCGGTGACCCCGGCCAGCGCCGCCGACCCGAGCAACCCGTACGCCGCCACCTCCGTCGGCGGGCCGTGCCGCGCCAGCAGCCACATCAGCGCCCCACCGAGGGCGCCACCGGCCAGCGCCGCGACGAGCGCGCCGGGGGCCGAATCCGCGGGCACCAGCCCGAGCTGGATACCGGTGAGCACGCCGAGCACCGCGCCCGGATTCACCCCCGTCAGCTCCGGCGCGGCCAGCGGGTTGCGCAGCACGGCCTGCAACAGCAGCCCCGCCGCACCCAGCCCGGCGCCGGCGAGCAGCGCGGTGGCCAGGCGGGGCAGCCGCAGCTCGACGAGGATGCGCTGCTCCAACGGGTCCAGCTGCGGCCAGTCCACGCCACGGCCCACGGCCAGGTCCGCGGCCGCCGCCACGAGCAGCGCCCCGACCGCCCACCACCACCTCACGACGTGCTCCGTCGTGCCAGCATGACCAACCCGGCGACGATGCCGACGGCCGCCGTCCACGCGCCGAGCGGGGTCTCCGCCGGAGCGAAGACGTGCCGGGCGGCGAGGTCGGCGAGCGTGGTGAACAGCCCGCCGAGCGCCGCCGCCCACGGCAGCAGGCGGCGCGCGTGCGCGGCCGGGCGCAGCCGTCGGGCCGCGTGGGGCGCGACGAAACCGATCCAGGCGATCGGCCCGCACGGTCCCACGACCACGGCGACCAGGACGGCGGCGAGCCCCAGCACGGCGACCCGGGCCCGGCCCACGTGCAGCCCGAGGGCCGCCGCCGCCTCGTCACCGAGGCGCAGCACCCCGAGCGCGGGCAACGCCAGCACGGCCAGCGGCACGCAGGCCAGCAGCCAGGGCAGGGTCAGCCTGGCGTGGTCCCAGGTGGTGCCGGTGAGGCTGCCGACGAGGTACCGGAACAGCGTGTCGTACTGCAGCCGGTCGGCGGCGGCCAGCACGGACAGCAGCACCGCCTGCAACGCGGTGGAGACCGCCGCGCCGGTCAGCAGCACCGCGCCGGGGCCGCGACCCGTGCCGGCAGCCGCCAGACAGACCGCACCCCCGCAGACCGCTCCGACGAGCGCCACCACCGGCTGGAGCGCCGCCGGGACCGGCAAGGCCCAGACCACCGTCACCGCGGCTGCCAGGGCACCGCCGGTGGACACCCCCAGCAGCTCCGGCACGGCCAGCGGGTTGCGCAACGCGGCCTGCATCAGCAGTCCCGCCGCCCCGACCGCCGCGCCGCCCAGCAGCGCGAGCAGCAGCCGTGGCATCCGCAGCTCCCACAGCACCACTCGGGCGACATCGGCCTCCGCGGGCAGGCCCACGCCCAGGGTCAGCCCGACCGCGCCGGCCAGGGCGGCCACCAGCGTCAGCGCCGCCGACCAGCGCGGCGCCGGCCGGGTCACCGCGGCGCCGAGCGTCGTCATGCGGTCGCCCTGGCGACCGCCTCGTCGAGGATCAGCCCCAGCGCGCGGGTGCCCCGGCCCGAGGCCCACAGCTCCGCCGGCACCTCGTAGGCGCGGCCCTCCCGCACCGCCGTGATCCGCTTCCACACCGGGTTGGTGGCGTACTGGGCCGACACGGTCCTGGCGTCCGGTCCGAAGGTGAACGACTGGATGAACACGATGTCCGGGTCGCGCGCGAGAATCTCCTCCACGCTGTACGCCTGCGCGGTGTCGAAGCCGCCGCCCTTGTTCGGCCACGGGTAGTCGAACACCTGCGACAGCAGGTGACCGAGGAGGTCGTCGGAGGTGTTGACGCCGATCGACGTGCCGCCGAACATCGCCAGCGCGGTCCGCTTGGCCAGCCCGTGCTCGGTCGCGGCGGCCCGGGCGGCGGCGAGCCGGTCGCGGAACGCCCGCTCGGCCACCACCTGCTGGGCACCCCGATCGGTGAGCGTCGCCACGTCGCGCAGGTAGCGCACCGAGTCCTCGTACGTCTTCACCTGGACCAGCCACAGTGGCGCGAACTTCTCGATCGCCGGGCGGAGCTGGTCGTGTACCCCGGCGAGACCCATGACGAGGTCCGGCTTCGTGGCGGCGATCGCCGCCACGTCCTCGTTGCCGAACGTGCCCGGAAGGGTGGGTACCGACTTGCCCGCCTCGCCGAGGTAGTCGGGACGGGAGAGGAGCTTCGGCGTGGTGGTCGCCGCCGGCGTCAGGCCCAGCTCCACCAGTGCGTCGTCGCACAACCCGGTCAGGCAGACGATCCGGTCCGGCTTCGACTTCAGGCTGACCGCCTGCCCTCGTACGTCGGTCAGGCTCAACGTGTGGGTCACCGCCTGGACCGGCGGTGCGGACGGTACGGGGGCAGCGGCGGACCGTGACGGCGCGGCGGAACCACCGCAGCCGGCCAGCGCGATATCGGCGGCGAGAAGGACGGCCAGAGTCAGACGTAGTCGTGTCACAACCAAACGCTTTCGTCGAGGGCGGGGCAACGCGGTAACGATAACGGTTGTCATGTGCGGCTGCGTTCGGGGGGTCGCGGCCACGACCGCCGCGGCGGTTCGCGTCGTCGCGTTCGCCGCCGGATGGTTGACGTCGCGGAGGGTGACGTGATGTGCTCACTCCGCAACGCTAATGACAACCATGATCGTTAACGTGTCTGAGGAGGAGCATGTCTCTCACCGTGCCGCCGAGCCTGCTGCGGGCCGCCGAGTCGGGGCCCGTGGACGACGAGGCGTTCGTGGCCTGCGTACGCGACTCGCTGCCGTACGCCTGGCAGACCGTCAGCCGGGTGGCGGCGGAGCTGGAGTCTTCCGACGCCGAGTTCGCCGACAACGTCGTTCCACCGCCGAGCGAGGCGGAGCGGGGTCAGCTGCTGCGCGCCCTGGCCAGCGACGCCATCCGGTCCAGCCTGGAGCGTCACTTCGGCGTCAGGCTCGCCTTCCAGAACTGCCACCGCGTGGCGGCGTTCCGGCCGTCCGCCGTCGACTCGGACACCTACCGCCGCTTCGTCTCCATCCGTGGCCAGCTGCTCAACCAGTCCCCAGAGCTGCGTGACTGCTGACCCGACCGGGGCCCGGCGGGCGGGGCGGGGCGTACGCACGCACCTGTTCCTGCTCGCCGGGCACCGCCCCGGCGGCACCCACACCGAAGCCCTCGCCGACGCCCACCACTACGGCCGCGCGGCGGAGGCCGCCGGATACGACGGCGTCTGGATCGCCGAGCACCACTTCATCTCCTACGGCGTGTGCCCCTCGGCGGTCACCTTCGCCGCGCACCTGCTCGGCGCCACCCGCGCCATCGACGTCGGCACCGCCGCATGCATCCTGTCGAACCGCCACCCGGTCGCCCTCGCCGAGGAGGCGGTGCTGCTCGACGAGCTCTCCGGCGGCCGGTTCCGGTTGGGCGTCGGCAGGGGAGGCCCCTGGGTGGACCTCGAGGTCTTCGGCACCGGCCAGGACCGGTTCGACAACGGTTTCGGCGATGCGCTGGAGATCCTGACGCGGTGGCTGTCGGGGGAGCCGACGGTGGCCGGTAACCGCCGCTTCCCGTTCCGGCCGGTGCCGGTGGTGCCGCGGCCCCGCCGGCGGATCCCCGTCTGGATCGCCGCGACCTCGCCCACCACCGTGGAGCTGGCCGCCCGACGCGGCCTGCCGCTCCTGCTCGGCCTGCACGCCGACCTGACCGAGAAGCGGAACCTGCTCGACCGCTACGCACGGGTGGCCGCCACCCACGGCCACGACCCCGGCGCCGTCGCCCACGCCAGCGCCCACCTGGCCCACGTCGAGGAGGCCGACGAGCAGGCGGCGCGCGTCATCCGCGCCGGCCTGCCCGCCCTGCTGGCCGGGACGCGGGAGTACGTCCGGCTGGACGGCACCCCCGCCGGGCGGCGGGACCTGGGCGCGTACGTGGACCACCTGATCGACATCCACCCGGTCGGCTCCTCTCGCCGCTGCCGCGAGGCGCTCACCCTGGCCGCCGCCCTGCCCGGCGTGCGGCACCTGCTGCTCATGGTGGAGGGGGCGGGTGGGCGTGACCGCACCCTGGAGGCGATCGCCCGCGTGGCCGCCGATGTCCTCGGCCTGCCCGCGCGGACGGCTGCGACGGGAGCGCCGCCCACCGTGGCAGCGGCAGCGGCGGCGGCGCGGCCCGCCGAGGGGGCGTGACGTGCGCGATGCCGGTGTCGGCCGCATCGCCGGTTTCGCCGTGATCGCGTCGGGCTCGGCGAGTCGGCCACCGGCGCCTGCGTGAGCCGCTACCATGATGTTCATGGAAACGGTTCTCGTTAGCGTCTGCCGGGGGCGGACGCGATGAAGGTCGCGTTCGTCGGCAAGGGCGGCAGCGGAAAGACCACGCTCGCCGCGCTGTACGCCCGCCATCTCGAGGCCGAGGGCCGGCCCGTGCTGGCCATCGACGCGGACATCAACCAGCACCTCGCGGTGGCCCTCGGCGGGCCGGCCCACGTCGCCACGGCGATGACACCGCTGGGCGAGCACCTGGGCGCCATCAAGGAGTACCTTCGCGGCGACAACCCCCGCATCCGCTCCGCCGCCGAGATGGTGAAGACGACCCCGCCGGGATCCGGCTCCCGCCTGCTGCGAGTGGGGGAGGACAACCCGATCTACGCGGTGTGCGTCCGCGCGGTCGGCGGGGTGCGCCTGGCGGTGACCGGCGAGTTCACCGCCGAGGATCTCGGCGTGGCCTGTTACCACTCGAAGGTCGGCGCCGTCGAGTTGCTGCTCAACCACATGCTCGACGGGCCCGGCGAGTACGTGGTGGTGGACATGACCGCCGGCGCCGACTCCTTCGCGTCGGGGCTGTTCACCCGCTTCGACCGCACCTTCCTGATCTGCGAGCCGACCGTGCGCAGCGTCGGCGTCTACCGCCAGTACGCCGGCTACGCCCGCGACTACGGCGTGGCCCTGTCGGTGATCGGCAACAAGGTCGAGGACGCCGCGGACGTCGAGTTCCTGCGCGAGCACGTCGGCGCCGACCTGCTGGCCTGGGTGAGTCGCTCCGCCTACGTCCGCCGCGCGGAACGCGGCACGGCCGGGCCGCTGGACGAGCTGGAGGCCGCCAACCGTGCCGTGCTCGGCCGGGTGGCCGACACCGTCGACGGCACCGCCCAGGACTGGGCGGCCTTCACCCGGTGGGCCCACGAGTTCCACCGGCGCAACGCCGTCGCATGGGCCAACGAACGCGCCGGCGTCGACCTGACCACGCAGATCGATCCCGAGTTCCGGATGGGGCCGCAGGCGCTCGGCGCGCCGATCCCCGCACCGTCCGGGGGCACCCCGCCCGCCCGGGTTGACGCAACCAGTTGGTTGCCGTAGCCCTTCGACCACAACGGAGAGCGGGGGAGACAACCCCGGTGGTACGACGCCCCCGGCGCGTACCACCCGGGTGGTAGGCCCATCGGCAACTCCGGCATGACGACCGGTGACCACGCCCGTACATACGCTGCCGGCGGTACTCGTCATGCGAAGAAGGGATCCTCGATGACCATCCGTCACGTGCTCGCCGCCGCCGCAGCCGCGCTGCTCGGCGGGTTCGGGCTTGCCGCACCGGCGGCCGCGCACGCCTCGACCCAGCCGGCCGCCGCCAGCGCGTACTCCATGGGCCCCGGGCGGATCGGAGCCACCGTGGCCGCCGTGCTGGCGCTGGTCGGGCTGGTCCTCGGTGGGCTGGCGCTGGCTCGCTCCGCCGGCCGTATCGGCGCCGGCAACGGGCGGCGCGGGGCCGTCGTGGCCCTGGTGCTGGGGCTGATCGGCGTGGTCGTCGGTGGGCTCGTCGTGGCCACCGCCGACGGTGGTCTCGGCACCGGCAACGGGCTGGGTGGCGGCGTCGTGGCCGGGATGTTGGGGCTGATCGGCATGGTCCTCGGCGGGCTGGCTCTAACCCGCTCCCGCCGCACCGGCTGACCCGGCCACGGCCGAGGGTGGGTCAGCCGGATGCCGCCGGCCGTCCACCAGCCGCCGTCGGGGCCGGAGACGGGCCGACACCCGCCGTGCCCGCAGCTGTGGCGCCCCGGCGGCGGCCCACCGCGGATGTGGCGCCCCGGCGAGGTCTACCGCCCCAGCGGCTGCTGTCAGGAGCGGGCGAGCCAGCCGGGAACGGTCAGGCCGGACTCGTACGCGAGGATCACCAACTGGGCCCGGTCCCGGACCTGGGTCTTGGTCATGATCCGGCTGACGTGCGTCTTCGCGGTGGCCGGGCTCAGCACCAGCCGCGCCGCGATCTCGTCGTTGGACAGGCCGGCGGCGACCAGCGCCATCACCTCACGCTCCCGCTCGGTGAGCGCGCTCAGCCGCGGCCCCGGGTCCGGATGCGCGACCCGGGCGGTGAACTCGGAGATCAGCCGGCGGGTGATCGACGGCGCGATGAGCGCGTCGCCGCGCGCCACCACCCGCACCCCGTGGATCAGCTCCGCCGGCTCGGTGTCCTTGACCAGGAAGCCGCTCGCGCCGGCGCGCAGCGCGCCGTAGACGTAGTCGTCCAGGTCGAACGTGGTCAGGATGATCACGCGGACGTCGGAGCTCGCGGCGATGTCCCGGGTGGCGGCCAGACCGTCCAGCCCGGGCATCCGGATGTCCATGAGGACGACGTCCGGCCGCAGCTGCCGGGCGAGCCACACCGCCTCGGCGCCGTCGGCGGCCTCGCCGACCACCTCGATGCCGTCCTCACCCTCCAGGATGGACCGGAACCCGGCGCGCACCAGGGTCTGGTCGTCGGCGAGCAGCACCCGGATCACGCCGCGCCCCCCGGCTCCGATCGCGGCGCCGGCGCTCCCACCGGCACCGGGCCGGGCCGCAGCGGGAGGCGGGCGCGCACCCGGAAACCGCCGTCCGGGCCGGGACCCGTGGTCAGCGAGCCACCCAGCGCCCGGGCCCGCTCGCCCATGCCGAGGATCCCGTTACCGGGCGTACCCGCCGCGCCGACGCCGTCGTCCTCGACCTCCACCAGCACCCCGTCGCGGTCGGGCCGGACCCGGATCACCGCGGCGGTCGCACCGGCGTGCCGGGTCACGTTGGTGAGCGCCTCCTGCACGATGCGGTACGCCGCCAGGTCGACCTCCGGCGGCAGCGGCCGGGTCTCGGTCAGCTCGGTGCGGATCTCCAACCCGGACCGCCCGGCCGTCGTGGCCAGCTCGTGGAGGCGGCTCAGGCCGGGGGCGGGCGCGATCGGCGCCTCGCCCTCGCGCCGCAGGATCCCGAGCGTCGTGCGCAACTCGCGCAGCGTCTCCTTGCTCGTCTGCTTGATCGCGGTGAGCGCCTGCGTCGACCGGTCGGGGTCCGGGCGGTGCAGCGCGGCGCTGGCCTGGACGTTGATCAGCGAGAGGTGGTGGCCGAGCACGTCGTGCAACTCGCGGGCGATGCGCAGCCGCTCCTCGGTGGCCCGGCGCCGGGCCTCCTCCTCCGTCCGCTGCTCGGCGGCGAGCGCCCGGGCCTGCGCCTCCGCGAGGTAGGCCCGGCGGTTACGGGTCACGCCGACGATGACCGCGACGGTCCAACCGGCGTGCAGCAGCGTCGCCCCGTTCACGCTGTCGGCCGTCCTGTTGTAGCTGTCCGCGACGGCGAAGGCGACCACCGAGGCGAGCCCGAGCCCGATGGCGACCGGGAGGTGCCCCTCGTCGACGACGGTGTAGAGCGCCACGACGAACACCAGCATGATCGGGCCGGGCCGGTGCAGCAACGCTCCGTACGCGCCGACGGCGGCCAGCGCCACCACGCCCACCGCGACCGGGTGGCGGCGGCGGAGGCACAGCGCGCCGGCGGACGCCAGCACGGCCAGCAGCGCCCCCCATTCAGCGGCGGTGTCGATGCCGTGCGACTGCACCACCAGGCCGAGGAGGGCCACCAGACCGACCACGAGCACCAGGGCCGTGTTCGCCGCCGGGCCGTACCATCGCCACCTCGACATGCGCGAAGCCTAACCTCGACGACTGGGCGGGAGGGGCCCGCCGCCGCCGGGCGCCGCGGTCGTCCAGGACGTGGCCGGCCCGGTCGGTCGTCGCCGTACTCCCGGCGGTCCAGCCGCTCTCCCGACGGCCGTTGCCTCGACCCGCACAGCCGAAGCGGTCGGAAGGGCAGCATGAGCCGCTCCACGGCACCATCCCCGACCGGGTTGATCGACGCCGCGACCGGCCTGCCGGTACGCCGGCACCCGGGCACCGGGGCCCACTACGTCCGCAAGGCCGGCTGGCCCCACTTCTGGGGCCGGACGCTGGACGCGCTCGCGGTGCTGGTGGTGGCCGGGTCCTGATGGGCACGGTCGACGCGGCCAACCAGGACCTCGCGCTCGGCCGGTTGTCCATGGCCACACTCTCCGACACCGGCGTGTACGTCGCCGTCATGGCCGCGATCTGGTTCGTGGTGGTCTTCGCGTACGGGATGGTCTGGGACTCGATCGGCAGCCTCGGGGACGCCGCCGGCATGCGTTCCGTCAGGATCTCCGACGGCGCGCGCGTCGGCGCCTGGCGGGGCGGCCGGCGGGCCTCCTGGTGGTCGTTCGCGCCCCTCTGCCTGGTGCTGAGCTTCGCCGCGATCCTCGGCGGCGGCGGCGACACCTTCGAGAGCAGGTTCACCGCCGTCGACCTCCGGTCCGGTCTCGCCCGGGGCCGGGCACCCGTTCCCGACGCGGCGGCCGTCGCGGAACAGCTTCGTCCCGTCCGCTGATCCCGGGCCGCGCGCCGGCCCGGCCTGTCGGGCGGGGCGGACCGGCAATGACAGGATTGCTGGCGATGCGACGAAGCAAGGCAACCACACGCAAGCCGCGGACGGCGGCGGGAGCGGCCGTCATCCTCGCCGTCATGGCGCTGCCGGGCGGAGCGTGGGCGACCCCGTCGCCCGGCCCCGTTCGGGGAGCGCCGGTGTGCGAGGTGCGCGACGGTCGGCTGACCGAGATCTCCGGGATGGCCGCCACGAACGACGGGTACGTCGTGGTCAACGACGGCGCGGACGACGCCGCCCGTCGCCAGATCTTCTTCCTGGACTCCGGGTGCGCCGTCGTGCGCACGGTGCGGTATCCGTCGCGACCGCGGGACACCGAGGATCTCGCCGTCGGCGCGGACGGCACGATCTGGGTGGCGGACACCGGCGACAACGACCGCTCCCGGCAGACCGTCGCGGTGTGGAAGCTCCCGCCGGGAGCCGACCGGCCGGTGCTGCACCGCATGGCGTACCCGGACGGCCCGCACGACGCCGAGGCCCTGCTCCTGACCGCCGACGGCCGGCCGGTGATCGTCACCAAGTACTCGGCCGGCCTGTACGCCCCGGACGCCGCCCCGCGACCCGGCGCGACGGTGCCGCTGGCGAGGGTGGGGCAGGTCCGGCTGCCGGCCTCCACGACGAGCAACCCGTTCGGGCCGCTCGGCCGGACGGCGGTCACCGGCGCCGCCACCGCCCCAAACGGGCGCAGGGTGGTGCTGCGCACCTACGCCGACGCGTTCGAGTTCGACGTCGTCGACCACGATCTGATCGCCGCGCTGACCAGCGGGACCCCGCGGGTCACCGCGCTGCCCGACGAGCCGCAGGGCGAGTCGATCACCTACAGCCCCGACGGGCGGTCCCTGCTCACCCTCTCCGAGACGGCCGACCAGCCGCCCGGCACGAGACCCGGCATCCTCCGCTACCCCCTCGGCGCGGCCGTTCCGTCGACCGCGCCGCAGAGCACACCGGAATCCGCCGCCGCCGGCGGCGACCGGTCCGACGGCCTCGGGGCCGCGGTCGTCGCCGCCGTCGCGGCGGCCGGAGCGCTCGGGCTGGGCCTGGTCGTCCTGGGGCTGGTGGCGGTGAGGCGGTCGCGGCGGGGCCGGGCCCCCCGGGGGGCGCCCCCCCCCCCCCCCCCCCCCCCGGCGGGGGCCGGCCCCCCCCCCCGCGCCCCCCCCCCCCCGCGGGGGCCCCCGGGCCCCGCGGCCGGGGGCCCGGGGCGGCCGCCCCCGCGGGGGCGCCCGGAGCGCTCGGGCTGGGCCTGGTCGTCCTGGGGCTGGTGGCGGTGAGGCGGTCGCGCCGGGC
>NZ_JBIDDA010000023.1:0-68991 GCF_043204915.1 Micromonospora sp. NPDC047670
CGGGGGGGGGGGCGGGGGCGGGGCGGGGGGGGGGGGGGGGGGGGCGCGGTGCGGCCCCCGGGGGGGGGGGGGCGCCCCCCCGCGGGGGGGCGGGGCGGGGCGGGGGGGGGGGGGGGGGGGGGGGGCCCCCCCCCACGGCCGTCGGGATCAGATGGCGAGGGAGATGATTCCGTAGTCGTAGGCGTGTCGCCGGTAGACGACGCTCGGCCGGCCGGACTCCTTGTCCTGGAACAGGTAGAAGTCGTGGCCGACGAGTTCCATCTGGAACAGGGCGTCGTCGACGGTCATCGGCTCGGCGGGGTGCACCTTCTCCCGCGCGATGTGCCAGGGCTGGTCGTGCTCCTCCTCGACCCGTTCGGCGACGGCGGTGGCCGTGCCGGCGCGGGCGCCGTCGGCGGAGGCCCCCAGGGGGACGTCGAGGTCGGCGACCGGCAGGCCGGCGGTGGCGGCGGCGACGGAGAGCGGGGCGTGTCGGCCCCGGTGGACGCGGCGGCGGTCGGCCGCCCGGCGCAACCGGGTGTCGAGCTTGGCGATGGCCGCGTCGAGCGCGCTGTAGAAGTCGTTCGTGCAGGCTTCCGCCCGGATCACCGGGCCCCGGGAGACGCAGGTGATTTCGACGCGCTGGCAGTGGTCCGCCTGGCGGGGATTGCGCTCGTGGAAAAGCTCCACATCGACACGAATAAGTTTGTGGTCGTAGCGTTCGATCTTCGCGAGTTTCTCCGCCACGTGCACCCGGTAATGGTCCGGCACTTCGACGTTACGGCCCTTGACCACGATGTCCATGTGACCTCCCTGGTCGGATGGTCGTTCGATCCGGCATCCGGTCGCTCGCCCCTGGGGGAGGTCCCACTCGGCGTCGACCGGTCAGTACGGCTACGCCTCCTTTCACCGCCGGGGGCGGGTGGGAAGACCTCCTACCCCCGACAGGAAAACGCTAACTCCTGTTCGCCCGGCAGTCACCCCCGGTCGCCGAGCCGGCCAGAAATTTTTCACACCTCATACACCAACGGGTGAAACGGAAACACGATCAGTTACGAACGGTGCCGTTTCTCGGTCGCGGCGAGCACCGCCGCCACCGTCGGTGACAGCCCGCTCGCGGTCAGCGCGCGCCCCACCGCGGCGAGGGTGGCGCCGGTGGTGAGGATGTCGTCGAGCACCACGACCGCCGTACCGTCCGGGGCGGGCCCGACCCGCGGGCGGACCAGGAAGGCGGACTCGGCCGCCGCCGCCCGCCCGGCGCTGTCCAGCGTCACCGAGTCGGGACGGGGCAGCGCGCGCAGGGGCCGCCGCACCCGCACCGACCAGCCCGCCCGGCGCAGCCGGTCCGCGCAGTGGCGGGTCAGCCGGCCGAGGTGGTCGCCGTAGCGGGCACGGGCCGCCGCCGCGGTGTCCGGCACCGGCACCAGCGTCACCGGCCGCGCCCCGCCGACCCCCGCCGCCACCACCTCGGCGAGCAGCGCGCCCAGCGGCCGGGCCAGCCCGTGCCGGCCGTGGTCCTTGTACGCGAGCAGCGCCTCCCGCAGCGGGCCCGCGTACGGGCCGAGGGCGACGCAGGGCGGCAGGTCGGGCGGGGCGGGGGTGGGGCGCACCGCCCGGGGCCGCAGCCCACCCAGCGCCGCCACGCACTCCGGGCAGACGCCGTGCCGCAGCCCCGGCCGGCGTTCCCGGCAACCGGCGCACTCCACGGGCAGCACCAGGTCGGTGAGGTCCGCCCAGAGCGCGCCGAGGTCCGGCATCAGTAGAGGAAGAAGGGGGCGGTCGGGTTGCCGGCGCGCGTTCCGGGCGAGGGCGGCGACACCTGCACCTGCTCCGGCTGGATCCGCTCGAACGGCGCGCTGCTGTACGCCACCCCGTTCGCCTCGTACATGGCCGCGCCGCGCGGCACCTCGGTGTTGGCCGGGTACGCGGCGAGGTGGGTCACCCGGGCGCCGATCTTGTCCTCCACCCGGCTGTCCCGGGCGCCGTCCACGCTGACCTCGTAGACCGCCGGACGGCCGGACTTCCCCGCGAGGATCAGCTTGTCCTCGCCGTACCAGTCGACGGCCGACAGGTCGGTCAACCGGGTGGGCAGCCGACGGGCCGGGCCGAGGGTCACCCCGCCCTCGTTGGCGCTCAGGGCGGCGACGTGGAGCGCGCCGCCGGCGATGACGGCGATCCGGTGCCCCTCGAGCGAGGCGGCCACCGCGGTCACCCTGCCGGGAACGCCGAGCGACACCGGGGTGAGCTGCGCCCGGGCGTCGAAGCGGTAGAGGACGCCGTCGGCGACCACCAAGCCGGCCGGGGCGCCGCCGGCCGTCGAGCGCAGCCAGACCGGCCGGCCGATCGTGCCGTAGCCCTTGGCGCTGCGGGTGAAGACGGCGACCGGGTCGCGGCCGGTGCCGACGGACAGCCACTGCCGGCCCGCGTCGGTGACCACCAGCGCCGCCAGGATCTGGTCGTCGGCGCGGCTCAACCCGGCCGTCACGACGTTCCTGTTCACCTCGGGCGCCACCGGCACCGCCGCGATCGTGCCGGCGGCGTCGGCCAGCGGGTGGACGGCGCCCTCGTAGACGCAGAACCGCTGGAAGCCGTCGCCGATCCGGTACACCGGGTGCGCCTGCCGGTGCGCTTCGAGGTCGGGGATGTCCTTCCGGGGCTGGGTGCGGATCTTGATCTCCAGCGGCCCGTCGACGTCGTCCAGCGACCAGGCGAGCTGCGTGGCGAACTGCTCCAGCCGGACCTTCTCGTCCGGCATCTCCAGGTCGACCTCCCAGCGGCCGTCCGTCCGGGTGGCGTTGTTGATCAGCCGGGTGCCGTCCGGCAGCCCGGTGACCCCGGAGCGCAGCCAGAGGGAGGGACCGGCGGTCAGCCACTTCACCACCTCGCTGACCAGCCGCTCGTCGGGCACGGCGAGGGGCAGGTAGCGCTGGTCCGGCACGAGCCGGGTGCGGTCGGAGGTCCAGAAGTAGATCGTCCGGCTCTGGTAGTACGCCTCCAGCGCGTCGACGCTGAGCAGCAGCACGTTCGGCGGGTTGGCCACGAACAGTCCGGCGTCCACCCGGCCCTCCTGCCCCGGCGGGTTGCGCAGCTCGAAGGAGTACGCCGTGGTGCTCGTCTCCGGCGGGGCCAGCGTGCCGTCGGCGCGCAACTGGCCCACCTGCTGCACCTTGAGCGTGACCTCGGTCCTGTTGTCCGGGGCGTTGACGATGACCGGCTCCTCGGTGAGCCGGACGACGGTCAGCGCGACCTCGCTGCCCTCCTTCACCTGGAGGCGGTCCCGGTCCTCCGGGGCGATGAACTGCCGGACCCGCTGGTAGGCCCGGTCCGGCTCGCCCGCCGCGGCGGAGAGGAAGTTCTTGACGAACTGCTCCTTCTCGCTGCTCGCGCTGCGGTTCGGGGGCTCGCCCCGGACACCGCTGACGGAGCCGGCCTCCGCCGCCGGGCCGGATCCCTCCACCCGCACCTCGGTGTGGTCCGGGATGCCGCAGCCGGCCGCGCCACCCAGCAGCAGCGCGCCGCCGAGCACACCGGCGAGCAGGTGGCGCCTCACGATCCCACCTCCGTGCGTCCCCCGGCTCCCTGCCGCCCCGGCCCGACGGCCACCCCGTCCGTGGCCGGGCCGATCGCGAGCACGCCCCCGCTGCCGGGGCCGATCGCCAGCAGCCCGCCCTCACGGGGGCCGCCGAAGGGCAGGGTGGCATCGGCCGGCACCAGCCGCAGCGGCGAGGTGGTCAACCGGTCGCCGGCCCGGGCCGGCAGGGTGAGCCGGAACTGCGCGCCCTGCCCGGGCGCGCCCCACGCCTCCAGCCAGCCGCCGTGCAGCCGGGCGTCCTCCAGGCTGATCGACAGCCCCAGCCCGGTGCCGCCGGTCTGCCGCGCGCGGGACGGGTCGGCCCGCCAGAAGCGGTTGAAGACGAGCTTCTCCTCGCCCGGCTTGAGGCCCACCCCGTGGTCGCGGACGGTGATCGCGACGGCCGTGTCGTCCATCCCCAGGGTGATCAGCACCGGCTTGGCCTCGCCGTGCTCGACGGCGTTGCCGACCAGGTTGCGCAGCACCCGCTCGACCCGCCGCGGGTCGACCTCGGCGATCACCGGGGTGGTGGGGACGTCCAGCTCGATGGGCACGCCGACCCGCTCGGCCAGGCCGGCCAGCCGGTCGGCGACCCGGTGCACGACCGGCACCAGGTCGGTCGGCTCGGAGTCGAGCATCGCGAAGCCGGCGTCGAAGCGGCTGATCTCCAGCAGGTCGGTGAGCAGCTCCTCGAAGCGGTCCAGCTCGGCCTGGAGCAGCTCGGCGCTGCGCGCCACCGCCGGGTCGAACTCGTCCCGCTCGGCGAAGATCAGGTCGGCGGCCATCCGGACCGTGGTCAGCGGGGTGCGCAGCTCGTGCGACACGTCGGAGGTGAAGCGGCGTTGCAGCCGGGACATCTCCTCCAGCCGCAGGATCTGGCGTTGCAGGTTGGTCGCCATCTGGTTGAACGACGCGGCGAGCAGGGCCAGGTCGTCCTCGCCGTTGACCGCCATCCGCTGGTCGAGCAGGCCGGCGGAGAGCCGCTGGGCGGTGCGGGCGGCCACCCGTACCGGGGTCACCACCAGCCGGGTGACCAGGCCGGCGAGCAGGCCGAGCAGGATCACCAGGGCCGCCCCGGTGGCGACCACCGTCGCGCGGGCATCGGCGGCCGTGGCGTCCTGCCGGGTCAGCGGCACGAGGTAGTAGAGCTCCACCTGACCGAACTTGGTGGGCACGGGCGAGCCGTAGACCAGGTACTTCGTGCGTTCCCCGCCCAGCCGGCCGGTGCGGATCTGGCTGGCCACCTTGCCCCCGGCGACCGTGGCCCGCAGCTCGCGGCTGATCAGCGGCCGGACGTTGACCGCGGGCGAGGACCGCGGCTGGATGAGGCCGGTGTGGCTGTCGGCGGTGAGCGCCACGATCACGCCGGTGGTCTGCTGCGGGTCACCGCCGGCGAGGTAGTTGACCGTGCCGTCGACGGTCTCCTGGAACTGCGCCTCCTGCGGCTGGTTGTAGAGGCCGAACTGCTTCGCCGCGTACGCCGCGCCGCTGTCCAGCCGCACCCGCACGTCGGTCTCGGCGTTCTCGATCAGGATGCTGGTGATCTTGTCGGCGATCAGGTAGGCGAAACCGCCCACCAGCAGGCTGGACGCCACCAGTGTGATGGTCACCACCCGCAGCTGCAGCGACCGCCGCCAGGCCTGGTGCAGCCCCGCGAACAGGCGCGCGGCCCGGCCGCTCACGCCACGCCACAGCTCCCGCGCGGCGACACGCCGGCGCGGGGCTGCCGTCTGAGGGTCCGGGATCGGGGAGGTGGCCACAGTGTGACCAGGCTATCCGGTGCCCGCCTTGTAGCCCACGCCCCGCACGGTGAGGATGATTTCCGGCCGCTCCGGATCCGGCTCGATCTTGGCGCGCAGCCGCTGCACGTGCACGTTGACCAGCCGGGTGTCCGCCGCGTGCCGGTAGCCCCAGACCTGCTCCAGCAGCACCTCGCGGGTGAACACCTGACGCGGCTTGCGGGCGAGCGCGACCAGCAGGTCGAACTCCAGCGGCGTCAGCTTCACCTCCTCGCCGTTGCGGCTGACGGTGTGCGCCGGCACGTCGATGGTGATCTGGTTGCCGGGCGGCCCGATGGTCAGCATCTCGGGGGCGACGTCCTCGCCACGGCGCAGCCGCGCCCGCATCCGGGCGACCAGCTCCTTGGGCTTGAACGGCTTGACCACGTAGTCGTCGGCCCCGGACTCCAGGCCGAGGACCACGTCGACGGTGTCGCTCTTGGCGGTCAGCATGACGATCGGCACGCCCGACTCGGCCCGGATCGACCGCGCCACGTCGATGCCGCTCATGCCGGGGAGCATGAGGTCGAGCAGGACGATGTCCGGCCGGTTCTCGCGGAACGCGGCCAGGGCCCGCTCCCCGTCGGCGACGAAGGAGGGCAGGAACCCCTCGCTGCGCAGGACGATGCCGAGCATCTCGGCGAGCGCGGGGTCGTCGTCGACCACCAGTACCCGGGCTCTCATGGGGTTAATGTTTCCATCCCGTTCAGTTCGGTGGGATCCGCGTCACCCGGCACGGTACTGCCGTGGGACGCCGCCGCCCAGCAACCGACGCCGGCGTCGCCGCCCCGGCGTGCGGGTCCACCCGATCGGACCGCGCGTGTCACCATGATCCCCGCGTGCGCCGTCACGCGCCACCGCCGCCCGTCCCCAGGAGTACGCGTGCCCGACGCCGGCCCGACCGCCGTGCTCCCACGCCGCCCGCTCACGGTCGGCGAGCTGCTGGACTCCGCGGTCCTGCTGCTGCGCGGGCAGGCCCGGGTGTTGGTCCCGCTCGCCGTCGTCCTGGCCGTCGGCGAGCAGCTCCTGCTCTACCCGCTGCGGCTCGCCGCCGACGTCGCGCCCCCGGCCTGGTTCGTGCAGTTCGAGCGGTTCGGCGCGTACTGGCTGCTGCTGGCGACCGGCGCGGCGACCGAGGCGATGATCATCACGCTGCTCGGCAGCCCGGCCGCCCGGGCCGCCGGCGGCGCGCTGTTCGGTCGTGCGGCCGGGCCGCGGGAGGTGCTCCGCCCCGCCGGCGCCCGGTGGGGCGCCACCGTGCTGCTGACCGCCCTGGTCGGGGTGGTGATGTGGGTGGCGGCGCTGTTCGGGCCGGCCTGGTTCGTCGGCTTCGCCCTGCTCGGCGCCGTGGCGCCCGCGCTGGTCGTGGACCGGGTGCACCCACTGCGCGCCCCGCTGCGGGCCGCCACCCTGGCCGTCCGCGGCGGCGGCCGGGCCGGCTGGATCCGCCTGCTCGGCTACCTGGCCTGGTGGATCGTCCGCCTCGGCCTCGGCATCGGCGTCTACTACGGGCTGGGCGCGCTCGACCTGGTCGACCGGGACTGGGCCGCCTGGCTGTCGCTGGCCGTGTGGGCGGGCGTGAACAGCGTCGCCTACCCGGCCCTGGCCTGCCTGGACGCGGTGCTGCATCTGGAGACCCGGATGCGCACCGAGGGGCTGGACATCCGGCTCTCCCGGGCGCGGGCGGGCACGCCGGAGAACGCCCTGCTGGCGGCCGACCGATGAGCTTCAGCCGGTGGTGGACCGAGACCACGGCCGCGCTCGGCGACCACGTGCCCCTCCCCCTGGCCGCGCTGCTGCTGGTGCTCGCCGCGGTGCTGGTGGCGGTCGGCTGGTACGCGTACCCCGCGTGGGTGCCCCGCCGGCTGCCCCGACTGCCCCGGTTGCGTCGCCGCCGCCGGGAGCCCCCGCCCGCGGACGCCCCGGCGCCGGTCGTACCCGCGCCGCGCGAGCCGGAGCTGCCGGCCGCCGCGTACGCCTCCCTCGCGGACCGGCTGGCGGCCGAGGGCAGGTACGCCGAGGCCGTCCGGGAGCGGCTGCGCGCGATGATCCGGGAGCTGGTCGCCCGGCGGCTGCTGGAGCCGCAGCCCGGCCTGACCGTCCTCGAGGTGGTGCGGGCCGCCACGGAGCACCGCCCGCAGGTCGGTCCGCCGCTGAGCGCCGCCGGGGCGGTCTTCTCCGAGATCTGGTACGCCCAGCGCCCCGCCTCGGCCGAGCACGACCGGCGGATGCGGGAGCACGCCGCCGACCTGGACCGGCTGCTGACCGGCCGACCCGAGGACGGGCCACGACCATGAGCGCACAGGTCACCGCCGCCCCGCCGGCCTCCGGGGTCGGCGCCGCACCCCGGCGGCGCCGCCGCCGGCACCGGCTGCTGATCCCGTTGGGGCTGGCCGCCGCGCTGCTGACCACCACCCTGGTCACCCACGCGGTCGACCAGCCCGACGCCGACGACCACGGGTTCCTCTCCCCCGTCGCGACCGGGGACGACGGCGGCAGCCGGCTCGCCGAGGCGCTGCGCGAGCGCGGGGTGACGGTGCGGCGGGAGACGGACACGCTGGCCGCGCTGCTGGCCGCCCGCGACAGCCCCGCCACGCTCTTCGTGCCCGCGCCGGCGCTGCTGCACCCGGACACGGTCGGCGCGTTGCGCTCGCTGCCCTCGGCCACGCGGCTGGTGCTGGTGGACCCGCCGCGGCGGGTGCTCGACGCGGTCCCGCTGGGGATCGAGCCGGCCGACCGCAGGTGGGCCGCGCAGGCGGTGGAGCCCGACGCGCGGGGCCTGCCCTGCCCGATGCCCGAGCTGCGCGAGCTCGGCCCGGTGGCGGTCGGGCTGCAGCGCTACGCGGTCAGCCCGGGCGCGTCCGCGCCGCAGTTCTGCTTCGACGGCGGGCTCGCCCGGCTGCTCCGGATCCCCGAGAGCGTGGTGGTGGTCGGCGCCAGCGACCCGTTCCGCAACGACCGGATCGACGAGTGGGACAACCTGGCGTTCGCCACCGCGCTGCTCGGCGGGGCGGGCCGGGTGGTGTGGCTCGACCTGGACGGCCCGGCGCCGCCGCCGACCTTCGGCTCCGGCGACAGCGGCAGCCCCGCCTGGTCGCCCACGCCGGGCGGCTCCACCGAGTACGGCGGGCCGGGTGGCGGCCGCCCCGGCGGCGAGGGGGACGGCGACGCCGGGCGCGGCGATCCGGGCCGCGGCTCCGACGGTGACGGGGACGGTGACGACTCCAGCGCCGGCGGCTCCGACCCGCCGAACCCGCTCTGGTCCGCCTTCCCCGGCTGGTTCTGGGCGCTGCTGGTCCAGCTCGCCGTGGCCGCCCTGCTGGCCGCCGCCTGGCGGGCCCGCCGGCTCGGCCCGCCGACGCCGGAGCCGCTGCCGGTGACGGTCCGCTCGGCGGAGACGGTGCTCGGCCGGGCCCGGCTCTACGAGAAGGCCGGCGCCCGGGACGTGGCCGCGCGCACGCTGCGCACCGCCGCCCTGGACCGCCTGCTGCCCCGGCTGAACCTGCCGCCGACCGCCCCGACCGCCGAGGTGGCCGCCGCGGTCGCCGCCCGCACCGGCGACGGCCCGGGACGGGCCGAGGAGTTGCTCTACGGCGGCGCGCCCGACACTGACCAGGATCTGCTGGAGCTGGCCCGCGCGCTGGACCGGCTGACCCGCACGGTCGCCCCGCACCCGGCCGACGGGCCGCCACCGACCGCCGCGCCGCACCCGCACCGACCCGAAGGAGACGCCCGGTGACCCGACCCGCCGGAACCGCCGAGCCGCCGACCGCCGGCGCCGCCGACCCCCGTGCCGCCCTGCACCGGCTGCGTGCCGAGGTCGCCAAGGCGGTCGTCGGGCAGGACGCGGTCGTCACCGGCCTGGTGATCGCCCTGCTCTGCCGCGGGCACGTGCTGCTGGAGGGCGTGCCGGGCGTGGCCAAGACCCTGCTGATCCGCACCGTGGCCACCGCGCTCGACCTGGGGTCCAAGCGGGTGCAGTTCACCCCGGACCTGATGCCGGGCGACGTGACCGGCTCGCTGATCTTCGACCCGCACACCGCCGCCTTCACCTTCCGCGAGGGCCCGGTCTTCACCAACCTGCTGCTCGCCGACGAGATCAACCGGACCCCGCCGAAGACCCAGTCGGCGCTGCTGGAGGTCATGGAGGAGCGGCAGGTCACGGTCGAGGGCGACCGGCGTCCGCTGCCCGACCCGTTCATCGTCGCCGCCACCCAGAACCCGATCGAGTACGAGGGCACCTATCCGCTGCCGGAGGCGCAGCTCGACCGGTTCCTGCTCAAGCTCACCGTGCCGCTGCCCAGCCGGGAGGAGGAGATGGGGGTGCTCCGCGCGCACCACGCCGGCTTCGACCCGCGCGACCTGAGCGCCGCCGGCGTACGACCGGTGGCCACCGCGGCCGACCTCGCGGCGGCGCGGGCGGCGGTCGGCCGGGTGCACATGGCCGAACCCCTGTTCGGCTACATCGTCGACCTCTGCCGGGCGACCCGCAGCACGCCGGCGCTGGAGCTGGGCGCCTCGCCCCGGGGCGCGACCGCGCTGCTCACCACCGCCAAGGCGTGGGCCTGGCTGGCCGGCCGGGACTACGTCGTCCCGGACGACGTGAAGGCGGTCGCCCGGCCGACGCTGCGGCACCGGCTGCGGCTGCGGCCCGAGGTCGAGCTGGAGGGCGTCGGCGTGGACGCGGTGCTGGACACGGTGCTGGCCACCGTGCCGACGCCGCGATGACCTGGCGGGCGGCGCTCCTGCTGGCGGTCGGCGCGCTGACCCTGCCGGCCTGGCCGGCGCCGTTCGTCGGCCTGCTCGTGATGACCGCCGTGGTGCTGCTGCTCGTGCTGGTCGACCGGGCGCTGGCCGTGCCGCCGGGGGCGCTCGCGGCGGCCCGGGAGGGTGACCGGGCGGTCCGGCTCGGCGGCACGGCCACCGTCACGCTGCTGCTGCACAATCCCGCCGCCCGTACGCTGCGCGCCCGGGTCCGCGACGCCTGGGTGCCCTCCGCCGGCGCCCGCCCGGACGTCCCGCCGTCGCGGACGGTGCGCGTCGAGCCGGGCGGGACGGCGGCGCTGCCCAGCCGGCTCACCCCCCTGCGGCGGGGCGACCGGCCGGCGGTGACGCTGACCGTGCGCTCGTTCGGGCCGATGGGGCTGGGTTTCCGGCAGCGCTCCGGCCGCCCGGCCACGCCGCCGTGGACGCTGCGCGTGCTGCCCCGCTTCGACTCGCGCCGCCACCTGCCGGAGAAGCTGGCCCGGCTGCGGGTGATCGACGGCACCCAGGTGAGCCGCGGGCGCGGCCAGGGCACCGAGTTCGACACCCTCCGCGAGTACGTGGTGGGCGACGACGTGCGGTCGATCGACTGGCGGGCGAGCGCGCGCCGGGCCGACGTGCTGGTGCGGACCTGGCGGCCCGAGCGGGACCGCCGGCTGGTCTGCGTGTTGGACACGGGGCGCACCTCGGCGGTGCGGGTCGGCGACGAGCCCCGGCTGGACACCGCGATCGACGCCGCGCTGCTGCTCACCGCCCTCGCCGCCCGCGCCGGTGACCGCGTCGACCTGCTCGCCGCCGACACGGCGGTCCGGGCGACGGTGACCGGCACCGGGCGGCCGGCCCTGCTCCCCCGGCTGGTGCACGCCCTCGCCCCGCTCCAGCCCGCGCTGGTCGAGACGGACTTCGACCTGATCGCCGGTGAGCTGCTGCGCCGGCGGAGCCAGCGCGGCCTGGTGGTGCTCTTCACCGCCCTGGAGGCCGGCGCCCTCGGCGAGGGGCTGCTGCCGGTGCTCCCCCGGCTCGCCGCCCGGCACAAGGTGGTGATCGCCGCGACGCACGACCCGGTGCTGACCGCGCTCACCACGGCCGCCCCGCAGCGGCCCGGGGACGCCTACGCCGCGGCGGCGGCCTGGCGGGCGCTGGCCGAACGCGACCGGGTGCGCGCCGCCCTGGGCCGGCACGGGGTGATGGTCGTCGACGCTCCGGCGGGTCGCCTGGCCCCCACCCTGGCCGACACCTACCTGCGTCTCAAGTCCCTCGGCCAGCTCTGACAGCGGTCCCGACGGGTCTGACAGCGAACCGACGGGGCGGTCAGCGGGCAGCGTGCGGGTCGAGGACGTCGTCGCCGGCGGACGGCGCGGCGCCCGCCCGGCGACCGAGGAGCACGACGTACGCCAGGAAGGCGAGCCAGACGGCGGTGCCCACGGCGACGCGGAACGGAACCGGCACCGGCGCGGGGGTCACGAACGCCTCGATGACGGCGGAGACCGCGAAGAGCCCCACCAGGCCCACGGCGACCAGGACGCCCTCGCGGCCCGCCCGCGCGACCGCCTGCCCCCGGGTGAGCTGCGCGGGCGGCGCGATCCACGCCCAACCGGTGCGCAGGCCCAACCCGGCCGCCACGAAGACGCCGGTCAGCTCCAGCAGCCCGTGCGGGGTGATCAGTCCGAAGAAGACGTCCGCCCGGCCGTAGGCCACCATCACCCCGCCGACCACGCCGATGTTGAGCGCGTTCTGCCAGAGCAGGTAGAACACCGGGACGATCAGCACACCGGCGGCGAGGCACTGGGCGGCGAGCCACGCGTTGTGCGTCCAGAGGTGGAAGGCGAAGGTCGGCGCGGCGAACTCGGTGTAGTAGCCGGCGAAGCCCGACTCGACCAGGTCGGCGGCCGCCTCCTCGCCGATGAAGGCGCCCGCCGTGTCCGGGTTGCCCGCCACGAACCAGATGAGGAAGAAGCTGAGCAGGGTGAAGCCGGTCGCCACCCCGCACCACCAGGGCCAGGCGCGGTACACCGCGCCGGGGAAGCCGACCAGCAGGAACCGGCCGACCGCCGCCCAGGACGGCCGGGGACGGCCGGTGAGCCGGGCCCGCGCCCGCAGCACCACCTGGGAGAGCTGGCTGACCAGCGCCGGGTCGGGTGAGCGGCTGCGCAGCACCGAGAGCTGGGTGGTCGCCCGCTGGTAGAGGGCGACGAGTTCGTCGACCTCGGCGGCGTCGAGCCGGCCCCGCCCGGAGAGCTGCTCCAGGCGCCGCCACTCCCCGCCGTGTTCCGCGACGTACGCGTCGAGATCCACCGTCACCCCCGTTCGGCGATCATAGTGTTCACTGTCGGGGTGAGAGCGCAACCACGACCGCCGGCCCGACCCGCCCCGTGGGGCGACGCCGGGCTGGTCAGCGGGGAGGCCGTGGAGCTGGACGTCCGGGCCGCCCGGATCGGCTCCCGGGTGCTCGCGCTGATGCTGGACGTCCTGGCCCAGCTGGCCCTGCTGCTGATGCTGTCCATAGTCGCCGGCGTCGTGCTCGTCAACCTGCCGGCGGCGCTGGTCGACGGGGCCCTGGCCGGTGGCCTCGCGACGGTGGGGCTGGTCCTGGTGCTGGTCGGCTACCCCGTGCTCTGCGAGCGGTTCAACCACGGCCGGACGCTGGGCAAGATGGCGGTCGGGCTGCGCGTGGTCAGCGCCGACGGCGCCCCGGTCGGGCTGCGGCAGTCGCTGACCCGGGCGCTGGTCGGCGTGGCGGTGGAGTGGCCGGGCCTGGTGCTGCCGCTGCTGAGCTGGGTGGCCGGGGTGGCGGTGATGCTGTCCGACCGGCAGGGGCGTCGGCTGGGCGACCTGGTGGCGGGCACGCTGGTCGTGCACACCCGGACGGCGACGGCCTGGCGGCCGGTCCCGACCGCGGTGCCCGTGCTGGTCGGCTGGGCGCACACGCTGGACCTGAGCCGGCTGGACGACGGCCTGGCGCTGGCCGCCCGGCAGTACCTGGCCCGGGTGCACCAACTCGCGGAGCCGGCCCGCGGGCGGCTCGGCCGCGGCCTGTGGGCCGAGATCTCGGCGGTGACCACGCCGCCCCCACCGCCGGGCATGCCGGAGTCGGTCTACCTGGCGGCCGTCCTCGGCGAGCGGCACCGGCGGGCCTGGCACCGGCTGGGTCGTGGCCGGGCCGTCGCCGCGACGCTCTGGCCCGAAATGACGCCCGGCCCACCCGCGCCGCCCTACGCGGCCCCGCCCGGGATCGCCGCCCCGCCCGGGATCGCGGCCCCGCCCGGGATCGCGGCCCCGCCCGGGATCGCGGCCCCGCCCGGGATCGCGGCCCCGCCCGGGATCGCGGTCCCGCCCGGGATCGCCGCCCCGCCCGGCACGATCCGCCCGGCGGTGCCCGGCGCCCGGGCCGCCGGCGACACGCCGGACACCGCGCCGGCGCCGGTCCTGCCGGCCGCACGGCCCGCCGTCGCCTCGTCGGCGCCGGCGGGCGGCGTCCCCACGCCCGGCGCCTGAGCGGCGGCGGGCCGCCGACCGTCGGCCGGCTGTGGCAGGATCCGGCTCGCTCGCCCCTACCGAGACGGGAACACCGTGTCCGACGATCTGTTCACCCCCACCATCGCCCCGGCGGCGTACGAGGCGCGACGCCCGCCGTGGCGACCGCAGTCGCTGATCTTTCCCGCCGTGTTCGGCGGGCCGGCGGCGGCCACCGTGCTGGCCCTGGTCAACGGGCACCGGCTGGCCCTGCCCCGCCGGACGAACCTGGCGGTGCTCGGCGTCGGGCTGGCCGCGCTGGCGGCCCGGCTGGTGGTCACGCTGACGATCTTCGACAACGCGGCCGACCGTCCCGTCCGGCTGGTCGGGGCGCTCTCCGGCGCACTGGTCTGGCTCGCGGCCTCCGCCGCGCAGAAGCGCCGGTTCCGGGCGTACGAGCTGCGCGGGGGCGAGACGGCGTCGCTGTGGCTGCCCGGCATCGGGGCGGTGTTGTTGATCGGCTTCGCCGAGGCCCTGCTCGTCACGCTGGTGGCCGCCGCGTGACCGCCCCGGAGATCCACCTCGCCCGGGTGGCCCACCTGCTGGAGCTGAACCGCCCGGAGCAGGCGCTGGACGAGATGAGCCGGCTCCCCGCCGTCCTGGGCACCAGCCCCGCCGCGTTCCGGCTGCGGACGGCGGCGCTGACCGCGCTGGACCGCTGGGACGACGTCGTCACGGTCGCCCGCCAGGGGCTGGCCGAGACCGGCCCGGACGCGGAACTGCTCGGCCGGCTGGGTCTCGCGCTGCGTCACCGCCGCGAGTTCGCCCCCGCCGAGCGGGCGCTGCTCGACGCGCTCGCCATCGAGCCGGAGAATCCGTGGCTGCTCTGCCAGTACGCCGACCTCTGCTCGGCGGTGGGTCAGACCGACAAGGCGGAACGCCTGGTCGCCCGGGCCGCCGCGATCGTCCCGGACGCGCCGGCCGTCTTCGCCGCCCGATTCCAGCTCGCGTACGCCCGGGGCGACGACCGGGCCGCCGAGCGGATCGCCCGGGAGTTCCTCGGCGTGTGGCCGGGCAACCCGGCGGCGCTCGCCCTGCACGGCGTCGCGGCGGCCCGGCGCGGCCGGGTGGGCGCCGCGCACCGCGCCTTCGGCGAAGCGGTGGCGCACGACCCGACCGACGCCGACTACGCCGAGGCCGCCTGGGAGACCCGGGTGTACGCGCACCCGCTGCTGCTGCCGCTGCGGCCGCTCTACCGGCTGGGGATCCTCCGCACCTGGCTGCTCGCGATCGGCGTGGTCGTGCTGCTCAACCTCGCCGGGCTGGACCTGCTGGCGGGCCTGTTCGGCCTGGCGTGGCTGCTCTTCTGCGTCTGGTCGTGGATCGCCCCGCCGCTGGTCCGCCGGATGGTCCTCGGCCGATGGCGCTCGTGAGCGGGTGCGGGCGGTGGCGCTCGTGAGGGCGTTCGGGCCGTGGCTGGCCGTCCTGGCGGTGGTGCTGCTGCTCAGCGCGCTGCGCCTGCGCACCCTGGCCGCGCTGGTGTCGCTGGCCTGGCTCGCCTGGTGCGTGTGGACCTGGATCCGCCCGGCCCGCCGCCGCTCCCGCCCCGACTGACCGCCGTCCGCCCCCCGCACCCGACCGCCGCCGCTCCCACCGCGACCGGCCGCCCGACCGCGGACCCGGCGAAACGCCGACCGGGCCGGTCCGCTGCTTGCGCGGGCCGGCCCGGTCGATGCGGCGGGCTCAGTACCGGTAGTGCTCCGGCTTGAACGGGCCCTCGACGGAGACGCCGAGGTAGGCGGCCTGCTCCTTGGTGAGCGTGCTCAGCTTCGCGCCGAGCGCCTCCAGGTGCAGCCGGGCGACCTTCTCGTCCAGGTGCTTCGGCAGCACGTAGACGCCGGTCGGGTATTCCTCGGTCTTCGTGAACAGCTCGATCTGGGCGATCGTCTGGTTGGCGAAGGAGTTCGACATCACGAAGCTCGGGTGGCCGGTGGCGTTGCCCAGGTTCAGCAGGCGGCCCTCCGACAGCACGATGATCGCGTGCCCGTCGGCGAACTTCCAGAGGTCGACCTGCGGCTTGATGTTGATCCGCTCCACGTCGGACCGCTTCGCCAGGCCGGCCATGTCGATCTCGTTGTCGAAGTGACCGATGTTGCCGACGATCGCCTGGTGCTTCATCCGGGCCATGTGCTCGTTGGTGATGACGTCGAAGCAGCCGGTGGCGGTGATGAAGATGTCCGCCTGCTCGACCACGTCGTCCAGGGTGGCGACCTGGTAGCCGTCCATCGCCGCCTGAAGGGCGCAGATCGGGTCGACCTCGGTCACCACGACCCGCGCGCCCTGGCCGCGCAGCGACTCGGCGCAGCCCTTGCCGACGTCGCCGTAGCCGAGCACGACCGCCATCTTGCCGCCGATCAGCACGTCGGTGGCGCGGTTGATGCCGTCGATCAGCGAGTGGCGGCAGCCGTACTTGTTGTCGAACTTGCTCTTCGTCACCGAGTCGTTGACGTTGATGGCGGGGAAGAGCAGGGTGCCGGCGCGGTGCATCTCGTAGAGCCGGTGCACGCCGGTGGTGGTCTCCTCGGTCACGCCCTTGATGCCGGCGGCGATCCGGGTCCACCGCTGGCCGTCCTCGGCGAGCGAGCGGTGCAGCAGGCCGAGGATGACCGCGTACTCCTCGGAGTCGGCGGACTCGACCGGCGGGACGGCCCCGGCCTTCTCGAACTCGACGCCCTTGTGCACCAGCAGGGTGGCGTCGCCGCCGTCGTCGAGGATCATGTTCGGGCCCTGCCCGTCGGGCCAGGTGAGCACCTGCTCGGTGCACCACCAGTACTCCTGGAGGCTCTCGCCCTTCCAGGCGTACACCGGGACGCCGGCCGGGGCCTCCGGGGTGCCGTCCGGCCCGACCACGATCGCGGCGGCGGCGTGGTCCTGGGTGGAGAAGATGTTGCAGGACGCCCAGCGGACCTGCGCGCCGAGCGCGACCAGGGTCTCGATCAGGACGGCGGTCTGGATGGTCATGTGCAGCGACCCGGTGATCCGGGCGCCAGCGAGCGGCTGGGCGTCGGCGAACTCACGACGGATCGCCATCAGGCCGGGCATCTCGTGCTCGGCGAGCTGGATCTCCTTGCGCCCGAACTCGGCGAGCGACAGATCCGCCACCTTGTAGTCGCCCTCGGCGAGGGTGCTCGGCCGGGCCTCGGACGGCGTTCCGCTGGCGGACGCCGGGAGGGTGCTGGTCATGGAAGCTCCTGTCGGACGATGTGCTGCGCGACCCTCACCTTACGCGCGCGGGCCGATGCCGAAGGGACCGGCCGGTGAAGAGAGCAGGAAGACAGAAGCGGACAGCGCACGGGGCGGTCGGTCGTGAACGGACTTGCCGTCCACCAGCCGCCCGCCCCGTGCATCCCCCCGGTTTGGATCCCTCGCGCGCGTTCTCGGACCGTCGTCGCGATAACGCTGCGTACTCATAGGGTCACACTGCGCCAACCGCACGTCAAGCTATTCCGGGAAAGTCGGACTTGCCCCTGTCGAGGTTGCCCGAGTCAGCGCAGGCCGCCGGGTCAGCACAGGCCGCCGGCTCAGCGCAGGCCGCAGCTCGCGACGTACGCCTCGCCCGTGCCCGCCAGGCGCAGTGGCCCGGCGGCGGCCGTGCCGACCGCGGCCCGCCCCGGCCCGAGCGTCACCGGGCCGGCCCCGTCGTCCACCGAGAGCTCGCCGGCGCCGCACAACACCACCCGCGGCCCCGGCACCGGCAGCGTCACCTCCGGCAGCGCCGCGCCCACCGTCACCCGGTGCAGCGCGAAGTCGTCCACCGGCACCGGCCAGGTGACCACCCCGGGGGCGACCTCCAGCGGCGGCACCACCGGGTCGCGCAGCACCTCGAAGCGCAGCACCCGCAGCAGCTCGTCGACGTCCACCCGCTTCGGCGTCAGCCCGCCGCGCAGCACGTTGTCGCTGGCCGCCATGATCTCCACGCCGGTGCCCCGCAGGTAGGCGTGCAGGTTGCCGGCCGGCATCCAGATCGCCTGCCCGGGCGCCAGCCGCACCCGGTTGAGCAGCATCGCCACCAGCACCCCGGGGTCGCCCGGGTAGGCGGCGGCCAGGTCCCGGGCCAGCTCCGCGTCCGGCCCCGCGACCGGCGCCGCCGCCACGGCCGCCACCAGCGCGTCGCGCCCGTCGGCGGGCCAGGTCAGCAGCAGCCGTACGGCGTCGCGCAGCCCCGCCGGGCCGGTGCGCAACGCCGCCAGCACCGGCTCCAGCCCGGGTACGCCGAAGCCGGCGAGCACCTGCGCCGAGGCGACCGGGTCGCGGAACCCGCAGAGCGCCTCCATCGGCGAGAGCGCGACCAGCAGCTCCGGCTTGTGGTACGGGTCGACGTAGTTGCGCTGCCCGTCCGGGCGGTCGGCGTCGGCGGCGTGCCCGGCGCGGGCCTGCTCGGCGTCCGGGTGCGCCTGCAGGCTCAGCGGGGCGTCCGCGGCGAGCACCTTGAGCAGGAACGGCAGCCGGGTGCCGAACCGGCCGACCACCCGCTCGCCGAGCCAGTGGTCCGGCTCGGCGAGCAGCAGGTCGGTCAGGCTGACCCGGCCGCCGTCGCGGTCGACCATGGCCGGGGCGCCCGGGTGGGCGCCCAGCCACAGCTCGGCCTCCGGGCCGTCGCTCGGCACCGGCCGGCCCTGCAACCGGGCGATCGCCGAGCGGGACCCCCAGGCGTAGTCCCTGATCGGTCCGTGGAGCAGTTCCACCCGTCAGCTCCCGGGCCGCCCGGCGGCCTCGCCCGGCTCGGAGCCCGGCACGGCGGTGTGCGCCGCGCTCCCGGTGCCGGCCCGCTCGGCGGCGGCGCTGTAGATGTCCGGCTCCAGGTAGATCACCCGGGCGGTCGGCACGGCCGCGCGGATCCGGGCCTCGACGGTGTTGATGCTCCGCGCCAGCACCTCGGCGTTCTCGCAGGCCGGCGCGGCGACCTTCGCGGCCACCATCAGCTCCTCGGGGCCGAGGTAGAGCGTCTTCATGTGGATGATCCGCTCGAACTCGGGGCCGTCGGTGACCGCCTTCTCGATGGCGGCGACGTCGTGCGCCTCGGCGCCCTCACCGAGCAGCAGGCTCTTGGTCTCGATGGCCAGGACGACGGCGATGACCACCAGCAGCACGCCGATCATCGCGGTGCCGACCGCGTCCCACTCACCGTTGCCGGTGATCAGCGTCATGGTGACGCCGAAGAGCGCGAAGACCAGGCCGACCAGGGCGCCCAGGTCCTCCAGCAGCACCACCGGCAGCTCGGGCGCCTTGGCCCGCCGGACGAAGTGCACCCAGGACTGGTTGCCCCGGACGAGGTTGGACTCCTTGATGGCCGTGCGGAAGGAGAACGTCTCCATGATGATCGCCGCCACCAGCACGGTGACCGGCACCCAGTGCCACTCGGTGATGCCCTCCTTGTGCGACCACTTGTGGTACGCCTCGTAGAGGGCGAAGAGACCACCGACGCTGAACAGCACGATCGACACGATGAACGCGTAGACGTAGCGCTCGCGGCCGTAGCCGAAGGGGTGCTGCGGGGTGGCCGCCCGCTTGGCGCGCTTGCCGCCGAGCAGCAGCAGCCCCTGGTTGCCGGAGTCGGCGACCGAGTGGATCGACTCGGCCAGCATCGACGACGACCCGGTCAGCAGGAACGCGACGAACTTGGTGACGGCGATGCCGACGTTGGCCAGCAGCGCGGCGACGATCGCCTTCGTCCCGCCGTTGGCGCTCACGCCGTCGCTCCGGTCCGTCGCGCGGCGCCACCGGCCACCGGCGCACCGCGCCGCCCGACCCGTTCCCTGCTATCGCTCACTGGTTTGCCAGCTCCTTCATCTCGGTGATGGCCGGTACGGCCATCGGGTCCAGTCCGTGTGCCAGGGCGAGGTAGACCGAGGCGAAGTCCGGCACGGCGACCAGCGAGGCGAGCCGCTCCAGCGCGGAGCCGCCCTCGGCGGTCACCACGTCGCAGCGCACGCCGCGCCGCTCGGCGAGCGTCTGCACCGCGTCCGCGCGGCGCTCCTCGACGGCGAGCGGCTCGTCGGCGTCGTCCTCGGGGTTCAGCCCGCCGTCGCGCAGCAGCACCAGCCGCAACCGGGTGCCGGCCGGCTCCTCCTCGTCGGGGTCGGCGAAGATGTCCCGCTCCCCCTCGACCAGGCCGCCGAAGACGCCGTCGAGCAGGCCGACCCGCCCGCGTCCCGCCTCGCCCAGCGCCCCGCTGACGACCGGGTAGCGGGCGTTGGCGGACAGGGTGTCGCCGAACCGGCGGGCCGCCACGGTGGCCAGCGGCGACGAGCCCCAGACGATCGGCACCGAGCCGGCCAGGCCCAGGGCGAGCGACTTCGCCGGGTTGACGAAGGACTCGGCCGTGGGGCGGCAGCGGTCCGCGTCCGCGTCGAGCCGGGCCGCGGTCTCCGCCAGATCCGCCTCGTTGACCTTCACCAGGCCGAGCGTACGGGCGGCGAGCAGGACCGGCACGGTGAGCGCCCAGAGGCTGGCCCGGGCCGGGGCGCGCCGGGGCACGGGGATGAACGGCGCCCGGGCCCGCTCGGCCACCGACTGCAACTGCGAGTCGGGCGCGCCGACGGCGACGAGCCGGGCGCCCCGCCGGTGCGCGGCCTCGGCGGCGCCCAGCGCCTCGGGGCTGCGGCCGGAGGCGCTGACGGCGATGACCACGTCGGCGGCGCCCACCCAGCCGGGCACGCCGGCGCTGCGGTGCGGGATGACCGGCACCGGGCAGCGCGGCCCGGCGACCGTGGCGAGCACGTCGCCCGTGCGCCCGGCGGTGCCGATGCCGGCGATGACGACCGCGCGGGGCCGGCCCTCGTCGGCGAGCACCTGGAGGTTGGCCTCGGCGGCCAGGGCGGCCGACTCGCGGACCTGCGCCCCGGCGGAAGCGGTGTGCCGCAGCATGCCGCCCGGGTCGTGCTCGGCGAGCGCGTCCTGGTCGTCGAGCAGGGCCTCGTCGGGCTCGCGTCGGCCGCTGACCCCGGCCGTACCGTCGATCACGACCGCTCCGCGGGGCCGCGCGCCTCGTCCAGCAGCAGCACCGGCACGTCGTCGCGGACCTCGAAGATCCGGCCGCACTCGGTGCAGGTCAGCGTCTGCGCCTCGGCGTCGTAGTCGAGCGGGGCGTGATGCGTGTCCGGACAGGCGAGGATTTCCAGCAACTGCGGGTCCAGGGCCACGGCGCGGCTCCTTCCACGTATGCGGTTTCACCGATCGACGGTGCCGACCGGCGCAGGCGATCTTATCGGCGAACCCGGTCGAGCACCTCGTCACGGAGGGCGGTCATCCGCTCCCGCGTCGGGGCCTCGACGTTGAGCCGCAGCAGCGGCTCGGTGTTGGAGGCGCGCAGGTTGAACCACGCGCCGTCCGGGAAGCGCAGCGTGAGCCCGTCCAACTCGTCGGCCTCGGCCTGCGGGTACGCGGCCCGCACCTCGGCCACCTTGGCGGCCTGGTCGGCCACCGTCGAGTTGATCTCGCCGGAGGCGACGTACCGCTCGTACTCGCCGGCCAGCACGGACAGCGGCAGCGACTGCTCGCCGAGGGCGGCCAGCGTGTGCATCGCGGCGAGCATTCCGGTGTCGGCGAACCAGAAGTCCCGGAAGTAGTAGTGGGCGGAGTGCTCGCCACCGAAGATGGCGTTGGTCCGGGCCATCTCCGCCTTGATGAAGGAGTGCCCGACCCGGGCGACGACCGGCTCGCCGCCGTGCTCGCGGATGATCTCCGGCACGGCGCTGGAGGTGATCAGGTTGTGGATCACCGTCGAGCCGGGGTGCTTCGCCAGCTCGCGGGCCGCCACCAGGGCGGTGATCGCCGATGGCGAGACCGGCTCGCCGCGCTCGTCCACCACGAAGCACCGGTCGGCGTCGCCGTCGAACGCCAGACCGATCTCGGCGCCGTGCTCGAGGACCGCGCGCTGCAGGTCGACGAGGTTCGCCGGGTCCAGCGGGTTGGCCTCGTGGTTGGGGAACGTGCCGTCCAGCTCGAAGTAGAGCGGCACGATCTCCAGCGGCAGCGCCGGCAGGGCGGCGTCGCCGAGCACTGTCGGGACGGTGTAGCCGCCCATGCCGTTGCCGGCGTCGACGACCACCTTGAGCGGGCGGATGCCGGAGAGGTCGACCAGTTCCCGCAGGTACGCCGCGTAGTCGGCCAGCAGGTCGCGCCGCTCGGCCGGCGCGGCCGGCTCGCCGGCCGGGCGGGCCTCGCCCTTGTCCAGCAGGGCCTGGGCCCGGTCGCGGATCTCGGCCAGCCCGCTGTCCTGCCCGATCGGGCGGGCGCCGGAGCGGCACATCTTGATGCCGTTGTACTGCGCCGGGTTGTGGCTGGCGGTGAACATCGCGCCGGGCAGGCCGAGCGAGCCGGATGCGTAGTAGAGCATGTCCGTCGAGGCGAGCCCCAGCTCGATCACCGAGCGCCCCTCGGCGCGGACGCCGGCCGCGAAGGCGGCCGCCAGACCGGGGCCGGTGGCACGCATGTCGTGCGCGATGAGCACCGCGTCGCCGGCCTCGCCGTGAGCGCCCAGCACCTGCGTGAAGGCCGCGCCGAGAGCCTCGGCGGTGCGCTCGTCCCACTGGTCCGGCACCGTCCCACGGACGTCGTAGGCCTTCACGATCTGGGACAGATCAGACACCGGTCTCGCTCCTTGCGCCGCAGGTCGTCAACGGCCTGAGCGTATCGGAGCGGCGCCGGGCGGCCCGGCTCAGCCGGGGAGCCGGGGCATGAGCACCGTGTGGTCGCCGCCGCCGGTCTCCGAGGGCGGGTCGCCGGGCCGCCCGGAGGCGGGCGGAGCCGACGTCGGCCGGCCGTACTGCCCCGGGGCGGGCGGCGACGACGTCGGGCTCCCGGGCGGGGCGGACACCGGCGGCGGGGTCGAACCGCCGGGCACCACCTGGGTGGCCTCCGGGCCCGGGCGGCTGCCGTACACGCCGCCGGCCGGACGCGGCGCGGGCGCGCCCCCGTAGACGCCGGGGGTGGGCGGCTGCTGGCCGTACACCTGGCCGGGCGGGGTGGGGGCGGCGGCCGGGCCCTGCGCGGAGCGGTAGGTGGTGCCACCGGGGTTGCGCGGCAGCGGGACGTGGGGCAGGTCGTCGGCGGGCTCCTTGTCGGCCCGCGACCGGCGGAACAGCAGGACGATGAGCAGGATCCCGACGGCGACCATGGCGATGCCGAAGAACATGATCATCGAGCCGCCGGAGGACTCCTCCTCGGCGGCGTTGACGGCGGCGCCGCCGCCCTGGCCGGCGAGGGCCGCCACGGTCGCCTTCACCTCGGCGCCTCCCGCTTCGGTGGCGACCGCGCTCGGGGTGGGCGAGGGCTTCTTCGAGGGCGTCGGGGACGGCGAGGCGGTGGCCCGGCCGCCGACCACCCGGGACGCCTCGGCGCCCCGACCGAGCAGCCGCCCGAGCGCGTTGCTGGCCTCGCCGGTGACCGTCAGCCGGCCGTTCGACGCGCCGGCGGTGAACGCCACCCGGTAGCGCACCGTGATGCTCTTGCCCTTGCACAGCCTAGGGTTCGCCGGCGAGGTGGCCGGGGTGGCCACGCTGCCCCCGCCGTCGCTGCGCTTGCGCACCTCGATCGAGACGCCCTCGGCGGAACCGCCGGCGGTGAAGCTGCCGGCCGACCGCACCCGGACCGAGTCGGCGGCGAGCGCCGGCGTCGCGCCGAGCGCCACCAGGCCGCCCAGCAACGCGCAGACCGTCGCGAGCCGCGCCACGTGCCGACGTACCGCCATGATCACCTCGCCGTTCCTCCCCCCACGGGGGTCCGCCGGTAGGCTACTACCGCGCCCGGGTGGGGCCCGGTCATTGAGCGCTCCGGATGTGCGCCGTATTACCCCCGTGGTGGCGCCACGGCACCTGTCCCGACGGGCGGGCTGGTCGGGGCGGGGTCGCGCCTCGCCACCAGCCTCAGCGGGCCGGACCGGCGCCTCGTCGGTGCGCCGGCGGTGGCGGCTCGCGGCGTCGGTCCGGCGCGGCGGCGGCCAGCGCGTCGCGGCAGAGCCGGTCGGCGGTACGGGTGGTCTCCGGCAGCCGGTAGCGCGGCGTCAACGCCAGCACCCGGGCGGTCGCGTTGTCGAGGCTCATCCGGTGGCCGACGCTGACGAAGACCGGCTTCACGCCGTCCCGGGTGCGCAGCACCCGACCCACCACCTCGCCCCCGTCGCGCAGCGGCGTCCACGCCCCGCGCCGGTCCGCCGGGGGAGACCACGCACCGAGCAGCGGCGTCTTGCCGACACCGATCGCCGGCAGGCCGGTCACCACGCCCAGGTGGCAGGCCAACCCGAACCGGCGCGGGTGGGCCAGCCCGTGCCCGTCGCAGACCAGCACCTCCGGGCGCACGGTCAGCCGGTCGAGCGCGTCGAGCAGCGCGGGCAGTTCGCGGAACGCGAAGAGCCCCGGGACGTAGTCGAAGGCGGGCCGGCCTACGCTGACCGCCGAGTCGACCACCGCGAGGGTCCGGGCGTCCAGCACCGTCACGGCCGCCGCGAGTCGGTCACCGCTCTCGGCGTACGCGACGTCCAGGCCGGCCACCGTCGCGGGCTCGGCCGGCCCCGGCCCGACGAGGTCGACCAGCGACCGCAGCCGCTCCTGTACGGCCAGCGCCTCCGCCACGCTCCCCGGCGGGTCCACCCGCGCACCCGCCACCCCAGACATGCCGTCCTGCGCCGCCCCCGATCCGTCGGTCTTCACGACTGGCCGGCAAACCGATGGGCACGCGGCTGGCCGGCGTCGACGGCAAGGACGAGCGTGACACCGATACCGATGCCCAAGCCAACGCCGGCGGCGCCGTCCAGTGCGACCAGGCCGGTGACCAGACCGAGCATGATGCCGACCGGCCACGCCCAGGGGTTGGGCTGGCCGTCGCCGGACCGCTCCCGCACGCTGTCTGATTCAGCCATTTCGCCATGCTATTCCGGCTTCACAAGCCATCCCGCCGGGCGAACGGTCGTGCGTCGACTGACCGACGTGGCAGTCGACCAGGCTCGTGCTAGCTGCGCTACTGGGCCAGCGAAGGATCGGCGGCAGGATCACCTGCTCGCTGAAGCTCCTCCTCGAACATCACGAAGGTCTTGCGCCTGATGCCACGAACCAACGCCAGTTCCTTTGTAGTCAACTGACGCCTCTCGGCCTTGGCATTTTCCATGATGGCCTTGACCGTCTCGTAAAGCGCGAAAATCGGCCCCTCGCCCCGCAGGTAGCGGCCGCGGTCATGCTCCGTCCAGTCCACGAAGGAGTCCACCGTCAATGAACTTATCTCTCCGCCAACAGCGAACAGAATCTCTTCAATCAGGTCGTCGGCAGGCTCCCACCCACCCGTGTCATGCGACAGCCGCCAAGCCTTGATGCCGCCATCAGGAGTGTCGACCAGTTTGACGGGCGACTTGTAATAGCTGAAGTAGGCCGGCAGCACCAACCCAGGCATCTCGGTCATCCTAGCGGGCCTCCGCCCAATGTCGTCTGCAGCGCCTGCCAAAAATATCGCTGCTCCTCTTTGAGAACACCGTTCCAGACAGCGCGTTCCACCTGCGACATGGTACGGCCTTGATCTTTGGCCACCGCTTTTAGGTCCCGCCGGACTTCGTACAAGGCATGCTCCCAGGCGGCTACGTCGTCCAAGGCTTGAAGATGCAGGCGAAATTCCGCAATGTGCCCGTTCGATGTCCGCAGCGACATCTGGACGTCGCGATAGCCACTTGATTGAGGGGAGATGAAACGGTCTTCGAATTCGACAATCTCCACGCCAACATATCCGTGAAGCACTTCAAGCGCCGCGTAGAGATCTGAGAGTTCATGAAAGGCGACCTTCGCGGCAGCAAGGTCGGTCAGCATCGAAACGTCCCCTCGATACTTGGCCACCTTGTCCTCTGCCCGTTGCCTGTCCTTCGGCGCGGGGCGGCCATCAGGTACGGCCGGCCCAGGCGATTCGGCAGCCAGGCGCCGCGCGAGAGCGGTAACCTCCCGCTGCGCTTCGACCGCATCGGCATACAACCGGTCAAGATACTCCGCCTGATACTCGACGTCGTTCTTGCGAGCTACGTCGAACCCGGACTGAATGGACCGTTCCGGACCTGTGGGAAAGAGCGCGCTGATCCTTCGTTGATCGTCCGTAAGAGGCGTTTGGTGAGGCGTAGGCACCGATCCTCTGACGACCGCTTCGGCTCCTCGTACCGCGATGTCGTCAAGCACCGAGCCGAGGACGTCGATCGCCTGTTGGTGGCTGGCCAGGTGATGCAGCGTCACCGGGCGCGCAGTCAGCGAGTTCGCCAACTCCGGCGTAGAAAGAATCATCCGCGCCAGGTCCGGCTGTCGCACCAACTGCCGCACGAGGGTCTCGGCGAGCATCGGCTCACCCCGGGGCGGATCTCGCCAGGTGTCATCCAGCATGCGCTGCACGCGCGGCTCCGCGAACAGCCGCGCTACGTCCGTGGCGGCCGGCTCGTCGAGGTCAGGTACGAGTCGCCGGAGTGCCGGCGCATCGAGCCCGGCCGCCACCTCTGCCGGGGTCGCGCCAGCGGCGAACACCCGGTCCAAGTCCGGCGCGTCGGCCAGGACGGCGCTCGCGGGGATGCCGTTCGCCACCCGCTCTGCCTGTGCGCGTTCCCGCGCGGCCCGCAGCTCTTCCGGCGGGACGTCGCGCCGGCCGGGTGGCGGCTCGGGCTCACCGAACTGCGCTGAGGGCCCGTCCGACACCGGTTCACCGGGCGGGGCCGCGCCAGGGCCGTCGAGCAGGTATATGCGGTTGAGGTACGGCTCGCCGTACCCCTGGTCGGTCTCGACGGGCGGGTGGTCCGGCAGGTCGGGTCGCTCGCTGAACCGGCCGCGCCGCAGCCCCGCCAGTGGCATCGGTCTGGCGTCCGGGCCGAGCACCAGGACCTCAATGTCGACGGCGTTGTACGGGTGTGGGGTACCCCGGTGCGGGTACAGCGGCGCGTCGGACACGACTCCGGTCTGCGGGTCGAGGTAGAGCACCGTGCCGTGCTGGTTGAGGGCGACCCAGATGTGGGATCCGCCCTGCTCCCAGGTGTTGACGACGAAGGCGAAGCTGCCGTGGCCGCCGATGCGGAGTTGGTCGTGCAGATTGCGGTAGCCGGCTTCGATGCTCCGCCGCCGCTCGGCGCCCTGGACGTCGTCCGTCGGCTGGCAGAGGCGTTGGAAGCGCCCGCCCGTGACGTCCTCGATCCGCCCCATGCCGCCCCGCTCACCGTTGATGGGGCGCGTGACGTCGCCGGACAGGTAGGCGTCGAAGGTGCGGGGAGCGGCCACCCGGGGCCGACCGTGCATCCAGGTGTCGAACAACGACAGGGTGCAGTCGATGCAGTTGATGGCACGCGTCGGGTCGGCCCTCGGCCCACCGTCGTTCACCAGCCCGAACCAGCCGCCGAGTCGCGGGTCGGCGGTGCGCCTGACGCTCCCGTCAGGCTCGCGCGGCACCTGCCGTTCGATGTCGGTCTGGTGCAGTGCCAGCGGTGGACGCAGACCGCCGGGCTGGCCGTAGTTCCGCGACCGGTCGATCGGCGGCGGATGGTCGTCTTCCGTCAGCGCCGAACGGTCGGCGGTCTCCACGGCGCCGAGTGCCAGGTCGCCGACGTCGTCGTTGATCCCGTGGAAGTCCGTGTCGCTGACGGCGACGACGGCCGGGGCGGCCGCCCCGGCAAGGATGGCCTCCGCCAGATCCCGCTGCTGGTGACACCAGCGCTCCCGCTCGCGGCCTTCCTGGAAGTAGCGCTCGGAGGCGGCACGCTGACCGGCCTGCGCCAGGCGACGGCCCTCGCTGACGAGCCACCGGGCTTCGTCGTAGCTCCGGTCGGCAGCCTGGCGTAGCTGGGCCGCGCTGTCCAGGCGACGATTCTGCTCATGGTTGGCCCGCTGGAACTGGAAGTGCCCCCGGTAGCGGCGACGCTCGAACGCGTCCCGGTCCGCGGCCCACATGGCGGCGTACCACTCCGCGGTGCGCGGACGCGGAGGCAGGTCTGCGGTTCCTGAGTGGTGTGCTGGCGGCTCCGGCGCGCGGCTGGTCGCGGACCGGTCATCGGGAGTCTCAGGCGGTGACGGCAGGACGGGCGTGGGCGCGGTCCACGGAGCCGAACCGCTCCTCGCAGCGGCCTCACCGCGCGTCGTCTGCTCGGGGGTCGCAACCGGGTAGCTCTGCGCCGGGACACCGGCAAGGGGGGCGGTGACCCCGGGGTTGTTCGGGGTGGGCGCTCCGGCCGCCGTCGGGGACGTCGCCGCAGCACTCGCGTTTTGCGGAGAGGTCCCGGCACCCGACGCCAGATCGGCGACGTTGCCGACCCCCGCCGACGGCGGATACGCAGGCGCGGGAGGGGCCTCCGGCATGACGGAGGAAAGCGTCGGGTCGACTGGGGCGGCCGGCATGTCCGCACGCGACATCGACGTGACCGGTCCCGCGGCATCAGTCCCCACCATGCGCTGCGTGCTGCTGGACGCCTCGATTGGGACAGGGTCGGGTATCGCAGGGACGACGGAAGCGGCAGGAACGGTCCCGGAGTCGACAGCCGGCTCCCCGGCGGAAGCCCCGCCCTGCTCGGGCAGCCGAGGCCCGGGCTCGGACGCGCGGGAAGTGGAAGCCGCACGCGTCTCGGACGTAGAGCCGGGTTCAAGCGCCGGGTCGACACCGACGGTCGGGCCGTGTCGGGGCGTGGCCGCATCAGGGGTCGCCAACGGGTGCTGGGACACGTCCGCGCTCGCCGACGGACCTGAGATGCCGGTCGAGGTCTGCGCCGAAGCCGCGTTGTCCATCGGTCCAAGCGACATCCCGGCGAGGGCGCTCATCTGCCCGTCGAGCCGGGCCTGCAGCGCCGCGTCGGCCTGCGCGGTGGCGGAGCCGCGGGCACCGGACACGGCCGCGCGGGCCGCGTCCTCCACGGAGGTCAGCCCTTGCCCGGTGGCGAGACTCGCGGCCTGCTCGGCCATCACCTCGCCGGTCATCTCGCGGCCGACGTGCTCCCCGATGCGGGCCCCCCGCCCGGTGGCGTGTCGACCGAGGCCGGCCAGCGGCGCCACCGCCCCGCCGGCCAGGCCGCCGACCGCCGTCGTGCCCAGCTCCGTCAGGTCCAGCCCGTGCCGTCGGCCGGTCGAGTTCTGGTAAGCCTGGGTGGCGAGGTTGATGCCGCTCTCCTCGGCCGCCTCGGACAGGCCACCCAGCGCCGCGCGCCGGCCCACGCCCCGCACACCACCCCTGGTGACCTCCTTCGCCGCCCGCTCGCCGGCCTCCTTGAGCCCCTGCTTGAGCGACTTGCGGGCCAGTTGCGCGATCAATCGCCTGAATATCTGCTGCACGATCAGCCGGGTGGCGGTGATCGCCGCCCCGGCGGCGGGCGAGGCCGCGCCGGCGGTGAGCACGGTCGCGACCGCCAGCGACAGCAGCTCGATCACCAGGATGCCCAGCTCGATCCAGACCTCGAGCTTGGCGCCCTCGATGTCGCAGCCGCACTCCTCCACCAGCCGGCCCAGCTCGGTGCTGACGGCGAGCAGCACGGGCAGCGGCGCCTCGTCGCCCTCCGCCACCCGCCGCCAGGCGGTGTCGAACGCGGCGGAGACCGCTCCGATGCCGCCGTACCCACCGCGCACCTCTCCCGCGGCCGCGACGGCGTCGGTGTGCGGCCCGGCCAGCGCGGCGGCCACCGCGTACCACTGGTCGGCCAGCTCCCAGACGGCGCGCTCGTTCCCCTCCGGCCACTCGACGCCGACCACCCAGTCGAGGGCCTCGTAGACCCAGCCCGGCAGATCCCAGGGCGAGTAGTCGAGCGGGTGCGGGATGGGGCTCGGCAACAGACTCATCCGGGTCTCCTCCGCGGATCAGCGCTGCTGGTGCCGGTCAGCGGCACGGTCGAGCCGACCGGCGCTCGCCGCGTCCGTGCGCAGGTTGGCGTCGACGGACCGGACCACGTCGGCGCCCAGCCCGTCGAGGTGTCGGCCGACGCCCTCCCACACGCGCAGCACCAGTTCCTCGAAGCCCCTGTACCTCTGCTCGAAGGCGGCCCCGATGTCGTCCTTCCCCCACGGCCGGGACGCGCTCGCCGCCGCGATCGCGCCGCCCACCTCGCGTCGCCGCGCGGTGACGGCCTCGCCGGCGAGCGAGAGGTCGGTGCCCCCGCGCCGGGCGCGCTGCGGGTCGAGCCAGAGCTGCCCGTCCATCACTCGCCCCGGCGAAGCGCCGAGTCCGCCCGGCCCAGCAACGAGCCGAAGTCACCCGTACGCAGGAAGTCGACCGCGCCGGAGCCGGCGGGCAGATAGCCGGCCACCAGCTCCTGCGTGGCGGACGCGGCCGCCGCGCCGGCCCGGTGGACGGTGGTGGTGATCTTCCGGCTCAACGCCTTCGCGTCCCGGTCGTGGTATACGGACGGGTGCAGCTCCACCGAGATCAGGTCGCCGCGGGCCCCGACGGTGGCGGTCACCTGACCGTCGTCGGAGCGCTCGGTCACCCGCAGCTCGGCGAGCCGTGTCTGCAGCTCGTCCAAACCGGACCGAAGCCGCTGGTAGTCCCCGTACACCTCGTCGAACCGCGCCCGCAGCGCACGATTGGCGTCCCGGTCCACGCTCTCGGCCAACGCCACCCTCCCCGGTTACCGTCGGTAGGGCGAACCATACCGGGCGCCACGATTTCCGTGGGGTCCGGTAGTTTCAAGCGCGTGATCGATCGCCAGCAGGCCGAGCAGCTCGCCGCCGTGTGGGCCCGCCGCGACTCACAGCGCCTGGGACACGAGTGCCGGCCGGCGGTCGACGAGTTCGACCTCGGCTACGTGATCACGTCCACAGTGTCCGTCGAGGCGCGGACGGTGCCGGGCGAGCTGCCGACCACGGTGGTGGACAAGGAGACCGGCGAGGTGACCACCTGGCCGCGCGTCCCGGTCGAGGTCGTCGAGCAGATGTACCGCCGGAGCCGGCCGGAAGGCACGGGCGCGCCGCGCACGGTCGACCCGGCGAGCCAACTGCTCCGCGAGCTTCACCGGCTCCCCACCCCGGGCACGGCGGCACACCTGACCGTCGAGGGCCGGCTGTTCCGCGCGCAGGGCGCCAAGGGCGACGTCGAACTGAACCACCACCCGCTGGTCCGCGCCTACCTGGACGAGTTGCCCGCGGGCCACCTGGCGCGCGGCGGCGACCGGCACGCCGAGTTGATCGTCGTCTCGGACGTCCTGCACGAGTACGACCACCGCCGCGCCGCCGAGGGCATCGCCCCGTTGGGCATGGCCGAAGCGGAGACACTGCTGGGTGGCGCCCGCTTCGAGGTCTTCCGGGTGCGCGAGCCGGGCGACCCCTACGGCGGTAGGGCCGACCGCGCCTGCGACTCGTGCGTCAACTTCCTGGTGCATTTCAACGTGTTGTCCTGGGCGGAGTTGGCTTTCACCGCGGAGTGGCACCCGGAGCCGCGGCACCCACATCATCCGGACCGCTTTCCGCCAGCGGTCGGCGACGCGCTGATGGATGCCGGCTGGGAGGACAGCGAGTTCAATTCCGCCCTGGCCGCCGGGGCGATCCGGGAGACGTGCGAGGTCACCGGCCAGCGACACCGGCACGAGCCCTTTCCGGCGGCCGAGCGGGCTCTGACGGCCTTCCCCGCTGTCGTGAGCAGTCGCCGAGGTCCGGGCGAGGAGGTGTGGATCAGCCGGTTCACGACCAATCCGCTCCGGAGTGCGCACTCAGCCGACACTTTGGCCGACTTCGCGGCCGTCCTCGGGGCGCGGCTCTTCCCCATGGGCTCCGAGCACGGCGACAGCATCCTCGCCGTCGACGAGCGGGGCCGGGTGTTCGCGTTGGACCAGGCGGGCGAGTGGTTCCTCGGCGAGGACGTCGACGCCGCCCTGACCACCCTGCTGCTCGGCCGCGCCCCCGCCCGCGTCCGCGACGACGGCACCTGGTGAGCTACAACGTCACCCCGGTCAGCACCAGGACGCGCGGGTCGGTGTAGTCCTCCATCGCGCTGCGCAGTCCCTCGCGTCCGACGCCGCTGCCCTTCACCCCGCCGTACGGCATCTGGTCGGCCCGGTACGACGGCACGTCGCCGACGATCACCCCGCCCACCTCCAGGGCGCGGTGCGCGGCGAAGGCGACGTCCAGACGATGCGTGAAGACGCCCGCCTGGAGTCCGTACGCCGAGTCGTTGACCGCGGCGAACGCGGCTTGGTCGTGCTCGACTCGGGCGACCACCAGCACCGGCCCGAAGACCTCCTCTGCGCTGACCCGGGCGTCCGCCGGGACGCCGGTGAGCACGGTCGGCGGGTAGGTCGCGCCCTCGCGCCGGCCGCCCACCTCGATGGCGGCGCCGGCCGTGACCGCCTCGTCCACCCACGCCTCGACCCGGCGGGCGGCCTCCTCCGACACCAGCGGGCCCACGTCCGTCAGCTCGTCCGACGGGTCGCCCGTGCGCATCTCCTGCACGGCCGCCACCAGCCGGGGCAGGAACGCGTCGTAGAGCCACTCGTGCACGTAGACCCGCTGTACCGCGATGCAGGACTGCCCGGCCTGGTAGTTGGCGAACGTCGCGATGCGGTGCGCGGCGAAGGTCAGGTCCTCGTCGGTGTTCCAGTCCTCGCAGATCACGGCGGCGGCGTTGCCGCCCAGTTCCAGGGTGACGTGCTTGTCGGGCACGGACCGGCGGATCGCCGCGCCGACGGGGCCGGAGCCGGTGAACGACACCACCGGCAGCCGGGGGTCGGCGACCAGTTCGCCGGCGCGCTCGTTGGGCAGCGGCAGCACCGAGAACATCCCCTCCGGCAGGTCGGTCTCGGCGAGCAGTTCGCCGAGCAGCAGCGCCGACAGCGGGGTGGCCGGCGCGGGCTTGACGACGATCGGGGCGCCGACCGCGATCGCCGGGGCGACCTTGTGCGCGACGAGATTGAGCGGGAAGTTGAACGGCGTGATGCCGAGCACCGGCCCCTTCGGCGCCCGCCGGACCAGCGCGATCCGGCCGGTGGCGGCCGGGTCGGTGTCGAGGCGTTGCAGCTCGCCGGAGAAGCGCCGCGCCTCCTCGGCCGCCCAGCGGAAGGTGGAGACCGCCCGGCCGACCTCGGCCCGCGCCCACTTGAGCGGCTTGCCGTTCTCGGCGGTGATCAGGCGAGCGACCTCGTCGGCCCGCTCGGCGAGCCGCCGGGACACGTGGTCCAGGGCCGCGGCGCGGGCGTGCGCGGGCAGGGCCGCGGCCGCCGCGGCCACCCCGGCGGCTGCCGCGACGGCCGCTTCGACCTGGTCGGCGGTGGCGAGGGTGGTACGACCGGCAGCGCGCCCGTCGTACGGGTGGTGGACGGTCAGTTCGCCCTCGCCGTGGGCGGGGCGGGAGGCGACATAGAACGCTGCGGGCTCCACATGGAGCAGCGTAGACGACCCGCCCGTCCACGGAAACAGTCGCCTTAACCCTTGTCTGCCGCGAATTCAGTAGCCAAGATGGCAGTCACATTGCGATAACCGCCGAAGACCGCACCCCTCCCGGAGTGAGCCCGTCATGAGCGACCAGCAGCAGCTGCGCAACTTCGTCAACGGCGACTACGTCGAGCCGACCGATGGCGGCTACGCCGACCTGATCGACCCGTGCACCGGTGAGGTCTTCGCGCAGGCCCCGGTCTCGGGGCCCGCGGACGTGGACGCGGCGATGAGGGCCGCCGCCGACGCCTTCGAGGGCTGGCGGGACACGACCCCGGCCGAGCGGCAGAAGGCGCTGCTGAGGCTCGCCGACGCGGTCGAGGCCCGGGCCGGCGAACTTGTCGACGCGGAGGTACGCAACACCGGCAAGCCGCGCCAGCTCACCGCCGACGAGGAGCTGCCGCCGTCGGTCGACCAGTTCCGCTTCTTCGCCGGGGCGGCCCGCATGCTGGAGGGGCGCTCGGCCGGCGAGTACCTGGCGGGGCACACGTCGTACGTGCGGCGCGAGCCGATCGGCGTCTGCGCCCAGGTCACCCCGTGGAACTACCCGCTGATGATGGCGGTCTGGAAGATCGCCCCGGCGCTCGCGGCCGGCAACACGGTGGTGCTGAAGCCGTCGGACACCACGCCGGTGTCGACGCTGCTGTTGGCCGAGATCGCGTCGGAGTTCTTCCCGCCGGGCGTGTTCAACGTGGTCTGCGGCGACCGGGACACCGGTCGTACCCTCGTGTCGCACCCGACCCCGCAGCTCGTGTCGATCACCGGCTCGACGCGCGCGGGCATGGAGGTCGCCTCCGCCGCGGCCCCGGACCTCAAGCGGACCCACCTGGAGCTGGGCGGCAAGGCCCCGGTGGTGCTCTTCGACGACGCCGACGTGGCGGCGGCGGCCGAGGCGATCGCGGTCGGCGGCTACTTCAACGCCGGGCAGGACTGCACGGCGGCGACGCGGGTGCTCGCCGGCCCCGGCATCCACGACGACTTCGTGGCGGCGCTGGCCGAGCAGGCCCGCAACACGAAGACCGGCGCACCGGACGACGCGGACGTGCTCTACGGCCCGCTGAACAACGCCAACCAGCTCGCCCGGGTCAGCGGCTTCGTCGACCGGCTCCCCGACCACGCCTCCGTCGAGACCGGTGGTTCCCGGCTCGGCGAGCGCGGCTACTTCTACGCCCCGACGGTCGTCAGCGGGCTGCGCCAGTCCGACGAGATCATCCAGGACGAGGTGTTCGGGCCGGTCATCACCGTGCAGCGCTTCTCCGACGAGGACGAGGCGGTGCGCTGGGCCAACGGCGTCGACTACGGCCTGTCGGCCTCGGTGTGGACGAAGGACCACGGCCGGGCGATGCGGATGACGCGCCGGCTGGACTTCGGCTGCGTCTGGGTGAACACGCACATCCCGTTCGTCTCGGAGATGCCGCACGGCGGCTTCAAGCACTCCGGCCACGGCAAGGACCTCTCGGTCTACAGCCTGGAGGACTACACCCGGATCAAGCACGTCATGCACAACATCGAGGGCTGACCCATGGCATCGTCCGAGGAGTTGCACAAGCGGCGGGGCGCCGCCGTCGCCCGGGGCGTCGGCAGCGTCGTGCCGTCCTACGTGGACCGCGCGTCGGGCGGCACGATCACCGACGTCGACGGCCGGGAGTGGATCGACTTCGCCGCCGGCATCGCGGTCACCAACGTCGGCAACTCCGCGCCGCGCGTCGTTGAGGCGGTGCGGGCGCAGGTGGAGCGCTTCACCCACACCTGCTTCATGGTCGCCCCCTACGAGTCGTACGTGGCGGTCTGCGAGCAGCTCAACGCGCTCACGCCCGGCACGTTCGAGAAGCGGTCGGCGCTGTTCAACTCCGGCGCCGAGGCGGTGGAGAACGCGGTGAAGATCGCCCGGCACGCCACCGGGCGGCCGGCGGTGGTGGTGTTCGACCACGCGTACCACGGCCGGACCAACCTGACCATGGCGCTGACCGCGAAGAACATGCCGTACAAGCACCGGTTCGGGCCGTTCGCCGGGGAGGTCTACCGGGTGCCGATGTCGTACCCGCTACGCGACGGGGGCCTTTCCGGCACCGAGGCGGCGGCCCGGGCGATCGAGACGGTCGAGAAGCAGGTCGGCGCGGAGAACGTGGCGGCGCTGCTGATCGAGCCGATCCAGGGCGAGGGCGGGTTCGTCGTGCCGGCGCCCGGTTTCCTGCCGGCGCTGCGCCACTGGGCGACCTCCACCGGAGTGGTGTTCGTCGCCGACGAGATCCAGACCGGCTTCTGCCGCACCGGCGACTGGTTCGCCTGCCAGCACGAGGGCGTCGAGCCGGATCTGGTCACCCTGGCCAAGGGCATCGCCGGCGGGCTGCCACTGGCCGCCGTCACCGGCCGGGCCGAGCTGATGGACGCGGTGCACGTCGGTGGCCTCGGCGGCACGTACGGCGGCAACCCGGTCGCCTGCGCGGCGGCGCTCGCGTCGATCGAGACCATGCACGAGCTGGACCTGGCCGCGGCGGCCCGCCGTATCGGCGCGGCGATGACGGCACGCCTGCGGGCGGTCGCCGAGCGGGACCCGCGCGTCGCCGAGGTGCGCGGCCGGGGCGCGATGCTCGCCGTGGAGATCGTCCGTCCCGGCACGCTCACCCCCGACCCGACCGCCACGGCGGCGGTGTCGGCGGCCTGTCACGCCGCCGGCCTGCTCACCCTCACCTGCGGCACGTACGGCAACGTGCTGCGCTTCCTGCCGCCGCTGGTGATCTCCGAGGCCGACCTGCACCGGGGGTTGGACATCCTGGACGAGGCTTTCCGCGGCTGACGGCGCGGGCCACCCGGCTAGCGCCCCAGCTCACCACCATCGTTCGCCCCGCGGCGAGGGGGCCCTCCCCGTCGCTGGGAGCGCGGCACGTTCAGGCGATCTGCCGCAGGTCGTTGCCGTAGTCGAAGATGATGCGCAACCGAGCGCCCAGGGCTGCGGCGTAACGACTCAACGTGGCGACCTCGTTGACGTCGAGGTCGCCGTTCTCGATCTGACTGACCCGTCCCGGCGTGACCCCCATCAGCTCGGCCACCTGGCGCTGGGTCAGCCCCAGCCGCTTACGCTCCTCGGCCAGGTGGAACGCGCTCACCCACGCTTCCGTGCGCGCCCGCTCCCTGTCGTGCTCCGCCTCGTCGTCACGAAGCTCGTCACGGACGTCTTCCCAGTCGTAGAACTCCGTCACGACTCCCCCTTCGCTTGCTCTCGTGGTCGAGCCAAGCCTTGTAAGCGACCTCCGCCAGCGGAACGTTGTCCTGGTACCACCGCGTCAAGTTTCCCGCCTTGTTGCCGGCCACGAGCAGGACGGCCTGAGACCAGGGATCGAAGACGAACAGCACCCGGACCGCGACGTCCCGTCCCGATCTGGGGCGCAGCTCCTTGAGATTACTGATCGCACTTCCACGCAACGTGTCGACCAGTGGACGCCCCAGGCCGGGCCCGACCTCCGCGAGCATGTCGACGGCGACGCTCACGCTCCGGCACGTGTCCGGATCAGTGCGTCGCAGGTCGCGGAGCCACTCGCGCACCTCGCCGGTGACCCGCACGGACCAACGTCCCCCGGCCGCAGCACTCATGGGCGCAACTATAGCTCGAACTAAACAGGCGCGGGACGCCCGCAACGGTGATGCGCGGTCAGCGGGCGTCGAGGAGGGGTTGGGTGGGGTTCCAGGGTGGGCCGCCGGCGGCGTCACGGCGGCGGCGGGCCATCGCCGACAGCGCCTCCAGCACCACGCGGTTGCCCAGGTACGCGGTGATGTCGGCGTGGTCGTACGGCGGGGCGACCTCGACCACGTCGACGCCGACGACGGGCAGCTCGTAGCAGCAGCGCCGGACCGCGTCGAGCAGTTGCCGGGAGGTCAGCCCGCCGGGCTCCGGGGTGCCCGTGCCGGGTGCCATGCCCGGGTCCACCACGTCCACGTCGACGGAGAGGAAGACGCCCTCACACTCGTCGGTGGCGATGGCGAACGCCTCGGTCAGGCAGTCGTCCAGGCCCCGGGCGACCAGCTCGGTCATCTCGTACGACCGCATCCGCTGCTCGGCCATCCACGACAGCGTCTCCGGCCCGGGCCAGTAGCCGCGCAGGCCGATCTGGAGGAACCGGTCGCCGCGTACGGCGCCGGACTCGATGAGCCGGCGCATCGGCTGGCCGTGCCCGTGCAGGGCGCCGAACTCGATGTCCCCGGTGTCGGCGTGCGCGTCGAAGTGGACCAGCGACACCCGGCCCAGCCCGTGGTGGCGGGCGACGCCGGTGGCGTCGGGCAGTGCGATGGAGTGGTCGCCGCCGAGGACGACCGGGATCGCCCCGGCCGAGGCGACCGCGTGCACGGCGGACTCCAGGGCGGCCAGGGACCGCTCGATGTCGCCGGCGAACATCTCGACGTCGCCGGCGTCGTACACCCGCAGGTCGCGCAACGCGTCGACGCGCAGCGCGAGGGACGGGCGGGAGCCGTCGTGCGGCAGGTAGCAGGCCTGGCGGATGGCGGACGGGCCGAAGCGGGTGCCCGGCCGGTGCGAGGTGCCGCCGTCGAAGGGCGCGCCGACGATCACGACGTCGGCGTCGGCGAAGGACGGCGGGTCGTCGAGGGTGCAGCGGTCGACGCCGAGGAAGGTGACGTCGGGGCCGAACATGGGGCCGTAGCGGGTCATCGGTCCTGCATCCCCCAGGGTGAGCCGTATCCGGTGAGCAGATCCAGGAACGGGCGCGGGGGCAGCGCCTCCGGGCCGAGCACGCCGGTGCCGGACCACGCGCCGGTGGCGAGCAACTCCAGGGCGACGACGGGGTTCACGGCGGTCTGCCAGACCACGGCCTGGTGGCCGTACTCCGCCATGGACCACTCGTTGTCGACCACGTGGTAGAGGTAGACCTCGCGCGGCCTGCCGTCGGGGGCCGTCCCACGCACCCAGGTGCCGGCGCAGGTCTTGCCGCGCATGCGGTCGCCGAGGGTGGCCGGGTCGGGCAGGCAGGCGGCCACGACGTCGCGGGGCGCGACCGTCACGCCGCTCACCCGCACCGGCGAGGCCGCGTCGAGGCCGAGCTTGTGCAGGGTCTTGAGGACCTCGATGAACTCGTTGCCGAGGCCGTACTTGAAGGTGACCCGCTTCGCCGCCACCCAGCGCGGGATCAGCAGCACCTCCTCGTGCTCGACGTTGACGCACTCGACCGGGCCGATCCCCGCGGGGAAGTCGAACACCTCCGGCTCCGAGAACGGCGGGGTGGTGTACCAGCCGCGGCCGGCCTCCCAGATGACCGGCGGGTTGAGGCACTCCTCGATCGTGGTCCAGATGGAGAACGACGGCGCGAATTCGTAGCCGTCGACGGTGAGGTTGCCGCCGTCGCGTACCCCGATCTCGTCGATCTCGGCGAACAGCTCGTCGGCGGCGTAGCGGGCGAAGACGTCCGACAGGCCCGGCTCGACGCCGATGCCGCACAGCGCCAGCCGGCCGGCGGCCGACCAGCGGTCGGCGGCGGCGAACTGGTCGTCGCCGAGCTTGACCCCGGTCTCGGCGTAGGGCCGGTCGGGGTGCGGCCGGGACAGCGACATGGCCATGTCGAGGTAGTCCGCGCCGGCCGCGAACGCCCCGTCGAAGATCGGCATGACGAAGCGCGGGTCGACCGCGTTGAGCACGTGCGTGATCCGGTGCTCGCGGCAGAGCGCGGCGACCGCGTCCACCGAGGAGGCGTCGACGGTGGCGGCGACGAACCGGTCACCGTGGCCGGCCACGGCCCGCGTCGCGCGGGCGGGGTCGCGGTCGGCGACGACGACGGTCTCGAAGAAGGAGCGGCGGGCGGCGATGGCGACGGCGGCGGAGCCGACCCCGCCGGCGCCGACGAGCAGGATCCGCATCAGGAATCAAACCCCAAACCGAGACGATCGAGTGTACGGAGCCAGAGGTTGCGCCGTCCCGCCCGCGCGTCGGCCCGGGCCAGGGACCAGCGGGTGAGGTGGATGCCGGTGGCCCGCAACGGCTCCGGCGGGAACGGCAGCGGCTTGCTGCGCACGAGGTCGAGCCGGGTCAGCGGGGTCTGCCCGCCGCCCAACAGGTCGAGCATCACGCGGGCGCCGAACCGGGTCGCGCCGACGCCGAGACCGGTGTAGCCGGCCGCGTACGCCAGCCGGCCCTCGTAGGCGGTGCCGAAGAACGGGCAGAACCGGGTGCAGGTGTCGATGACGCCGCCCCAACGGTGGCTGAACCGCACGTCGGCGAGCTGCGGGAACGTGGTGAAGAAGTGGTCGGCGAGGGCGGTGAACGTGGCCGGCCGTTGCGACAGCTCGGGGGCCATCCGGTTGCCGTAGTGGTAGACGGCGTCGTAGCCGCCGAAGAGGATCCGCCCGTCGCCGGTGATCCGGTAGTAGTGGAACTGGTTGCCGGTGTCGGCGAGGCCCTGCCGGTGGCGCCAGCCGATCGCGTCGCGCTGGCCGGGCGTCAGCGGCTCGGTCGTCAGCACGTAGTCGTAGACCGGCACCAGCCAGGCCCGCAACCGGCGCAGCAGCGGCGGGAACGCGTTGGTGGCGAGCACCACCCGCCCCGCCCGCACCGAGCCGGGGGCGGCGTGCCCGCCCGCCCCCGGGGCGTCGGCCCCCCGAGCGTCGGACGGTCCGCCGAGGGTGGTGGCGCGCAGCGCGGCCCCGTCGCGGCGCAGCCCGGTGACGCGGGTGTGCTCGTGGATCCGCACGCCGAGGTCGAGGCAGGCGCGGCGCAGGCCCCAGGCCAGCTTCGCCGGGTCCAGCATCGCCACCCGGTCGCGGTCCCACAGCCCGCCGAGGTACGTCGGCGAGTCCACCTCGGCGCGTACCTCGTCGCGGTCGAGCAGCCGCACGTCGTGGCCGAACCGGTGGGCCAGGTCGGCGTCGTCGGCGAGCCCGGCGAGTTGGTGGGGCTCGACGGCGACGGACAGCTCACCGGTGCGCTCGTACTCACAGTCGATGCCGTACGCGGCCACGGTGTCGGCGATGGCCGCCAGGTTCTCCCGGCCGAGCCGGTCCAGCACGTCGATCTCGTCCGGGAAGCGCTCGACCCCGTTGGCGAGGCCGTGGGTGAGCGAGGCGGCGCAGAACCCGCCGTTGCGCCCGGACGCCGCCCAGCCGCAGGTGCCCGCCTCGACCAGCAGCACGTCCCGGCCGGGGTCGTCCTGTTTGGCGAGCAGCGCCGCCCAGAGCCCGCTGTAGCCGCCGCCGACGACCAGCAGGTCGGTGGCGGTCGCCCCCCGCAGCGGCGGCAGCGGGTCGGGGCGTTCCGGACGGTCCAGCCAGTACGGCACGGGCGCCGCGTCGGCGAGGGCCCGGCCGGCGTCCGGGCGGGTCATGACCGGCCCCGCGCCGGCCCGCCGGCCGCCGCTGCGGCCCGCAGGCCGGCGCGGCGGCTCCGCCGGCCGCGCAGGGTGCTGGCGAGCACCAGCAGCAGCGCGACCACGAACATCGCCGTGCCGATGACGTTGACCTGCGGCGGGATGCCCCGCTGGGCGGCGCCCCAGACGTACATCGGGAACGTGACGGTGGTGCCGGCGTTGAAGTTGGTGATGATGAAGTCGTCGAACGACAGCGAGAACGCCAGCAGCGCGGCGGCCACGATGCCGGGCAGCACCAGCGGCAGGGTGACCAGCCGGAAGGTCTGCCACTCGCTCGCGTAGAGGTCCATCGCGGCCTCCTCCAGCCGGGAGTCCATCCCGGCCAGCCGCGCCTTGACGGTGACCACCACGAACGACACGCAGAACATGACGTGCGCGATGACGATGGTCCAGAAGCCCTGCGGCACCCCGGCGGAGACGAAGAGGGCGAGCAGCGAGGTGCCCATCACCAGCTCGGGGGTGGCCATCGGCAGGAAGATCAGCACGTTGATCCCGGAGCGGCCGCGGAACCGGTGCCGCACCAGCGCGAACGCCATCAGGGTGCCGAGCACGGTGGCGACGACGGTGGCGATGAACCCGATCTGGACGCTGCGCACCACCGCGTCGCACATGTCGGAGGTGGCGCACGGGTTGCGCCAGTTGTCGAGCGTGAACTCGTGGAAGTCGTACGACAGGCGGCTGGACGGGCGGTTGAAGGACAGGGCGGCGACCACGGCGATCGGCAGGAAGAGATAGCCGAGCACCAGCAGCGCCACGCCCATCACCCAGCGGTCGGCCAGCCAGCGGAGGACCCGGGTCATCGGCGCCGCCCTTCGTTCGCGACCGCGGGGCTGCGCCTCGCGGCACTCCTCGCGCCCATCACAACACCTCGTCCGTGCCGGCCCGGCGCAGGTAGCCGAAGACGACCGCGAGGATCGCCGCCATCAGCAGGAAGGACAGCGCCGCGCCCTGCGGGTAGTCGAGCCGGACCAGGAACGCCGAGTCGATGACGTTGCCGATCATGTACTCGTTGGGGGTGCCGAGCAGCTCGGCGTTGATGTAGTCGCCGCTGGCCGGGATGAAGAACAGCAGCGTGCCGGCGACCAGGCCGGGCATGGACAGCGGCAGGGTGACCCGGCGGAACACCCGCAGCGGGCTGGCGTAGAGGTCGCTCGCCGCCTCCAGCAGCCGGGGGTCGAGCCGCTCCAGGCTCGCGTACAGCGGCAGCACCAGGAAGGGCAGGAAGTTGTACGTCAGGCCGAGCACCACCGCGACCGGGGTCGCCAGCAGCCGGCCGTCGGGGGCGAGCAGGTGCACGTCGCGCAGCAGCCCGACGAGCCAGCCGTTGTCCGACAGGATGGTCTTCCAGGCCAGCGTGCGCACCAAGAAGCTGGTGAACATCGGCGCGACCACGCAGACCAGCAGCAGGTTCTTCCACCGGCCGGCCTTCTGCGCGATCGCGTACGCCAGCGGGTAGCCCATCAGCAGCGCCAGCACCAGCGCGATGCCGGCATAGACGAAGGAGCGGGTGAACTGCGGCCAGTACGCCGCGAGCGCGTCCGGGTAGTTGCCGACGGCCCAGGTCAGCGCGTACCCGGTGGCGAGCGATCCGGCGGGGTCGTACAGGCTGGCGGCGGCGAGTTGGAACAGCGGCACCGCGAAGAAGAGGAACAGCCAGGCCGCGCCGGGCAGCAGGAGCAGGTACGGCAGGAACCGGTGCCGGCCGGACCGGCGGGCCGGCGGGGGCGGCGTCGGATGCCCCGACCCGGTGGGCACGTGCGCGAGGACGCTCATGCCGCCGCCTCGCCCCGCTCGCCGCCCCGAGGCGCCGCCGCACCGGGCTGGCCGGTTCGCTCGCTCCGCCCGCTCACGAGGGCGCACCCACCGGCTCGTCGAGCACCGGCGTGGTCCGGTCGTGCTCGCCGGGCTTTCGGGGCAGCAGAAAGGCGTGCCGAGGGTCCCAGTAGGCCACGGCCTCGGCCCCCACGGACAGCGGGCCGGTCGCGCCGCTGTTGGCCACGAAGACCGACAGCTCGCTGCCCCAGCCGGTGCGCAGCAGGTACTGGGTGCTGACGCCGACGTAGGAGGCGTCGGTGACCACCCCGGTGACGTGCTGGCAGCCGGCGGGGACCTGGTCGGCGGAGTCGACCAGGTGCAGCTTTTCCGGGCGTACGCCGAGGTGGACCGGCCCCCGGTCGACCCGGGCCCGGCCGGCGGGCAGCGAGAAGCGACCGCCGTGCACCGAGACCGCCACCTCGCCGCCGCCCGCGCCGGCGGCCTCGCCGGCGAGCAGGTTGGACTGGCCGAGGAAGTTCGCCACGAACGCGGTGGCCGGAAACTCGTAGATGTCGGCGGGCGCGCCGAGCTGCTCGATCCTGCCGGCGTTCATCACCGCGACCGTGTCGGCCATCGTCATGGCCTCCTCCTGGTCGTGGGTGACGTGTACGAACGTGATGCCGACCTCGGTCTGGATCCGCTTGAGCTCGATCTGCATCTGCCGGCGCAGCTTCAGGTCGAGCGCGCCGAGCGGCTCGTCCAGCAGCAGCACCTGCGGGCGGTTGACCAGGGCCCGGGCCAGCGCGACCCGCTGCTGCTGCCCACCGGAGAGCTGGGCGGGACGGCGGTGCCCGAAGTCGTCGAGCTGCACCAGCGCGAGCATGCCCATGACCTCGTCGTCGACCGAGCGGAAGCCGCGCCGGCGCAGGCCGAAGGCCACGTTCTCGAAGACGTCGAGGTGCGGGAAGAGCGCGTAGCTCTGGAACACCGTGTTCACCGGCCGCCTGTACGGCCGCAGCCGGGCGATGTCCCGGTCGCCGAGCAGCACCTGCCCGCTGGTCGGCTCCTCCAGGCCGGCGATCATCCGCAGCGTGGTGGTCTTGCCGCAGCCGGACGCGCCGAGCAGGGCGAAGAACGAGCCCTGCGGGATGGTCAGGCTGAGGTCGTCCACCGCGGTGAAGATGCCGAACCGCTTGGTGAGGTTGGCCAGCCGCAGGTCGCCGGCCGGTGTCGCGCTTCCCGAGGTCGTCCCGCCCATCCCGATCACGCCCCGATGACCTGCTGGAACTTGCCCTCGTACTCGCGTTCCTGCTTCTCGTCCAGCGCCATGAAGACCTTGGACTTCGCCAGCATGGCCTCGTCGGGGAAGATCAGCGGGTTGGCGGCCAGCTCCGGGTCGATCTTCTCCATCTCGGCCTTGGCGCCCTGGACCGGGCAGATGTAGTTCACGAACGCGGCGAGCTTCGCGGCGACCGCGGGCTCGTAGTAGTGGTTGATGAGCTGTTCGGCGTTGCCCTTGTGGGTGGCCTTGTTCGGCACCAGGACGTTGTCCGACCAGAGCATCACGCCGGACTCGGGCACCACGAACCGGACCTTGTCGTCCTCGAAGCCGAGCTGGATCACGTCGCCGGACCAGCCGATGCACGCGGCGATGTCGCCCTTGGCGAGGTCGGGCGCGTAGTCGTTGCCGGTGAACCGGCGGATCTGGCCGGAGTCGACGGCCTTCTTGAGCTTGTTGAGCGCGTCGTCGAACTGCGGGGCGGTGAAGTTCGCCGGGTCGTGGCCGTTGGACTGGAGCAGCAGGCCCATGGTGTCGCGCATCTCGGACAGCGCGGTCACCTTGCCCTTGAGGTCGGGGCGGGTGAGCAGCTCGTCGACGGTGCGGATCTCCTTGGTCACCTTGCCGTTGTAGGCGAGCCCGGCCAGGCCGGACTGCCACGGGATGGCGAGCTGGTTCTCCGGGTCGAAGGAGCGGTTGCGCAGCGACGGCAGCAGGTTGGCCTCGACGTTGGGCAGCTTCGACTTGTCGAGCTTCTGGATCCAGCCGAGGCGGATCATCCGCGCCGCCATCCAGTCGGTGAGGACCATGATGTCCCGGCCGGTGCCCTGACAGCCCGCGAGCTGGTTCTGCACCTTGCCGAAGAACTCGTTGTTGTCGTTGACGTCCTCGGTGTAGGTGACCTGGATGCCGCTCTTGGCGATGAACGCGTCGAGGGTCGGCCGCTTGGACTCGTCCTTCTCGTCCACGTCCATGTACTGCGGCCAGTTGGAGAAGACGAGCTTCTTCTCGGTGCCGGACAGGTCCTCGCTGACGCAGCCCGCCTCGGTCTGGGTGGCGGCCTTGGTGCCGCAGCCCGCCAGCGAGCCGCCCGCGGCGAGCAGCGCGGCCGAGCCGAGGGTGCCGGTCAGCAGTCCACGCCGGGTGAGGGGCCGAAAGGGAGTTCGCATGTGACGACTCCTAAGGGGGTCATCGTCGGCGGCGGGACGGGGGTGGCGCGCCGGCGGGAGGGTCAGGTGCGGTGGACGACTGATCCTGACATGAGGTGACCTCCCTTACAAGGGATTCCGTTGCGGGAATAGCTCTGGACGACGAAATACGCCAGACTGCCGGGGGCACTAGGCTCAGCCCGGGAACGGACATGGGGAGCGGTCGATGACGAACCGGCAGCACGACAACGGCAACGGCGGACGAAGGGTCACCGTCCGTGAGGGTGCCAGCCACGCACTGCTCGACGACGTGGCGAAGCAGATCATCGAGCAGCTCCAGGAGGACGGCCGCCGACCGTACGCGACAATCGGCAAGGCGGTCGGGCTCTCGGAGGCGGCGGTGCGCCAGCGGGTGCAGCGGCTGCTCGACGCCGGGGTGATGCAGATCGTCGCCGTGACCGACCCCCTCCAGCTCGGCTTCCCCCGCCAGGCCATGATCGGCCTGCGCACCGACGGGGACCTGGAGGCTGTGGCCGACCGACTCGCCGAGCTGGACGAGGTCGACTACGTGGTGATCACGGCGGGCTCGTTCGACCTGCTGACCGAGGTGGTCTGCCGCAACGACGACCACCTGCTGGAGATCCTCCAGCGGCTGCGGGCGGTCGAGGGCGTGCTCTCCACCGAGGCGTTCGTCTACCTCAAGCTGCGCAAGCAGACGTACACCTGGGGCACCGCCTGACCGGGCCGGAGCCCGCCGACCGGCTCCAGAGGCCGGTCGAACTCAGCCGGCGCGCCCGACCGCGCAGTTGGCTGTCCACATAGGCCGCCTCGACGCCGTCGGGCAGGCGGATCAGGACGAACGGCCCGGCGAGCCCGGTGTGCCAGGGCACCTCGGCCGGGATCACCCGCACCTGCACGTGCTCCTGCTCGGCGACCGCCAGCAGGTGGGCCAGCTGACCCGCCATGACCGCGCGGTCGCCGACCGGTCGCCGCGCGGGGGAGGGCGACGGCGGCTCGCTGACCGTCCCGGCCGATCGCGGAGGACGGGCCGCACACCCTCGCCCACGCCTGTCGAGCTGATGTCGTAGACGATTCAACGCCGTCGGCGCCCGCGATGCTCGGGCCCGGCGCGATGTCGCAAACGATTCAGCTCGACAGGGCGCGCGGGGCGCCCCGTGGACACCGCGGACGGACGCCGGTCGACTGCGAACCGTCGGTACGGATTCCGTTGCTTGCTGGTCAGCCGCTCGCTGATTCCGTTGCCAGAGAGCCCACATGCCACCGATCCCACTTGCTTTCGTCGGCCGGACTGTGGGATAACCGTGGGCAGAGCGGCCGGTGTCACCCCTGACCGGCCCGAGACCCGATGGGGCTGACATGGCCAACGCCACCGACCACCTCTGGATGCACTTCACCCGGATGGCGAGCTACTCCGCCGGCGAGGTGCCGACCATCGTGCGCGGCGAGGGCGCGTACGTCTGGGACGCCCAGGGCCGCCGCTACCTGGACGGGCTCGCCGGGCTCTTCGTCGTCAACGCCGGCCACGGGCGCACCGAGCTGGCCGAGGCCGCCGCCAAGCAGGCGGGCGAGCTGGCATACTTCCCGCTCTGGTCGTACGCGCACCCCAAGGCCGTCGAGCTGGCCGAGAGGATCGCCGCGCTCACGCCCGGCGACCTGAACCGGGTCTTCTTCACCACGGGCGGGTCGGAGGCCGTCGAGGCGGCCTGGAAACTGGCCCGGGCCTACTTCAAGCGCACCGGCAAGCCGAACAAGCACAAGGTCGTCAGCCGCTACATCGCCTACCACGGCACCTCGATGGGGGCGCTGTCGATCACCGGGCTGCCCGGCATCAAGAGCGACTTCGAGCCGCTGGTGCCCGGCGGCATCAAGGTGCCGAACACCAACTTCTACCGCGCCCCGGAGCACGGCGACTCCCCCGAGGCGTTCGGGCGGTGGGCCGCCGAGGAGATCGGCCGGGCCATCGAGCGGGAGGGACCGGACACGGTCGCGGCGGTGTTCCTGGAGCCGGTGCAGAACTCCGGCGGCTGCTTCCCGCCGCCGCCCGGCTACTTCGAGCGGGTCCGGCAGATCTGCGACGCGTACGACGTGCTGCTCGTCTCCGACGAGGTGATCTGCTCCTGGGGTCGGCTCGGCGAATACTTCGGCGCCGTCCGGTACGGGTACCAGCCCGACATCATCACCACCGCCAAGGGCATCACCTCCGGCTACGCCCCGCTCGGCGCGATGATCGCCAGCGACCGGCTGATGGAGCCGTTCCTCACCGAGACCGGCATGTTCGCCCACGGGGTGACCTTCGGCGGCCACCCGGTCTCCTGCGCGGTGGCCCTGGCCAACCTGGAGGTCTTCGCCCGCGAGGACCTCGTCGGGCACGTCCGGGCCAACGAGGCCGCCTTCCGCTCCACCCTGGAGAAGCTGCACGACCTGCCGATCGTCGGCGACGTGCGCGGCGACGGCTACTTCTACGGCATCGAGCTGGTCAAGGACAAGGCCACCCGGGCGACCTTCGACGAGGCCGAGTCCGAGCGGCTGCTGCGCGGCTTCCTGTCCACCGCACTCTTCTCCGCCGGGCTCTACTGCCGCGCCGACGACCGGGGCGACCCCGTCGTGCAGCTCGCCCCGCCGCTGATCGCCGAGCAGCAGCAGTTCGACGAGATCGAGCAGATCCTGCGGGCCGTGCTCACCGAGGCGTGGACGCGCCTGTAACCCCTTCCGCCCATCCGGCCGGGTCGGCCGCGCGCCCCGCGGCGCGCGATCGGCCCGGCCGGACCCGCTCGGCGGTCAGTGGCTGGGGGGAATGACGCGGAGGTGGCCGCGGCGGCCCGTCTGGGGGGCCGGGTTGAGGTTCTCGTCGCCCTCGGGCGGGCGGGGGGTAACCGGGCGGGCGGCCTCGCGGACGGCCTCGGCGAGGGCGACCAGGTCGTCGGTGGTGGGCGGCGGGGGCTCGAACTCCCCCTCGTGCCGGACGACGTCCCAGCCGCGCGGCGCGGTCAGGCTGCGGGCGTGCGGCTCGCAGAGGTCGTAGGTGTGTGGCTCGGCGAAGGCGGCAAGCGGCCCCACCACGGCTGTCGACTCGTTGTAGACATAGGTCAGCGTGGCGACCGCTTGCCGGGGGCAGCCGTTACGGGAGCAGCGCCGTGGTGACCTCACGGCGGCAGGGTATCTCCATTACCGGGTCCGGCGCACCGCTTCGCGTTGCGACACGCCCGTCGCGGTGATCACAATTCGGCCCGTTCCGGCCCGCGCCGCGCCGCACCCGCGGCGCTGCCGCAGGCCAGGTCGGTACGGGAGCTAACCTGTCCCTCATGACGAGTCCGGAACACCGCCGCCCCGGCCCCAGCCGGCGCGCCCACCGCGACCGGCACGGACGCGGTCTGCGCGGGCGGCTGGTGCCGGCGACGGTGCCGCTCGCGCGGACCAAGGCGGAGATCTTCGACGACCTGGTGCTGGACACCGTCGAGACCCTGGAACGGCGGTTCGCCAAGGAGTTGGCCGGGGTCGAGTTCGCGGTGGAGGACGTCCCGCCGGACCTCAACGTCTACGACTCCGACGTGCTGGAGGACGGCGAGGTGCCGCTCGCCCGGCTGCTGCCCGGTCGGCCTGGCCGGCAGGAGGTGCCCCCGCGGATCGTGCTCTACCGCCGGCCGCTGGAGTTCCGCGCCATGGACCGCGAGGATCTCGCGGATCTCGTGCACGACGTGATCATCGAGCAGGTGGCCAACCTGCTCGGGGTCGATCCGGACGAGTTGGCCTGAGCCACGCGCCGGATGCCGCCGCGAACGGCGACCGGTCCCACTGCGCCTGAGCCGGGCGGCCCCCACCGCCCCGGCCCGGCACCGCTCAGGCGGCCCGCCGCTTGAGCTTGCGCCGCTCCCGTTCCGAGAGCCCACCCCAGATCCCGAACCGCTCGTCGTGCCCGAGAGCGTATTCGAGGCATTCGGTCTTGACCTCGCAACGCGAGCAGATTCGCTTCGCCTCGCGGGTCGAGCCGCCCTTCTCGGGGAAGAACGCCTCCGGGTCGGTCTGCGAGCAGAGCGCCCGCTCCTGCCACTCCGGCGCGTTTCCGAGCAGGTCGGCCACCTCAAGCTGGCCGTCCATCAAATGCCTCCTTGTCGCGCACCGGCGTCATCGCCGCTGCAACCCCCCACGCGAAAGGCGCGCGTGTCCGTCCGGTCCCGATTTGTTGCGTTCCGCGCGAACAACCCCATTCAAATTACACGCGTGTAATGCGTGCGCCGTCAAGCCGAACTTGATAATGGAGTCGCCCTCCCGACAACACTCCGGACGGCCACCCGGCCGCCCGGCCTCGCAACCTGCCCTATCGATTCAGACCCCGGCCGAGTAACGCCCTCTCCGGCGAGTTGCCCGAGTTTTCTCCCGTGGCGCTTCCCCGCCGGCCCGACCGGACAGGCCGGTGGAGACCCCCGAGAGACCACCCACCACGATCGTTGATCTTGGCGGGGCACAGGTTAACCCGAGTTCGCGCCGACCGCCCGTCGAGCGCGGAACGACCGGCAGTGCCCCGTCCACATGTTGGACAGGGCGCTGCGGTCGACGTCGCCGGCCGGCTCAGCCGCGACCCGGAGCAGCGCTGGTCGGCCAGGCGAATTCGACGATCACCCCGCCGGTCACCGCCACCCTGCCGGCCGGCCTCTGATCGTCCCACCAGACGGTATAGACACCGGCCGGCAGATCGGGGTAGACGGCACTGTGGAAGGTGCCGTCCCGGACCCGACGCTCCCGGACCGCCGAGTGCGTACGGGGCTCGCCGTCCCGGCTGACCTCGATCTCCCGGCCGTGCTGGTCCCGTCCGGTGTAGATGATCAGGGCGTCCGTGTCGCCGCCCAGATCGAGGACCACGCTGCCCGTCTCCGACGGCCCGTGAGTGTGCGGGTGCCCACGCATGTCCGCTCCCGATCAGTGAGGACGACGCCGGCGGGTTGCCGAAGCCGTCGTACGGCGTACCCAGACAGGGGAAGGTTGGGGAGGAACGGCGAACAGCGGGTTGCCCAGCCGGGAGACCTGCGCGAACGGCCCGGCGACGGTGTCCGCGGCCCCGCGCTCGCCGCGTACCCGCACCTGCCGGCGGGAGGCCGACGTCCACACGCCGACGACCGAGGCCCGGTCGGCTACGCCGTACCGGTTCGCCCGGCGGCGCACCCTGGCCAGCGGCACCTGGACCGCGATGCTGTGCACGTTCATCCGGTCCGTGGCGTTGACCGGCTCCCCCTCGACCCTGAAGACCCGCTTGCCGGCCACGTGCAACTGCTGGAACGGCCGCAGGGTGCCGAGGTCGAAGGTCGCGCCGAGGTCGACGAAGAAGCCGTCGGCCCGCTGCCCGGCGAAGACCCGCTCCCCCGTCGAGAGCGTGTACGTGGCCTGGCGCACGAGGTCCGCGTACGTCGGGGTGGAGAGCGGGCCGACGTTGCAGGGCGGGCACTGCAACTTGTGCGCGAGCCGGTGTTCCCGGCCGTCTTCGATCCGGGTCAGGCTGTAGAACTGCCGCCGGTTCCAGTTCCCGCCGTCCAGCGAGTCGATCGGGCCGGTGCTGTAGAGAAAACTGTTCGGATTCGTGATCTCGGTGGTGAATTCGAACCGGTAGGTGACGTCGGCCCGCCCGTCATCCGGCGCCTCGCGGTGGGAAGACATGACGGACCAACCTCACTGCGCGAAATGGGAATCGAGGCTCGGCCGGGCGCCGGAAGCCGGCGCCGGGGCGTGGCGGCGGGTGGGTCAGCGCTCGGCGGCGCGCCGCAGCCGGTCGGCCAGGGCGCGGTCGCGCACCTCGATCCGGACGGCGCCCCGCGACCGCCGCCGGCGTCCACTGGTACGGCCGGCGGCGGGGAAAGGTTCGACCCTACGGCCGGGGGTGACCGTACGCGGTCGTGCGCCTGCGGGCCGGCCGCCCGGCGGCCGCCGCGATGGCGACCAACTGCTCCTCGGTACGCGCCGAGCCGTTGCCGGAGCCGGCCATCCGGGAGATCGTCTCCTCCATCAGGGTGCCGCCGAGGTCGTTGCAGCCGCCCCGGAGCATCGCCGCCGTCCCCTCGTCGCCGAGCTTCACCCAGGAGCACTGGATGTTGTCGATCCGGCCGTGCAGCAGCAGCCGGGCCATCGCGTGCACCACCCGGTTCTCCCGCCACGTCGGCCCCGGGCGGGCGATGCCGGCCAGGTAGATCGGGGCGTTGGTGTGCACGAACGGCAGCGCCACGAACTCGGTGAACCCGCCGGTGCGGTCCTGCACGCCGGCCAGCACCCGGAAGTGCGCGAGCCACTGCGCGGGGTGGTCCACGTGGCCGTACATCATCGTGGAGCTGGACCGGATGCCCAGCTCGTGGGCCGTGCTGACCACGTCGACCCAGGCGGCGGCCGGCAGCTTGCCCTTCGTGAGCACCCAGCGCACGTCGTCGTCGAGGATCTCCGCGGCGGTGCCCGGGATGGTGTCCAGCCCGGCCTCGCGGAGCCCGGTCAGCCACTCCCGCACCGGCACCCCGGCCTTGGCGGCGGCGGTGACGATCTCCATCGGCGAGAACGCGTGCACGTGCATCCCCGGCACCCGCGCCTTGATCGCCCGCACCAGGTCGGCGTAGACGGTCACCGGCAGCTTCGGGTCGATGCCGCCCTGGAGGCAGACCTCGCTGGCGCCGGCCGCCCACGCCTCCTCGGCCCGGTCGGCGACCTGCTCCACGGAGAGCCGGTACGCGTCGGCGTCCCGCTCCCGCTGCGCGAAGGCGCAGAACCGGCAGCCGACGTAGCAGACGTTGCTGAAGTTGATGTTGCGGTTGACGACGTAGGTGACGTCGTCGCCGACCGCCGCCCGACGCACGTCGTCGGCGAGCCGGCACAGCTCCTCCAGCGCCGGCCCGTCGGCGGCGAACAGCGCCAGCGCCGCGTCGGCGTGCCGCGGGTCGAGCAGCGCCGCGGGGTCGTCGGCCGCCAGCCGCAGCCCGGCCCGCAGGTCGCGGTCGGTCCCCGCCCCGCCGCCGGCGCTGACCCTGGTCGCCACCTCGGACCAGTCGCCGTAGACGTGGTCGAAGTCGCCGCGCCGGTCGCCGGTGCGCCCGGTGGTGTCGATGGTGGCGTGCAGGTCGGTCCGGCCGCCGTACGTCTCGTCGGGCTCCTGCCAGGGACGACCCACCGGCCGGGCGTCCTCGACGGCCAGCCCCGTCGCGGGGTCGGCCAGCGCGCTGACGTGCGGCAGCAGGCGCGGATCGAGCCACGGGTCGCCGGCCCGCACGTACTCGGGGTAGATCGTCAGCCGCTCGCGCAGGGTGAACCCGGACTTCTCCGTGTGCCGGGCCAGCTCGTCGATCTGCGGCCAGGGGCGCTCGGGGTTGACGTGGTCCGGGGTCAGCGGGGAGACCCCGCCCCAGTCGTCGATGCCGGCGCGCAGCAGGAGGTCGTACTCGCCCTCGATGAGGTTCGGCGGAGCCTGGATGCGGGCCTTCGGGCCCAGCAGCACCCGGGCCACCGCCACCGTGGCGGCCAGGTCGTGCAGCTCGGCGTCGGGCATCCCACGCATCGCCGTGTCCGGCTTCGCGCGGAAGTTCTGCACGATCACCTCCTGGAGGTGGCCGTACTCGCGGTGGGCGCGGCGGATCGCGAAGATCGCGTCGACCCGCTCGGCGAGGGTCTCGCCGATGCCGATCAGGATGCCGGTGGTGAACGGCACCCCGACCCGGCCCGCGTCGTCGAGCACCCGCAGCCGGACCGCCGGCTCCTTGTCCGGTGAGCCGAAGTGCGGGCCGCCCGGCTCCGACCACAGCCGCGTCGCCGTGGTCTCCAGCATCATCCCCATGCTGGGCGCGACGGGCTTGAGCCGTTGCAGCTCCGACCAGGACAGCACGCCCGGGTTCAGGTGGGGCAGCAGCCCGGTCTCCTCCAGCACCGCCACCGCGCAGGCGCGCAGATAGTCCAGGGTGGAGTCGTAGCCGCGCTCGTCCAGCCACCGCCGGGCCGCCGGCCAACGCTCCTCCGGCCGGTCGCCGAGCGTGAACAGGGCCTCCTTGCAGCCCTGGGCCGCCCCCGCCCGCGCGATCGCGAGGACCTCGTCGCGGTCGAGGAAGGCCGCCGGCAGCCGGTGCGGCACCGTGGCGAAGGTGCAGTAGTGGCAGCGGTCCCGGCACAGCCGGGTCAGGGGGATGAAAACCTTCTTCGAGTACGTGACCACGCCCGGCCGCCCGGCCTCGCGCAGCCCGGCGTCACGGACGGCGCCGGCGACGGCGAGCAGGTCGTCCAGCGCCCCGCCCCGGGTGCTCAGCAGCGCGGTGGCCTCGTCGGCGTCGAGCGCCCGCCCGGTCGCGGCCCGGCGCAGCGCCCGCCGCACGCTCGCGTCACTCGGACCGGGCTCGGTGCGATCAACCATCCGCCCAGCCTAAGCGCTCACCGGTCCCGCCCCGCCCGCCCGGCCCACACCGTGAACAAGCGCACCACGCCGGGGCGGGCCGGACGGGCGAGCGCCCCGCACGGGACCGTGCGGGGCGCTCGGGTGCGGGTGGTGCCGCGCGGTCAGCGGGGCGCGTCGGGGTTGTCGCCCGGGTTGATGTGCTGGGTGCGGTCGGACTCGCCGTCGGTGGGGCGCGGGATGGCCTGGGTCGGCTCGACGGACTGGCGCGGGATCGCCTGGGTCGGGTCGGCCGAGGGCGGCGGCCCGAACGGCGCGGCGCTGGGCGACCCGAACGGGGGTGCGGACTGCGGCGCGGCGTTGGCCGGCGGGCCCGACGGCGGCGCCGGGTTGAACGGCGGGGTCTGCTGCGGGCCGCCGAACGGCGCGGGCTGCTGGCCGTACGGGGCGCCGTACGGGCCGGAGGCGGGCCAGGCGCCCGGCTGACCGGGAACCGGCTGACCCGGCTGGCCCGGCTGACCCGGGTAGCCGCCCTGCTGCGGCCAGCCGGGCTGCGGCTGGCCGTACACGCCGGGCTGGGGCTTCGGCTTGGGGACGTGGTACAGGGTGCGCCAGATCTTGAAGACGACGAACCCGGCGAGCGCGAGGAGCGCCAGCCAGGCCACCCGGGTCAGCAGGCCCAGGAAGGAGTCGAGGATCTCGCCCTCGGCCAGCCGGTCGACGGTCCAGATGAGGAGGGTCAGCACGCCGAACAGGGCGCTGAGCGCGTACTCGGCGAGCGCCACCTGGGTGATCAGTTTCGCCCTGGCCGCGGGGGGCCGCACGTGCGTGGCGAGCAGCACGGCCAGCACCGGCAGGACGACGGCCTCCAGGCCGACGAAGGCGAAGAAGGCGCTGCCCGCCCGGCCGGCGAAGGTCGTGTACTGAGCCGGCGTCAGCAACCGGATCAGGCCGACGAAGAGGAACACGGCGTTCGCGCCGAGGAGCACGAACGCGGCGAGTTCCCGCAGCGGCTTGGTCAGTTGGCTGGCCTGCGTCCCGTCGGTGGGCGCGGGCTCGGCGGGGCTGGTCACGGAATTCCCCCTCGGGGCGAAAGCGGACAGTTGCCGACGTGAGCCTAGTCTCCCCGGCCGCGGGCGGATCGGAGGCGGCCCGTGCGCGAGGATGTCGACATGCGCATCGTGGTTCTGACGGGCGGCATCGGGGGCGCCCGCTTCCTGCTCGGCGTCCGGGCGTACGCCCGCGAGGTCGGCGCCGAGGTGACCGCCGTGGTCAACGTCGGTGACGACCTGCTCCTGCACGGGCTCAAGGTCTGCCCCGACCTGGACAGCGTCATGTACACGCTGGGTGGCGGCGCCGACCCGGAGCGGGGCTGGGGTCGCGTCGGCGAGAGCTGGACGGTCAAGCAGGAACTGGCCGCCTACGGCGCGGAGCCGACCTGGTTCGGGCTCGGCGACAAGGACATCGCCACCCACCTGGTGCGCACCACCATGGTCAACGCCGGTTACCCGCTGCACGCCGTCACCGAGGCGCTCGCCACCCGCTGGCAGCCGGGCGTACGCCTGCTGCCGGCGACCGACGACCGGCTGGAGACGCACGTCGTGGTGAGCGGGGGCGGTGAGCCCGCGGGATCCGGGGTCGCGGACGGCGCGGCCGCGCCGGACGGCGGTCAGCGGGCGATCCACTTCCAGGAGTGGTGGGTGCGCCACCGCGGGAACATCCCCACCCACCGGTTCGTCTTCGTCGGCGCGGAGACCGCGAAGCCGGCCCCCGGCGTGGTCGAGGCGATCGCCGGAGCCGACGTGGTGCTGATCGCGCCGAGCAACCCGGTGGTGAGCATCGCCCCGATCCTGGCGGTGCCGGGGCTGCGCGAGGCGGTCGCCGACGGCGCCGCCCCGGTGGTCGGCGTGTCGCCGATCATCGGCGGCGCTCCGGTACGCGGCATGGCGGACCGCTGCCTGGAGGTGCTCGGGGTCGAGTGCAGCGCGGCCGGCGTGGGCCGCCTCTACGGCGGCCGGGCGGCCGGCGGGCTGCTCGACGGCTGGCTGGTCGCCGAGGAGGATGCCGGCGCCCTGGTGCCGGAGGTGACGGTGCGCGCGGCGCCCCTGCTGATGACCGACGAGGCGGCGACGGCGGCGATGGTCCGCGCCGCGCTGGAGCTGACGTGAGGCTGGAGATCCTGCCGGTGCCGGGCATCGGCCACGTGTCCGAGGGCGACGACCTCGCCGCCCTGATCGCCACGGCCGCGCCCTGGCTGCGCGACGGCGACGTGCTGGTGGTGACCAGCAAGATCGTCTCGAAGGCGGAGGGGCGGCTGGTGGACGTCCCGGCGGACGGGCCGGAGCGGCTTGCCGCCCGCGACGAGGTGCTGGCCGCCGAGACGGCGCGGGTGGTGGCGACCCGGGGCGCGACCCGCATCGTGCAGACGCACCACGGTTTCGTGATGGCCTCGGCCGGGATCGACGCCTCGAACGTCGACAAGACCCGGCTGGTGCTGCTCCCCGAGGATCCGGACGCCTCGGCCCGGGCGCTGCGCGCCGCCCTGCGCGACCGCTACCACGTCGACGTCGCGGTGATCATCAGTGACACGATGGGCCGGCCCTGGCGCAACGGGCTCACCGACGTGGCGCTCGGCGTCGCCGGCATGGACGCGATCCGCGACCACCGGGGCGAGGTCGACCCGTACGGCAACGAGCTCCAGCTCACCCAGATGGCGGTCGTGGACGAGCTGGCCGGCGCGGGCGAGCTGATCAAGGGCAAGTGCGACCAGATGCCCGTCGCGGTGGTGCGCGGCTACCTCAGCGCGCCCCGGCCCGACGACGGCGCCGGCGCGGCGACGCTGGTCCGGGACGCCGCGATGGACCTGTTCTCGCTGGGCACCGCCGAGGCGAAGGCCGCCGGGCTGGCCGCCGCCGCCACCCTGCCGGACGCCGCCAACCCCACCCCGCCCGACCCGGACGCGGTGCGGCGGGCGATCGCCGCGGTCGCCGACGTGGTCGCGCCCGGCACGGAGTTCGCCCTGGTCACCGACGAGGCCGTACGCGCCGGGCTGGTCGCCGCCGTGCCCGGCTGGCCGGCGGACGCGACGGCGCTGGTGCTCGGTTCTCCGGCCGACCCGGCCGATCTGGTCCGCTTCGGCGCCGACCTGCACCGGCTGCGCAGCGCGCTGGCGGCGGAGGGCGTCGCCTCGCTCCCGCTGCCGCCGCCGGCCGGCAGCCCGGCGGCCGCCTGCCTGGCCCTCTGACGGCGCGGATCCGCTCCCGCCGGCCCGGCTGCGGACGGCGGATCCGCTCCCGCCGCCCCGCCGGCCCCCGCCAACGTGCCGGCCCGCCGGTCCGCCGGCTTCCCGGCACGCTGGCGGGGACCGGTGCTCAGGAGTTGAGCATGGCCCGCCCCAGCGGGGTGAGGGTGTGCAGCACGGTGTTGCGGTCGCGGTGGCTGACCAGGAGGCCGGCGTTGCGCAGCACGGTGGTGTGCTGGCTGGCGGCGGCCGGCGAGATGTTCAGCCGGCGGGCCACCTCCCCGGTGGTGCAGCCGTCGTCGCTGACCGCCAGCACGGCGGCCCGGGTGCGGCCGAGCAGCGCGGCCAGCGCCTCCCGCCCGGTGTCCGGCGTGCCCGGCCCGGCGCCCTCGCCGGACGCCGGCAGCAGGCCGCCCAGCCGGTCCACCGGGTAGACGAGGACCGGCGGCAGCGCCGGGTCGAGCAGGGCGACCGGCGTGGCCGCGCAGAAGAACGACGGCACCAGCAGCAGGCCGCGCCCGTCCAGGTGCAGCTCGCGGCTGAGCGGGTAGCCGCGCACCTGGAGCACCCCGGACTCCCAGTGCATGGCGGGCCGCAGGCTGGCCAGCAGCCCCTCCACCCCGCCGTCGAGCAGCGCCCGCGCCCGCCGGGCGCGGTCGGCCTCCACGGCGGCCTGGATCCGCGCCCAGTACGGGCCGATCGCCAGGTCGCGGTACTGCTCCATCGCGTCGGTCAGGTCGTGCAGCGTGCCCGGCTCGCCCCGCGCCAGCGCGCCGGCCGCGGTGGGCAGGGTGTTGCCGGTGGCGAGCAGGGTCAGGTCGCGTTGCAGCAGCGACACGGGGGTGCCCCGGACGGCCTCCATGCCGGCCTCGAACCCGGACACGCTCTCGTAGGGGGTGAGGAAGTCGGGGAAGTAGCCGCGGGGCGGGTTGAGCGCCAGGAGCAGCCGCAGCCCGGCGGAGCCCCTGCCCTGGCGCAGCCCCCGCGTCACGCTGCGCCGCCAGCCCGCCAGCAGCGGGTCCCGACGGTCCGGCAGCAGGTGCAGGCTGAGGACCAGTTCCCACACCGGGTCCGCCGCCGGAGCCACCCGGGTCCGGAGGATGTCCTCGGCGGAGAAATAGATCTTCAGCATGGAGCGCTCCCGTGTCGCCCGGCAGGGGGGTGCCGGTTGACCGTTGCAGCCTACCCGGACGGCACTTATCTCCGTCTTTAAGCCTGAGCTGAAAAACCTCGACGTCCCCGGCAGGGGTTCGGCATGCTTCCAGAGCCCGCACGGGGGCGGGCACGTCGGCGACGCGTCCGCGAGCCGGGGGCCCCAGGGGGATGGGGAAGACCGGCGACCGGGCGGCACCACGAGGGTCTGCGGGCCCGCTCCGCAGAGGTGCCGTCCGGTCGTCGGCCCGCCCCTCCGGTCGGCCCGACTGCCGCCGCCCGGCCCGCTGCTGCCGCCCGCTCGTCCACGCGGCCGCCAACACCCGCCCGTCGGCGTCCCGCGCTCAGTCGACCCAGAGCGCCACGCGGTGGTCCTCGTCGGTGACGTAGAAGCTGTGCCCGTCCAGCTCGGCCAGCCCCTCGACGTGGTGGAACGGCGCCAGGTCAGCCACCATCTCGCCGGGGACCAGATGCCCGTCGCCGGGCGCGGGGAAGCGGACGTGCCGCGAGGTGACGTCGCCGCCGGTCGGATGGTCGTCGAGCAGCACCGAGCCCTTGCCGAGCGCGTCGATCGACCCGACGACCGCCGCGTAGCCGCCGTCGCCGGTCGGGGTGATCGCCCGGAAGCCGGCGAGCGCGCCGGGCGGGGTCACCCCGGTCAGGACGTACGCGCCCGCCGCCTCCGGCCAGCTCGGCGTCGGGTCGAACATGCCCGGCACGCCCGTCAGCTCGACCAGGATCGGCTCGCCGTCGACGGTGACCGGAAAGCGCAGCCCGAGCAGGACGGTGCCGGCCGGCGTGAAGGCGGCGGCCTCGACGTTCAGCGGCAGGTCGTCGGGGGCGAGCCGGCTGACCCAGCCCTTCGACCGGGCGGTGCCGCGCGCGACGGTCTCCCCGATGAACCGGGCCCGCACCCGCTCGCCGGGCGGCAGCGGGGTGAACGCCGCCTTGAGCAGCGCGTCGTTGACCGCCCGGTGCAGCCGGAACCGGTTGCGCACCACCTGCACCGGCAGCGTGCCGCCCGCCGCGTCGTCCTCCCGGAACCGGGCCACGAAGGCGCGTCGCGGGCGCAGCGGGCCGCCCTTCGAGCCGAAGTGCGAGCCGAAGACGTACACCCAGCCGTCGTGGTGGGCGAGCGCCTCGCCGTCCTCCGTGCGGCCGTTCTCGGCGCCGGCGTCGGCGGTCACGTGGTGGGCGACCCAGCCGCCGTCGCGCTCCAGCAGCAGGGCCAGGCAGCGCTCCACCGGCCCCTCGTCCAGCACCGTCCAGAAGCCGCGCCGGGCGCCGTACGCCCGCAGCAGCGCCGTGGAGCGCACCGGCAGCAGGTCGCTGGCCTCGTTGCCGGCCACGACGAATTCCAGCAGTCGCAGGGTCACCCGGCCAGGGTACGAACCGCCGGCTCGTACAGTGTCGGCATGCCCGACTCCCCCACCGCCGCCGACCCCCGGACGTCTCCGCGGACCGACGCCGAGGTGTACGCGGCGCTGCACGCCGACGCCGTCGCCACGCTTCAGCGGTGGGAGCCGACCGGCCCGGCCGCCGCCGAGGCCCGGGACCGCACGGTGCGGCTGCTGGCCGCCGGGCCGGTGGCGATGAGCCGGGCGCACCGGCCCGGGCACGTCACGGCGAGCGCGCTGGTGCTCGACGCCACCGGGTCGCGGGTGCTGCTCTGCCTGCACGGCAAGTTCCGCAAGTGGGTGCAGCTCGGCGGGCACTGCGAGCCGGCCGACCGGACGCTCGCCGGCGCCGCCCTGCGCGAGGCCGCCGAGGAGTCCGGCATCGCGGGCCTGCGGATCGACCCCGTCCCGATCGACGTGGACATCCACCCGGTGAGCTGCCAGGGCGGCTCCCTGCACTACGACGTCCGGTTCGCCGTCCTCGCCCCGCCCGGCGCGGCGGCCCGGGTCAGCGACGAGTCCGAGGCGCTGGACTGGTTCCCGCCGGACCGGCTGCCGCAGCCGCTGGCCGGCGGGACGGCCCACCTGGTCGCCCCGGCCCTGGCGACGCTCAGACGAGCCCCTCTTCGCCCCGTTCCTTGAGCTCGTCGACGATCTTCTTGACGTCCTGCGCCCGGTCGCGCGGGCAGACCAGCAGCGCGTCCGGGGTGTCGACGATGATCAGGTCGTGCACGCCGACGGTGGCCACCAGCCGCCCGGAGTGCGGCACCACCACCAGCCCCGAGCTGTCCCGCAGCAGCACGCCGGGCTTGGCGTCGCCGCCGAGCACCACGTTGCCGTCGGAGTCGGCCGGCAGCACCTCGCCCAGGGTGTGGAAGTCGCCGACGTCGTTCCAGCCGAAGTCGCCGGGCACGGTGGCCACCCGCCCGGCGGTCGCCGCGCCCTCCATCACCGCGTAGTCGACGGAGATCTTCGGCAGCGTCGGCCAGACCGTGCCGAGCACGTCGTCCTGCTCCTCGGTGCCCCACGCCTCGGCGATCGCGACGATCCCGGCGTGCAGGGCGGGCTGCTGGCGGGCCAGTTCGGCGAGGAAGACGTCCACCCGCCAGACGAACATGCTGGCGTTCCAGAGGTGCCGCCCGGAGCGCAGGTACGCCTCGGCCACCTCCGCGCTCGGCTTCTCCTTGAACTCGGCGACCGGGCGCAGCGGGCCGCCGTCGACCGGGTCGCCGGTCTGGAGGTAGCCGTAGCCGGTCTCCGCCCGGGTGGGGGTGATGCCGACCGTCATGAGCAGGCCCTGCTCGGCGCCGCGTACCGCCTCCCGGACGACCTCGCGCCACCGCTCCGGGTCGCCGATCAGGTGGTCGGCCGCGAAGGAGCCCATCACCGCCTCCGAGTCGCGCCGGGCGATGACGGCGGCGGCCAGGGCGATCGCCGCGCAGGAGTCCCGGGGCGAGGGCTCCACCAGGATGTTCTCCTCGGGCAGCCCGGCCAGCTGGCGCGCCACCGCCGCGACGTGCGCGGTGCCGGTGACCACCAGGGTGCGTTCGGCCGTGGTCAGCGGGCCCAGCCGCTCGACCGTGGCCTGCAGCAGCGAGGCGGCGGAGCCGGTCAGCGGGTGGAGGAACTTGGGGTGGCCGGCACGGGACAGCGGCCACAACCTCGTGCCGCTGCCGCCCGCCGGGATGACGGCGTAGAGCATCAGCACATCATGCCCGAACCCCGCCCGCCCGGACGCCGGGTTGCCGCCCCGCCGTCCGGGCGTCAGGCGCGGGCCCGGGTCCAGGCCGCGATGTGCACCTCGGCGCTGGACTCCCAGGTGAACTCCTTGGCCCGGTCGAAACCGGCCTTGGCCAGGGACAACCGCCGCTGCTCGTCGTCGAGCAACGCCGCCAGGTCGGCGGCGATCTGGTCGGGGGCCTCGCTGGTGTACGCGACCGCGTCGCCGCCCACCTCCGGCAGCGACAGCCGGGGCGTGGTGAGCACCGGCGCGGCGCACGCCATGGCCTCCAGGATCGGCAGGCCGAAACCCTCGCCATAGGACGGATAGGCGGCCACCAGCGCCCCGCCGAGGAAGCCGGGCAGGTCCGCGTAGCGGAGGTAGCCCGGGCGGAGCAGCCGCAGGTGCGACGGCACCTCCGCCACCGCGCGGTCGATGTCGTCGTCGTGCCCCTGCCCGCCGGCGACCACCAGTGCCGGCGGGTTCTCCCGGTCGCCCACCGCCCGCGCCCAGCCGCGGATCAGGTTGGGCACGTTCTTGCGGGGCTCCTTGGCACCGAGGAAGGCGACGTAGCTGGTGCCACCGAGCCCCAGCCGGGCCCGGACCCGGGCCTTCTCCTCCTCGCTGGGCGCGTGGAAGGCGGCGTGATCGACCCCGTGGTAGGCGACGTCGATCCGCGTCGGGTCGGCGTCGAGGAGCCGGATCAACTCGTCGCGGGTCGCCTTGCTCGGCACGATCACCCGGTCGGCGCGGCGCAGGGAGGTCTTGATCGCGCTGCGGAAGAACGTGCGGCGGGACTTGTCGTAGTGCTCCGGCTCGGTGAAGAACGTCGCGTCGTGCACGGTCACCGTGACCGGGCAGCCGGCGCGCAGCGGGCAGGTGTAGAAGGGCGAGTGCAGCACCTGCGCGCCCACCTGCTGGGCGAGCAGCGGCAGGCCGGTCTGCTCCCAGGCGAGTCGGGCGGGGCGGTGCGCGACGGCGGCCGGGGCGGGGATGATCTCCGCGCCGGGCAGCATCCGGGTGTAGCGCTCCAGGTCGGTGCGGAGGCTGACCACGGCCAGCTCCACCCCCGACCCGCACACCTTGCCGAGGGCGCCGAGCAGGCCGTCGACGTATCGACCGACACCGCCGCGGTCGGCGGGGACACTCGTGGCGTCGATGAGCACGCGGGGCGGGCGACCGGCGGTCACGGGGCGACTCCTTGAACTGGCGGGTCTGTGGGAAACAACACTCCGGGCAAAGCCTACGCCGGGGCCCGGGTCGGACGCTGACTGCGACCCGACGGTACGCCGACTTGTCGTTGTCATCGAGTACGGCCGGTGGGGGCGTATCGTTCGCGTCGATGGCCGACAACATTGCCCGGGTCTTCGCCGACGCGATCGCGACCGACCCGACCCGACCGCTGCTGACCTGGTACGACGACGCGACCGGCGAGCGGACCGAGCTGTCCGGCGCGACACTGGCGAACTGGGTGGCCAAGACGGCCAACCTGCTCGTCGACGAGGTGGCCGTCGGTCCCGGCGACACCGCCGGGGTGCTGCTCCCGCCCCACTGGCAGACCGCGGCGGTGCTGCTCGGCTGCTGGTCGGCCGGGCTGCGGGTGGCCGACACGCCGGGCGACGTGGACGTGCTCTTCGCCGCCTCCGCCCGGCTCGCCGAGGCGGAGGCATGGTCGGCCGGCGAGCGGTACGTCCTCGCCCTCGACCCGTTCGCCCTGCCGATGCGGCAGGTCCCGCCCGGCTTCGCCGACTACGTCTCGGTGGTGCGCGCGCACGGGGACCACTTCACCCCGTACGCCGCCGGCCCGGACGACACGGGACTGCTGGCCCGCGCTGCCGCCCGTGCGGGCGCGCTCGGCATCGCGGCCGGCGACCGGGTGCTGGTCGACACGGCCGCGTACCCCGACCCGGTCGACTGGTTGCTCGCTCCGCTGGCGGCCGGCGCCAGCGCGGTCCTCTGCGCCAACCTCGACCCGTCCCGCGTGGAGCCCCGCGCCGCGACGGAAAAGGTCACCCGAACCCTCACCTGACCAACCCACCCACCTTCCCGCCCCTCACCCCCACCCTCGCCCTGCCGATCTTGCACTTGCTGCCCCCGATACGGGCGATTCGCCCCATAGATCCGGGCAGAAAGTGCAAGACCGCCGCATGGGGAGGGCGGGTGGGTCAGGCGGAGGTGGTCTCGGGGGCGGCGGCGCGGCGCTGGGCGAGGGCGGCGAAGGCCGACAGGGACTCCGGGTTGGCCAGGGCGCCCTTGGCCGCCGCCGAGTCCACCGGCGTGCCGGTGAGGATCTTCTTCACCGGCACCTCCAGCTTCTTCGCCGAGAGGGTGCGCGGGACCGCGCGGACCTGGTGGATCTCGTCCGGAACGTGCCGCGGCGACAGGGCCGTACGCAGCTCGCGACAGATCTTCTTCCGCAGCGCGTCGTCCAGCTCCAGCCCCTCGGCGAGCACCACGAAGAGCAGCAGCTCGCCGGCGCCGCCCTCGTCGTCCTCCAGGTGCACCACCACCGAGTCGACGACCTCGTCCAGCCCCTCGACGACCGAGTAGAACTCGGCGGTGCCGAGCCGCACGCCGCCCCGGTTGAGGGTCGCGTCGGACCGGCCGGTGATCACGCAGCCGCCCCGGTCGTTGATCGTGATCCAGTCACCGTGCCGCCAGACGCCCGGATAGACGTCGAAGTACGCCTCCCGGTAGCGGGTGCCGTCCGGGTCGTTCCAGAAGCCCACCGGCATGCTCGGCATCGGCTCGGTGATCACCAGCTCGCCCAGCTCGCCGATCACCGGGGTGCCGTCGGCCGACCGCGCCTCCACCTTGGCGCCGAGGGCCCGGCAGGTGATCTCCCCGGCGTGCACCGCCAGCAGCGGCACCCCGCCCACGAAGCCGGTGCAGACGTCCGTCCCGCCGGAGAGCGACTGGAGCTGGAGGTCGTCGCCGACCGACTCGTACACCCAGGTGAAGCCCTCGGCGGGCAGCGGCGCGCCGGTCGAGCCGACCCCGCGCAGCGCGGAGAGGTCGGCGACCTCCTTCGGCACCAGCCCGGCCTTGCGGCAGGCCAGCAGGAACGGCGCGGACGTGCCGAAGTAGGTGGTGCCGGTCTCCTCGGCGAGCCGCCACAGCGCGCCCAGGTCGGGGTGGCCCGGGTTGCCGTCGAAGAGCACGATCGTCGCCCCCGCCGCCGGCCCGGAGACCAGGAAGTTCCACATCATCCAGCCGGTGGTGGTGAACCAGAAGAACCGGTCCGCCGGGCCCAGGTCGTGGTGCAGGGCGAGCATCTTCAGGTGCTCCAGCAGGATGCCGCCGTGACCGTGCACGATCGGCTTGGGCAGGCCCGTGGTGCCGGAGGAGTAGAGCACGTAGAGCGGGTGGTCGAAGGCGACCGGGGTGAAGGTCAGCGGCTCGTCGGTCTCGGCGGCGAGGTCGGACCAGGCCAGCGCGCCCTCGGGCGGCGGGCCGGCCGGGTCGAGGTAGGCGATGGCGACGGTGTGCGCCAGCGACGGCAGGGCGGCCCGGATCGCCGCCACCTCACCCCGACGGTCCACCGGCTTGTCGCCGTAGCGGTAGCCGTCCACCGCGACCAGGACCTTGGGCTCGATCTGCTGCCAGCGGTCGGTGACGCTGCGGGTGCCGAACTCCGGCGCGCAGGAGGAGAAGATCGCGCCGAGACTGCTCGTGGCCAGCAGCAGCACGTACGTCTCGGGGATGTTCGGCGCGTACGCGGCCACCCGGTCGCCGGCGGTGACGCCGAGCCGGCGCAGCCCCGCCGCGACCCGGCGGACCTGCTCGCGCAGCCCGGCCGCGGTCAGCGCGACCGGCGCCCGGGTCTGGCCGTGCGCGACCACCACCGGGTCGTCGTCGGCCCGACCGGGCATCCGCAGCACGTTCTCGGCGTAGTTGAGGGTGGCGCCGGGGAACCACCGGGCGCCGGGCATCCCGCGGTCGGTCAGCGTGGCGGTCGGCGGGGTGTGCGCGACCACCTCGAAGTGGTCCCAGACCGACCGCCAGAACGCCTCCAGGTCGGTGACCGACCAGCGCCACAGCTCGTCGTAGTCGGCGAAGTCCAAGCCCCGGTGCTCACGCAGCCAGCGCAGGTAGTTCCCGATCCGGGACCGCTCGCGTACGTCCGCCGGCGGCGTCCACAGCACGTCACCCACTGCTCCACCCTCCCCTGGCCCCGCACGACACTGTGAAATGGGCCGTGGCGCCATCTTGCCCTACCTCGAAGCGTCATTCTCCGCACCCGACCCCCGTCGGCGCACGTGCGGAACCCACATGCCCCACCGCCCACCTGTGTGGCCGCAACGTGCGGAAGGGCGCCTTCCCAACGTTTCCGGCATCGGGGGCGCTCCTCCTCGCGCGATCTGGCCGCCATCGCATCGTTCCGGCAGGGGGCGCCCTGCCCACACGGTCAGCCGGCGCGGTGGGCCTGGATGGCGCGGCGGCGGGCCAGCCGGTGGGCGCGGCGGATCTCCGCCTCCCGGAACCGGCGCTCGTCCTCCGCCGTCTCCGGCAGCACCGGCCGGACCGGCCGTGGCGCGCCGCCGACGTCGACGCCCACGAAGACGAGGTACGCGGTGGCCACCCGCACCGGCTCGTCCTCGGCCGAGTCCCACCGCTCGGCCACCACCCGGACCCCCACCTCCATCGAGGTCTGCCCGGTCCAGTTCACCTGGGCGTGCGCGTGCACCAGGTCGCCCACGCGGACCGCCTCGGCGAAGACGATCTCGTCGATCGCCGCGGTGACCGCCGTGCCGCCGCTGTGCCGGGCGGCCGCCGCCCCCGCCACGTCGTCGATGAACTTCATCAGTACCCCGCCGTGCACGGTGCCGTAGAGGTTGACGTCGACGGCGGTCATGATGCGGCTCAGGGTGACCCGGGAGTACGAGGTCGGCTTGCCGGCCGGCGCGGTGGAGGGGTGCTCGGTCATGTCGAAAACGGTACGGTGCGCGGATGCGACATCTCTGGAGCTTCCTCGCCGGGTTGGTGGTGGCACCCGTCACGTGGGTGCTGGTCACCCTCGGACAGGACGGGTCGGCGGGCACCGTCGACCGTTGGGTCGAGATCGACAGGTTCAACTCGGCCAATCTCATCGAGCCGGCCGTCTACCTCGCCGTCGGCGGGATCCTGCTCGGCCTGCTCGGCACGCTGCGCACCTCACCCCTCGGCCCGCTGGTGGCCGGGCTGCTGCTCGCCGCCCCGTACGTGGGGATGTTCGTCGCGCCCTTCGAGGTGCGGGACCGCATCCCGGACGGCTGGAAGGTCTTCGGCGACCCCCTGCCGCTGCACGCGCCGGTCGAGAACGGCACCCTCTTCCTGCTCGGGCTGCTCCTGGTCATGGCGACGTTCAGCGGGCAGCGCTGGCGCCGGTGGTCACGGCCGGTGGCCGAGCCCGCGCCGGCGACCGCGGCCGGCCCGGAGGGGGACGACTTCACGCTGACCGACTGGCCCTCGGCCGGCTCGACCGACCGGGACACCGCCCCGCTGACGCTCGGCTACCCGGACCCGACGCCGACCGAGCCACTGCCCCGCCGCACCGGCGGCGAGTCGCCGTGGTCGGCACCGCCGCGCACGGGCAACCGGCCGGAGGAGGACACGACCGAGATCCGGTGACCACCGGGCGGGCCGGGCGACCGGCCCGCCCGCCGACCGGCTCAGCCCTTCAGGAGCTGGCGGGCCATCACGATGCGCTGCACCTGGTTGGTGCCCTCGTAGATCTGGGTGATCTTGGCGTCCCGCATCATCCGCTCGACCGGGTAGTCCCGGGTGTAGCCGTAGCCGCCGAGCAGCTGCACCGCGTCGGTGGTGATCTCCATGGCGGCGTCCGAGGCGAAGCACTTGGCGGCCGCGCCGAAGTAGGTCAGGTCGGCGTCGCCGCGCTCGGACCTGCCGGCCGCCGCGTACGTCAACTGCCGGGCCGCCTCCAGCTTCATGCCCATGTCGGCGAGCATGAACTGGACGCCCTGGAACTCGGCGACCGCCCTGCCGAACTGCTTGCGCTCCTGCACGTACCCCTTGGCGTAGTCGAGCGCGCCCTGGGCGATGCCGACGGCCTGCGCGGCGATGGTGACCCGGGTGTGGTCGAGGGTCTTCATCGCGGTCGCGAAGCCGGTGCCCTCCGCGCCGATCATGCGGTCCGCCGGGATCCGGACGTTGTCGAAGTAGACCTCGCGGGTCGGCGAGCCCTTGATGCCGAGCTTCTTCTCCGGGGCGCCGAAGCTGACCCCGGCGTCGGACTTCTCCACCACGAAGGCGGAGATGCCCCGGGACCGGGCCGCCGGGTCGGTCACCGCGAAGACGGTGTAGAACTCCGAGACCCCGGCGTTGGTGATCCAGCGCTTGACGCCGTTGAGCACCCAGTGATCGCCGTCACGTACGGCGCGGGTGGTCATCGAGGCCGCGTCGCTGCCCGCCTCCGGCTCGGAGAGGCAGTACGAGAACATGGCGTCGCCGGAGGCGACCGGGGTCAGGTACTTCCGCTTGAGCTCCTCGGAGCCGGCCAGCAGCAGCGGCATGGTGCCCAGCTTGTTGACCGCCGGGATCAGCGAGGACGACGCGCAGGCACGCGCCACCTCCTCGATCACGATGGCCGTGGCCAGGGCGTCCGCGCCCGCGCCGCCGTACTCGACGGGGATGTGCGGGGCGTGGAAGTCCGCGGCGCGCAGCGCGTCGTAGGAAGCCTTCGGGAACTCACCGGTCTCGTCCGTCTCGGCGGCGTGCGGCGCCACCTTGGCCGCACAGACCTCACGGACCGCCTCCCGGATCGCCTCGTGCTCATCGGGCAACCGGTAGACGTCGAACGACTGCTCTGCGGCCATGTCGGCCCCTCCCCTTCACCGCTATCATGCGCAGTCTGTAACGTCTCCTGACCGTCGACGGCGCAGACTGAAGGATAGCGACCACCTCAGGCGATGTTACCGCCGCGTAGGCTATGGCACGACGAGCGTCGACGCCGCCCGGCGATGATGGAAGTGACAGGCATAGAGTCCCTCCGGTGCCCGCCCAGGCGCCGCAGCAGAACGCGACGCGACGACGCGGCGCCAGCGCGAGCGGAGAAGACAGGCGTGACGATCCCGTACCCGAACACCCAGCCGATGCCCGCCATCGCCGCGGTGACGCCTCCCTCGGGCGCGCAGCGACCGCGGGTCACCTTCCTGGGCACCGGCTACCTCGGTGCGACCTACGCCATCTGCTACGCCGAGCTGGGCTACGAGGTCCTCGGCTTCGACGTCGACGCCGACAAGATCGCGATGCTGAACGCGGGCGAGGTGCCGATCCACGAGCCCGGCCTGGACGAGCTGCTCAAGCGCAACCTGGCGGCCGGGCGGCTGCGGTTCAGCACGGACATCGCCGAGACCGCCGACTTCGGCGACGTGCACTTCATCTGCGTCGGCACCCCGCAGCGCGCCGACGGCATGGGCGCCGACCTGTCGTACGTCGAGGCGTCGGTCACCAGCCTGGCCCAGCACCTGACCCGCAAGGCGCTGATCGTCGGCAAGTCGACCGTGCCGGTCGGCACCGCCGAGTGGGTCGAGCAGCTGGTCAGCAAGCACACCCCCGCCGACCTGGGCGTCGAGGTGGCCTGGAGCCCCGAGTTCCTCCAGGAGGGCTTCGCCGTCGACGACGTGCTGCGGCCCAACCGGATCGTGGTCGGCGTCAAGAGCGAGTGGGCCAACGGCATGCTCTACGCCGCCCACAAGGGCGTCTTCGACCTGGCCGCCACGGAGGACCGCGAGGTGCCCCTCGTGGTCACCGACTTCGCCACCGCCGAGCTGGTCAAGGTGGCCGCGAACGCCTTCCTCGCCACCAAGATCTCCTTCATCAACGCCATGGCCGAGGTCTGCGAGGCCGCCGGCGGCGACGTCACCCACCTCGCCCGCGCCATCGGCTTCGACCCGCGCATCGGCAACCGGTTCCTCCAGGCCGGGCTCGGCTTCGGCGGCGCCTGCCTGCCCAAGGACATCCGGGCCTTCCAGGCCCGCGCCCAGGAGCTCGGCGCCGGGGAGGCGCTGCGCTTCCTGCACGAGGTCGACCTGATCAACCTGCGCCGCCGGACCCGGGTCGTCCAGCTCGCCGCCGAGCTGCTCGGTCGCCGCTCCGGCCCGGCCGGGCCGGACCTCTCCGGCACCCGGGTCGCCGTGCTCGGCGCGACGTTCAAGCCCAACACCGACGACGTACGCGACGCCCCGGCGCTCGCCGTCGCCTCGCTGCTGCGCAAGGCGGGCGCCGACGTGCACGTCTACGACCCGCAGGGCATGGAGCGGGCCCGCGCCGTGGCCCCCGAGCTGGTCTACGAGCCCGGCATCAACGAGGCCGTGACCGGCGCCGACCTGGTCTGCGTGCTCACCGAGTGGGCCGACTTCCGCAACGCCGACCCGGTCGCCCTCGGCGAGCTGGTCGCCGGCCGCAAGGTGGTCGACGGCCGCAACTGCCTGGACTCCGCACTGTGGACGCAGGCCGGCTGGGAGTACCGCGGCATGGGCCGCCCCTGACGACCGACGACTGACGGCCGGGCGCCCCCCCCCCCCCCCCCCCCGCCCGCCCCCCCCCCGCCCCCCCCCCCCCCCCCCCCCCCCCCCCCCCCCCCCCCCCCCCCCCCCCCCCCCCCCCCCCCCCCCCCCCGCCCCGGGGCGC
>NZ_JBIDDA010000023.1:69001-74963 GCF_043204915.1 Micromonospora sp. NPDC047670
ATGGGGGGCGCCGCCCGCAACGGCCTGGACTCCGCAGGGTGGACGCTGGCCGGCTGGGAGTCCCGCGGCTTGGGCCGCCCCTCCCGCCCGCCGGCGGGGGGGGGGGGGCGGCGCCCGCGCCGCCCCCGGCCGTTCGCCGTCCGCCCCGACGATCTTTGCCCCGGACCCGCCGACAACTGTCGAAATCCGCGCCCGCATTGGGCATGCTGCCAAGGTGGGAGTCCACAGTGCGGGCGGAGGGGTGTCGTGGCGAGCTTTCAGTGCTCCTCGTGCGGCCGGGAGATCAAACCGGCCGTCAGCTGCCCGCACTGCGGTGCGCACCAGCCACAGTGGGTCGAGCACCTGGCGGAGATCGAGCGGTCCATCGCGGAGATGAAGGCCCGCGAGGCCGCCATCGCCAGCGAGCAGCGGCAGATCGCCGCCAAGATGCAGGCCGCGCTCTTCCAGCGGGACATCCTCGCGCACGCCGGCGAGGAACGCCTCAAGCAGGCCACCCGCCCCCGTAGGGTGCTGCGCCGCCGGCCCGGCCGCCGGCCGCCCACCGCCGCCACCGGCGCCCCGCCCCGGGTGCCCCGGCAGGGCACCCCGCCCGCCCCCGACGACCCGCCCCCGCCACCGACCGCCACCTGGCTGGACGCCGACGACCCCGAGCACCCGCCGGAGGCGTCCTCCCGCGAGGTGCAGAACATCCCCCTCGGGCTCGGCGCGCTGCTGCTCGGCGTCGCCGCGGTGGTCTTCGCCGCGGTGGCCACCAGCTCGATGGACGCGCTGGCCCGGCTGGGCATCCTGCTGCTCGCGACCGTGCTGATGCTGCTCGCCCCGCCGGTGCTGGCGCGGCGCGGGCTCACCTCGACCGCCGAGACCATCTCCGCCGTCGGCCTGCTCCTGGTGCCGCTCGCCGGCTACGCGCTGTGGGCGGTGGACCGGATCGGCAACGGCGGCGCCTCCGGCGCGGTCTTCGCCGGGGTCGTCTTCGCCGTCACCGCCGGCGTCTCCTTCGGCTACGCGGGCTGGTCGGGGCTGCGCGCGCCCCGGTTCGCCACCGTGCTGGCCGCCCAGCCGGTGCTGCCGCTGCTGGCGTACGACCGGATCACCGGCCCCGGCGGCTGGGCGCTGGTGCTGACCACGGTGGCCGTGCTCGACCTCTGGCTGGCCCGGTCCCCGGTCACCCTGGAGCGCCCGGTCCGCCGGGACCTGCCCGAGCCACCCGCCGCCCCCGCCGCGCCGACGGCACCGGCCGCCCCCCGCCAGCGCCGGTCCGAGGGCCGGCCCGAGGGGGCGCCGGAGGAGGCCGGCGAGGTGCTCGACGGCGGCCTGCCGGAGCAGGGGCCGGCCCCGGCCGCCCGCCCGGTGCCGGGGCTGCGCGAGCTGGCCTGGGCGCTGCACGGAGTGGCCGTCGCCCTCGCCCTCGCGTACGCCGTCACCGCCCTGCTCCGCGCGGCCACCGTGCCGACCGCGGCCGGCGCGGGGCTGGCGCTGCTGCTGGCCGCCGCCGTGGGCCTGGCCGGGACGCTGGTGCTGCGCCGGCCGCCGCTGCCCGACCTCGGCGCCGGGATCTTCACCCTCGCCGTGATCGGCGCCCTGAGCCGGATCGCCTCGGTGGCGCTGCCCGGCCGGGCGCTGCTGCTGATCGCGGCGGTCATCACGGTCACCGGGCTGGCGGTCCGGGCGGTGCCGGAGGCCGCCCGGCGCGGGCCGCAGCTCGCCTCGGCGGTGGCGCTCACGGTCAGCGGCGTGGTGGTCGCCGGCGGCGCCCTGCGCGCCGGGGTGGCCCCCGTCCGCGCCGCCCTGCCGGCGTGGGAGGCCGACCTGAGCCGCTACGCGGCCGAGCTGTCCGCCGCGGTCGGCCCGGCCGCCTGGCAGCTCGCCGCGAGCGCCTTCCTGCTGACCGTGGCCGCGGTGCTGGCCCTGCCGCCGGAGATCCGCCGGGAGTTCGCGGTGGTCGGCGCGGCGCTGACCGCGCTCGCCGTGCCGGCGTCGTTCGGCCTCGGGTGGGCCGTGGCGCCCTGGCCGATGGTGCTGACCGCGATCGGCATCGGGGTGGTCGGGCTCTCCGCGCGGACCGGGCGGGCGGCGGTGGCGCACGCGGCCGCCGCGGCCGGCGTCGGGCTGTTCGGCGCGGGCGCCGCCCTGGCCCGGCCGGCGCTGACCAGCGCGGTCCTGCTCGCGCTCTTCGCCGCCGGGGCGCTGGTCGCCGTGGCGCCCCGGCTGCGGCTCGCCCCGGCAGCGGCCGACACCCTCTCCGCCTGGGCCGCCGGCGGCGCGGCGTTCGCGCTGCCGGGCGCGGTCGCGGCCTTCGTCGCCGCCATCGTGCCGACGGACCCGACGCCCACCCCGGCGAGCCTGCGCGAGGCCACCGTGCCGGTGCTGGCGGCCAGCTTCCTGGCGGTCTGCGTCACCCTCGGCTACGCCGCCATCGTGCAGGTCTCGCAGCGGCACATCGCGGCGCCGCTGGCCGTGGGCACCGCCCTCGGCGCGATCGTGGTCACCGCCGCCGCGTTCGGGGCGCCCGGCGCCACCGCCGCCGACGCCTGGGTCGGCGGGCTGCTGCTGGTCGCCGCCGCGATGGTGGTGTTCGCCGGCCCCATCGACGCGGGCCGGCGCTCCGACCTGGCCCTGGACGGCTCCGACCTCGCCGCCGCGGCGGTCACCGCCGCCCTGATCGCCACCCTGGCCCGGATCGCGGCCGTGCTCACCCCCGGCGGGCAGCTCGCCGTCGCGGCGGGGCTGGTGCTGGTGGTCGCCGTGGCCGCCCGGGCGATGCCCGAGGAGTGGCGGCGGGGGCCGATCCTCGGCATCACCGTCGGCGGGGTGCTGATCGGGCTGCTGGCCGGCTGGAGCGCGCTGCGGGGCGGGTGGGGGGTGCTCGCCACCCCGGGCCCGATCTGGGCCGGCGACCTGACCGGCTGGCCGGCCGCGCCGACGGGCGGGTCCACGTGGCAGGCCCCGATCGCGCTGGCCCTGCTCGGCGTCGCCGCCGCGGTCCTCCTGCCGCCACCGTGGAAGTACGACGTGTCCGGCGCGGCGGCCGTGCTCGCCACGATCGGCGCGCCGGCCGCGTTCGACCTGCCGTGGTGGTCGCCGGTCCTGGTCGGCGGCATGGTCGCCACCGTCTTCGGGATGGCCGCCGTGGCCGCGGTGGACCCACGCGCCGGGTCGTCCCGGGCGGTCGTGGCGGGGGTGGTCGCCCTGCACGCCGCCGGTGCCGGCCTGGTCAGGCCGTGGACGACCGCGCTGGCCCTGGGCAGCATCGCGCTGATCGGCGTGGTGGTGGCGGCGCTGGCCCGGTCGCTGGCCGCGCCGCTGGTGGACGACATCGAGACCGAGGGGATGCCGCCGCACCTGGCGCAGATCGGGGGCGCCGCCGCCGGTGCCGCCCTGCTCGCGTTCCCGGGCGCGGTCGCGGCGCTGGCGGCCGAGTTCGGCCGCTCGCCCGAGGTGGTGCTCACGGCCGCGCTGGCCGCGTCCAGCCTGGGCCTGGCGGCGGTGGCGGCCGTGCGGCGGCAGATCCCGCAGTACCTGCCCTGGGCGAGCGCGACGGTGGCCGGCGGCGCGACGGTCAGCGCCCTGGCCGCCATCCCCACCGGGCTGCCCGTCGGTGTCTACGCCGCCGCCGCGGCCCTGCTCGGGGTGCTCGCCGAACTGGTCCGCGCGGCGACCGAGCCACCGGCCGACTCGGCCCAGCCGGTGCGGCGCTGGTCGGTGCTGCTCGACGGGGCGTTGCGGCGCCTGCCGGACGACGGCACGCAGCGGCGTTGGCGGGTCAGCCCGGCCGCCGGCGCGCTCGCCGTCGCGGCGCTGCCCACCGTCCTGGCGCTGGTGTCGATCGCGCCGTCCCTGGTCGTCGCCCTGGTCGAGCCGCACCGCAGCCTCGCGCGGGTCTGGCAGGGGCCGCCGCCGGAACTGCTCACCCCACCACCGGGCGCGGTCGACGCCACCCACGTGCTCACCGCGCTGCTGCTCACCGCGACCGCCGCGCTGGCGGCCACCGGCTTCAGCGGCGGCCGGCGTTCCCGGGCGGTGCCGGTGGTCCTGCCCGGCGCGGCCGTGACCCTGCTGATCACCCCGGTCTCGCTGGGCAACGGCTGGCCGGCGAGCACCCTCGCCGCGCTGGCGGTGTTCACCATCTCGATGCTGGGCCTGGCGCTGACCCCGCCGCCGCCGCTGGTCGAGCGGGCCCGCTCGCTGCGGCTGACCCGGGTGCTGGTCTTCGCCATCGGGCTGGCCGCCGGGGGCGCGGGGCTGGCGGGCAGCCTCGCCACCCGGGAGCTGACGCTGTTCACGCTGGGCGGCGCGGTCGGCGTCGGCACGGTGGCGGCGCTCTTCGGCGTCACGCAGCGGGCGCGCATCCTCGGCTGGCTCTTCGCCTCGCTGATGGCGCAGCTGTTCGTGCTCACCGCCGGCCTCGTGGCCGGGCTCGCGGCCGTCTGGTCCGCGTTCGGCGTGCTGGCGGTCGGCGCGGCCCTGCAGGTGTTCGCCGCGACGCTGCCCCGGCTGCGCCGCCCCGAGGCCCAGCGCGAGGCGGCCACGGTGGAGTGGAGCGGCCACGGGGCCGCCCTGATCGCCCTGGCCCTGGCCTTCGACTCGCCGCGGCACATCGCGGCGCTGCTGGCGGCCTGGGGCGCGGTCCTCGGGGTGGCGGCCACCCGGCCGGGCCGCCGGCCGGTGGAGCGGCGCATCCTGTTCTGGGCGGTGGTGGTCTGCGAGATCGCCGCCTGGTGGATCCTGATGCGGGTGGCCGACGTGGCGCTGCCGGAGGCGTACACGCTGCCGTTCGCGGCTCTCGCCCTGCTCGTCGGAGTGCTGGAGCTGCGGCACCGGCCCGACCTGAGCAGCTGGGTCGCGTACGGGCCGGCGCTGGTCGCCGCGTTCGTGCCGACCCTGGCGATCGTGCTGGCCACCGAGTCCAGCTCGCTGCGGCAGGTGCTGCTGTTGCTCGGCGCGGTGGCGGTGCTCGTCTTCGGGTCGATGAGCCAGCAACAGGCGCCGGTGATCGTCGGCGCCAGCGTCACCGCGGTCGCGGCGGTGCACGCGCTGTTCAGCTTCGGGCCGTGGCTGGCGCTGATCCCGGTCGGGATCCTGCTGCTGGTGCTCGGCGCGAGCAACGAGCGCCGCCGCCGCGCCCAGGAACGCCTCCAGACGGCCCTGCGCGGCATGCGGTGAGGCGCGGAACCCGGCGGGGTGGGGCGGGACGCCGCTGTCGGGCTGAGATCGGGGCGCGGGCTCGCGCCCCGGCGCGACGAGCGCCGCCGACGATCAGCCCTTGCTGCTCGTCGGCGGCGTCCCCGCGGGTCGGGAGCGCACGACGGCGGATCATCGCCCCCGCCGCGGCCCCCGGTCGTCGGGCCGGCTACTGGAACCGGGCGACGTAGCGGCGCTGCCAGGGGGTCTCGACTGCCTGTGCGGAGTAGTGCTGCCGAACGTAGGCGACCGCCTGGTCGTTCGGCACCCCGTCGATGACCGCGAGGCAGGCGAGGGCGGTGCCGGTGCGTCCCTTCCCGCCGCCGCAGGCGACCTCGACGCGGCCGTCCTCGGCGCGGGTCCACGCCTCGCGCAACGCGGCGGCGGTCGCGACCCGGTCGGACGGCAGCCAGAAGTCGGGCCAGCGCAGCCAGCGGTGCTCCCAGACCACCGGGGCCGGCCGGCTGCCGAGGAGATAGAGCGCGAAGGTGGGTTCCGGCCCGTGCGGGAGCGGGCGTCGGAGTCCCCGGCCGCGGACGAGCCGGCCGGAGGGCAGCCGGAGCACGCCCGGCGCCGTGGGGTCCCATGAAGTGGTCATCTGTCGTCAGGGCCGCCGTGCCCCTGCGGGCCGGTGTGCCCGTCCTCCTTCCGGTTCGGTGCGTGTCGGGTCTTCCAGGTCGGTGTGTGTCGGGTCGGCGGGGGGGCGCCCCCCCCCCCCCCCCCCGCGCCCCGGGGCCCGCCCCCCCGCGGGCCCGCCGGGGGGGGGGGCCGTGCGCGGCCC
>NZ_JBIDDA010000024.1:0-57302 GCF_043204915.1 Micromonospora sp. NPDC047670
CAACAGGGCCCCATAGTCCTGACCATTCGTGCCCACGAACACCCCTGTTCGCGAACCCCGCAACGACCCCGGGTCAACCCCTGCCCGCTCCACCGCCTCCCACGACGTCTCCAACAGCAACCGCTGCTGCGGATCCATCGCCAGGGCCTCCCGCGGCGAAATCCCGAAGAAACCCGCATCGAACTCCGCCGCCTCGTACAGGAAGGCCCCGCTGCGGACGTAGGAGGTGCCGGTGGAATAGGGGTCGGGGTCGTAGAGCCGGTCGATGTCCCAGCCCCGATCGCCGGGCAGGTCGGACACGGCGTCCCGGCCGGCGCGCAGCATCTCCCAGAACCGCTCGGGGTCGTTCGCGCCGCCGGGGAAGCGGCAGGCCATGGCGACGATGGCCACCGGCTCGTCGTCGCCGAGCGCCACGGGGGCGGTCTCCACCGTCGCGGCAGCCCCGCCGCCCAGTTCCTCGTGCAGGTGCCGGGCGAGCGCGGTCGGGGACGGGTAGTCGAAGACCAGGGTGACCGGCAGCCGCAGCCCGGTGGCGGTGGCGAGCCGGTTGCGCAGCTCCACGGCGGTCACCGAGTCGAAGCCGAGGTCGCGGAACGCGTGGTGCGGGTCGACGGCCTCGCCGTCGGCGTACTTGAGGACCGTGGCCGCCTGGTCGCGGACCAGGTCGAGCAGCGCCTGCTGGCGCTCGGTGGCGCTCATCCGGGTGAACGCGGCGGCGGGGCCGGCCTCGTCGGCCTGCTTCGCCTCGGTGAGGCCCTTGGTGGCCCGCAACCGCTGTGCCTCGGGGATCTCGGAGATCAGCGGGCCGGGTCGGGTCGCGGTGAACGCGACGAAGAACCGGTCCCAGGCGATGTTCGAGATGGTCAGGAACGTCTCGTCGTGCTCGACGGCCTGGTGCAGCGCCGCGACGGCGAGCCGTGGGGGCATCTCGGGCGCGCCGTGGCGGTGCAGCATCCGGCCGAACTCGCCGTCTGCCATGCCGCCCCCGCCCCAGGCGCCCCAGCCGATGGAGGTGGCGGGCAGGCCGAGGTCGCGCCGGTGCTCGGCGAGGGCGTTGAGGAACGCGTTGCCGGGGGCGTAGTTGCCGACACCGGAGCTGCCGACCGTGCCCGCCATCGAGGAGAACAGGATGAACGCGTCGAGGTCCAGGTCGCGGGTCAGCTCGTGCAGGTTCAGCGCGGCGGTGACCTTGGCGCTCAGCGCGTAGTCGACCTGGTCCAGGGTCAGCGAGTTGATCACCGAGTCGTCGAGCACGGCGGCGGTGTGCACGACGGTGGTCAGCGGGTGCTCGGGCGGCAGGTCCGCGAGGACGGCGGCGAGCGCCGACCGGTCGGCGGCGTCGCAGGCGGCCACGGTGACCCGGGCACCCAACCCGACCAGCTCGGCCTCCAGCTCGGCGATGCCCTCGGCCTGCCGGCCGCGCCGGCTGAGCAGCACGAGGTGCGGGGCGCCGTTGGCGGCGAGCCAGCGGGCCATGTGTCCGCCGAGCGCGCCGGTGCCGCCGGTGACCAGGGCGGTGCCGGAGGGCCGCCACTCGCGGGCGGCGGGCGCGTCGCCGAGCGGGGCGTGCAGCAGCCGGCGGCCGAACGCGCCAACCCGCCGCAGCGCGACCTGGTCCTCGCCGTCGAGGCCGGTGACGACGCGGACGAGCCGGCGGGCGGCCGCGTCGTCCGGCTCGGCGGGAAGGTCGACCAGGCCACCCCAGCGGTCCGGGTGTTCGAGGGCGGCGACCCGGCCGAAGCCCCAGGCGAGCTGCTGCAGCGGGTGCGGCAGCGGGTCGCCCGGGTCGGTGGAGACGGCGCCCCGGGTGAGGCACCACAGCGGGGCGCGGACGCCGGCGTCGCCGAGCGCCTGCACCAGCGTCACGGTGCCGGCGAAGCCGACCGGCACCGAGGGGTGCGCGGGGGCGGGCGTCTCGTCGAGCGCCAGCAGCGACAGGATCCCGGCGACGGGGGCGCCGCCGTCGGCGAGGTCGCGCAGCCGGGCGCCGAGGGCCGCGCGGTCCGTGCGGTCGCCGTCCAGCGCCAGCGGTACGACGGTGCCGCCGTGCCGTTGCAGCGCCTCCCGGCAGAACGCGGCCTGGGCGGCGTCGGTGTCGTCGGGGCCGGTGACCAGCCACCAGGTGCCGGCGGCGGTGGGCTCACCGGGGTCGTCGGCCGCGATCGGCAGCCAGCTGTCCCGGTACCGCCAGGAGTCGACGGTGGCCTGGTCGCGGTGCCGGCGGCGCCAGGCGGCGAGCACCGGCAGCACGTCGGCGAAGGCTGCCTCCGGGACGGGCCCCACGTCGGTGGAGTCGGCGAGTTCGGCGGTGAGGGCGGCCAGGTCCTCCGCCTCGACGGCGGCCCAGAACCGGGCGTCGACCTCGTCGTCGGCGACCGGGCCGGCGGCGCCGGCGGCCGGGGCCTGCGCGGCGGACGGCTGCGGCCAGTAGAGCTGCCGCTGGAACGGGTACGTGGGCAGGTCGCGGCGGCGTCCGGCGAAGCCGGCGAACGCGGGCCGCCAGTTGACCGGCGCTCCCCCGGCGTACACCTCGGCCAGGGCACGGAGGAAGCGGCCGAGGCCGCCCTCGTTGCGGCGGAGGGTGCCGGTGACGGTGGCCGCGCCGGGGTCGGCGGCGACCAGCTCGACGCTCTCCTGCACCGCCATGGTGAGCACCGGGTGGGCGCTGACCTCGACGAAGGTCCGGTAGCCGGCGGCGACAAGGCTGCGCACCGCGTCGTCGAAGCGGACCGTCTGCCGCAGGTTGCGGTACCAGTAGTCGGCGTCGAGGGCGGCGGTGTCGAGCCAGTCCCCCGCCACGGTGGACCGGAACCGGACCTCGCCCGTGCGGGGGCGCAGCCCGGCGAGCAGTTCGAGGAGCTGCTCGCGCAGCGGCTCGACGTGGGCGGAGTGGGAGGCGTAGTCCACCGGGACGCGGCGCACCCGCACCTCGCGGGACTCGTAGTGGGCGACCAGCTCGTCGAGGGCCGCGCCGTCGCCGGAGACCACCACGGAGGTGGGCCCGTTGACGGCGGCGAGGGCGACCCGCCCGGCCCAGCGGGTGATCGTGTCGGTGGCCTCGTCGGCGGTGGTGGCGACGGAGACCATGCCGCCGTCCCCGGCGATGCCGGCGATGATCCGGCTGCGCAGCGCCACCACGGCCGCCGCGTCGTCAAGGGTGAGGCCCCCGGCGACGTGGGCGGCGGCGATCTCGCCCTGGGAGTGTCCGACGACGGCGGACGGGCGCACGCCGTACGACTCCCAGAGCGCGGCGAGCGACACGCTGACCGCGAACAGGGTGGGCTGGACGACGTCGACCCGCTCCAGCGACGGGGCGTCCGGCACGCCGCGCACCACGTCGGTCGGCGACCAGTCGACGTACGGGCGCAGCGCCTCGGCACAGGCGGCGAACTTCTCGGCGAAGACCGGGGCGGTGTCCAGGAGTTCGGCGGCCATGCCGACCCACTGGGATCCCTGGCCGGGGAAGACGAACGCGACCTCCCCCGGCGTGCCGGGTACGCGGGTGACGGTTGCTGGGGTGGGCCGGCCGGCGGCGAGCGCGTCGAGGGCGGCGGTCAGCTCGTCCCGGTCGGCGGCGAAGACGACGGCCCGGTGGTCGTGGGACGCGCGGGTGGCGGCGAGCGACCAGCCGACGTCGGCGAGCCCGGCGTCCCCGACGGTGTCGAGGTGGGCGCGCAGGTCCCGGGCGCGGGCGGTGAGGGCGTCGGCGGTGCGCCCGGAGAGCACCCAGGGCAGCTCTCCGGCCGGCCCGGTGGTCGTCGGCTCGGGCTCGGGCTCGTCGGCGGGGGCCTGTTCGAGGATGGTGTGCACGTTGGTGCCGCTGATGCCGAACGAGGACACGGCGGCGCGGCGGATGCCGTCGGCCGGCTGCCAGGGGCGGGCGGAGGTGAGCAGCTCGACGTTGCCGGCGGACCAGTCGACGTGCGGGGTCGGCTCGTCGACGTGCAGGGTCGGCGGCAGCACCCCGTGCCGCATGGCGAGGACCATCTTCATCACCCCGGCCACACCCGCCGCCGCCTGGGTGTGCCCGATGTTCGACTTGATCGACCCCAGCCACAGCGGCCGGTCCGCGGCCCGCTCCCGCCCGTACGTGGCGATCAGCGCCTGCGCCTCGATCGGGTCGCCGAGCGTGGTGCCCGTACCGTGCGCCTCCACCACGTCGACCTGGCCGGCGGTCAGCCCGGCGTTGGCCAGGGCCTGCCGGATGACCCGCTGTTGGGCGGGGCCGTTGGGGGCGGTGAGGCCGTTGGAGGCGCCGTCCTGGTTGACGGCGCTGCCACGCAGCACGGCGAGGACCGGGTTGCCGTCGCGCTGGGCGTCGGAGAGCCGCTGAAGCACCAGCAGGCCCACGCCCTCGCCCCAGCCGGTGCCGTCGGCGGCCCCGGCGAACGGCTTGCACCGGCCGTCGGCGGCGAGGCCGCGCTGCCGGGAGAAACCGACGAAGATCCCGGGGGTGGCCATCACGGTGGCGCCGCCGGCCAGGGCGAGGTCGCACTCCCCCGCCCGCAGGGCCTGCGCGGCCAGGTGCATCGCGACCAGCGACGACGAGCAGGCGGTGTCGACGGTGACCGCCGGGCCGTGCAGCCCGAAGGTGTACGCCAGCCGGCCGGAGATGACGCTGGCGGAGGTGCCCGTGGCGAGGTAGTTCTCGTCGACGTCCCCGGCGGCCATCAGCAGCGAGCCGTAGTCCTGGCCGTTGGTGCCGACGTACACGCCGGTGCGGCTGCCGCGCAGCGCGGTCGGGTCGATCCGGGCCCGCTCGAACGCCTCCCAGGTGGCCTCCAGCAGCAGCCGCTGCTGCGGGTCCATGGCGAGCGCCTCGCGGGGGCTGATGCCGAAGAAGGCGGGGTCGAACTCGCCGGCCCCGGTGACGAAGCCGCCCTCGCGGACGTAGCTGGTGCCGAGGTGCTCGGGGTCGGGGTGGTACAGCTCGGCGAGGTTCCAGCCGCGCTCGCCGGGCATCAGGCTCATCGCGTCGGTGCCGCTGGCGACGAGCTCCCACAGTTGCTCGGGCGAGGTGACACCGCCGGGGAACCGGCAGCTCATGGCGACGATGGCGATCGGCTCGCGCTGCGGGTGCGTGCCGTCGGCGAGCACCTCGTCGGCGGTGTGGCCGGCGGTGAGGCCGTGCAGGTGGGCGGCGAGCTCGGCGACCGTGGGGTGGTCGAAGACCAGCGTGGCGGGCAGGCTCATACCGGTCTCGGCGGTCAGCCGGTTGCGCAGCTCGACGGCGGTGAGCGAGTCGAAGCCGAGGTCGCGGAACGTGCGGTCGGGCAGCGGCTGGCCGGCCGGGTAGCCGAGCACCACCGCGGCCTGGGTGCGGACGAGGTCGGCGAGCTGCGGCAGGGACCGGCCGACCACGACGGCGCGGACGGGGCCGGTGGGCACGGCCGGTACCCCGGGCAGTGCGGCGATCAGCGGGGTGGGCCGGCCCCAGGCGGCGGCGAGGCGGCCCCAGTCGACGTCGGCGACGGTGACCGCCGGCTCGGCGGTGTTGACGAGCCGGCCGAGGGCGGTGACCGCCTCGGCGGCGGGGAGCGGGTTGATCCCGCCCCGGGTGAGGCGGGCGGTCAGCGCGGTGGTCGCCGCGGCCATGCCGTCCTCGGCCCAGGCGCCCCAGGCGATGGCGGTGCCGGGCAGGCCCTGGCCGCGCCGCCAGGCCGCGAACGCGTCGAGGTAGGCGTTGGCCGCCGCGTAGTTGCCCTGTCCGGCGCTGCCGATCACCCCGGCGAGGGAGGAGAAGAGCACGAACGCGTCGAGGTGCCGGCCGGCGGTCGCCTCGTGCAGCACCCGCGCGGCGCGGACCTTGCCGTCGAGGACGGCCTGCATCCGGGTCAGGTCGAGCCCGTCGAGGACGCCGTCGTCGACCACACCGGCGGTGTGCACGACGGCGGTCAGCTCCGGCAACCCGGCGACGAGCCCGTCGACCGCCCCCCGGTCGGTGACGTCGCAGGCCACCACCCGCACCGCCCCCAACTCCTCGACCAACTCCGCCACGCCGGGCGCGTCCGGGCCACGCCGCGACGCCAGCACCACCTCGTCGGCCCCGCTGGCCAGCAACCACCGGGCCACGTGCCGACCCAACGCACCCGTACCGCCGGTCACCAGCACCGTGCCGGCGGGCCGCCACCCCGCACCGGCGGGCGGCGCGGCCGGGACGAGCCGCCGGCCGAAGGTGCCCTGCGGGCGGATCGCCACCTGGTCGTGCCCGGCGTCGGCGAGGACGGCGAGCAGCGCGTCCCCGGCGCTCCGGTCGGCGCGGGCGGGCAGGTCGACCAGCCCGCCCCAGCGGTCCGGCTGTTCCAGGGCGACGACGCGGCCGAGTCCCCAGGCCAGCGCGGGCCACGGGTCGGCGACGGTCTCGGCGCCGACGGAGACGGCGCCCCGGGTGAGGCACCAGAGCCGGCCGGGCAGGCCGGCGTCGGCGAGCGCCTGGGTGAGGCCGAGCAGCAGCGCGGCGCCGACGGAGACGGCCGGGGCGTCCGGCAGCGCCCGGTCGCGTCCGGGCAGCACGCAGAGCACCCCGGTCCAGCCCTGGTCGCCGTGCCGGCGCAGCAGCTCGGCCAGCTCGGCGCGGCCGGCGCCGGGGGCGACGGCGAGGGTGTCGACGTGGGCTCCGGCGCCGGCCAGCGTCCCACTCACACCGGCGTCGTCGGCGGCGTCGTCGTCGGAGGCGGCGGTGACGACCAGCCAGCGGCCGGTCAGCGTCGACGCGGCGGCGGGGCGCACCGGCTCCCAGTCGACGCGGTGCGACCAGCCGTCCACGACGGCGTCGCGTTGCCGGGCCCGCCGCCACGACGACAGCACCGGCACGGCCGGGGCGAGCGCCTCGACCGCGGCGGGGTCGTCCTGCACGGCCAGGTGGGACGCCACCTCGGTCAGGTCGCCGCGTTCCACCGCCGCCCAGAAGCCGCCCTCGGCGGCGTCGGTCGGCGCGGCCTGCCCGGCGGCGTCGCCCGCCTCGGGCCAGTAGCGCCGGTGCTGGAAGGCGTACGTGGGCAGGTCGACCCGGCGCGCGCCGGCGCCGGCGAACCACGGCTGCCAGGTCACCGGCACGCCGTGCACGTGCAGCTCGGCCAGCGCGGCCAGCAGGCCCTGCGGCTCGGGCCGGTCCTTGCGCTGGATCGGCACGGCGAGCACGCCGTCCCCGTCGGGCAGGACCTCACCGGTCATCGCGGTCAGTACGCTCTGCGGCCCGATCTCCAGGAACGTGTCCGCCCCGGCGGCGCGCAGGGCGGTGATCCCGTCGGCGTAGCGCACGGCCTCGCGGACGTGCCGCACCCAGTAGTCGGCCGTGCGGACCTCGTCGGCGTCGGCGAGCGCCCCGGTCACGTTCGACACGATCGGCAGCGCCGGCGCGGCGAAGGTGAGCCGGCCGAGCACCGCGCGGAAGGTCGCGAGCACGGGCTCCATCAGCGGGCTGTGGAAGGCGTGGCTGACCGCGAGCCGGCGCGTGCGCGCGCCCCGGTCCCGCCAGAGCCGCTCCACCTCGTCGAGGGCCTCGACGGCGCCGGAGACGACGACGGACGACGGGCCGTTCACGGCCGCGATCCCCACCCGGTCGGTGCGCCCCTCGAGCGTGGCGAGCACGTCCGCCTCGGGGGCGGCGACGGCCAGCATCGCGCCCCCGGCCGGCAGCGCCTGCATCAGGCGGCCCCGGGCAGCCACCAGCGCGCACGCGTGCTCCAGGGACAGCACCCCGGCCACGTGCGCGGCCGTGACCTCGCCGATGGAGTGGCCGCCCACGAGGTCCGGCACGATCCCGAACGACTCGACGAGGCGGAACAGGGCCACCTCGACCGCGAAGAGGCCGGCCTGGGTGAACACCGTCTGGTCCAGCAGCTCGGCCTCGGGCGTGCCCGCCTCGGCGAACAGCACCTCCCGCAGGGGGCGCGGCAGGGCCCGGTCCAGGTGTCCGCACGCCTCGTCGAGCGCGGCGGCGAAGACGGGGAACTCGGCGTACAGCTCCCGGCCCATGCCGGCGCGCTGCGCGCCCTGGCCGGAGAAGAGCACCGCGAGCTGGCCGCGCGGCGATCCGGCACCGGCGGCGACGTTGCCGGCCGGTTCCCCGGCGGCGAGGGCGCGCAGCCCGGCGAGCAGGTCGTCGCGGCCGGTCGCCGACACGACGGCCCGGTGGTCCAGGGTGGACCGGGCGGTGACCGACGAGAAGGCCACGTCGAGCGGGCGCGGGGCCGGGTCGGCGGCCAGCCAGGCCGCCCAGCGGCCGGCCTGCGCGGCGAGGGCGTCCGCCGACCGGGCGGAGAGCAGCACCGGGACCGTCGGGCGGTCGGCCGCCACGGGCGGCTCGTCCTCGGCCTCGGTCGGGGCCGGCGCCTGCTCGATGATGGTGTGCGCGTTGGTGCCGGAGACCCCGAACGACGACACGGCGGCCCGGCGCGGCCGGTCCGCGTCGGGCCACGGCGTGGGGTCGGTGGCGAGGGTGACCGCGCCGGCGGTCCAGTCGATGTGCGGGGACGGCTCGTCCACGTGCAGGGTCGGCGGGACGAGACCGTGCCGGATCGCCATGACCATCTTGATCACGCCGGCGACACCCGCGGCGGCCTGGGTGTGGCCGATGTTCGACTTGACGGAGCCGAGCAGCAGCGGCGCGGCGTCGCCCCGGTCCTGCCCGTACGTGGCGAGCAGGGCCTGTGCCTCGATCGGGTCGCCGAGCCGGGTGCCGGTGCCGTGCGCCTCCACCACGTCCACCTGCTCGGGGGTGAGCCGGGCGTTGGCCAGGGCCTGGCGGATGACGCGCACCTGGGAGGGGCCGTGCGGGGCGCTCAGGCCGTTGGACGCGCCGTCCTGGTTGACCGCGCTGCCCCGGACCACGGCGAGCACGGGGTGACCGTGGCGCTGGGCGTCGGAGAGGCGGGTGAGCAGCAGCATCCCGATCCCCTCGGACCAGGAGGTGCCGTCGGCGCCGGCGGCGAACGCCTTGCACCGGCCGTCGGCGGCGAGGCCGCGCTGGCGGCTGAAGCCGACGAACACCGCCGGGGTGGGCATCACCGTCACGCCGCCGGCCAGCGCCAGCTCGCAGTCGCCGTTGCGCAGCGCCTGCGCGGCCAGGTGGATGGCGACCAGCGACGACGAGCAGGCGGTGTCGACGGTGACCGCCGGCCCCTCCAACCCGAGGGTGTACGCGACGCGGCCGGAGATCACGCTGGTGGCGTTGCCGGTGAGCAGGTGCCCCTCGCCGTTCTCGGCCTGCGCCATCATGCCGTCGTAGCCGTGCGACGCCGCCCCGACGAACACCCCCGTACGGCTGCCCCGCACCGCCGGCAGCGGCAGCCCGGCCCGCTCGAACGCCTCCCAGGAGGTCTCCAGCAGCAGCCGCTGCTGGGGGTCCATGGCGACGGCCTCGCGGGGCGAGATGCCGAAGAGGTCCGCGTCGAAGTCGGCGGCGGCGTAGACGAAGCCGCCCTCGCGGACGTAGCTGGTGCCCGGGTGGTCCGGGTCGGGGTGGAAGAGGCGGTCCAGGTCCCAGCCCCGGTCGGCGGGGAACGGCCCGATCCCGTCGCCGCCGTCGCGGACGAGCTGCCACAGCGACTCGGGGCTGTCGACGCCGCCCGGGTACCGGCAGCTCATCGCCACGATGGCGATGGGCTCGGAGTCCCGGGCCTCCAGCTCGCGCAGCCGCCGCCGGGTACGCCGCAGCTCCGAGGTCGTACGCTTCAGGTACTCGACGTACTTCTCGTCCTCGTTGCTCACCGTGGACCTACCTCACTCGGCATGCCGATGTCGTTGCGGCTGGTGGTCACGACGTCTCCAGCTCGCGGTCGATCAGGTCGAAGATGTTCTCGGCGGTGGCCGACTCGAGGTCGTCGTCGCCGTCCGCGTCCGCCTGCCGCTCGGTCAGCCGGTCCAGCAGTCCGTGCAGCCGGTCGGTGATCCGGCGGAACTCGTCGTCCGTGGGGTCGAGTCCGGCGAGCGCGGCCTCCAGCCGGTCGAGTTCCCGGCCCGCCGCCGACCGGTCGCCCGCCGGGGCCACCGGGGCGAACTGCCCGGCCAGGTGCTCGGCGAGCGCGGTCGGCGTCGGGTTGTCGAAGACCAGCGTCGCCGGCAGCCGCAGCCCGGTGGCCGCGCCGAGCCGGTTGCGCAGCTCGACGGCGGTGAGCGAGTCGAAACCGAGTTCGCGGAAGGCGCGGGTCGGCTCGATGCCGGCCGGGTCGCCGTGGCCGAGGACGACCGCCACGTGCGACAGCACCAGGTCCCGCAGGGCGCGGGCCCGCCTGTCGTCGGGGAGGCCACGCAGCGTCTCCGCGAACGCCTGCCCGTCGGCGACCTCGCCGACCGCGGCCCGGCGGGCGGCGGGGCGGACGAGGTTGGCCAGCAGTGGGTGGACCGGCGCGCCGGGCGCCGCCGTCCCGGTGACGATCTTGGCGGGCACCAACGTCGCCCGCTCGGCGCGCCAGACCGCGTCGAACAGCGCGAGGGCCTCGTCGTCGGCCAGGGCGGCCATGCCACCCCGGTCGAGCCGACGGATGTCGGCCGGGTCGAGGTGCCCGGTCATGCCGCTGGCGCGGGCCCAGCGGCCCCAGGCCAGGGCGACCGCCGGCAGGCCGAGGGCCCGCCGGTGCTCGGCGAGGGCGTCGAGGAACGCGTTGCCGGCGGCGTAGTTGCCCTGGCCCGGGCCCCCGAACACGCCGGCGGCGGCGGAGAAGAGCACGAACGCCGTCAGCTCGTGGCCGAGGGTGGCCCGGTGCAGGTTCCAGGCCGCGTCGACCTTGGGCCGCAGCACCGCGTCGAGCCGGTCCGCGGTGAGCGACTCGACGGTGGCGTCGTCGAGGACCCCGGCGGCGTGTACGACCGCGCGCAGCGGACGCCGTGGGTCCACCATGGACAGCACGTCCGCGACGGCGTCCGGGTCGGCCAGGTCGGCGGCGACGATCGACACGTCCGCGCCGAGCGCCTTGAGGTCGGCGAGCAGCTCGTCGGCGCCCTCGGCGTCCGGGCCGCGGCGGCTGACCAGCAGCAGCTGCCGGGCGCCGTGCGCGGTGACCAGGTGCCGGCAGAGCAGCGCACCGAGGGTGCCGGTCGCCCCGGAGACCAGCACCGTGCCGTCGAGCCGGGGCGGCCGCGGGATGCTGAGGGCGAGCTTGCCGACGTGCCGGGCCTGGCTGAGGAAGCGGAACGCCTCGGGGGCGCGCCGGACGTCCCAGGTGCGCCGGGGCAGCGGCCGCAGCGCGCCGGCGGCGAAGAGCGCCATCAGCTCGGCCAGCATGCCGGCGATCCGGTCTTCGCCGGCCTCGATGAGGTCGAATACCTGGTAGCTCACGCCGGGGTGGTCGGCGGCGACGCGCCGGGGGTCCCGCTTGTCGGTCTTGCCCATCTCGACGAACCGGCCACCCGGGGCGAGCAGCCGCAGCGACGCGTCGACGAACTCGCCGCTGAGCGCGTTGAGCACCACGTCGACGCCCCGCCCGCCGGTGCGGCCGGCGAACTCGTCGGCGAAGTCGAGGGTGCGGGAGGAGGCGAGGTGCGCGTCGTCGAAGCCGGTGGCGCGCAGCGCCGACCACTTGCCGGGGCTGGCCGTGCCGTACACCTCCGCGCCGAGGTGGCGGGCGATCTGCACGGCGGCCATGCCGACCCCGCCGGCCGCCGCGTGCACGAGCACGGACTCCCCGGCGCGCAGCCGGGCCAGCTCCACCAGGCCGTACCAGGCGGTCAGGAAGACCACGGGCACGGCGGCGGCGTCGGTGAACGACCAGTTGTCGGGGATGCGGGTGAGCAGGCGGCGGTCGGTGACCGCGGCCGAGGAGAACGAGCCGGAGAAGATGCCCATCACCCGGTCGCCGGGCGCGAGGTCGTCGACTCCGGGCCCGACGCCGAGCACCACGCCGGCGCCCTCGTTGCCCAGCACCTCCTGGTCGGGAACCATGCCGAGGGCTAGGACCACGTCCCGGAAGTTCAGCCCGGAGGCGCGCATCCCGACCAGGACGTGACCCGCCGGCAGGTCCCCGCCCACGTCGGGGGTCGGCAGCAGGGCCAGGTTCTCCAGCGTGCCCTTCTCGGTGACGTCCAGCCGCCACGGCACCTCGTCGGCGGGCAACGGCAGCACTCCGGCGTCGCGCGCCCGGGCCAGCCGGGGCACCAGCAGACCGCCGTCACGGACCGCGAGCTGCGGCTCCCCGGAGGCGACCGCCGCCGGGACCGCCGCGAGAGAGGCGGCGGCGTCGTCGGTGTCGAGCAGCGTGAAGCGGCCGGGATGCTCGGACTGCGCCGAGCGGACCAGCCCCCACAGGCTCGCCCGGGCCAGGTCGCGGGGCGCCTCGCCGGGGGCGGCGCCGACCGCGCCCCGGGTGTGCAGGACCAGCCGCGCCTGCTCCAGCCGGGGCTCGCCGAGCCAGCCCTGGACCAGCGCCAGCGCATCCCGGGCCGCGTCGTGCGCGGCCCCGCCGGCCCGGTCCGGGTCCGGTTCCGCCCCGAACCGCAGGTCCAGCACCACATCGGGTACGTCCCCGTACCGCTCGATGGCCCCGACCAGGGTCGCCAGGTCGGCGTGGCCGCGCACCGGGTGCCCGGCGGCGGCCAACGCCTCGGCGAGGCCGAGGGTGTCGTCGCCGAGCAGCGCCCAGCGGGTGTCCCCCGCCGTCGCGTCGGTTGCCGGCAGCGGCGTCCAGTCCAGGTGGAACACCGAGGTGCGGCGCAGCGCGGCGGCCTCGTCGGCCCGGCCGGCGGCGACCGGCCGGAAGGTCAGCGACTCGACGGTGGCGACCGGTTGGCCGGCGGTGTCGGCGAGGGTCACGGCGACCGTGTCCGGGCCGAGCGGCCGCAGCCGCACCCGCAGCCGGGTGGCGCCGTGCGCGTGCAGGGCGACCGAGCGGAAGGCGAACGGCATCCAGCCGGCGCCGGAGGAGTCCGCCGGGTCGCCGAGCAGCGCGGTGACCCCGCTGGCCTGGAGGGCCGCGTCGAACAGGGCCGGGTGCAGCCCGAACCGGGACGCCTCGGCGGCGGCCTCGGCGGGGAGCGCCACCTCGGCGTAGACCTCGTCGTCGCCGCGCCACACCCGGCGCAGGCCGCGGAAGGCGGGACCGTAGCCGAGGCCGCCCTCGGCCATCGCGGCGTACCAGGCGTCCAGGTCGGCGTCGACCTCGACCGCGTCGGCCGGCGGCCACTCCCCCGGCACGGCCGTCGGGGCGGCGAGCTGCGGCAGCAGCAGGCCCTCGGCGTGCCGGGTCCACTCGGTGTCGCCGTCCGCCTCGGGGCGGGAGTGCACGGTGACCGCCCGCTCGCCGGTGTCGCTCGGCGGCCCCACCCGCACCTGCACCTGGACCGCGCCGGTGGCCGGCAGCACCAGCGGGTTGACCAGCGTGAGGTCGCCCACCTGGCCGGCGTCGACCTCGTCACCGGCCCGGACCACCATGTCGACGACGCCGGTGCCGGGGACGATCACCGCGCCGCCGACGGCGTGGTCGGCGAGCCACGGGTGGGTACGCACCGACAGCCGCCCGGTCAGCACGACCGTCCGGTCGTCGGCCACCGGCACGGCCGCGCTGAGCAGCGGGTGTCCGGCGTCCTGGAGGCCGGCGGAGCCGACGTCCCGCACCCGGTGCGCGGTCGGCTCCAGCCAGAAGCGTCCCCGGTCGAAGGCGTAGGTGGGCAGATCGACGGTCGGGGTGGATGCGAGGATCTTCGTCAGGTCGACGGGCAGGCCGATCGCGTGGGCGGTGGCCAGGTTGGTCAGCAACCGGGTCGGGTCGTCGTCACCGCGACGCAGACTGCCCAGGGTGTACCCGCTGGTGCCGGTGTCGTCCAGGATCGCCGTGACCGGCATCGTCAACACCGGATGCGGACTGATCTCCACGAACACGCTGTGCCCGGCGGCGATGGCGACGCGCACGGCCCGGTCGAACCGCACGGTCTGCCGCAGGTTGTCGTACCAGTAGTCAGCGGTCATGCTCCCGGGATCGACCCAGTCGCCGGTCAGCGTCGAGACCAGGCGGGTGTGACCGGCCTGCGGGACGATGTCGGCCAGGTCGGCACGCAACCGCTCGGCGACCTCCCGCACCGCCGGCGAGTGCGACGCGTAGTCCACCGGAATCAACCGCGCCCGCACACCCTCGGCCTGACACGCCTCCACCAGATCCGCGACCGGCTGCGGCGGACCCGACACCACCACGGTCGACGGGCCGTTGACCGCCGCCACCCCGACACCCAGGAACCCGCCCAGACGGGCGGTCACGGCCTCGGCGGGCAGGTCCACCGACGCCATCGTCCCGGTGCCCCGCAGCACGGTCAGCGCCCGCGACCGCAACGCCACCGCCTTCGCCGCATCCTCAAGGCTGAGGATGCCCGCCACACACGCCGCGCCGATCTCACCCTGCGAGTGGCCGATCACCGCCTGCGGGGTGACACCGGCGTGCTGCCAGAGCGCGGCGAGAGCCATGCCGACGGCCCACAGGACGGGCTGCACGACCTCCACCCGCTCCAGCCACGACTCGTCCTCGCCCGTCAACACCGACACCAGATCCACGTCCAGGTACGGGGCGAGGGCCCGCTGGCACTCCGCCAGCCTCGCGTCGAACACCGGCGTACGACCGACGAGACCGGCGGCCATCCGCGCCGACTGGGCACCCTGACCGGGGAACACGAACACCGGACCAGGGCTGGTGGCGACGGCGCCGGTCACGAGGTTCCCGGCCGGCTGGCCGGCGACCAGGGCGTCCAGGCCCGACAGCAACTCGTCCACGCCGGCACCGACCACAGCGGCCCGTTGGTCGAACGTCGACCGGGTCGTGGCGAGGGACCACGCCACCGCCGCCGGATCCAGACCGTCGTGCCCGCGCACATACTCGGCCAGCCGGGCGGCCTGACCGGCGAGGGCGGCCCTCGACCGCGCCGACACCGGCCAGACCACGGTGTCAGAATCGACCAGAGCCGGGGTGTCGGGCGCCGCGGGCGCCTCGGCGGAGTCGTCGGCCAGCTCGACGATCACGTGGGCGTTCGTGCCGGACATGCCGAACGACGACACCGCCGCCCGGCGGGGACGGTCCACCGCCGGCCAAGGCCGCGACTCGGTCACCAACTCCACCGCGCCGGCCGACCAGTCGATGTGCGGGGACGGCTCGTCCACGTGCAGCGTCGCCGGGACGAGGCCGTGGCGCATCGCGAGGACCATCTTCATCACCCCGGCGACGCCCGCCGCCGCCTGGGTGTGCCCGATGTTCGACTTGATGGAGCCGAGCAGCAGCGGCTCGTGCCCGTCGCGGCCCTGCCCGTACGTGGCGAGCAGCGCCTGCGCCTCGATCGGGTCACCGAGCGTCGTGCCGGTGCCGTGCGCCTCCACCACGTCCACGTCGGCGGAGGTCAGCCGCGCCGAGGCCAGCGCCTGGCGGATCACCCGCTGCTGCGACGGACCGTTCGGCGCCGTCAACCCGTTCGACGCACCATCCTGGTTGACCGCACTACCCCGCACGACCGCCAACACCCGGTGACCGTTACGCCGCGCGTCGGACAGCCGCTCCACCAGCAGCACACCGACACCCTCACCCCAACCCGTACCGTCCGCACCCGCCGCGAACGCCTTGCACCGGCCGTCGGCCGCCAGGCCGCGCTGCCGCGAGAACTCGGCGAACGTGCCGGGGGTGGCCATCACGGTGACGCCGCCGGTGAGGGCGAGGTCGCACTCGCCGCGCCGCAGCGACTGCACCGCCAGGTGCAACGCCACCAACGACGACGAACACGCCGTGTCCACCGACACCGCCGGCCCCTCCAACCCCAACGCGTACGCCACCCGACCCGACACCACACTCGCGGCGTTCCCCGTCGCCGCGAATCCCTCCACCTCGTCCGCGGCCACCGCCAACAGGGCCCCATAGTCCTGACCATTCGTGCCCACGAACACCCCTGTTCGCGAACCCCGCAACGACCCCGGGTCAACCCCTGCCCGCTCCACCGCCTCCCACGACACCTCCAGCAACAACCGCTGCTGCGGATCCATCGCCAGGGCCTCCCGCGGCGAAATCCCGAAGAAACCCGCATCGAACTTTGCGGCCCCGGGCAGGAACCCGCCCTTGTCCGCGTAGGTGGTGCCGGGGTTCGCCGGGTCGGGGTCGTAGAGCCGGTCGAGGTCCCAGCCCCGATCGGTGGGGAAGTCGCCGATGGCGTCGACGCCGTCGGCGACGAGCCGCCACAGCCGTTCGGGGTCGTCGGCGCCGCCCGGGTAGCGGCAGGCCATGGCGACGATGGCCACCGGCTCGTCGTCGTCCACGGTGGCCGGCGCGGCGGCGGGGGCCGGCTCGACGGCGGCGTCGAAGAGGCCGGCGAGCAGGAAGCGGGCCAGCACGGCCGGGGTGGGGTGGTCGAAGACCAGGGTGGTGGGCAGCGCCCGCCCGGTGGCGGCGACGAGCCGGTTGCGCAGCTCCACCGCGGTCAGGGAGTCGAAGCCGAGGTCGCGGAACGCGGTGGTCGCCGGGACGGCGGCGGCCCCGCCGTCGTGGCCGAGCACGTCGGCGGCGAGGTCCCGGACCAGGTCGGCGACGGTCTCCTCCCGCCGCGCCGGGGTCAGCCCGGCGAGCCGCCGGCGCAGGGTCGCCGCCGGGCCCTCGTCGCCGTCGTCGGCGGGCGCGCCGCCGTCGAGGGCGGCCCGCGCCTCCGGTACGCCGTCCAGCAGCGGCCGGCGGCGGGCGGAGGCGTACGCCGGAGCGAACCGGGACCAGTCGACGTCGGCCACGGTGACGGTGACGTCGTCGTGGTCGAGGGCCTGCGGCAGGGCGCCCATGGCCACGGCCGGGTCCATCGCGGGCAGGCCCCGGCGGCGCAGGTTCCGTTCGGCGTCGGCCGCGTGCATCCCGCCGTCGGACCACGGCCCCCAGGCGATGGCGGTGCCGGCCCGGCCGTCGGCCCGCCGCTGCTGGACGAGCGCGTCCAGGTACGCGTTGCCGGCCGCGTACGCCGCCTGGCCGCCGCTGCCCCAGGTGGCGGCGATGGACGAGTAGACGACGAAGGCGTCCAGCTCCCGGTCGGCGAGCAGGTCGGCGAGGTGGGTGGCGCCGATGGTCTTGCCGGCGGTCACCTCGGCCAGCTCGGCGGGGGTGACCTCGGCCAGCGGGGTGGCCTGGGCGATGCCGGCGGTGTGCACGACGGTACGCACCGGCGGGCCGTCGGCCTCGACCCGGTGGAGCAGGTCGGCGAGGGCGGCCCGGTCGGCGATGTCGCAGGCGGCGACGGTGACGCGGGCGCCGAGGCCGCTGAGCTCGGCCGCCAGCTCGGCGGCGCCGGGGGCGTCCGGCCCGCGCCGGCTGACCAGCACCACGTGCTCGGCCCCGGCGGCGGCGAGCCAGCGGGCGGCGCGGGCCCCGAGCCCGCCGGTGCCGCCGGTGATCAGTGCGGTGCCGGTGGGCGTGAACTGGCGCACCGGTGGGCGGTCGCCGAGGGCGGCGCGGACCAGGCGGCGGACGAAGACGCCGGGGCCGCGTACGGCGAGCTGGTCCTCGCCGGTCGAGCCGGTGAGGATCGCGGCGAGCCGGGCGGCGGTGCGGTGGTCGGGGCGGGGCGGCAGGTCGACCAGGCCACCCCAGCGGTGCGGCGCCTCGACGCCCACCACCCGGCCGAGGCCCCAGATCGCGGCCTGCGCCGGGTCGGCGACCCGGTCGTACGAGGTGGCGGCGACCGCGCCCCGGGTGATCAGCCACAGCGGCGCGTCGATCCCGGCGTCGCCGAGCGCCTGCACGAGCGCGAGGGTGCCGGCCAGGCCGGGCAGCACGGCACCGCCGGCGGCGGGCGGCTCCCCGGCCAGCAGGGAGACGACCCCGGCGGGGGCGGTGCCGGCGAGGGACGCCGCGAGGCCGGCCCGGTCGGCGTCCGGGTCGACGGTCAGCGGCAGCACGTCGGCGCCGGCGCCGGTCAGCGCGGCCCGGACGGTCTCCGTGGCCGGGTCGTCGGCGGCGCCGGCGGGCAGCGCCAGCAGCCAGGTGCCGGTCAGCCGGGCCGGGGCGGGCTCGGGGGTGGTCTGCCAGTCGGCCCGGTACCGCCAACCGTCGAGCACGGAGTGTTCCTGTCGCTGCCGCCGCCAGTCGGCGAGGACGGGCAGCAGCGTGCGCAACGACTCGGCGGCGGCGGAGTCGGTGACGGCGAGGGTGTCCCGCAGCGCGTCGAGGTCGGCGCGTTCGACGGCCGCCCAGAACCGGCTGTCGAGCACGGCGCTGCCGGCGTCGGCCGGGTCGGCGGGCTCCTCGGCCGGCACCCAGTAGTGCTGCCGCTCGAACGGGTAGGTGGGCAGGCCGACGAGCCGGCCGGGCCGGTCGGCGAAGAGGTCCGCCCAGCGCACCGGCGTGCCGGCGACGTGGAGCTGGGCGAGGGCGGCGAGCAGGGCGCGGCGGTCCGGGCGGTCCCGGCGCAGCACCGGCACCACCACGGCGGGGGCGGCGTCGGCGGCCTCGGCCCCGGCGAGGGTCTCCTGGACGGTGGCGGTGAGGACGGCGTCGGGGCCGACCTCGACGAAGGTGCCGACGCCGTGGGCGCGCAGGGTGCGTACGCCGTCGGCGAAGCGGACCGCCTCCCGGACGTGCCGCACCCAGTAGCCGGGGTCGGTGAGCTGCGCCGGGTCGGCCAGCTCGCCGGTCAGGTTGGACACCACCGGCAGGGTGGGGGCGCGCAGGTCGAGGCCGGCGGCGACGGTGGCGAACTCGGCGAGCATCGGCTCCATCAGCGGGCTGTGGAAGGCGTGGCTGACCCGCAGCCGCCGCACCTTCACCCCCCGGGCGGCCCAGAGTTCGGCCAGCTCGTCGACGGCCGCGCTGTCACCGGAGAGGACCACGGCGGTGGGCCCGTTGACGGCCGCGACGGCGACGCGGTCGGTCAGCCCGGCGATCGACTCGGCGACCCGCGCCTCGTCGGCGGCGACGGCGAGCATCGCCCCACCGGCGGGCAGGGCCTGCATGAGGCGGCCCCGGGCGGCGACGAGGGCGCAGGCGTCGTCGAGGGTGAGCACGCCGGCCACGTGGGCGGCGGTCAGCTCGCCGACGGAGTGCCCGGCGACCAGGTCGGGGGCCAGCCCCCAGGAGCCGAGCAGCCGGTGCAGCGCCACCTCGACGGCGAACAGCGCGGCCTGGGTGAAGACGGTCTGGTCGAGCAGCGCCGCCTCGTCGGTGCCGGGCTCGGCGAACAGCAGCGGCCTCAGCGGTCGGGGCAGCCGGTCGTCGAGGTGGGCGCAGACCTCGTCGAGCGCCGCCGCGAAGACCGGGTACGCCTCGTACAGCTCCCGGCCCGCGCCGGCGCGCTGGGCGCCCTGGCCGGAGAAGAGGAACGCGACCGCGCCGCGCTCGGCGGCGGCGCCGGTGACCAGGCCGGGCGCGGGCCGGTCGTCGGCGAGGGCGTGCAGGGCGGTGAGCAGGCCGTCCCGGTCGTCGGCGAGGACGACCGCCCGGTGTTCCAGGGGCGAGCGGGAGACCGCGGAGGTCCAGGCGACGTCGGCCGGTCGCAGGTCGGCGTCGTCGGCGACGTACCGGGACCAGCGCTCGGCCTGGCGGCGCAGCGCGGCGCGGGTGCGGCCGGTGAGCAGCACCGGTGCGGGCGCGGGGAGTTCCGGCCGGTCGGCGTCGGCGGGGGTCGCCTCGGGCTGTTCCAGGATGAGGTGGGTGTTGGTGCCGCTCATCCCGAACGACGACACGGCGGCCCGGCGCGGCCGGTCCACGGCCGGCCACGGCGTGGCCTCGGTGACCAGGGTGACCGCGCCGGTGGTCCAGTCCACGTGCGGGGTGGGCTCGTCGACGTGCAGGGTGGCCGGCACGATCCCGTGCCGCATCGCCTGCACCATCTTGATGACCCCGGCGACGCCGGCGGCGGCCTGGCTGTGGCCGATGTTGGACTTGATCGAGCCGAGCAGCAGCGGCGCGGCGTCGCCCCGCTCCTGGCCGTAGGTGGCGAGCAGCGCCTGGGCCTCGATCGGGTCGCCGAGGGTGGTGCCGGTGCCGTGCGCCTCCACCACGTCGACCAGGTCGGGGGTGAGCCTCGCGCCGGCCAGGGCCTGCCGGATGACCCGCTGCTGGGACGGGCCGTTGGGGGCGGTGAGCCCGTTGGACGCGCCGTCGGCGTTGACGGCGGAGCTGCGGATGATCCCGAGCACGGGGTGGCCGTTGCGGCGGGCGTCGCTGAGCCGTTCCAGCAGCAGCATGCCCACGCCCTCGGACCAGCCGGTGCCGTCGGCGGCGGCGGCGAACGACTTGCACCGGCCGTCGGCGGCGAGGCCGCGCTGCCGGGAGAACTCGACGAACGGGCCGGGGGTGGCCAGCACGGTCGCGCCGCCGGCCAGGGCGAGGCCGCACTCCCGCTGGCGCAGCGCCTGGCAGGCGAGGTGGATGGCGACGGACGCCGAGGAGCAGGCGGTGTCCACGGTGACCGTGGGGCCCTCCAGCCCGAACATGTACGCCAGCCGGCCGGAGACGACGCTGGCGGCGGTGCCGGTCAGCACGTACCCCTCGACGCCGGGCGCCCGGTGCAGCACGGCGGCGTAGTCCTGGCCGGAGGTGCCGACGAAGACGCCGGAGCGGCTGCCGCGCAGCGACAGCGGGGCGATGCCGGCCCGCTCGAACAGCTCCCAGGTGACCTCCAGCAGCAGCCGCTGCTGCGGGTCCATGGCGACCGCCTCGCGCGGCGAGATGCCGAACAGCGCGGCGTCGAACTGCCCCGCGTCGGGCAGGAACCCGCCGGCGGTGGTGTACGAGGTGCCGGGGTTGTCCGGGTCGGCGTGGTAGAGCCGCTCCAGGTCCCAGCCGCGGTCGGTGGGGAAGTCGCCGATGGCGTCCCCGCCGGACGAGACGAACTGCCAGAGGTCCTCGGGCGAGTTGATGCCGCCCGGGTAGCGACAGCTCATCGCCACGATCGCCACCGGCTCGGACTCCTCGGCGGTGACCTCGCGGAGCCGTTGGCGGGTCTGGTGCAGCTCGGCGACGACCCGCGTCAGGTATTCGCGCAGCCGCTCTTCGTCCGCCATGACATCTCGCTTTCTCGTGACACCACAGGTTCCGCGGGCGGCTCAGGAGAGCCCGAGGTCCTGGTCGATGAGGTCGAACAGCTCCTGGTTGCTGGCCACCCGCAGCCGGTCCGCGACCTCGGCGGTCTCCTCCCGGCGTTCCTCGGCGGCGCCGAGCCGTTCGAGCAGGCTGTGCAACCGCATCGTGATCCGCACCCGGCCGATGTCGTCCGGGTCGCGCAGCGCGAGGGCGCTCTCCAACTGGTCCAGCTCCGCGAGGGTCGGCAGCGCCTCCACCGACGCCTCGCTGAGCAGTTCGGCCCGCAGGTGCTCGGCCAGGGCCTGCGGGGTCGGGAAGTCGAAGACCACGGAGCTGGGCAGGCTCAGCCCGGTCGACCGGGCCAGCTGGCCCCGCAGCTCCACCGCGGTCAGCGAGTCGAAGCCCAGGTCCCGGAAGGGCCGGCCGGCCTCCACGGCGTACGGGCTGTCGTGCCCGATGACCTCGCCGGCGGCGGTGCGGATCAGATCGACCAGCACCCGGGTCTGTTCGGCCGGCGACAGCTCACCGAGCCGCTTGCGCAGCTCGGCGGCGACCAGGTCGCCGTCCTCGGCGTCCGTCCGCTCCGCCGCGGCCCGGGCGGCCACCTCGGCGATCTCGCTGATCAGGGGCCGTGGCCGGGCGGAGGCGAACACCGGCGCGAAGCGGTCCCAGTCGACGTCGGCGACGGTGAGGATGGTGTCGTCGCCCGCCAGGCCGGCGCGCAGGGCGGCCATCGCCGGTTCCCGGTCCAGCAGGGACACCCCGCGCCGGCTCATCGCCGCCGCGTGCGCGTCGGTCACCATGCCGCCGCCGGCCCACGGTCCCCAGTTGACCGAGAGGTGCCGGGGGCCCCCGGCCGGCCGGGACTGCGCCCAGGCGTCCAGGAAGGCGTTGCCGGCGGCGTACGCCCCGTGGTCGCCGACGCCCCAGACGGCGGCGATGGAGGAGAAGTGGACGACCAGTTCGAGCGGCCCGGGGTCGAGGAACTCGGCCAGGTGCCGGGCGCCGGCGATCTTGCCGGAGACCACGTCGGCGAGTTCCGCCTCGGTCACCGCGGCGACCGGGTTGAGCCGCCCGACGCCGGCGGCGTGCACGACCGCGTGCACGGTCTCGCCGTCGTCGGCCAGGCTGCGGGCGAGGTCCGCGACCGCGGCCCGGTCGGCCAGGTCGCAGGCCAGGACCCGCGCCTCGGCGCCCAGCGCGGCCAGTTCCGCCACCGCCTCGTCGGCTCCGGGGGCAGCGGGGCCGCGCCGGCTGACCAGCAGCAGCCGTCGCGCGCCGTGCCGGGCGAACCAGGCGGCGGCGTACCGGCCGACGGCGCCGGTGCCGCCGGTGACCAGGACGGTGCCCGGTGGCCGCCAGTCGCCCGGTGCCTCGGTCCGGGGCGCGCGGGCCAGCCGGCGCAGGTACGTGCCGGAGTCCCGCACCGCGAGCTGGTCCTCGTGCCCGGCGGCGGTCAGCGCCGCCAGGACCTGCTCGGCGGAGGCGGGGTCCAGGGTCGCGGGCAGGTCCAGCAGACCGCCCCAGTGCCGGGGGTGTTCCAGCGCGGCCACCAGGCCGAGGCCCCAGGTGGTGGCCTGCGCGGGGTGCGCGACGGGGTCGTCGGCGGCGGTGCCGACGGCCTGCCGGGTGAGCAGCCACAGCGGCACCGGGGGCAGGGCGTCGGTGACCGCCTGCACGAGGGCGAGGTTCGCGGTCAGGCCCACGGGCACGGCGGGCCGGTCGGGGTGCGGTCGCTCGTCGAGCGCGAGCAGCGACACGATCCGGGTCGGCGGGGCGGCGGTCAGTTGCTCGGCGAGCGCCGTCCGGTCGGTGGTGGTCGGGTCGACGGTGAGCAGCCGCACCGTGCCGCCCCGCGCGGTGACGAGTTCGGCGAGCCGGTCGACGACCGGCTGGTCCGCGCCGGTGTGGACGAGGGTCCAGGCGCCGTCGGCGACGCCCGCGGTGAGCGCCCGGGGCCGCCAGGTGATCCGGTACCGCCAGCCGCCGGCGAGGGTGTCCTCCTGCTGCTGGCGCCGCCACCGGTCGAGTTCCGGCAGCAGGTCCCGCAGCGGCCGGTCGGGGTCGAGGCCGAGCCGGCCGGCGAGCGCGTCGCCGTCGCCCGACGCCACGGCCCGCCAGAACGCCGAGTCGACGTCGTCGTGGGTGGCGGTGGGGGTGTCCGCCGGCGCGGCGCCGAGGGTCGGCCAGAAGCGCTGGTGGGCGAAGGCGTACGTGGGCAGGTCCACCGGGCCGGTGCCCGGCAGCAGCCGCGACCAGCGCACGGCCACGCCCTGGCAGTGCAGCCGGGCGACCGCGCCGAGCAGGGTGGCCACCTCGTCCTGGCCGGGCCGCTGCACGCCGGTCACGGTGACCGGGGCGTCGGCCGGCAGCGCGTCGGCGGTCAGGGCGGTCAGCACCGTGTCGGGCCCGACCTCCAGGAACCGGGTCACCCCGTTGGCGTGCAGATGGGTGACGGTGTCGGCGAAGCGGACGGCCTCGCGGACGTGCCGGACCCAGTAGTCCGGGGTGCACAGTTCGTCGGCGCCGACCACCGTGCCGGTCAGGTTCGACACCAGCGGCACGGTCGGCGGGGCGTACGACAGGGTCGCCGCCACGGCGGCGAAGTCGGCGAGCATCGGCTCCATCAGCGGGCTGTGGAAGGCGTGGCTGACCCGCAGCCGCTTCGTCCGCACCCCGAGGCCGGTGAAGTGGGCGGCCAGGTCGGTCAGTGCGTCCTCCGGCCCCGCGACGACGACGGCCGCCGGCCCGTTGACCGCGGCGACGGCGACCCGGTCCTCCATGTTGGTCAACGCCCGCAGCACGTCGACCTCGGGCGCGGCGACGGCGAGCATCCCGCCGCCGGCGGGCAGGGCCTGCATCAGCCGGCCCCGGTTGCCGACGAGCGTGCAGGCGTCGGGCAGGGAGAGCACCCCGGCCACGTGGGCGGCGACGATCTCGCCCACCGAGTGGCCGGCCACGAGGTCCGGCCGGATCCCCCAGTGTTCGAGCAGCCGGAACAGCGCCACCTCGACCGCGAAGAGGCCCGCCTGGGTGAAGACCGTCTGGTCGAGCAGGTCGGCCTCGGCGGTGCCGGGCTCGGCGAACAGCACCGGCCGCAGCGGTCGCGGCAGGTGGGCGTCGAGGTGCTGGCACGCCGCGTCGAGGGTCTCGGCGAAGACGGGGAACGTCGCGTAGAGATGGCGCCCCATCCCGGCGTGCTGGGCGCCCTGACCGGAGAAGAGCACCGCCAGCGCGCCGCCGGGTTCGGCGACGCCCCGGGTGAGGCCGGGGTGGTCCTGCCCGGCGGCGAGTGCCCGCAGGCCGGCGAGGGCGGCGTCGGCGTCGGCGGCGAGCAGCACCGCGCGGTGCCGCAGCGGGGAGCGTCCGGTGGCCAGGCCCCGGGCTGCGTCGGCGGCGGGGGTCGGGTGCCGCGGCAGCCAGTCGGCCAGCCGGGCGGCCTGGGCCCGCAGGCTCTCGGCGTTGTCGGCCGAGACGACCCAGGGCAGCACCGGCAGCCCGTCGGTGGGGCGGGGCGCCCCGGTGTCGGCCGGCGGCGCGGCGGGCGCCTGTTCGAGGATGACGTGCACGTTGGTGCCGCTGACCCCGAACGACGACACCCCGGCCCGGCGCGGCCGGTCCACGTCCGGCCACGGCTGCGGCTCGGTCAGCAGCGCGACCGCGCCCGCCGACCAGTCCACGTGCGGCGAGGGCTCGTCCACGTGCAGGGTGGGCGGCAGCAGATCGTGCTGGAGCGCCAGCACCATCTTGATCACGCCGGAGACGCCCGCGGCGGCCTGGGTGTGGCCGATGTTCGACTTGACCGAGCCGAGCAGGAGCGGCCGGTCGGCGGGCCGGTCCTGCCCGTACGTGGCGAGCAGCGCCTGCGCCTCGATGGGGTCGCCGAGCCGGGTGCCGGTGCCGTGCCCGTCGACCGCGTCGACGTCGGCGGCGGAGAGCCGCGCGTTCGCGAGGGCCTGGCGGATCACCCGCTCCTGGGCGGGCCCGTTGGGCGCGGTCAGGCCGTTGCTGGCGCCGTCCTGGTTCATCGCCGAGCCCCGGACGACGGCCAGGATCCGCCGGCCCTCGCGCTGGGCGTCGGAGAGCCGCTGCAACATCACCAGGCCCACGCCCTCGCCCCAGCCCGTGCCGTCGGCGGCCCCGGCGAACGACTTGCACCGGCCGTCGAGGGCGAGGCCCCGCTGCCGGGCGAACTCCAGGAACGGTCCGGGGGTGGCCATCACGGTCACCCCGCCGGCGACCGCGACGTCGCACTCGCCCTGCCGCAGCGACTGGCACGCCAGGTGCAGCGCCACCAGCGACGACGAGCAGGCGGTGTCGACGCTGACGGCGGGGCCCTGCAACCCGAAGTGGTACGCCAGCCGCCCGCTGATGACGGCGGCGACGTTGCCGGTGGCCTGGTAGCCCTCGGTCTCGACCCGGGCGGCCAGCAGGAGCGTCGCGTAGTCCTGGCCGTTGGTGCCGACGAACACGCCGGTGTTGGTCTCCCGCATGTCGGCCGGCGCGGTGCCGGCCCGCTCGAACAGCTCCCAGGCGCTCTCCAGCAGCACCCGCTGCTGCGGGTCCATCACCATCGCCTCGCGCGGGGAGATGCCGAACAGGGCCGCGTCGAAGCCGGCGGCGTCTTCGAGGAAGCCGCCCTCCCGGACGTACGAGGTGCCGGGCCGGTCGGGATCCGGGTGGTAGATCGCGTCCAGGTCCCAGCCCCGGTCGGCCGGGAACTCCGCGATCCCGTCCCGTCCCTCGCTGACCAGTCGCCACAGGTCCTCGGGGCCGGCGACGCCGCCCGGGTACCGGCAGCTCATCGAGACGACGGCGATCGGCTCGTCCAGGGCGGCGGCGGCCCGCACGGGCGAGGCCGCCGGGGTGTCGTCGCCGGCGATGCGGGTGACCAGGTGGTCGGCGAGGGCGGCGGGCGTCGGCCGGTCGAACACCAGCGTCGCGGGCAGGGTCAGGCCCACCGCCTCGGCGAGCCGGTTGCGCATCTCGACGGCGCTGAGCGAGTCGAACCCGATCTCCCGGAACGACCGGTCGGCCGCCAACGCCTGCGGCGAGGGCAGCCGCAGCACCGCTGCCGCGTGGACCCGTACGAGGTCGAGCAGGACCCGGCGCCGTTCCGGCGCGGCGAGCCCGGCCAGCCGGCCGCGCAGCGGGGACGCCTCCCGCGTCTCGTCGTCGTCGCCGGTGCTGGCGAGGACGCGGGCCACCTCGGGGATGTCGCCGATCAGCGGCCGGGGCCGGGCCAGCGCGAAGGTCTGGAGGAACCGGTCCCAGGCGATGTCGGCGACGGTGAGGGCCGGCTCGTCCCGTTCCAGCGCCCCGGCCAGCACGGAGACCGCCAGGTCCGGGTGCATCGGCCGGACGCCGGAGCGGAACATCTGGTCGGCGGCGCCCTCGCTCTCCACCATGCCGCCGCCGTCCCAGGCGCCCCACGCGAGTGCGGTGCCGGGCAGCCCGCGCCGCCGCCGGTCCTCGGCGAGCGCGTCGAGGAAGGCGTTGCCGGCGGCGTACGCGCCCTGGTAGCCGCCGCCCCAGACGCCGGCACCGGAGGAGAAGAGCACGAACGCGGTCAGGTCCGGGCCGAGGACCTCGTCGAGGTTGACCGCCCCGGCGACCTTGGCGTGCAGGGCGGCGGCCAGCTCGGCGAGGTCGGTGTCGGCCAGCGCGCCGGCGTGCGGCACGCCGGCGGCGTGGAACACCGCGTCGATGCGGACGTCGCGCTCGGCCAGCCGGTCCACGAGCGCGCGCAGCGCCGCCCGGTCGGCCACGTCGCAGGCGGCCACGGTCACCGCGGCGCCGTAACCGGCCAGCTCGGCCTCCAGTTCGGCGGCGCCGGGCGCGGCGGGCCCCTGCCGGCTGGTCAGCACGAGGTGCGCGGCGCCCGCGCGGGCCAGCCAGCGGGCCACGTGGGCGCCGATCGAGCCGAGGCCGCCGGTCACCAGGACGGTGCCGGCGGGACGCCAGCCGTCGCCGGCCGGGCGGTCGGCGACGGCACGGACCAGCCGCCGGGCGAACAGGCCGGAGGAACGGACGGCGACCTGGTCCTCGTGCCCGATGCCGGCGAGCACGGTGGCCAGCCGGGCGCGGGCCCGCTGGTCCGGGTCGGCGGGCAGGTCGACCAGGCCGCCCCAGCGGTCCGGGTGTTCCAGGGCGGCGACCCGCCCGAGCCCCCAGACCAGGGCCTGCTCGGGCCGGTCCACCGGGTCGGCCCGGCCCGTGCTGACGGCGCCGCTGCTGAGGCACCAGAGCGGGGCGGTCATGCCGACGTCGCCGAGCGCCTGCACCAGGGCGAGCGTGCCGGCGAGCCCGGCCGGCACCACGGGGTGCGCCGGGTGCGGCACGCCGTCGAGAGCGAGCAGCGAGCACACCCCGACGACGGACTCCGGCTCGGTGGCGCGCAACAGGTCGGCCAACGCGGCCCGGTCGGGCTCCGTGACGGTGAGCAGGGTGGGCTCCGCGCCGGCCTCGGCCAGCGCCCGGACGACCGCGCCGGTCAGCGGGGCGTCGGCGTACGCGGCGGGCACCGGCACCAGCCAGGTGCCCGCCAGCGTGGCGGTCGTCGGCGCGATGACCGGCTTCCAGGCGACCCGGTAGCGCCAGCCGTCCACGGTGGACTCGTCGCGGCGGCGCCGCCGCCAGGCGGCGAGCACCGGCAGCGCGTCGTCGAGGCGGCGGGCCTCGGTGTCGTCGAGCCGCATCGCCTCGGCGAGCGCCCCGGCGTCGGCCCGCTCGACGGCGTCCCAGAACCGCCGGTCGGCCGGCTCCTCGGTGCTCGCCGCGACGCCGGGCAGCACCGGCGCCTCCGGCCAGTACCGCTGGCGGTGGAAGGCGTACGTGGGCAGCGGCACCGGCGGACCGGTGCGCACCCCGTGGACGGCGGTCCAGTCCACCTCGACGCCGTGCGCGTGCAGCGTCGCCAGGGCGGTGAGCACCCGCGGCCAGCCCTCGGCGTGGCGGCGCAGGGTGTGCACCACGACCGCCTCGTGTTCGGCGGCGTCGATGGTCTCCTGGATCCCGAAGCTGACCACGGGGTGCGGGCCGACCTCCAGGAAGACCCGGTGGCCCTCGTCGAGCAGGCCGCGCACGACGCGTTCCACGTCCACCGTCTCGCGCAGGTTGCGGTACCAGTAGCCGGCGTCGAGTTCGGTGGTGTCCAGGGGCCAGCCGGTCAGGGCGGACCAGAACGGCGTCTCGGCCGGGCGGCCGACGATCCCGGCGAGGCTGCTGGTGAGCCGGTCGGCGACGGCCTCGACGTGCGGCGAGTGGGAGGCGTAGTCGACGTCGATGCGCTGGGCGCGTACGTCGTCGGCCTGGCAGGCGGCGAGCAGTTCGGTCAGGGCCTCCTGGTCGCCGGCGACCACGACGGAGCCGGGACCGTTGACGACGGCCACCGACAGCCGGCCGGCCCACGGGGTGAGCAGGTCGTGGACCCGGGCGGCGGGCAGCGCGACCGAGGCCATCCCGCCCCGCCCGGCGATCTCGACCAACACCTGGCTGCGCAGCGCGACGACCTTCGCGCCGTCGGCCAGGGACAGCGCCCCGGCCACGCAGGCCGCCGCGATCTCGCCCTGCGAGTGGCCGAACACGGCCGCCGGCCGTACGCCGAGGGAGCTCCACAGCCGGGCCAGCGAGACCATGACCGCCCACAGCGCGGGCTGCACCACGCCGGAGGAGACCAGCCGTGGCGCGTCGGGGGCGGCGCGCAGCACGTCGGTGAGCGACCAGTCCACCCAGGGCGCGAGCGCCTCCTCGCACTCGGCGACGGCGGCGGCGAAGACCGGGGACGTGTCGAGCAGGTCGGCGGCCATCGCGGGCCACTGCGAGCCGTGCCCGGAGAAGACGAAGACCGGCGCGGCGTCGCGCAGGGCGACGCCGGTGACCACGTCGGCGGCGGTGTCGCCGGCGGCGAGGGCGTCGAGGCCCCGGGCCAGCTCGTCGCGGCTGCGGCCGAGCACCACCGCCCGGTACGGGAACGACACCCGGCTGGTGGTGAGCGCGTACGCCACGTCGGCCGGCTCCAGCTCGGGGTGCGCCGCCAGGTGGGACCGCAGCCGGCTCGCCTGGCCGCGCAGGGCGACGGGGTCCGCCGCGGAGAGCGCGAACGGGACGGCGGTGTCGGTGCCGTGCGGCCTCGCGGCGGCGGGCTGCGGCGCGGCGGCCGGCTCGGGGGCCTGTTCGATGACGACGTGCGCGTTGGTGCCGGAGATGCCGAAGGAGGACACCGCCGCCCGGCGGGGCCGGTCCACCTGCGGCCACGGGGTGGGCGCGGTGGCCAGCGTCACGGCGCCGGCGGTCCAGTCGATGTGCGGGGACGGCTCGTCGACGTGCAGGGTCGCCGGCACCAGGCCGTGCCGCATCGCCAGGACCATCTTGATGATCCCGGCGACGCCGGCGGCGGCCTGGGTGTGGCCGAGGTTCGACTTGACCGAGCCGAGCAGCAGCGGCCGGTCGGCCGGCCGGTCCCGGCCGTAGGTGGCCAGCAGCGCCTGCGCCTCGATGGGGTCGCCGAGGACGGTGCCGGTGCCGTGCGCCTCGACGGCGTCGACGTCGGCGGGGGTCAGGCGGGCGCTGGCCAGGGCCTGCCGGATGACCCGCTGCTGGGACGGGCCGTTGGGCGCGGTGAGGCCGTTGGACGCCCCGTCGGAGTTGACCGCGCTGCCCCGGATGACGGCGAGGATGCGCCGGCCCTCGCGGCGGGCGTCGGAGAGCCGCTGCACGAGCAGCATGCCGACGCCCTCGCTCCAGCCGGTGCCGTCGGCGGCGGCGGCGAAGGACTTGCACCTGCCGTCGGGCGACAGGCCCCGCTGCCGGGAGAACTCGATGAACGTGCCGGGGGTGGCCATCACGGTGACACCGCCGGCCAGCGCGTACTCGCACTCCCCCGCCCGCAGCGCCTGCGCCGCCAGGTGCAGCGCGACCAGCGAGGACGAGCAGGCGGTGTCCACGGTGACCGCCGGGCCCTCCAGGCCGAACGTGTACGCCACCCGCCCGGACAGGACGCTGCCGGAGGTGCCGGTGCCGATGTAGCCCTCCACCTCGCCGGGCTGGTCCATCAGCCGGGAGGCGTAGTCGTGGTACATCACCCCGGCGAACACGCCCGTCCGGCTGCCGCGCAGCCGCCGCACGTCGAGGCCGGCGGACTCGAACGCCTCCCACGACGTCTCCAGCAGCAGCCGCTGCTGCGGGTCCATGGCGAGGGCCTCCCGCGGCGAGATGCCGAAGAAGGCCGGGTCGAACTCCGCCGCCCCGTAGAGGAAGCCACCGTGCCGGGTGTACGACGTGCCGCTGCGGTCCGGGTCCGGGTCGAACAGCGACTCCAGGTCCCAACCCCGGTCGGTGGGGAACTCCGAGATGCCGTCGCCACCGGTGGCCAGCAGCTCCCACAACTGGTCCGGGTCGTCGACGCCACCGGGGTAGCGGCAGGCCATGCCGACGATCGCGATCGGCTCGTCGGTGCCGTCGGCCGTGCCGCCGGTCGCGTCCGCGCCCGGCTGACGCACACCGGCCAGCTCGGACCACACGTGGTCGGCGAGCACGGCCGGCGTCGGGTAGTCGAAGACCAGGGTCGACGGCAGCCGCAGCCCGGTGGCCGCGTTGACCCGGTTGCGCAGGTCCACGGCGGTCAGCGAGTCGAAACCCAGTTCGCGGAACGCCCGGTCCGCCGGCACCGCCTCCGCGCTTCCGTGTCCGAGCACCTGCGCGACCAGGCCACGGAGCAGCACGCCGACCTGGGCGCGTGCCTCGTCGGGGGACAGGCCGGTGGTGCGGCTGGCCCAGGTGGTGCCCTGTCCCGCCTGGCGGCGGGTCGTGGTCGTGCCGAGCAGGGCCCGCAGCATCGGCGGCACCAGGCCGGCGCCGGCCGCGGCGCGGAGGGCGGCCAGGTCGATCACGGCCGGCACGAGGGCGGGCCGGTCGGCGCCCAGGGCGGCGTCGAGCAGGCGCAGCCCGGTTTCGGCGCTCATCGCGGTGACGCCGCCCCGGGTCGACCGTGCCCGGTCCGCCGCGTCGAGGGATGCGGCCATGCCGGCGGTGTCCCACATGCCCCACGCCAGGCTGACCGCCGGCAACCCGAGCTGCCGCCGCCACACCGCCAACCCGTCCAGGAACGCGTTACCCGCCGCATACGCCGACTGACCCGGCGAACCCAACACCCCCGCCACCGACGAGAACACCACGAACAGATCCAGATCCAACGACGCCGTCGCCTCGTGCAACCACCAACCCGCCGACGCCTTCGGCGCCAACACCCCGGCAAGCCGCTCTTCGGTCAACCCCTCGACCACACCGTCGTCCAGCACGCCGGCGGTGTGCACCACACCCGCCAACCGACCCGCCGCAGTCACCTCACCGACCAGACCGAACACCTGATCCCGGTCCGCCACGTCACACGCCACCACCCGCACCGCGGCACCCAACCCGGTCAACCGCCGCGCCAACCCCTCGGCACCCGCAGCCTCCGGCCCCCGCCGCGACACCAACACCAGCGACCGCACCCCGTACGACGACACCAGATGCTCCGCCACCAACGCACCCAACGCACCGGTACCACCGGTCACCAGCACCGTGCCGTCACCGAGGGTCGGCGTCTCAGCCGCCGCGCCGACGCCCGCCCGCACCAGCCGCGGCACGAAGACCGCGTCGGAGCGGACGGCCACCTGGCCGCCCGTCGCCACCGGCTCGTCCGCCACCCCGGCCAGGACACCCAGCGTCCCGGCGTCGAGGTCCCCGTCCACATCCGCCAGGACGATCCGGCCCGGGTGTTCCGACTGCGCCGACCGCAGCAGACCCCACACCGCCGCACCCGCCAGATCGCTCACCCGGTCCTCGGCCCCGACCGACACCGCACCCCGGGTCACCACCACCAGCCGCGCATCCGCCAGCACGTCGGCCGCCAGCCACGACCGCACGGTCGCCAACACGGCGGAGGCAGCCTCGCGTACCGTGTCGGGGCCGTTGGCGGCGTCCTCCGGGCGTTCCCCGCCGCCCGCCGAGCCGGCGGGCACCAGCAGCAGGCGGGGCGGTACGCCCGACGGCTCGGCGACCGCCGCGACCGCCGCCTCGACGTCCGGGAACGCCGGCAGGTCCACGGAGGCCGGCGAGCCGAGCAGCGCCCACCCGGACACGTCCCCCGCCGCGGCGATCTCCTCGGCCTGCCAGGCCACCTCGAACAACGACCGGGCCGCCGACCCCGCGGACGACACCGCGGTCAGTTCCCGCAACGCCAACGAGTCCACCGACACCACTGCGGCGCCCGACTCGTCACCGCCGACCAGCCGCACCCCGGAACCGTTGCGGGTCAGCCGCACGCGCAGCACCCGCGCGCCCGAGGCGTGCACCTGCACGCCCTCGAACGCGAACGGCACCCGCGGGCTGCCCGACTCCCCGCCCAGCAGCAGCCCGACCGGGTGCAGGGCGGCGTCCAGCAGCGCCGGATGCAGCCCGAACGCCGCCGCGTCGCCGGCCACCTCGTCGGGCAACGCGACCTCGGCGAACACCTCGTCGCCGGACGACCAGGCCCGCCGCAGCCCCCGGAACACCGGCCCGTACGCCAGGCCGTGCTCCGCCAGGGCCGGGTACCAGCCCGACAGGTCCACCTCGGACGCACCGGCCGGGGGCCACTCCCCCACGCCCGGCTCGTCGGCCGACGCCGGCGCCAACACGCCTTCGGCGTGCCGGACCCACTCCGGGTCGACGGCCTCCTCCGGCTGGGCGTGCACGGTCACCGACCGGGTGCCCGCCTCGTCGGCCGCGCCGACGCGCACCTGCACCCGCACCGCGCCGGTCGCGGGCAGCACCAGCGGCGCGGCGATGGTCAGCTCCCGCACCCGCGACGCGCCCACCTCGTCGCCGGCCCGCACCGCCAGCTCCACCAGGGCCGCGCCCGGCACCACCACCGCGCCGGCGACGGCGTGGTCGGCCAGCCAGGCGTGCGTCGAGGTGGCCAGGCGGCCGGTCAGCACCACCATGTCCTCGCCCGCCACCGACACCGCCGCGCCGAGCAGCGGGTGCCCGGCCGCGCCGAGGCCGGCCCCGGACACGTCCGTCCACCGCCCGGCCGGCTCCAGCCAGTAGCGCTGGTGCTGGAAGGCGTACGTCGGCAGGTCCACGTGCCGGCCGCCGCGGAGGAGCTCCGCCCAGCCGACGGCGATGCCGTGCACGTGCAGCCGCGCGAGGGCCTCGAGGAGGGCCTGCGGCTCGGGTCGGTCGTGGCGCGACGCCGCAACCAGCAGGGGCGCGGGCCCGTCCGCCGCCCGCTCGGCGAGGCAGCCCTGCGCCATGGCGGTCAGGACGCCGTTCGGTCCGACCTCCAGGAAGGTGTCGACCTCCTGCGCGCGCAGGCAGTCGACGGCGTCGGCGAAGCGGACGGTGCCGCGTACGTGCCGCACCCAGTAGCCGGGGTCGCGGAGCTGCTCGGCGTCGGCGACCCGGCCGGTCAGGTTGGACACGACCGGGATCGTCGGCGGCCGGAGGGTCAGCTTCTCGGCGACCGCCGCGAACTCGGCGAGCATCGGGGCCATCCGCCCGCTGTGGAAGGCGTGGCTGACCCGCAGCCGGCGGGTCTGCACGCCCCGCTCGGACCACATTCGCTGCACCTGGTCGAGCGCGTCGGCGTCGCCGGCCACCACCACGGCGGCGGGGCCGTTCACGGCGGCCACGTCCAGGCGGTCGGTCAGCCCGGTGAGGGAGCCGGCCACCGCCGCCTCGTCCGCCGCGACGGCGAGCATGCCGCCGCCGGCGGGCAGGGCCTGCATCAGCCGGCCCCGGGCCGCGACCAGCGCGCAGGCGTCCTCGACGGAGAACACGCCGGCCACGTGCGCGGCCGCGATCTCGCCGATGGAGTGCCCGGCCACCAGGTCGGGTACGACCCCGAGGGACTCCACCAGCCGGAACAGGGCCACCTCGACGGCGAACAGCCCGGCCTGGGTGAACACCGTCTGGTCCAGCAGTTCCGCCTCGGGGGTGCCCGCCTCGGCGAACAGCACCTCCCGCAGCGGGCGGGGCAGCAGCGGGTCGAGGTGTCCGCAGACCTCGTCGAGGGCGGCGGCGAAGCGGGGGAACGTCTCGGCGAGCTGGCGGCCCATGCCGGGGCGCTGCGCGCCCTGCCCGGAGAAGAGGAAGGCGATCCGGCCGCGCGGGGTGGCCGCGCCGGTGGTGACCATGCCGTTCGGCTCGCCGTCGGCGAGCGCCCGCAGCCCGGCGAGCAGCTCGTCGGCGTCGCCGGCCAGGATCACGGCGCGGTGGTCGAGCCCGGCCCGGTGGACCGAGGAGGCGGCCACGTCCACCGGCCGCGGCGAGTCGACGCGGCCGAGGTGGGCGGCCCACCGGTCGGCCTGACCGGCGAGCGCCTCGGGGGTGCGGGCGGAGAGGAGCACCGGGGCGAGCGGGAGCACCGCCGGCGCTTCGGCGGCGGGCGGGGCGTCGGCGGCGGGCGGGGCGTCCTCGGCGGGCGCCTCCTCGATGATGACGTGGGCGTTCGTACCGCTGATGCCGAACGACGACACGGCGGCCCGGCGCGGCCGGTCGGCGGCCGGCCAGGGACGGGCCTCGGTCAGCAGCGAGACCTGGCCGGCGGACCAGTCGATGTGCGGCGACGGCGCGTCGACGTGCAGGGTGGCGGGCATGGTCCGGTGCCGGATCGCCTCGATCATCTTGATCAGACCGGCGGCGCCCGCGGCGGCCTGGGTGTGACCCAGGTTGGACTTGACCGAGCCGAGCCAGAGCGGTCCGCCGTCGCCCCGGTCCTGGCCGTAGGTGGCCAGCAGCGCCTGCGCCTCGATGGGGTCGCCGAGGGTGGTGCCGGTGCCGTGCGCCTCGACCACGTCGACGTCGGCCGGCGAGAGGCGGGCGTTCGCGAGGGCCTGCCGGATCACCCGTTCCTGGGACGGGCCGTTGGGCGCGGTCAGTCCGCTGCTGGCGCCGTCCTGGTTGACCGCGCTGCCCCGCACGACGGCCAGGATCCGCCGGCCGTCCCGGCGGGCGTCCGAGAGCCGCTGCAACAGCAGCACCCCGACGCCCTCGGACCAGCCGGTGCCGTCGGCGGCGGCGGCGAACGACTTGCAGCGCCCGTCGGCGGCCAGGCCGCGCTGCCGGGAGAAGTCGGCGAACGTGCCCGGCGTCGACATCACCGTCACGCCGCCCGCCAGCGCGAAGTCGCAGTCGCGCTGGCGCAGCGCCTGCGTCGCGAGGTGTACGGCGACCAGCGACGACGAGCAGGCGGTGTCCACCGTGACCGCCGGCCCCTCCAGGCCGAAGGTGTACGCCACCCGACCGGACACCACGCTGCCGGAGTTGCCGGTCCCGATGTACCCCTCCACGCCGTCGGGCAGGTCCAGCACCCGGGAGGCGTAGTCGTGGTACATCACGCCGGCGAACACCCCGGTCCGGCTGCCGCGCAGCCGCTGCGGGTCGATGCCGGCGTGCTCGAACGCCTCCCAGGAGGTCTCCAGCAGCAGCCGCTGGTGCGGGTCCATCGCCAGGGCCTCGCGAGGGCTGATGCCGAAGAACCCCGGGTCGAACTGCGGGGCGTCGTAGAGGAAGCCGCCCTGGTTGCTGTACGACGTGCCCGGGTTGTCCGGGTCGGCGTGGAAGAGTCGCTCCAGGTCCCAGCCCCGGTCGGTCGGGAAGCCACCCACCCCGTCGCCGCCCCGGTCGACGAGGTCCCACAGCTCCGCCGGGCTGGAGACGCCGCCCGGGAACCGGCACGCCATCCCGATGACGGCCATCGGCTCGCGGTCCTTGGCCTCCACCTCGCGCACCCGCCGGCGCGCGTCGCGCAGGTCGGCAGTCGCACGCCGGAGGTAGTCGAGGAACTCCGCCTCAGTGGGCATCGGGCCACTCCGTATCAGGAATCGAGGGGTGCGACATGCCGGATCAGGCCGTGCCGAGCTCTTCGTCCAGCAGGCTGAAGATCTCCTCGGCGGAGGCCGACCGGAGGCTGGCGCCGTCGTCGGCGGCGGAGTCGGCGTCGGACTCGGCGTAGGTCCACAGGGAGAGCAGTTCACGCAGCCGGGCACCGACGGCGGCCCGGTCGGTGTCCCCGGCGGCCACCGTGCGCATGGCGTGCTCCAGCTTGTTCAGCTCGCCGAGCACCGTGAGCGCGGACGTGCTGCGCTCCGCCAACAGCGCGCCCCGCAGGTGCTCGACCAGCGCGGCCGTGGTCGGCCGGTCGTAGATCAGCGTGGACGGCAGCCGCAGGCCGGTGGCCGCGTTGAGCCGGTTGCGGAACTCGACCGCGGTCAGCGAGTCGAAGCCCAGCTCGACGAAGCCGCGTTCGGCGTCGATCGACCGGATCGACGCGTACCCGAGGACCGCGGCGGCGTGGGTGCGGACCAGGTCGGAGAGGACCTGGTCCCGGTCCGCGTCGGGGGTGGCGGCCAGGGTCTCCCGCAGCGCCTCCGCCGGGTCGCGCTCCGCGGCCCGCGCGGCGCCCGTCACCACCGGCCGGACCAGCGACCGCAGCACCGGCGGCACCGCCGCCGGCCCGTGCCGGCCGATCAGCGCGAGGTCCAGGTTGACCGGTACGACCACCGGCTCGGCGAAGCGCAGCGCCTCGCTGAACAGGTCCATGCCCTCGTCGGCGCCGAGCGGGACGAAGCCGCCCCGGCTCATCCGGTCCTCGTCGACGTGGCCGGTCTGGCCGTCCCCGGTGTCGTTGGTCCACGGACCCCAGGCCAGGGAGAGCGCCGGGAGCCCCCGGTCGCGCCGGTGCTGGGCGAGGGCGTCGAGGAAGCAGTTGGCCGCGGCGTGGTTGGCCTGGCCGGGGCCGCCGAAGAGGCCGGCCGCCGAGGAGAAGAGTACGAACGCCGCCAGGTCCAGCTTCTCGGTCAGCTCGTGCAGGTGCCAGGCGGCGTCGACCTTGGGGCGGAGCACGGTGTCGAAGCGGTCCGGGGTGAGCGCGGGCAGGATGCCGTCGTCCAGCACGCCGGCCGCGTGCACCACGCCGCTCAGCGGGCGGTCGGCGGGGATCTGGTCGACCAGCAGGGCCAGCGCGTCGCGGTCGGTGACGTCGCAGGCGACCACCCGGGCGGTGGCCCCGAGGCCGGCGAGCTCGTCGACGAGGCCGGCGACGCCCGGGGCGTCCGCCCCGCTGCGGCTGACCAGCAGCAGGTGGCGTACGTCGTGCCGGGCCACCAGCCGCCGCGCCACCAGCCGCCCGAGCAGGCCGGTCGCCCCGGTCACCAGGACGGTGCCGGCGGCCAGGTCCGGGCCGGGCCGGTCGGCCGGGGGCGGACCGAGCCGGGTCAGCCGGGGCGCCCGCAGCTGGCCGGCGCGTACCGCGAGCTGGGGTTCGCCCGTGGCCAGGGCCGCCGGCAGCAGCGCGGCGGCCGACGCGTCGTCGTCGACGTCGAGGAGCACGATCCGGTCCGGGTTCTCCGACTGGGCGGAGCGGAGCAGACCCCAGGCGGTGGCGGCCGGCACGTCCGCGAGCGGCTCGTCCGGGTCGACCCGGACCGCGCCACGGGTCACCACCACCAGCCGGGCCGGCGCGAGGGACTCCTCGGCGAGCCACTGCTGGGCCAGGGCGAGGGTGCGGTGGGCGACCCGGTGCGCCTGGCGGGCGGGGTGCGGCTCGTCGGCGGCCGGCCCGACGCAGGTGACCACCACCGCGTCGGGGACCGGGCCGCCCGCGCGCGTCGCGGCGACCAGCGCGGACAGGTCCGGGTGCCGGTCGGCGCCGGGCCAGTCGGCGCCGAGGGCGACCGGCCGGGCCGTGCCGTCGGTGCGGCCCGGGGCGGGAGCGACCCAGTCGAGGCGGTGCAGGGACCGGGAGGCGGACCGCCGGGCGGCGCTGAGCTGCTCGCCGGAGATGGGCCGCAGGACCAGGCCGTCGACGGACACGACGGGCGTCGCGCCGGTGTCGGTGACCGTCAGCGTCACCGACCCGGTGTCGGTGGCGCGCAGCCGGATCCGCAGTTCGCGGGCGCGGGTGGGCCGGATGGTGACGCCCGACCAGGTGAACGGCAGGCCCGGGCGGATGTCGGGGTCGCCCTGCGGGGCCGGCGCCGCGCCGTCGGCGCCGGCGGGGTCGGCACCGGCGGGGTCGGTGACGCTGGCGCCGATGGCGTGCAGCGCCGCGTCCAGCAGGGCCGGGTGCACGGAGAAGGCGGTGGTGTCGGTGGACGCGTCGGCGTCCAGGGCTACCTCGGCGAGGATGTCCGACCCCGACCGCCACGCGGCGCGCAGCGCCCGGAAGACCGGGCCGTAGTGGTAGCCCTGGGCGGCGAGCCGGGCGTAGAGCCCGTCGAGGGCGATCGGCTCGGCGTCGGCCGGCGGCCACACGGCCGCCGGGGCGTCCGCCGGGTCGGCGGTGCCGGTGAGCTGGCCGGAGGCGTGCCGCTGCCAGGCGCGGGAGCCGTCGGGGTCGGTGTCGTCGTCGCGCCGGGAGTGGACGGCGACGGGCCGGTGCCCGGTGTCGTCCAACGGGCCGACGCGGACCCGCACGTCGACTCCCCCCTCGGTGGGGATCGCCAGCGGAGCCTCCAGGTTCAGCTCGGCGACGGTCGCCGCGCCGGCGTGCCGCCCGGTCCACGACGCCAGCTCCACCAGGGCCGTCCCGGGCAGCAGCACCGTGCCCAGCACGGCGTGGTCGGCCAGCCAGGGGTGGGTGGCGAGGGTGATCCGGCCGGTGAACAGCAGGCCCTCGTCGCCCGGCAGGTCGGCCACCGCGCTGAGCAGCGGGTGGTCGACGACGTCGAGACCCACGGCGGGCAGGACCGAGCGGTGGGCGCCGGTGCGCTCCAGCCAGTAGCGGTGCCGGTCGAAGGCGTACGTCGGCAGGTCGACCGGCTCGGTGGCGGCCAGCACCCGGCGGTGGTCCACCGGCAGGCCGAGGGTGTGCGCGGTGGCGAGGCTGGTGAGCAGCCGGGTCGCGGCGTCGGCCGCCCCGCCCAGGGTGTCCAGGACGTGGCCGGTGGCGCCGGTGGCGTCGAGGACGGCGGCGACCCGGGTGGTCAGCGTCGGCTCCGGCGACACCTCCACGAACGTCACGTGTCCGGCCGCCACGGCGGCGCGGACGGCGTCGTCGAGCCGGCCCGCCGTCGCCTCCGCCCAGTGATCGGCGCCGAGGGTCGCCGGCTCGGCCCAGTCCCCGCTGACCGTGGAGGCCAGCCGGGCGGTCCCGGGCTGCGGGGCGAGCCCGTCCAGGCCGGCCCGCAGCCCGTCGGGGTCCACCTCGCCGGCGGCGGTCCGGGCCCGCAGCGCCACCGTCCGGGCGGCGTCGGGCAGGGACAGCAGGCCCGCCACGCAGGCGGCCACGACCTCGCCGTCGCCGTCCCCGACGACCGCGGCCGGGGTGAGGCCGGCGTGCCGCCAGACGGCGGCGAGCGCCACCCCGACGGCGAACAGGACGGGCCGGGCCACCTCCGGCCGGCCGGTCCAGGAGGTGTCCGCGCCGGTCAGCAGGGCGGCCGGGTCGACGTCGAGCCAGGGCGCGAGGGCCTGCCGGCACTCGGCGAGCGTGTCGTCGAAGACCGGGCAGCGGCCGACCAGCCCGGCCGCCGGACCCGCCGGACCCGCCGCCGGGAAGAGGAACACGGGGCCGGCGCCGTGGTTGGCGACGGCGCCGGTGACGACGTTGTCGGCCGGTGTGCCGGCGGCGAGCGCGTCCAGGCCGGCCAGCAGCTCACCCTGGGTCGCGCCGATCACCGCGGCCCGCCGGTCGAACGCCGACCGGGTGGCCGCGAGGGACCAGCCGACCGCCGCCGGGGCGAGGCCGGGGTGTTCCCGCACGTGCCGCGCCAGTCGGGACGCCTGCGCGGCGAGGGCGGTGGCGGAGCGGGCCGACACCGGCCACACCACCGTGTCGGAGTCGACCAGGCCGGGGGTCGGGGCGGGCGCCGGCTCGGCGTCGGCGGCCACGTCGGCGTCGGTGGGCTGCTCGATGACGACGTGGGCGTTGGTGCCGGAGATCCCGAACGAGGAGACCGCCGCGCGGCGCGGCCGGTCCACCGCGGGCCACGGCCGGGACCGGGTGACCAGCTCCACCGCGCCCGCCGACCAGTCGATGTGCGGCGACGGGGTGTCCACGTGCAGCGACGCCGGTACGGTGCCCTCCCGCATCGCCAGCACCATCTTGATCACACCGGCCACGCCGGCGGCGGCCTGCGCGTGGCCGATGTTCGACTTCACCGACCCCAGCAGCAGCGGGTCGGCGTCGCCCCGGCCCTGCCCGTACGTGGCGAGCAGGGCCTGCGCCTCGATCGGGTCGCCGAGGGTGGTGCCGGTGCCGTGCGCCTCGACGACGTCCACGTCGGTGACCGCCAGCCGGGCGCTGGCGAGCGCCTGCCGGATCACCCGCTGCTGGGAGGGACCGTTGGGCGCGGTCAGGCCGTTCGACGCACCGTCGGAGTTCACCGCGGAGCCGCGCACCACGGCGAGGATCCGGCGGCCCTGCCGCCGGGCGTCCGAGAGCCGCTGCACCAGCAGCATGCCGACGCCCTCGGACCAGCCGGTGCCGTCCGCCGAGGCGGCGAAGGACTTGCACCGCCCGTCGGAGGCCAGCCCGCCCTGGCGGGCGAACTCCTGGAACGCCGTCGGGGTGGCCATCACCGCCACGCCGCCGGCCAGCGCCAGGTCGCACTCGCCCCGCCGCAGCGCCGCCCCGGCGAGGTGCAGCGCCACCAGCGACGAGGAGCAGGCGGTGTCGACCGTGACGGCCGGCCCCTCCAGCCCCAGCGCGTACGCCACCCGGCCGGAGATCACGCTGTGCGCGGCACCGGTCATCAGGTAGCCCTCGACCCCGTCGGGGACCTCGGTCAGCCCGGTGCCGTACCCGGAGGTCGAGGCGCCCACGAAGACGCCGGTGCGGGTGCCGCGCAGCGACGCGGGGTCGACCCCGGCCCGTTCCAGCGCCTCCCAGGACGCCTCGAGGGTGAGTCGCTGCTGCGGGTCCATCGCCACCGCCTCGCGGGGCGAGATCTCGAAGAAGGCGGGATCGAAGTCGGGCACGTCGTAGAGGAAGCCGCCGGCCGGGGCGGGCGCCCCCGCCACCGTCTCGGGGATCTCCCAGCCCCGGTCGGTGGGGAACGGCGAGACGGCGTCGACGCCGTCGGCGACCAGCCGCCAGAACGCCTCCGGCCCGTCGACGCCGCCCGGGTAGCGGCAGGCCATGCCGACGATCGCGACGGGCTCGTCGGCGTCCAGGACGACGGTCTGCGGCGCGTCGGCCCGGTCGGCGCCGGACACCAGCTCGCGCAGGTGCGCGGCCAGCTCGGCCGGGGTGGGGTAGTCGAAGACCAGCGTGGTGGGCAGCCGCAGGCCGGTGGCCGCGTTCAGCCGCCCCCGGAAGTCCACCGCGGTCAGCGAGTCGAAGCCGAGGTCCTTGAACGGGCGCCCGCGCAGCTCGTCGGGGGTGGCGTGGCCGAGCACCGCCGCGGTCTGCTCGTTGACCAGGCGCAGCAGCTCCCGCTCCTGCTCGGCCGCCGGCAGCGCGGCCAGGTGCCGCAACGGCGCGGCGATCCCGCCCGGGGCCGAGGCGGTGACCTCCTCCTGTGCGACGATCGCCCGTACCTGCGGCAGGTCGCCGAGCAGCGGGCTGGGCCGGGCCACGGTGAACGCGGGGTGGAACCGGGTCCAGTCGACGTCGGCGACGGTCACGCAGGGCGTCGGCCGGCGCAGCGCCCGGTCCAGCGCGACGAGCGCGGTGTCCGGGTCGATCGGCGGCAGGCCCATCCGGTTGAGCTGCTCGGTGGCCACGTTCTCGGCGGCCATGCCGTCCGCGCCGCCCCACGCGGTCCACGAGACGGCGGTGGCCGGCAGGCCCCGGCCGCGCCGGTTGACCGCGAGGGCGTCCAGCAGCGAGTTGCCGGCGCCGTACGCGCACTGGCCGGCGCTGCCCCACACGCCGGAGATGGAGGAGAACATGACGAACGCGGCGAGTTCGCGGTCGGCGAGGCACGCGTCGAGGTGCAGGGCGCCGAGCACCTTCCCCGCGACGACGTGGGAGAACTCGTCGAGGGTGGTGTCGGTCAGCGGGGTGAGCTGGTCGGTGCCGGCGGCGTGCACGACCGCGGTCAGGCCGGGCAGCGAGTCCACCAGGTCCGCCACGGAACGCCGGTCGGTGACGTCGCAGGCGGCGACGGTGACCCGCCCGTCGGCGCCGTACCGGTCGAGCAGGTCCGCCACGGCCGGCGCGGTGGCGCCCCGGCGGCTGGCCAGCACGACCTGCCCGACGCCCCGGTCCAGCAGCCAGCGGGTGACGTGGCCGCCGAGGGCGCCGGTGCCGCCGGTGACCAGGACGGTGCCGGACCACCAGTCGCCGGCGGCGGACTCGTCCGACGCCGGCGGGGCGGGGGCGAGCCGGCGGGCCCAGACCCCGCCGGGCCGCACGGCGACCTGGTCCTCGCCGGCGGCGGCGAGCACGGCGGCGAGCCGCCGGGTGGTGGTGTCGTCCACGATGGCCGGCAGGTCGACCAGGCCGCCCCAGCGGTGCGGTTGTTCGACCGCCGCCGCGCGGCCGAGGCCCCAGACCTCGGTCTGCAGCGGGTGCGCCACCCGGTCGCCCGGGGCCGCCGCCACCGCGCCGCTGGTGACGCACCACAGCGGGGCCACCAGGTCGAGGTCGGTCATCGCCTGGACCAGGGCGAGGGTGGTGCCGGCGGCGAGGGTCACGCCGGGGTGCTCGGGCAGCAGCCGGTCCTGGCCGGCGACCACGGCGAGCACGCCGTCGACCGGCCGGCCGGCGACGAGGTCCCGCAGCCGGGCGGCGAGGGCCGCGCGGTCGAGGTCCGCCGCGCCGACCGGCAGGGGCAGCGGCTCGGCGTCGGGGAAGAGGCCGGCCAGGCGGTCGGCCCACCGCGGGGCGTCGTCGGTCGGCAGTACGAGCAGCCAGCGGCCGGCGGGGCCGTCCCGGTCCTCGACCGGGACGGGCTGCCAGGTCACCTGGTACGACCAGCCGTCGACCAGGGAGCGTTCCCGCCGGGAGCGACGCCAGGAGGTGAGCACCGGCAGGGCCGGCAGCAGCGCCCGCACCTGCTCGTCGTCGTCCGGGCCGACGCCCAGCTCGTCGCGGAGGGTGTCGACGTCCGCCCGCTCCAGGGCGGCCCAGAACTCGTCGTCGTCGCCGGGCGCGGTGGCCTCGGGGGCGGCCGGCGGCGGCTCGGGCCAGAACCGCTGCCGGCGGAAGGCGTACCCGGGCAGGGGCACCCGCGCGGCGTCGGTGCCCGCGAACAGCTCGGCCCAGCCCACCTCGACCCCGGCGACGTGCAGCTCGGCGAGGGCGGTGAACACGGACGCGGGCTCGGCGCGGTCCCGGCGCAGCAGCGCCACGGCGCCGTCGTCGTCGGTGCCGCTCGCGGTCAGGATGTCGCGGACCAGCGCGGTGAGCACTCCGCTGGGGCCGACCTCCAGGAACGTACGCGCGCCCAGGGCGCGCAGTTGCGCCACGCCGTCGGCGAAACGGACCGCCTCCCGCACGTGCCGCACCCAGTAGTCGGCGGTGCGGATCTCCTCGGGGTCGGCGACCGCGCCGGTCAGGTTCGACACGATCGGCAGCGCCGGCGGGTGCAACTCCAGCCCGCGCACCACGGTGGCGAACTCGGCGAGCATGGGCTCCATCAGCGGGCTGTGGAAGGCGTGGCTGACGCGCAGCGGCCTGGTGCGTACGCCCCGGTCGGCCCAGCGGCGTTCGAGTTCCTCGACGGCGTCGGCGGCGCCGGAGACGACCACGGCGGTGGGTCCGTTGACGGCGGCCACGGCGACGCGGTCCTCGAAACCCGCCAGCGCGGTCCCTACCGCGTCGGCGGGGAGCTGGACGGCCAGCATCGCGCCGCCGGCCGGCAGGGCCTGCATCAGCCGGCCCCGGGCCGCGACGAGCGTGGCGGCGTCGGGCAGCGACAGCACGCCGGCCGCGTGGGCCGCCGACAGCTCGCCGATCGAGTGGCCGAGCAGGACGTCCGGGACGATTCCCCAGCTCTCCAGGAGCCGGAACAGCGCCACCTCGACGGCGAACAGGCCGGCCTGGGTGTAGAGGGTCTGGTTGAGCAGCGCGGCGGCCTCGTCGCCCTCGGGCGCGAGGAGCACCGGGGTGAGCGGGCGGGGCAGGTGCCGGTCCAGCTCGGCGCAGACCTCGGCCAGGGCCCGGGCGAAGACGGGGAACGCGGCGGCCAGGTCGCGGCCCATGCCGCTGCGCTGCGCGCCCTGCCCGGAGAAGAGGAACGCCAGCTTGCCGCCGCGCGACCCGGCGCCGGTGACCAGGCCCGGGGCGTGGCCGCCGGCGGCGAGCGCGCGCAGACCGTCCAGCAGGGCGGCGCGATCGGGCACGAGCAGCGCGGCCCGGTGTTCCAGGCTGGCCCGGGTGCGCGCCGACGACCAGCCGACGTCGGTCAGCCGCAGGTCGGGGCGGCCGTCGAGCCAGTCGGCCCAGCGGGTCGCCTGCGCGGCGAGGGAGTCCGCGTCGCGGGCGGAGACCAGCACCGGCACGAGGCCGGCCCCGGTGACCGGGGCGGGGCCCGCGTCCGTGGCGGCGGTGGTGCCCGCGTCCGTGGCGGTGGCCGCGTCGGGCGCGGCGGCGGGGCCGTCCGGGGCCTGCACCGGGGCCGCGTCGACGGCGGGCGCCTCCTCGATGATCACGTGCGCGTTGGTGCCGCTCATGCCGAAGGAGGAGACGCCGGCCCGGCGGGGCTGCTCCCCGGCGGGCCACGGCTGCGGCTCGGTCACCAGCGACACCGCGCCGGCCGTCCAGTCCACGTTGGGGGTGGGCGCGTCGACGTGCAGCGTCGCCGGCACGGTCTCGTGCCGCAGCGCCATCACCATCTTGATCACGCCGGCCACGCCGGCGGCGGCCTGGGTGTGCCCGATGTTCGACTTGACGGAGCCGAGCCAGAGCGGCCGGTCCGCCGGTCGCCCCTGCCCGTACGTCGACAGCAGGGCCTGGGCCTCGATCGGGTCGCCGAGGGTGGTGCCGGTGCCGTGCGCCTCCACCACGTCGACCTGCTCCGGCGCGAGCCGGGCGCTGGCCAGCGCCTGGAGCACGACCCGCTGCTGGGACGGGCCGTTGGGGGCGGTGAGCCCGTTGCTGGCGCCGTCCTGGTTGACCGCGCTGCCGCGCACCACGGCCAGGACGGGGTGGCCGTTGCGCCGCGCGTCGGAGAGCCGCTCGACGAGGAGCAGACCGACGCCCTCGCCCCAGGCGGTGCCGTCGGCGGCGGCGGCGAACGACTTGCACCGGCCGTCGGCGGCCAGGCCGCGCTGGCGGCTGAACCCGATGAAGGCGGCGGGGGTGGACATGATGGTGGCCCCGCCGGCCAGCGCCAGGGTGCACTCCCCCTGCCGCAGCGCCTGACAGGCCAGGTGCAGCGCGACCAGCGAGGACGAGCAGGCGGTGTCGACGGTGAGCGCGGGGCCCTCGATGCCGAGGGCGTACGAGATGCGGCCGGACACCACGCTCGCGGCGGTGCCGGTGAGGATGTAGCCCTCGGTGCCGGGCGGCGGCTGCTGGAGCAGCCCCACGTAGTCCTGGCCGGTGGTGCTGGCGAACACCCCCACCTGGTGGCCGCGCAGCGCCGAGGGGTCGATCCCGGCGTGCTCGAACGCCTCCCAGGAGGTTTCCAGCAGCAGCCGCTGCTGGGGGTCCATGCTCAGCGCCTCGCGGGGCGAGATGCCGAAGAACGCGGCGTCGAAGTCGGTGGCCGAGTCGACGAAGCCGCCCTCGGAGACGTACGACGTGCCCGGGTGGTCGGGGTCCGGGTGGAAGAGCCGGGCCAGGTCCCAGCCGCGGTCGGCGGGGAACCCGGAGACGGCGTCGCGGCCCGAGTCGACGAGTTCCCACAGCTCCTCCGGCGAGCGCACCCCGCCCGGGAAGCGGCAGGCCATGCCGACGATCGCGATGGGTTCGCGGCTGGCCGCCTCAAGCTCGCCGAGCTTCCTCCTGGTCTGGTGAAGGTCCGCCGTCACCCATTTCAGGTACTCCCGGAGCGTATCTTCAGTCGCCATTAGCGCCACCTCTTCGGGCCGGAAACAACCAGGCGACCCAATACCGTCCACAGACGCCACAAGCCGCGAAGATCAGAGCCCATTCAGCCGACCACGAATTGCCAGACGAAAAGCGTTTCCGCGCACACCAGGTCTTACTTGCCGGAGGAAAGGTAATTGTCGCCGGACGGCGGTCACAACCCCTAGCGGGCCCCTACGGCTGCCCCTAGGTGACCTCTCGACGCGGCGCAGGTGGGTGCGGTCAGCGCGGCACGGTCGGCAGCGACCCGGTCGGGTCGGACACGCGGACGGCCGGCGCCGGGTGCGGCCTCGCGGTCGGGTCGGCCACGCGGACGGCCGGGCCGGCGCAACTCCGTCGGCCCGTCGCGGGGACGACCGAGTGCGTCGCGACCGGCTCCGCGCCACCCCGCCGGCGGCCCGACCCAACGCACGAGGCACCGACGCGCGCCGACGACGTGCTGGTGGACCCCAGCGCTGGCGGCGTCGACGCCGACATCCCGGGTGGTCGATCCGGCCACATCGGCGCCGGGCCTGCGACCCGGTGCGGCGGCATCAGCATCGCCCAGCGCGTCGGTCCCGCCGGAGCCTGTCGCACCATCGCGACCAGCGCCACGGCGGCAGGAAGGACCCGGCAGAAGCTCAAGTCTGGCTCAAGAACATCCCGCGATCATTGTCGATATTCGGGAACGCCTCTTAGTCTCCTGGCATTCGGCCGCGGCGAGCGGTTCGGTCTGAGAGGTGGATGACGATGTCAAGAAAATGGTCCATTCGCGCTGCAGCCGCGCTGACCGTTCCCGCCGTCGTGTTCGGGACAAGCACCCCCGCATTCGCCGGCGACACGTGGGTCTCCCTGGTGAACAGTTACACCGGGGTCGCCGCGATGCAACACGTCGACGACGGCGACAAATTTCGGGTTTACGACCAACTGAAGGACGGTCGCGGCGCAAAGGGGTACCTCTACGTGTGGATCTCCCCTACGGACAGGTCCTTGATCGCGACCAAGTACAACGGCAACGGAGCAGGCACGTACACCGAATTCCAGTACAACGTCCTGGAGGGGCTCACCTACTCGATGGTCATCTGCTCGGTGACCAGTTCGGGCGACAACAGCATGAGCCGCTGCGCGCCCAACGTATGGCCCGGAAAGACGTTCACGGAGTAGGGACGGGCGAGTTCCAGGCCGTCGGGCTCGCCGGGCGGTGGCGTCCTCCGGGCTCCGGCGACTGCCCGGTCGGCGCGACGGTCGAATAGTCCACCCTGGGGATCCGGGTCAAGGTGGCCTCCTGCCGAGTCTGCTGTGTCGCGAGCAGATTCGGCAGGAGGCTTCTTTTGCCGGCCGGTCAGGCGGCGGGATCTGACCGACGCGCAGTCAGCGAGCCGGCGGCGCCGGCCCGGATCTGCCCGGCCGTTATTTGTCGTACCAGGTCCAGAGGTAGTCGAGGTGCATGATGTAGAACTGCTCCTCGTACCCTGCGGACGCGGCGTGCCTGCCTGCCTCGGTCCAGTCGAAGTTGCACCTGGCCCAGGTGCCGTGGCCGTGGTTGTTCCGGCAGAAGCGGCTGTCGACGCCGTTGGCGGAGTAGACGAAACCCATCGCGGCGTAGCCGTCGGCCTTGCCGTCCCTGACGTAGACGTGGTCGCCGTCGTAGTCGACGCAGATCTGCGCGTACGCGTAGCATTGCGCTCTGCGAGCACCGCGCTCTGTACATCTCCTCCGACATCGTGTCGCCCCGGCGATCGACTCCTGTTCGGAAAGCCGACCGACGGCTCGCTCGACGGTGCTGCTACGGCATCCGCCCGGCCACGGGGGGCGCGACCGCCGGTGACGGTCGCGCCGACCCATGGCTACAGCCCCGGCAGATTGCCGCCGGGACCACCCAGCTCGCGGTGGATGAAATCGAAGATCTCGGCGTCCGTCGCGTCGTCGAGGGCGTGCGTGACCGGCTTCTCCTCGACGGGGCGGTCGTCGCCCCACCGGGCGACGAACGCCTGCAACTGCACCAGCAGCTTCTGCCGGGTCAGCCGGTCCGGCGCGCTGGCCGCGAAGACGCCGTCCAGCCGGTCCAGCTCCGCCAGCAGCGGGGCGGCCGCGGCGGCGCCGTCCTCGACCAGTTGGTCGCGCAGGTGCCGGGCCAGCGCCGTCGGCGTCGGGTAGTCGAACACCACGCTCGCGGGCAACGGCACCCCGGTGGCGGTGCGGAGCCGGTTGCGCAGCTCCACCGCCGTCATCGAGTCGAAGCCGACCTCCCGGAACGCGCGGTCCGGCTCCAGTCCCCCGCCCTCGGCGTGGCCGAGCACGGTCGACGCCAGGGTGCCCACCAGCTCGACGAGGATCCCCTCCCGCTCGCCGGGGCTCAGCGGGCGCAGCCGCTCCCGCAGCGCGGTCGCCGCCTCGTCGTCCGCCGGCTGGCGCACGTCGTCGGCGGGCAGCGCCGCGCGCGCCTCGGGGATCCCGGTCAGCAGCGGGCACGGCCGCATCGACGCGAACGCCGGCACGAACCGGTCCCAGCGCACGTCCGCGACGACCAGCGCGGCCTCCTCGCGCAGCGCCTGCCCGAACGCCTCGACGGCCAACTCCGGGGGCAGGCCCGGCAGGCCCCGCCGGCGCAGCTGCGCCAGCTCGGCCGACTCGGGCTCGTCCCGCCACGGCCCCCACGCCACGGCGGTGGCCACCAGCCCGCCGTGGCGCCGGTTGGCCGCGAGCGCGTGCAGCAGCGCGTCGCCCGCGGACTGGCCGGCCCGGCCGCCCGCACCCCACACGCCCGACGTGGAGGTGCAGAGCACGAACGCGTCGAGCGGCCGGTGGGTCAGCTCGTCGGCGTACCTCGGGATGTCGCCCACGGTGGCGGCCAGGTCGGCGGCCAGGCCGGCGACGGTCAGCTCCGCCAGCGGCACCGACCCGGTCTCCGCCGGCACGTGAACGAGCGCGGTCACCGGCCGGTTCTCGGCGGCCAGCTGGTCGACCAGGTCGCCGAGCTTGCCCGCCGCCGGCTCGGCCAGCGGGAGCACCTCCGCGCCCTGCCGGCCGAGCCAGTCGCCGGTGTGCCGGGCGAGGGCGCTGGCCCCGCCGGTGAGCAGGACGGTGCCGTGCGGGGCGTACCCGCCGTCAGCCGCCGGCCGGCCGGTGTCCCGGACCAGGCGCCGGGCGTGCACCCCGGACTCCCGGACGGCGAGCTGGTCCTCCCCGTCGACGTTGGTGAGGGCGCCCGCCAGGGCCGCGTACGACGCCTGGCCCGCGCCCGCGGGCAGGTCGACGACCCCGCCGAGGTGGCGGGGGTGCTCCAGCGCGGCGACGAGGCCGAGGCCCCATGTGGTGGCCTGCGTCGGGTGGGCGACCGGTTCGTCGGCGACGGCGACGGCCCCGGTGGTGGCGAACCACAGCGGCACGGGCGGCGCGGCGCGCAGGGTGTGCGCCTGCACGAGCAGCAGGTTCGCCGCCAGCCCGGTCGGCAGCGCGGTCTGCTCCGGGTGCGGGGCCTCGTCCAGCGCCAGCAGGGAGAGCAGTGCCGTCGGCCGGTGCGCCTCGGTGAGCCGGTCGAGGTCGGCGGTGAGGCCGTCGCGGGTGACCGTGGCGGGGTCGACGGTCAGCACGTGCACCGTCGCGCCGCCGGCCGTGAGCCCGGCGACCACCCGGTCGGTGACCTGCTGCGGCGGGGCCACCACCAGCCAGGTGCCCGGTTCGCGGCCGGTCAGGGGCCGGCGCTCCCAGGCGATCCGGTACCGCCAGCCGGCGAGGGTGCCGTCGAGGTGCTGGCGGCGACGCCACGAGTCCAGTTCCGGCAGCAGGTCGCGCAGCGGCTGGTCCGGGTCGATGCCGAGCCGGTCCACGTCGCCGTCGGTGACGGCCCGCCAGAACGCGTCGTCCACCGGATCGGCGGCCGGGGTCGGGGTCGCGTCGAGCGTCGGCCAGTAGCGCTGCGGCCGGAACGCGTACGTGGGCAGCTCGGGCAGCCGCCGGGGGTCCGGACGCGGGCCGGCCAGCACGCCGAGCACCGCCGCCCAGTCGACGTCCCGACCGGTGCCGTGCAGGGCGGCCAGCGCGGAGAGCAGGGCGGCCGGCTCGTCGGCGCCGGCGCGCAGCGCCGCCACGGCCGTGCCGTCGTCCCCGTCGGGCAGCAGGCCGGCGGTCATCGCGGTCAACACCGCCTGCGGGCCGAGTTCCAGGAACGTGTCCACCCCCGCGCCGCGCAGCGCGTGGATGCCGTCGGCGTACCGCACGGCCGCCCGGACGTGCCGCACCCAGTAGTCGGGCGTGCGGATCTCGTCCGGGTCGGCGACCGCCCCGGTCAGGTTCGACACGATCGGCAGCAGCGGCGTGGCGAAGGTCAGCCTGTCGAGGACGGCCCGGAACTCGGCCAGCATCGGCTCCATCAGCGGGCTGTGGAACGCGTGGCTGACCCGCAGCCGGCGCGTCCGCACCCCGCGCTCCCGCCAGAGACGCTCCAGCCCGTCGAGGTCGTCGACCGCACCGGCGACCACCACGGAGGTGGGTCCGTTCACGGCCGCGACGCCGACCCGGTCGGTCAGCCCGGCCAGCGACGCGGCCACGGCGGCCTCGTCGGCGGCGACGGCGAGCATCCCGCCCCCGGCCGGAAGGGCCTGCATCAGCCGGCCCCGGGCGGCCACCAGCGTGGCGGCGTCCGCGAGGGACAGCACCCCGGCGACGTGCGCGGCGGTGATCTCGCCGACCGAGTGCCCGGCGACGTGCCCGGGCACCACCCCGAACGATTCGACCAGCCGGAACAGGGCCACTTCCAGCGCGAACAGCCCGGCCTGGGTGAACACCGTCTCGTCGAGCAGCGCGGCCTCGGCGCTGCCGTCGTCGGCGAACAGCACCGGCTTAAGCGGCTGCGGCAGGTGCCGGTCCAGCACCCCGCACACCTCGTCGAGAGCCGCCGCGAACACCGGGAACGTGGCGTACAACTGTCGACCGGCGCCGGGACGCTGGGCGCCCTGGCCGGAGAACTGGACGGCGAGGCCGCCCGAGCGCCGTTCGGCGGTGACCAGCGCGGGGTGGGGTTCCCCGCCGGCCAGCGCCCGCAGCGCGGCCAGCCGCGTCGCCCGGTCGGCGGCGACCACGGTCGCCCGGTGCCCGAGGTGGGCCCGGCCGTCGGCGAGCGCCCAGGCGACCAGGTCGGCCGGGTCGTCGCCCGCGGCGATCCGCTCGGCCAGCCGGCCCGCCTGGTCGCGCAGCGCGGCGGGGTCGGCCGCCGAGACCGGCCACGGCAGGTCTCCCCCGGCCGGCCGTTGCCCGGTCGGCGGGGCGTCCGGCTGCGGGGGCTGTTCCAGGATCACGTGGGCGTTGGTGCCGCTGATCCCGAACGAGGAGACGCCGGCGCGGCGGGGCCGGTCCGTGGCGGGCCAGGGCCGCGCCTCGGTGAGCAGCGCCAGGGCTCCCGACGTCCAGTCGACGTGCGGGGTCGGCGCGTCGACGTGCAGGGTCGCCGGCAGCACCTCGTGCTGCAGGGCCAGCACCATCTTCATCAGGCTGGCGGCGCCCGCCGCGGCCTGGGTGTGGCCGAGGTTCGACTTCACCGAGCCGAGCCACAGCGGCCGGTCGGCGGGTCGGCCCCGCCCGTACGTCGCCAGCAGCGCCTGCGCCTCGATCGGGTCGCCGAGGGTGGTGCCGGTGCCGTGCGCCTCGACCGCGTCCACGTCGTCGGGCGTCAGGCCCGCGTTGTCCAGCGCCTGCCGGATGACGCGCTGCTGGGCCGGCCCGTTCGGGGCGGTGAGGCCGTTGCTCGCGCCGTCCTGGTTGACCGCGCTGCCCCGCACGACGGCGAGGATCCGGTTGCCGTCCCGCTGGGCGTCGGAGAGCCGCTGGAGCAGCAGGACGCCGACGCCCTCGCCCCAGCCGGTGCCGTCGGCGGCCGCGGCGAACGCCTTGACCCGCCCGTCGGCGGCGAGGCCGCGCTGCCGGGAGAACTCCAGGAACGCGCCCGGCGTCGACATGACGGTCACGCCGCCGGCCAGGGCGAGGTCGCACTCCCCGCTGCGCAGCGCCTGCGCGGCCAGGTGCAGCGCCACCAGCGACGACGAGCAGGCGGTGTCGACGGTGACGGCCGGGCCGTGCAGCCCGAACGAGTACGCCAGGCGGCCGGAGACCACCGACGCGCCGTTTCCGGTGGCCTGGTAGCCCTCCACCTGGGACCGGGCGCCCAGCAGCAGCGTGGCGTAGTCCTGCCCGTTGGTGCCCATGAAGACGCCGGTGGCGGAGCCGCGTACCCGGTGCGGGTCGATGCCGGCGCGTTCGAACACCTCCCAGGTGGTGTGCAGCAGCAGCCGCTGCTGCGGGTCCATCGCCAGGGCCTCGCGCGGGTTGATCCCGAAGAACGCGGCGTCGAAGCCGGCCACGTCGGGCAGGAAGCCGCCGCTGCGGGTGTAGCTGGTGCCGACCCGCTCCGGGTCGCTGTCGAAGAGGCCGTCGAGATCCCAGCCCCGGTCGGTGGGCATCGGCGTCACCGCGTCCACGCCGTCGGCCAGCAGCCGCCACAGCTCCTGCGGCGACGACACCCCGCCCGGGAAGCGGCAGGCCATGGAGACGATCGCGATCGGCTCGTCCGCCGGCGGCCGGGCCGTGGTCGCGCCGCCGGTGGCCGGGCCGCCGTCCGCGCCGACCACGATTTCGGTACGCAGGAAGCGGGCCAGTTCCGCCGCCGACGGGTGGTCGAAGACCACGGTCGACGGCAGGGTCAGGCCGGTGGCCCGGCCCAGCCGGTCCCGCAGCTGCACGGCGGCGAGGGAGTCGAAGCCCAGCTCGCGGAACGCCCGGCCGGCCGGCACCTGGTCGGTGGTGGCGTGGCCGAGGACGGCCGCCGCCTCGGCGCGGACGAGGTCGACGAGCAGCGCCTCCTGGCCGGTGGCCGTCAGCGCCGCGAGCCGGGCGCGCAGCCCGTCGGTGGCCGCGGCGCTCTCCGGCCGCTCCGGTTCCTCGGCGACGGCCGGGGCGACGCGGTCGAAGAGGTGGCTCGGCCGCGCGGCGGTGAACGCCGAGACGAACCGGGACCAGTCGACGTCGACGATCACCGGCGCCGCCTCCGGGGCGTTCACCCAGCGGCCCAGGGCCGCGACGGCGGCGTCGGGCGCGAGCGGGCTGAACCCGCGGCGGCGCAGGCCGTCCCCGGTCTCCCCGGCGGCCATGCCGTCCTCCGCCCACGGGCCGTAGGCCAGGGCGGTGGCGGGCAGGCCGGCCGCGCGGCGGGCGGCGACGAGGGCGTCGAGCAGGGCGTTGCCGGCCGCGTAGCCGGCCTGCCCGCCGCCGCCCCAGACGCCGGCGACCGAGGAGAAGACCACGAACGCGTCGAGATCGCGGCCCCGGCAGGCGGCGTCCAGGTGCACGGCGCCGAGCACCTTCCCTGCCAGGGTGTCCGACAGCTCGCCGTCGGTCACCTCGTACGCCGGGGTGGTGCCGCCGGACGCGCCGGCGGTGTGCACGACGGCGGTCAGCTCCGGCAGCCCGGCGACGAGCCCGTCGACCGCCCCCCGGTCGGTGACGTCGCAGGCCACCACCCGCACCGCCCCCAACTCCTCGACCAACTCCGCCGCGCCGGGCGCGTCCGGGCCACGCCGCGACGCCAGCACCACCTCGTCGGCCCCGCTGGCCAGCAACCACCGGGCCACGTGCCGACCCAACGCACCCGTACCGCCGGTCACCAGCACCGTGCCGGCGGGCCGCCACCCCGCACCGGCGGGCGGCGCGGCCGGGACGAGCCGCCGGCCGAAGAGGCCGTTGCGACGCACCGCCACCTGGTCCAGGGTGCCGTCGGCCAGGACCGCGACGAGCCCGGCGCGGGTGCTCCGGTCGGCGCGGGCGGGCAGGTCGACCAGCCCGCCCCAGCGGTCCGGCTGTTCCAGGGCGACGACGCGGCCGAGTCCCCAGGCCTGGGCCGCCCAGATGTCGCCGGCCCGCTCCCCCGCCGTGACCGGCATCGCGGTCCGGCTGAGCGCCCACACCCGGCCCGGCAGGCCGGTGTCGGTCAGCGCCCGGGTGAGGGTGAGCAGCACCGCGGTGCCGGCGGAGAGCGCCGGCGTGTGCGCCAGGGGCTGGTCCTGCCGGGGCAGGACGCAGAGCACCCCGGCCCAGCCCTCCGCGCCGGTCCGGCGCAGCCGCTCGGCCAGGTCGGCCCGGGCGAGGGTGGGCGGCACGGCCAGCGTGTCGACCTGCGCCCCCGCCTCGGTGAGCGTCCTCGCGGCGCCCGCGTCGGCCCCGCTGTCGACGGTGACGACGAGCCACCGCCCGGACAGCCCGGCCGCCGGGGCCGGCCGTACCGGCTCCCACGCGACCCGGTACGACCACCCGTCGAGCGTGGTGTCCCGGGACCGGGCCTGCCGCCAGCGCGAGAGGACCGGCAGGGCCGGGCTGAGGGCGTCCAGGGCCTCGGCGTCCTCGCCGAGTTCGGCGGCGAGGGCGGTGAGGTCGCCGCGTTCGACGGCGGCCCAGAAGTCGGCGTCGCCGCTGTCCCGGACGGTCGGCGCCGTGGGCGTGCCCTCGGGCCAGTAGCGCTGGCGCTGGAAGGCGTACGTGGGCAGGTCGACCCGGCGCGCCCCGGTGTCGGCGAACCACTGCCGCCAGGTCACCGGTATTCCGTGGACGTGCAGCTCGGCCAGGGCGTGCAGCAGCGCATGCGCCTCGGGCCGGTCCCTGCGCTGGACGGCGACGGCCAACACGTCGTCGTCGTCGGGCAGGATGTCCGCCGCCATCGCGGTCAACACGCTCTGCGGGCCGACCTCCAGGAACGTGTCCACCCCAGCGGCCCGCAGGGCGGTGACCCCGTCGGCGTAACGCACCGCCTCGCGGACGTGCCGCACCCAGTACTCCGGGCTGCGGACCTCCTCGGGGTCGGCGAGGGCGCCGGTCACGTTCGACACCAACGGCAGCAACGGCGCCGCGAACGCCAGCCCGTCCAGGACCGTGCGGAACTCCGCCAGCATCGGCTCCATCAACGGACTGTGGAACGCGTGACTCACCGCCAGCCGACGGGTCCGCGCACCACGCTCCCGCCAGGCCCGCTCCACCTCATCGAGGACGTCGAGCGCACCGGACACCACAACCGACGTCGGCCCGTTCACCGCAGCGACCCCGACCCGGTCGGACAGACCGGCGATCGACTCGACCACCGCCTGCTCCGCAGCGGCGACTGCGAGCATCCCACCGCCGGCCGGCAACGCCTGCATCAACCTGCCCCGCGCCGCCACCAGCCGGCACGCGTCCGCCAGCGACAGCACACCCGCCACGTGCGCGGCAGCGATCTCACCGACCGAGTGACCGCCCACGAAGTCCGGCACCACACCGAACGACTCCACCAGACGGAACAACGCCACCTCGACCGCGAACAACCCCGCCTGCGTGAACACCGTCTGATCCAGCAGACCCGCCTCGGCGGAACCCTCGGCAGCGAACAGCACCTCCCGCAGCGGACGCGACAACAACGGATCGAGCTGCCCACACACCTCGTCTAACGCGGCCGCGAACACCGGGAACGCCCCGTACAGCTCCCGGCCCATGCCCGCACGCTGCGCGCCCTGGCCCGAGAACAGCAGCGCGAGCTGCCCCTGGGCGGCAGCGGAACCGGTGACGACGGCGCCGGAGGACTCGCCCGCGTCGAGGGCTCGCAGGGCGGAGAGGAGGCTGTCCCGGTCGGCGACCAGCGCGACGGCGCGCTGCTCCAGCGCCGGCCGGGTGGTCACCGAGGACCAGGCCACGTCCAGCGGACGCAGGTGCTCGTCGGTTGTCAGCGATCGCGCCCACCGGCCCGCCTGCGCGGCCAGCGCCGCCTCCGACCGCGCGGACAGCAGCACCGGCACCACCGGCGGCACGCCCCGACCAACGACCTCGCCCTCGACGACGTCGGCGGGCGGCTGCTCGATGATCACGTGCGCGTTCGTGCCGGAGATGCCGAACGACGACACCGCCGCCCGACGCGGCCGATCCACCACCGGCCACGGCGTCGGCTCCGTCGCCAACACCACCGCACCCGCCGTCCAGTCGATGTGCGGCGACGGCTCGTCCACGTGCAACGTCGGCGGGACGAGGCCGTGCCGCATCGCCATGACCATCTTGATCACACCGGCCACGCCGGCGGCGGCCTGGGTGTGCCCGATGTTCGACTTGATCGATCCGAGCCACAACGGTCGGTCCTGCGGACGGTCCTGCCCGTAGGTGGCCAGCAGGGCCTGCGCCTCGATCGGGTCACCCAACGTGGTGCCGGTGCCGTGCGCCTCGACGGCGTCCACGTCAGCGGGGCTCAGGCGCGCGTTGGACAGCGCCTGACGGATCACCCGCTGCTGCGACGGACCGTTCGGCGCCGTCAACCCGTTCGACGCCCCGTCCTGGTTCACCGCCGTGCCCCGCACGACCGCGTAGATGCGCCGGCCCTCCCGCTGCGCGTCGGAGAGCCGCTGCACCAGCAGCACGCCGACGCCCTCGGACCAACCCGTGCCGTCGGCCGACGCCGCGAACGACTTGCACCGGCCGTCCTGCGACAGACCCCGCTGCCGTGAGAACTCGATGAACGTGCCCGGCGTCGCCATCACCGTCACCCCACCGGCCAACGCCAGATCGCACTCCCCGCTGCGCAGCGCCTGCGCGGCAAGGTGCAGCGCGACGAGGCTGGAGGAGCAGGCGGTGTCCACGGTGACCGCCGGGCCTTCGAGGCCGAACGTGTACGCGACCCGACCCGACAGCACGCTGCCCGAGGTTCCCGTGCCGACGTAGCCCTCCACCTCGGTCGGCAGATCCATGAGGCGGGAGGCGTAGTCGTGGTACATCACACCGGCGAACACACCGGTCCGGCTGCCCCGCAGCCGCTGCGGGTCCAGCCCGGCCGACTCGAACGTCTCCCACGAGGCTTCCAGCAGCAGGCGCTGCTGCGGGTCCATCGCCAGGGCCTCCCGCGGCGAGATCCCGAAGAACCCGGGATCGAACTCCGCCGCCCCGTAGAGGAAGCCGCCGTGCCGGGTGTACGACGTGCCGCTGCGGTCCGGGTCCGGATCGAACAGCGACTCCAGGTCCCAACCCCGGTCGGCGGGGAACTCCGAGATGCCGTCGCCACCGGCGGCCAGCAACTCCCACAACTGGTCGGGAGACTCCACCCCACCCGGGTAGCGGCAGGCCATGCCCACGATCGCGATCGGCTCGTCGGTGCTGAGGACCATGCTGGTGGCCACGCCAGCGGTCGACTGACGGACCCCGGCCAACTCCGACCACAGGTGATCGGCGAGGACGGCCGGGGTCGGGTAGTCGAACACCAGCGTCGAGGCCAGCCGCAGCCCCGTGGCCGCGTTCAGCCGATTGCGCAGCTCCACGGCGGTCAGCGAGTCGAAACCCAACTCCCGGAACGCCCGATCCGCCGGCACCGCCCCCGCGCCCCCGTGCCCCAGCACCTGCGCCACCAGACCCCGAACCAGCACGTCGATCTG
>NZ_JBIDDA010000025.1:0-10160 GCF_043204915.1 Micromonospora sp. NPDC047670
AGCCCTCCAGCGCCGATGGTACTGCACTCGGGAGGGTGTGGGAGAGTAGGACACCGCCGGACATTCTTTCGTTAAGGGCCACCCCCAAAAGGGGGTGGCCCTTAACGCATGTCCACTCTTTTTTGGTCTCAACCGTCCACGGCGGCGCCGGAGCCTTGCTGCCCAGGGGCGCCACCGGGGCTGAGCCGCCCTCACCGCTGTCGGTGAGGGCGGCTGGGCGGCGGCGGCTGTCGTGGCGTCCAACTCGTCGACGTCAAACGCCAGCGACGTGGTCGACTTTTCCGCGCCGGAGTGGGAGCCGCTCGACCCGGTGCGACATGCCGCTATGGTCACCACCCCGGAGGAGAGCATCGCGGAGTACACCCGCCAGCTGCGCGAGGGCGTGACCGAAGACTGGCAGCCCTGGTATCCGGCTGTCTTACAGAGGCATCGCTGATGCAACTGTTCTTGCGGTGGATGATTCCGCGGAATGCCGGCCGGCTCATGCCCGAGGTGATCTCGGTCGTCATCCGGCGTCTCTCCCTTGGCCGGAATTTTGGCGACGTCGACCTGGTCGCCACGGTGATGGCCGCCCTGGAGTGCCGAGCAACCATCCTGACCAGCGAGGGCAACCGGTACGGGCCCGAGGGGGCACCTGCCCGTCATCCACATGCCCGCGTAACCGCGCGATCCGCGCCCGCACCTCCGGGCAGGTGCGCCGCGCCGAGTCACCCGGCCACAGAACCGGCTCCCTCACCGGAGGCCGCGAGCCCGGCCGACGCGCCGCCCACGCATCCGGATCGGCAGCACCGGACCGCCCCCTCGCTGGCCCAGGCTTGCCAGGGAAGTCAGCGCACGTGTGCGTACGCCGTAATGGAACTGCCCCGCCGGCGGACCCGGCGGGGCAGTGCGGTGCGGATGCGGGACGGCGGTCAGGACGGTTCGGGACCGCAGATGAAGCGCGGCTCGGCGTCGTAGCGCCAGGTGAACTTCTCCCGCTTGACGACCTTGCCGTCCTTCTTGATGACCCGGAAGGCGTCCTGGGTGAAGCCCTGGCTGCCGCTGGCGGGGATGCAGGTCGGCCCCGGCTCCAGGTAGACCGTCTTCGGCTGGGTGATGTCGCGCCGCGGGCTGTACTCCGTCTTGACGCTGTCCCAGATCTTGGTGCTCCAGATCGACACGGTGATCGAACTCGACGTGTAGGACGTGTCGATCAGGACGCCGTACTCGGTGTTGTTGCGGAACTTGAAGTCCAGGTCCGGCCAGAAGATGGTCGACTCGATGACCGCCGGGTACCGGCTGAACCAGTACGAGTGCGGCTTGTGCTCGACGTCCTCCAGGCCGGCGTAGTACGTCGCGTTGAACAGCGTGGTGGTGAACTGCGAGGTGCCGCCGCCCACGCCGGGCACCAGCTTGCCGTTGAGGATGACCGGGGCGTCCCGGTAACCCTGCGCGTAGCCGCGCTCGCCGGTGTGCCCGTTGAGCGAGAACGTCTCGCCGGGCAGCACCACGGTGCCGTCCACGTCCTTCGCGATGGTGATGATGTTCTGGCTGCGCGGCGAGGAGAGCCCACCGGTGAACCGCGTGGTGAAGGTGGAGACCCGCTCCTTGATGCCGAGCCCCGCCAGCTTCTCCGCGGTCAGCTCCGGTTCGGCCGGCTTCAGCTCGCCGGTCACCGTCCGGCCCTCCGCCTTGGGCAGGACGCCGAGCAGGTCCCGGCCGAGGGCCGCGCTGTCGAGCTGCTGCCCCGGCTTTCCGTCGACGACCTTCGGCTTGCCTCCGGAGATGGTCATCCGGGCGTCCTTCGGCGGCACCTCGATCGCCGCGAGGTCGTCGCCGAGCGCGGCGCGCAGCCGCTTCACGTCCACCTGCGGGGTCAGCTTGCCGGCCTTGTCGGCGGTGAACCGGAGGCTCTTCGCGATCGCCGTCGGCGGGATCCGCACCGAGCCCTTGTCGGTGGTCAGCGTGACCGGCGCGGCGACGGCCGGCTTCGCCAGCTCGGCGACCAGCCGGTCCACCTCCTCGGCAGTGGTCGCCGGGTGCGTCTCGACCAGCGGCACGGTCACCGGCTGGCGGCTCAGCCAGCCCTCCCGCACCACCTGCGCGGAGCGCTCCGGGTCCAGCGCGAGGCTGGGCTTCGGGTGGACCGCCTTCGGGGTGGTGCCCTTCCAGGTGATCGCCGGCATGGTCATCTTCCGGCCCTGGTCGCCGACCACCTTCTTCAGGGCGGCGTCGAGCCGGGCGGCGTCCAGGGTCACCACCGGCTGGACCTCGCGGGAGCCGACGAGCCGGTCGACCGCGTGCGCGTCGGCCTCGGCCGCGGCAGCCACGGTCGCGTCGACGTCGACCGTCAGGCCGATCTCGGCGGGGGTGATCTCGGCCGTCCGCTCGCCGACGCGTACGGACAGCGGGGCCGCCAGCTCGGCGGCGCGGCGGTCCAGCGCCGCCCGCAGCTCCCGGGCGGCGTCCGCGCGGCTCCGGCCGCCGAGCTCCGCCCCGAGCACCGTCGTGCCGCGGGGCACGTCCCCCGCGTACGCGTAGGCGCCCACCCCCGCCACGGAGGCCAGCACCGCCGTGGTGACCCCGGCGGCCAGCAGCAGGCGGATCCGGCGGGACCGGGACCCCCCGCCCGGTCGCCCGGCGGGCACGGCGGGTCCCGGCTCGTCACCGGGCCAGGTCACCGCGGTGACCTGCACGGTGGGCCGGTCGTCGGCGGGTGGGGTCTTCTCGCCGTACAGCGTCACGGTCACCTCGATCGGGACATGCCACATGGGGGAGCGCTCGCTCCCGCCCGGAGGACACCTACGGTAACCGGCCCTCCGGCGCGGCGGCAGCCTGCGGCCCGCCCGCGCCGGCACGGCGTGTCGGGCCGGCGTGTCGGGCCGGCCGCCCGGGCGTGGGGCGCGCCGCCGGGCATGGCACGGTAGGGGTATGCGAGCGGATGAGGCGGTCCTGGCATACGGGGGCGGTTGGCTGGACCGGGCGGGGGAACTGCGCGCCGACCCGGAGCGGATGGCCGCGCTGCTGGCCGACCCGGGCAGCGTCGTCCTGCCGCTCTGGCGGGACCGCTGCCTGGCCAGGGCGGACGCGCCGGTGCGGCTGACCGGAGAGCGGGTGGCCGAGGCGCTCGCCGTCGCCGACGAGACCGTCTTCCTGGGGATGGACGACGGGTCGGCCGTGTTCGCCGCAGACCTCTCCGGCCTGCCCGAGGCCGCCGCTGTCGAGGTGACGGGAGCGAGCGAGGCCGTGGACGTCCGGGCGCTGGTCGGTCGGCTCGGCCCGGCCGAGGCGGCGGCCCAGGCGTACGCGCGGGGGCTGCTGCACTGGCACCGGCAGCAGCGGTTCTGCGGTGCCTGCGGGGCGTCGACCGCCGCGCGGGGCGGGGGGCACGTCCGGTCCTGCACCCGGGCGGACTGCGGCCGGCTCCTCTTCCCCCGGATCGAACCGGCGGTCATCGTGCTGGTCGAGGCGCCGGGAGCCCCGGACCGCTGCCTGCTGGCCCGGCACGCGGGCGCGCGCGAGGGGGCGTACTCGACGCTGGCCGGCTTCGTGGAGGTGGGCGAGAGCCTGGAGGACGCCGTCCGCCGGGAGATGGCCGAGGAGGCCGGGGTGACGGTCACCGACGTGCGGTACGTGGGCTCGCAGGCGTGGCCGTTCCCGGCGGGACTGATGGTGGGCTTCCGGGCCACCGCCGCGTCCGAGGAGGTGCGGGTGGACGGCGAGGAACTGGTCGAGGCGCGCTGGTTCACCCGGGACGAGTTGCGCGAGCGGGCGGCCGAGGGGCGGCTCGGCCGGGTCGACTCGATCGACCACCACCTGCTGCACCGCTGGCTGGCGGAGGGCTGACCGGTGGCTCGACCGAGGCCCTGGGGCCCGGGTCGGGGGACGCGGGGAGGCCGGTGCCGGGGCCGCGGTGCCCGTCACGGGGCGTCGGTCGAGCGACGGCCGGGAGCAGGACCCCGGAAGGTCAGCCACGCCATGGCGGCGGCCGTCAGGACGGCGGTGGCGAGCGCACAGACGAGGACGCCCCCAACCGTGCGCGGGGCGACGAGCAGGGCCGCCCCGGCGAGGCCGGCGGTGGCGACCCAGAGCGGCGCGGCGGGCCAGCGGGCGCCCGTCGCCACCCGGTCGTTGACCAGCATGAACACCGCCGCGTAGAGAGCGCCGACGGCGGCGAAGAGCGGTGCCGCACCGGCCAGGTGCAGGTAACCCGCACCGCCGGCGAGGCGGAACGCCAGGTCGCCGGCGAGCGCCGCGGCACCGACGAGGACCGCGCCGCAGGCGAGGATCAGCGCGAGGGCGGCCACCCGGGCCCGGCGGTCGCCCCGAGCGAGCCGGGGCAGCACCAGCACGGTGACCACCTGCGGCGCCCACAGCGCGCCCTTGGTGAGCACCGACCCGACGGCGTACCCGCCGGAGGCGTCGCCGGGTAGCAGCTGGCGGGCGAGGATCAGGTCGGCGTACGAAATGGTGAGCATCGCCAGCGACGCGCCGCACGCCGTCATGACGTGCCGGGCGGTGAGCAGACGGTCCACCGCGGCGGCCGTGGCGTCCGCGGGCGGTGGGGCCGGCGCGCCGGGTCGGTCCACGTGGGCGAGGCGGGCCAGCAGGGGCAGGACGGCCAGCCCGGTGAGCGAGGCGAGCAGCAGGCAGGCGACCGCCCCCCGGCCGAGGACCAGCCCGAGGACGAGCCCGCCGTAGCGGCCCGCCGCGAGCACGGTCATCGCGGTGGCGAGGCGCAGGAACCGCTGGTCGCCCTGGAGCTCGCCGAGCCACCGGCCGGCCAGCACGGTGGCGAAGGTGGTCGCGGCGAGCAGCAGGGTCAGCGTCACCGGGAGTCGGAGCGCCGCGCCGAGCACCGGCGCGGCCAGCACCGTCACCCCGGCGGTGAGCGCGGCGGTGCGCAGCGCGAGGGGGGCGGTGCCGGTGGCGCCCCACCGGGCTCGGTGGGCGGCGACCGCGATCTGCAGGCCGAAGCCGGGCACTGCCGCGATCGCCGCAAGCGCGAGCACGGTGGCCAACGCGCCCAGCTCGGCGGCGGTCAGCCGGCGGGCCCCGAGCACCGGCACCAGGTAGGCCAACCCGTTGGTCAGCATGGTGGCGATGGTGACGGCAGCGCCCGCCGCGCCGAAGCGGACCGCCCCGGCTTCCCTGCCCGTGGTCCGCGTCATGTCACCCCACGTCGCGCTGCTGTCCGGCGCGGGCCGTGCGCGTCGCGGCCGGCGGAGTGGTCGGGACCGCGGCCCGACCGGGGGAGACGGTACCGGCCGGCCGTGCGGCTCGTCAGCCCCGCACGCGTGACCCCTGCCCACGCGGCCGGGAAACGTCTAGTGTGCTGGCCCATGGCGTCGACGCACGTGACTTCCGCAGCGACCTCCGGCCTTGCCGCGGTGCTCCCCGAACGGTTCGTGGCAGGCACGATCCGGCGGGTCTACCCGCGGGTCGAGCCGGAGTTGGCCCGGCTGGCCGGGTTCGTCCCGCGCGGCGGCACGGCCGTGGACGTCGGCGCCTGGTACGGCCCGTGGACGGCGCGGCTGCTCCGGCGCGCCGACAGGGTGGTCGCGGTGGAGCCCACCCCGCCGCTGGCCCGGCAGTTGCGGGCGGCGTTCCCGACCGTCGAGGTGGTCGAGGCGGCCGTGTCCGACCACAGCGGCACGGCCTCGCTCTACCTACCCGAGGGCGGGGCGATCGTCGGTACCTCGTCGTTGGAGGATCCGCGGCAGGGCAGTCCGGTGGAGGTCCGCCGGGTCACGCTCGACTCCCTCGGGCTCACCGACGTGCGCTTCGTGAAGTTGGACATCGAGGGGCACGAGCTGCCGGCGTTGCGGGGCGCGGCGGAGACGATCCGCCGTGACCGGCCGGTGCTGCTGATCGAGGTCGAGGAGCGCATACAGCCGGTCGGGCCGCTCCTGGAACTGCTCGCCGGCTGGGGCTACCACGGGTACGTGCTGCCGGGGCGGGACTGGGTACCGCTGGCCGACTTCGACCTCGGCGGGCACCAGCGCGCCGCGATCGCCCGGGTCGGCCAGAGCTTCGCCCGCCGGGTGCTCTGGCCGCGCCCCCGCTACGTGAACTCGGTGCTGTTCCGCCCGGAGTGACGGCGGCGCTCCAGTCGCTCACTCGTGCGGCGTCGGGGTGCCGACGGTGACCTCGTTGGTGCAGACCGTCACGCCGTGGCTCTCGACGGTCAGCTCGACGGTGTCCCCTCCGCCGGTGAACTCGAAGAAGTACTGGTGCAGGCCCTGTTTGACGGGGAACTCCCGGACGCCGGTGCCGAGGCGGAACACGGCCGTGGTGTCGGCGGAGCTGAGGTAGCCGATCCGGACCACCCAGAACCAGTCGTCGCGGGGGGCGCTGAGCGGTATCCGTACCGTCCGCCCGCCGATGATCTTGTAGCCGCAGCCCTCCTCGGGGCCGGGACGGGCGGCCGGACCGTCGACGCGGACCGGGACGATCCGTCCGCTGCTGTCGAAGACCGACGGCGCCTCCGCCTCGGTGACGAACGTCGGGCCGTCCTCCATGGCGTGGAAGAACCTCGACTGCCGGTTGTACGGCGCGGAGAGCACGGGCACCACGTCGCCGGGAACCGGCTGGTCGAAGAAGACCGTCCCGGGCGGGGCGGCGGCGAGCTCGGCCCGCGCGGTCTCCAGATAGGTCCTGCCGCTCTTGACCGCCCACTCGTCGCCGTACCGGGCGGTGGTCCACGCGGTGCCGAGGCCGCCGGCGAGCAGCGTGAGGACCAGCCCGGTGCTGACCGTCTCGCGGTGCCGGGCCAGCAGCGCCGGCGGCGGTCGGTCGTCCGCGCCCGGGTCGCCGGGCTTCCGGTCCGCGGGTTCCGGTTCCCCGCCGTCCACCGGTCCGGCGGCGGGGGCCAGGCCGAGCAGGGCGACGCCGATGCAGAGCGCGGCCACCACGACCACGTCGCTGACGTACCGGGGCACGGCGCCGGCCACGTCGCTGTAGATCGAACCGAGCCGGGTCGCGGCCAGCAGCGCGGTCACCAGGGCCAGGTAGGCCCCGAGCAGCACCCACGCCCGCCCGGCGGCCCGGCGCAGTCGTACGGTCGCCGCGACGAGGGTCAGGAAGACGGCCCACGCCAGCCACCGGGCCAGCTCGGGCGGAGCGGTCACCGGGGCGCCGTCACCCGCCGGCAGCCACTGCCACGGCCCGCCCAGCAGGCCCGGCACGACGGTCGAGCCGAGCAGTTGCCACAGGAACGACAGCACCTCGCCCAGTGAGTCCGGGCGGCGCAGCGAGGACTCCGAGCGGGAGAGGTAGAGCGCGGCGAACCCCAGCGAGACGGCGGTGAGTACGGCCCACGACGGCCAGTAGCGGCGGACCGTGTCCCACACCGCCCGCACAGGCGGTCCGCCGACGAGGAAGCACGCGGTGAGCAGGAAGACGAGCGGCACCACCAGCAGGGACTTCTCGAAGAAGAGCAGCCCGAACACCACCGCCAGGGCCAGGGTGAGCAGGTGCCGCCGGCGGCCGGTGCGGACGTAGCGGAACTGGGCCCCGACGGCCAGCACCATGGCGAGCTGCATCGGCAGCATGTTCACGCCGACCGCCCACCACGACGTCGCCTCCAGCGTCAGCGGGCTGAACAGGAAGACCGCGAGCGGCACCAGCAGCGCCCAGCCCGGTCGGACCAGCGTGCGGAGCAGCCGGAAGAAGGCCACCGCGAGGACCGCCTGGCCGGCGGTCAGCAGGAGCACGTACGGCCAGTAGGCGAGGCCGACCACGTGGGTCACCAACCAGGTGACCAGCAGGGCCGCCGGCATGAAGTGGTTGTTGTAGAGCGTGAGCAGGAAGCCCGGGGTGAGGTCGGACTCCGCCGCCCGGGCGATCAGCACCCAGTCGTCGACCGCGAGATGGCCCCGGGACGCGAGCTGCGCCCGCCACGCCAGGCTGAGCAGGAGCATCGCGATGCCGACCGCCCGCACCGGGTCGGCGCGTACCCAGCCGCCGATCAGTCCGTTCTGGTCACGTTGGGCGGTCGCCTCGGGCCCCGTCGATGCCATGGCGGGAAGACTGCCACACGCCGGACCGGTGCTCCCATCAGGTCAACGGATGGTTCGAAAGCCGCGCGGCGCCCGCGTACAGTGGCCGCCACCAGCGCGGCGGTCGTCGCGCCCGGGCAGTGGTGAGGTCGAGGGGATGCGCGAACGGCTGGTGCCGCACGGCGTGGCCGCCGCCGTGACGGCAGTGGTGCTCGCCCCGCTGGCCCTGCCGGGGTACGTGCTCCGCTACGACATGGTGTTCGTGCCCCGGCAGGCGCTGAGCTGGGAGGCGATCGCCCCGGCCTCGGCGCTGCCCCGGGCCGTCCCGCAGGACGCGGTGGTGGCGCTGGCCAGCCAGGTGGTGCCCGGCTGGCTGCTGCAACGGCTGGTGCTGGCCGCGATCGTCTACCTCGCCGCGCTGGGCGCCGCCCGGCTGGTGCCCACCGACCGGGTCGCGGTCCGGGTGGTGGCCGCCGTCGGGTACGCCTGGACGCCGTACCTGGCCGAGCGGCTGCTCGTCGGGCAGTGGGGGCTGCTGGTCGCGTACGCCGCGCTGCCCTGGCTGGTGCGGGCGGCGCTCGACGTGCGGGCGGCCCGGCGGGGCGCGCTGCCCCGGCTGCTGCTCGCCGCGGCGGCGTCCGCGATCACGCCGACCGGTGGCGTGCTCGCCCTGGTCGCGGTCGCGGTGCTGCTGCCGGGGCGGTATCCGGCGGCCGCCCGGTCGGCGGCGCTGGGCGTGGGGCTGACGGTGCTGCTGAACGCGCCGTGGCTGGTGGCCGGCTTCGCCAGCGGCGACGCCGGTCGCTCCGACCCGGCCGGGGTGGCCGCGTTCGCCGCGCGCGGCGAGAACTGGGCCGGCCCGCTGGTGGCGCTGGCGGGCACCGGCGGCATCTGGAACGGGCAGACCACTCCCGCGTCGCGGGCCGTGGTGCTGGTGCCGCTGGCCACCGCGCTGCTGCTGGCTGTCGCCGGGTACGGCTTCCCGCTGCTGCGCCGGCGCTGGCCGCCGGCGGTCGCCGGCCGGTTCGGCCTGTTGGCTGCCGGCTCGTGGCTGGCGGCGGCGCTCGGTGTGCTGCCCGGTGGCGCGGACCTGCTCGGCTGGCTGGTCGCCACGGTGCCCGGCGCCGGCCTGGTGCGGGACGGTCAGAAGCTGTTGGTGCCGTACGCGCTGGCCCTGGCGGTTGCCGGCGCGCTCGGCGCGGAACGGCTCGCGGACCGCCTGGCGGCCCGCTTCGACGCGACGACCGCCGGGGTTGCGTTGGTCGGCGCGGCGCTGTTGCCGGTGGCGCTCCTGCCCGACCTGGCCTTCGGGGGCGCGGGCCGGCTGCGGCCGGTGAGCTGGCCGGCGGACTGGGCGACGGTGGCCCGGCTGACCGCCGAGCGGCCCGGGGAGGTGATCTCACTGCCGTTCCAGGAGTACCAGAGCCACCCCTGGAACCACGGTCAGGTGGTGATAGACCCGGCGCCCCGGTACCTCGCCGTGCCGGTGTTGATCGACGACACGCTGCGGGTGGGCGGGCTGGCGGTGGCCGGCGAGGACCCGCGCGCCGCGCGGGTGCGGGCGGCGCTCGCCGCCGGTGCGCCGCTGTCGGCGACCGGCGCCCGCTGGGTGCTGGTGCAGCGGGCGGCCGGTCCGGCCCCGGCCCCGGCGGCGCTGGCCGGGCTGCGGGCCGTCCACATGGGACCCGATCTGACGCTCTACGAGAACCCGGACTGGTCGCCGCCGGCCGCGCCGGCCCGGCCCGGCGCGGTGGGGCTGGCCCACGTGTTGGCCGGAACGGTGGTGGTGGGGGTCGTTTTTTCGGGCGCTGCGCGGGTGCGCTACCGCGTGGTAGCGTCCCGGCACGCGAGTCCCGCGGAAGGAGAAGGTGGATGAGGAACCTGCCCGCGTTCGTCGCCGTCGGGGTACTCGGGGTCGTGCTCGGCCTGCTCGGGAGCGTCGGACTGGCGAATGCGCTCAGCCCGTCCGCCAAGGAGGCCGCCAACACCAAGGTGAGTGAGCAGGGGACCGAGGCTCCGCTGTACGGCACGCGCTGAACCACGACGACGAAGGGGGGCCCCCGCCCCCCGGGGCCCCCCCGGGGGGCCCCCGCCCCCCCCGGCGGCCCCCACCGGCACCAAGCGGGGGGCGGCGGGGGCGCGGGGCCCCCCCGGGGAACGGGGCCCGGTGGGTACGTGGGC
>NZ_JBIDDA010000025.1:10170-56065 GCF_043204915.1 Micromonospora sp. NPDC047670
GGGGGGCTTCGGCGCCCCGCCCGCCCCCCACGGCGCCCCCACCCCCCTGGGGGTGGGGCCTGGGCCCCGGGCCCCCGGGGCCCCCCCCCCGCCCACCCCCCCCCCGGGGGGGCCCCGGGGCGCGGGGGCCCCCCTTCGTCGTATCCGGCTCAGGACCGGGCGGCCACCTGCGTCACCAGGCGGGCGAAGCGGGCGCCGGTCGCCGCCCAGGTGAAGCGGGACGCGTGGATCAGTGCGGCCTCGCCCATCGCCTTGCGCCGCACGTCGTCGGCGAGCAGTTCGCGGACGACGGCGGTGAACTCCTCCTCGTCGTCGACGAGCAGGCCGGTCTCGGTGTCGACCATCGCCTCGGCGACGCCGCCGGCGTAGCGGAAGGCCACGGTCGGTGTGCTCCGGGCGGCGGCCTCCACGATGGTCAGTCCCCAGCCCTCCTTCAGCGAGGGGGTGAGCGCGATCCACGCGGAGGAGAGCGCCGCGTGCTTCTCCTCCTCGCTGATGAAACCGGTGAACCGGACGCGGCCGGCTATGCCGAGCGATTCGGACAGCTCCCGCAGCGGCTGCTCCCACCAGCCCTGGCCGGCCACCACCAGCTCCAGGTCGGGCAGCTCGCCGACCAGCTCCGCCACCGTGCGCAGCGCGATCTCCACCCGCTTGTGCGGCACCAGCCGGCCGAGCACCAACAGCGACGGGTGCGGCGTACGCGGCAGCGGCGGCCCGGTCACCGGCGGCGTCCCGTTGGGCACCACGTCGATCCGCTCCGCGTCCACCCCCAAGGCGGTCAGCTCCGCCCGGCTCGCCTCGGACACCGTCACGTACCGGCAGCGGCGGTAGAGCCGGACCGCCAGCCACGACTCGATCCACCAGCCCAGCCGCGCCATCCAGGGGCCGAAGATCACCGGCCACTGCTCCCGGTGCACGTGGTGCACCAGCGCGAGCACCGGGCGACCCGCGTAGAGCGGGGCGAAGAACGGCACCCCGTTGCAGACGTCGACGACCAGGTCCGGCCGGCCCAGGCCCCGCCGGCCCAGCGGACCGAATCCGATCCGGCCGGCCAGGCAGGTCAGGGCCGCCCGGGCGTAGACCGTCATCCGGGAGCCGCGCCGCAGGACGCGTACGCCCTCGGCCGTGGTGCCGGCCGGGCCGGCGTTGCCGTGCGCGGCGCAGAGCAGGGTGGCCCGGTGGCCCGCGGCGACGAGTTCGGCGGCGATGCGCTCGATGTAGACCTCGGAGCCGCCGCCCTCCGGGTTGGTCGTGTCGCGCCAGTTGAGGAACAGGACGTGGCGCGAGGAGGTGTCGGAGTTGTCCACGCTGCTCCTACCGGCGAGTAAGTAAGCACGATCGCGCCACACTAGGGCGACGTGGGTCACATTCGCAATGGGTCGCTCCGGCGACGGCGGTTCGACCACGACCGGCCAGCCGGGGGTTTGCCGGCGACGGAAAACCTTGGCAGGGTGTGCAACGCAACCGCGTACGGTGACCGGTCCCGCCCGGCGCCGTGCGGCGCGACCTGCGGCCGGACGCCCCGGTCCGGCGACGACGAGGAGGTGACCGGGCGGTGCTGCGCGACGGTCCCGCCACGGTCCGGCACCTCTTCCGGCGGTCGCCGGTGGTGCTGCTGAGCGCCGCGCTCGCGCTGCTGCTTGCCGGCTGGGCGACGGTGGCGTACGTGCGGTCGGACCGGGATGTGTCGGAGTGCGTCGAGCGGGTCCGGCTGCGGGTGGCCGCGGCCCCGGTGGTCACGCCCGCGCTGGACCGGATCGTCCGGGCCAGCGTCGGCGCTCAGCCCTGCGTCTCGATCGCGGTCCAGGCCCGGGAATCCGCCGCCGTCGCCGCGGAGGTGGCCGACGGCGCGGACGTCGCCGACGCCTGGGTGCCCGAGTCCACGTTCTGGCTGCGCCGGGCCCGCGCCGCCGGCGCCTTCGAGGTGCCCGGCCAGGGGACGTCGGTGGCGAGCACGCCGGTGGTGCTCGCCGTGACCGAGCCGGTGGCGCGCCGGTTGGGCTGGCCGGCGAAGCCGCTGACCTGGCGCTCACTGATCGGCCCGAAGGCCCGCGACGTCGGGGTGGGACTACCCGACCCGGCCGTCGACCCGGCCGGCGTCGGGGCGGTGCTCGGCGTGCGGGGACTGGCCGCCGGGGAACGGGACCCGGCCGCTTCGGTGGCGGCGGTGCTGCGCCGGCTCGCCGACCGGACGTTCGTACCCGGGGACGGCGGGACCCTGCCGGCCGGGTCGGGCCCGCCGGGCAAGGCCGGTGCCGTGGCGACCAGCGAGCAGGCGGTGCTCGGGCACAACGCGCTGGCCGGCGACGACAAGCTGGTCGCCGCGTACCCGGAGGTCGCGGTCCCCTCGCTGGACCTGCCGTACGTGGTGCTGCCCGGCGCCGACGGCCCGGTCCGGGAGGCCGCGGCCGACTTCCTCGCCAACCTGCTCACCGTCGAGGCCCGCGACGCGCTGAGCGGGTACGGCTTTCGCACCACGGCCGGCTTCCCGCCGGCGATGCCCCGCGACGGCCGGCTGTCGGCGGAGGTACGCGAGCCGGTGCCGCTGCCCGCCGAAGAGACCGTCACCGAGGCGCTGACCGGCTGGAGCGGCGTGCAGCGCAGCGCCCGCATCCTCACCGTGCTGGACATCTCCGGCTCGATGGCGGCCCGCGTGCCGGGCAGCGACGAGACCCGGCTCGGGGCCACGCTCAAGGCGGCCAGGGAGGGTTCCGGCCTGCTGCTGGACAACAGCGAGCTGGGCGTGTGGGTCTTCTCCACGAAGGTCGACGGCGACCGGGACTACCGCGAGATCCTGCCGGTCGGTCCGCTGCGCACGCAGCGGCAGCGGCTGGTCGAACGGCTGGCCGACGTCCGGGTGAAGCCGAAGGGCGGCACCGGGCTCTACGACACGACGCTGGCCGCGTACCGGGACGCCCGGCGGCACTGGACGCCCGGCCGGATCAACCTGGTGCTGGTCATGACCGACGGGCGCAACGAGGACGAGGACAGCATCGGCCGGTCCCGGTTCCTCGCCGAGCTGGCCGAGTCGCAGGACCCGCGCCGGCCGCTGCCGATCGTCTTCATCGGGCTGGGCAAGGACATCGACGCGGACGAGCTGAGGTCGATCGCCGAGATCACCGGCGGGCGGGTGTTCCGCACCGACCAGCCCAGCGGCATCAGGCAGATCTTCTTCTCCGCGCTCGCCGATCTGAGCTGCCTGCCCCCGGAGTGCCGGCGGTGACCCTGGCGCGCCGGGTAGTCCGGCCGGCCCGGGAGGCGCCGGGCACCGCCCTCTCCCTGCTGCTGCTCGCCGTGGTCGCCTTCGTGCAGCGGCCCGGGCAGGTCACCTTCGACACCAAGCTCGACCTCGCCGCGAACCCGGTGCACTTCATGGCCCGGGCGCTGCACCTGTGGAACCCCGAGGCCACCTCCGGCGAGCTGCAGAACCAGGCGTACGGCTACCTGTTCCCGATGGGGCCCTTCTTCGCCGGGGGGCAGCTGCTGGGCGTACCGCCGTGGATCACGCAGCGGGTGTGGACCGCGCTGCTGCTCGCCGCCGCGTTCTACGGGCTGCTGCGGCTGGCCCGGGCGCTGGGCGTCGGCACCGAGCCGACCCGGTACGCGGCCGCGCTCGGCTACGCGCTGGCCCCCCGGATCCTCACCGAGATCGGTGCGCTCTCCTCCGAGACGCTCTCCGCCGCCATGTTGCCGTGGGTCCTGCTGCCGTTGGTCCTGGTGCGCCGCATCGGGTCCCCGCGCCGGGCCGCCGCGCTCTCCGCGCTGGCCGTGCTCGGGATGGGCGGGATCAACGCGGCGGTGGTGCTGCTGGCCCTGCTGCTGCCCGGCGTCTGGCTGCTCACCCGCCGCTGGGACCGCGACCACCTGCGGCTGGTGGGCTGGTGGTGCCTCTGCGTGGTGGCAGTCAGCCTCTGGTGGATCGTGCCGTTGCTGCTGCTCGGCGAGTACAGCCTGCCGTTCCTCGACTACATCGAGTCGTCCACCACGACGACGGCCGTGGCCTCGCTCTTCCAGGCGGTCCGCGGCACCAACCAGTGGGTCGCGTACATCGTGCAGGGCGACCCGTGGTGGCCGGCGGGCTGGCTGCTGATCGACAACCCGGTGCTGATGACGCTCACCGCCGTGGTGGCGCTGGTCGGCCTGGCCGGGCTGGCCGGCAATCTGCTGCCCGAGCGTCGCTTCCTGGTGCTGGGCTTCCTCACCGGGCTGACCCTGCTCACCATGGGCTATGTCGGGAGCCTGGACAGCCCGCTCTCCGCCCAGGTGCGGGACCTGTTGGACGGCCCGCTGGCCCCGTTCCGCAACGTGCACAAGCTGGACCCGGTGCTGCGGCTGCCGCTGATGCTCGGCTTCGCGCACGGCGTCGACGCCTGGGTCACCCGGCTGCACCGGGCCACCGCCCGGCGACGCCCCGCCCTCCGGCTGCGCCCGCTGATGTTCGTACCGGTGCTGCTGCTGGTGCTGGGCGCCGCCGCGCCGGCGTGGCTGGGCCAGTTGCGGCCCGGGCCGGGCTGGTCGGACCTGCCGTCGCACTGGCGGGCGGCGGCGACCTGGCTGGCCGAGCGGGACGCGCTGGCCCGCACCCTGGTGGTGCCCGGCTCGGGCTTCGGCCAGTACGAGTGGGGGCGGTCGGTCGACGAGCCGCTCCAGGCCCTGGCCGGTGCGCCCTGGGCGGTGCGCCATCAGATCCCGCTGGGTTCCGCCGGCAACACCCGGATGATGGACACGGTCGAGTCGGTCCTGTCCCACGGCCGGGGTTCGGCCGCGCTGGCCGACTTCCTGGCCCGGTCCGGGTTCCGGCACCTGCTGCTGCGCAACGACATCGACCGCACCCAGGTGGACGCGCCGCCGGTGGCGGTGCTGCGCCGGGCCCTGGCCGCGTCGCCGGGCATCGCGCGCGTGGCGACCTTCGGCAGCACCACCACCTTCGGCCGTACGCCGGGCAGCCCCGTCGACGATGACGCCGGTCCGCTGCCGGCGGTCGAGGTGTACGAAGTGCAGCGGCCGGTGCCGGCCGCCTCGGCGGTGCTCGCCGCCGACGTGCCGACGGTGAGCGGCGGACCGGAGTCGCTGCTGCCGCTGCTGGAGCAGGGGATCGTGGAGCGGGACCGGCCGGTGGTGCTGGCCGGCGACCGGGCCGGCCTGCGCGCCGGCGACGACGAGGCGTGGATCGTGACCGACGGGCTGCGCCGCCGGGAGCGCGACATCGGCCGGGTCCGGGACAATCTCAGCCAGACGTTGACCGCGGCCGAGGCGGGCCGTCAGGGCCGGGTCGCTCTGGACCTGCTGCCGTTCTCCGGCAGGCGGCACCAGACGGTCGCCACCTACCAGGGCGTACGCGAGGTGACCGCCTCGACAGCCGCCAGCTTCGTGGACAACCTGGCCCCCGCGGACCCGTCACACCTGCCCTTCGCGGCGGTCGACGGCGACGACCGCACCGCCTGGCGCTCCGCGTCGTTGGCCGGGCCCGTCGGCCAGTGGCTCGAGGTGGACCTGGACACCCCGCGCCAGGTCGACCGCGTCACGCTCGCCTTCGTCGACGACCTCGGGGTGGGGTGGCCGGTGACCCGGTTCCGGCTCACCACGGACCGGGGTTCGGTGGACCACGAGGTCGCCCGGACGCTGGGAGCCCACCCGTACTACACGCTTCCGGGCTCCACCAGCCGCGTGCGGGTCACCGTGCTGGCGGTGGCCGGCGGGCGGCTCGACGGTGGCGTCGGCATCCGTGAGCTGACCATTCCGGACACCGCGCCGCGCCGGGCGTTGCGCACTCCCACCGATCTGCCGGCCGGCTTCGCCGGCCCGGTCGCCTGGTCGTTCAGCCGGGGACCGGCCGACCGCCCCGCCTGCTTCCCGGTCGCCGCCACCGGCCCCGGCTCGGACGCCGTGCCGTCGGCCGGTTCGGGCGCCCGGCCCGCGGGGACGGTGATCCGGTGCGACCGGTTCCTGGCCCGGGTGGGCGAGGAGCCGCTCGGGGTGGATCGGCTGTTCCAGAGCGCGAAACCGGGGACGTATCGGCTGGCCCTGACCGCCGTGCCCCGGCCGGGCGGCCGGCTGACGCTGCCCGGGGTGCCGGTGACGGCGGCCGCCTCCTCGTACCTGGCCGGCGACCCGGCCGTCGCCGGGTACGCGGCGATCGACGGCGACCCGGGGACGGCCTGGCTCGCCGACACCGGTGACCTGCGCCCCACCCTGCGGCTGAGCTGGTCGGGGCCGCGACGGATCGCCGAGCTGCGGCTGCGCCCCGCGGAGCTGCCGGTCGGCTCGCTGCCGGAATCGGTCGAGGTGCGCACCCCGGGCGTCAGCAGGGTGCTGCCGGTCGGGGCCGACGGCGTGGTCCGGTTCCCGGCGGTGCGTACGGACCGGATCGAGATCGTCGTGCGGGAGTCCGCGGAGCGGGTGGCCGACCGGCGGGGGAACGGCTGGAGCGCGACGCCCGGCATCGCCGAGGTGCGGATTCCCGGGCTGGACGACCTGCTCCGCCCGATCCCCGGCACGACGCGGGTCGCGGAGCGGTGCGGCTCGGGGCCGGCCGTCGAGCTGGACGGGTTCCGCTACGACACCGCCGTCACCGGCACCCTCGCCGACGTGCTGGCCGGCCGGCCGTTGCCGGTCACCGTCTGCGGCGACATCGGCGCGGTGGTGGACCTGACCGCCGGCGGGCACCGCCTGGCGACGTCGCCGTCGGCCGGTTTCGTCGTGCAGGACGCCTCCCTGCGTACGGAGGCCGCGGCCGTCGCGCCCCGGCACCGCGAGGTCACCGTGCTCGACTGGGGACCGACCGACCGGCGGGTGCGGGTGGCCGCCGGTGGTGAGGCGCTGCTGGTGGTGCCGGAGAACGCCAACGCCGGCTGGACGGCGACCGCGGACGGCCGGCCCCTGACCGCCACCCGGGTCGACGGGTGGCAGCAGGCATGGGTGCTGCCCGCCGGCGCGGGCGGGGAGGTTCACCTGGCGTTCGCGCCGGACCGGACGTACCGGGGCGGGCTGGCGGCCGGGGCGGTGACCGCGCTCGGGGTGCTGCTGCTGGCGGTGCTGCCGCTGCGGCGACGCGTGGTCGCCGGCACCGTGGCGACCGGTACCGACGTGGTCCCGGCCGAGGGCCCCGCCTGGGTCGCCGGCGTCCTGCTGGTGGTGTTGCTCGCCGCCCTGGGCGGGGTGCTGCCGCTCGCCATCGTGCTGGCCGCGATGTTGCTGCGACAGTTCGCCCGCCGGGCGCTTCCGGTGGTGGTGTTCGGCGCGCTCACCGTCGCCACGGTGACGGCGGTGAGCGGGCGGTTGCAGGGCCACGGCCAGGAGTGGGCGTACGGACCGTGGGCGCAGGGCGCGATGCTCGTCGCCGTCGCGGCGGTCGTCGCCGCGGTGCTCCCGGTCCCCGGCGGCCCGCCGCCCACCGCGGTTCCCGGCGCGCCGGCCGGTGCCGCCGGTACGCCGGACGTGGCGTCCGAGGCGGAGCCGGTGGTGCCCCGCGCGCGGACCGGCGCGACGGATGCGGATGATGTGGCGCCGGACACGGGCGGCGGTACGCCGACCGGGGCCACGGATCGCGACGACGACGGGACGGTGGCGCGATGAGCGCAGCAAACGAGGAGAGCGGTGGGCGGGCGGCCCGCCGCAGGTTCGCCACGCTGGGTCGGTCGGTGGCCCTGTTCCGGGCCTTCCTGGTCGAGCAGACCGACCCGGACCACTTCTACGGGCTGCTTGCCGACGACTCCGTCCGCCAGGTGTCGGGCTACACGCCGCTCACCGGACGGACCGTGCTGGACGTCGGCGGCGGTCCGGGCTACTTCGCGGCGGCCTTCCGCGCCGCCGGCGCGCACTACGTCGGGCTCGACCCCGACGTGGGCGACTTCTCCGCTGCCGGGGAGTCGGTCGCCGGCATGCTGCGGGGCAGCGGCACCGCACTGCCGGTTCGCACCGGCGGCGTGGACGTGACGTTCTCGTCCAACGTGCTGGAGCACGTGTCGGAGCCGGCCCGGATGCTCGACGAGATGGTCCGGGTGACCCGCCCGGGCGGTGTGCTCTTCGTGTCCTTCACGCCGTGGTTCTCGCCGTGGGGCGGGCACGAGACCGCGCCCTGGCACTACCTCGGCGGCGACCGGGCGCGGCGGCGCTACCAGCGCCGGAACGGCCGCCCCCCGAAGAACCGGTTCCGGGAGACGCTCTTTCCGACCTCGATCGCCGAGACGCTGCGCTGGGCCAGGGGCAACGGCGACGTCGAGGTGTTGGACGCCCTGCCGCGTTACCACCCGTGGTGGGGCCGGTGGGTCGTCCGGCTCCCCGGCGTCCGGGAGGTCGCGGCCTGGAACTTCCTGCTGGTCCTGCGCCGCGTCGGGGCGCAACCGAGCGGCGCGGCGCAAAAAACAGAGCTGACCGGGGGTCGCGGTGCTATGTGACCAAGTAGTAACCTCGCGGCCATCTCTCATCGACAGCGGCGAAAATTAGCTCCTCCGGGGAGGAAAAACATGAAGCACCGCGCCATAGGTGCCGTGCTGTTTGGCGGCGGCGTACTGCTCCTGGCGCTGGCCGCCGGGCTCGTGCTCGTGGTCAAGCCCGCCTTGGCCAAGCTGCCGTACGATCTGGAGGCGTCGACCTCGGTCGCCGAGGCGAGGGGTGCGACCTTCCTCCAGATCACCAACGGCAACATCGCGATCAACCGCGCCGACCTGAAGTCGACCGTCCGCGTCTCGCCTGACGCGAAGACGACCGGCAACCTCTCCGGTGACCTCGACGGCAAGGCCGTCGTCTGGCAGGTCGGGCAGACCGTGGAGCGGACCGACACCAAGGAGCTGGTCAGCGCCTACGGTGCCGGGCTGGCGCTCGACCGGGTCTCCGGCGCCGCGCTCGAATGGAACGACCAGTACCTCGACGACACCGGCACGCGGGAGAAGGTGCAGTTCTCCGGCCAGATGTACAAGTTCCCGTTCGGGGCGGAGAAGAAGACCTACCAGATCTTCGACCGTGACCTGCGGGACGTCCGCCCCGCGGAGTTCAAGGGCACCGAGGACATCAAGGGCATCGATTCCTACCGCTACGAGCAGGTGATCACCGACGAACAGCTGAACCTGGCGGAGGACCGGGTGAAGCTCCTGCTCGGCGGGCTGGCGCCGGGTGCGACCACCGGCAAGGTCGTCTACAGCAACACCCGGACCGTCTGGATCGACCCGGTGACCGGCTCGTTCCTGAAGGTGCGCGAGGCGCAGCGCAAGACCCTGGTGCCGGACATCGGGGCGCCGGTCACGCTGCTGGACGCGGACTTCTCGTACAACGAGGAGACCGTCGCCGCCTCCGTGAAGCGGGCGGAGGACAGCCGGCAGAAGCTGACCATCCTGGGGGTGTACGCCCCGATCGGGGTAGCGCTGCTGGGCCTGTTGCTCATCGTGGCCGGCCTGCTGGTGGCCCGGCGCGGCGCTGCCGCGTCGGCGGTGGAGGCGCGACACCGGGCGGACGCGGACCCGACGCCCACCCGGGTGGACCAGCCGGCGGTACGCGACGACACCGCCGAGCAGCCGACCGTCGCCGATCGCCCGGGCGGGCCGCTGAGCGACGAGATCCCGCCGGCGTCGACGAACTGGCGGGGCGACGATCCGTCGGTGCCGGGCCAGCGCCCGGCGCCGGGTGAGGTGGAGCGGCGCTGACCGCACGCTGCCGCGATCGCGAGGGGTGGACCGGCCGGTCCACCCCTTCGCCGTTACCGACGCCGCGATCGGCGTTCGTTACGAAATCGTAATGCATCGATATATTCGTTGCTCAGGGTGATCGGTGTCGGCGTGAATTGACCCCTTTGTGGGCTTGGTCGGACCGTCATCGAGGCCTGCTTGCCTACCGTCCGTCACGCCTCCGCCTCGTCCGGCTCGGCAGGTGTTACCGGCGGGTAATCGGGGTCTTGTGACCCGCGCCGCACCGGTGCACCATCATCGGCACATTCGTTACCCGCCGGTAACAGGTGACGAGGCCCAGGTGCGGGGCCCTCCCGTCCGCCGACCGGCCGTCCGCGCGACACCCTCGAGGAGGAACCGTGCAGGATCGGTTCGACAACCCGGGTCGTACCCGGTGGCGGCGCTTCGCCGCGATGCTGGTGCCCGCGACGGCCGTCGCCGGCACGATCGTCTTCGGCATGGCCAACGGCGCCATCGCCGCCTCGTTCGCCGTCTCGGGCCAGACGTTCAAGGTCTCCGCGTCCGAGCTGCGCGGCGACGGCTTCGTGCAGTACGGCGGGATCGCCGAGGAATCCGACGGCAGGAAGCACCCGGTGGCCGTCTCCGGCATCCGCAACGCCAAGCTCTACGACCTCTGCCAGTCCGTCAAGGTCCCCGGCGCGCCGGTCGTGCTGACCATCAACGCCGGCGGCGGGGGCGAGCCCGCCACCGCCAGCGGCCTCATGATCGACATGGACTCGCTCCAGGGCGACGCCACGTTCAAGGACATCAACATCGGGCAGGACGCCTCGACCCTCACCGGCGGCCCGGCGGGCGCGAGGGGCGACGTGAAGGCGTTCGGGCAGCAGGCCGACACGGTGGTCATCAAGGACCTGCGGCAGGTGGCCCGGTCCACCCACGCCGGTACGTTCAACCTGACCGGGCTGACCATGAAGGTCAACGTCGGCGCGGACGCCGAGGAATGCTTCTGACCTGACCGTGGGCCCGTGCGGCGCAGGCTGCGCGGGTCCCTGTCCCTGCCCACCCCTCAGCTTCGGCAGGAGGCGTACGTGACGACCGCCGACCCGCAACCCGACCGGCGCGGCCGGCTGCGCGAGGCGTGGCACGGATTTCGCCGCTGGCGGCGGGCGCGACCGTTCTGGGGCGGCCTGCTGACCGCGCTGGCCGGCCTGGAGATCTTCGGTACCACCCAGATGTCGCTGGGCGGCCTGACCTTCCAAGTGGGCCCGACCGGTTTCCTCTCCTGGCTGATCCCCACCATCCTCGTCGCCTGCGGACTGCTGATGTGGTCCAGTCCGCAGCAGCGGATCTTCTACGCGGTCGTCGCCTCGGTGACCGCGGTGTTCTCCCTGATCGGGGTCAACCTGGGTGGCTTCCTGGTGGGGCTGCTGCTCGGCATGGTCGGCGGCGCGCTCGGCTTCGCCTGGGTGCCGGACGCCCGGCCGGCCGTCCCGTCCGAACCGGACGGCGAACGACCGGCGTCGACGGGGAACGCCGGTGACCCGCAGGCGGTCGACGAGGGCGTCGACGCACGGGCGACACCCGTCGAGGCGTCGGCGGGCGGTGACGAGCCGGCCATGGTGCCAACGGTGGCGTACGACGGCGGGACCGGGGCGGCGCAGCCGGCCGGGCCGGAGTCCGCGCCGCGGGTGCCCGGGCCGCACGACCCCCGGCTGTACGCGGTGCTCCCGGCGCTGCTCGGCCTCTGCGCCGCCGTGGCCCTCGTCGCGCCGAAGGCCACGCCGGCGCACGCCGCCCCGCCGCCGGCCCCCGCCTGCCCGACGCGGCCGGCGCCCACCGGCACGCCGAGCACGACGACGACCCCGGCCGGCCCGAGCCCGTCTCCCTCGACGGTCGGCGGGGACTCGGGCGGCAACATCATCACCGACATCCTGGAGGGCATCGGGGATCTCCTGGGCGGCGGCCGGTACGGCGACGAGCAGGCGGGCCCGACGCCCTCGGCCGCCCCGAGCGCCCGTCCCCCGGCCACCGGCCGGCCCACCCGTGGCCCGGCGTGCGGTCCCGACCGACCGAAGCCGAGCCGTCCCGCGACGGCGGAAGAGGGCAGGCCACTGCCCCGGATCGCCGCCGAACCGGGGCAACCCCTGGTGTCGGCGGTGCCGTCGAAGCTCACCGGATCGAAGGTGACCATGACCGGGCTGCGGTTCGAGGGCATCATCGACCTGCCCACCGCCGACGGCACGCTCAGGGCGCTGAAGTTCGGCATGGACCAGGCGGTCACGGACGACTTCCTGCTCCGTACGCCCGGCCCGGCGGGCCGGACGATGCGCTTCGCCACGGACCAGCTGACGGTACGCGGGGACGTCGCCTTCTACGCCACCCGGTTCGTCGGGCGGCTGCTCGGCATCAGGATCACGCTGACCCCGGACCTGCCGTTCCCCGACGGGCTGCCGGTCACCTCACCAATTCCGATCACCTTCACCGATCCGGCCATGGACCTGGCCTTCGTCAGCAGCGACACGCTGACCGCCCGGCCGACGCTGAAGCTGACCCTCGACTGACCTCGCTCCGCGACGAGACCAGGTGCGGGGCCGGTGTCCCTCCGGCCCCGCACCGTCAACCTCAGAGGCGGCCGAGCGCCTTGCGCAGCGGGTCGAGCCCGAGCGAGCCCAGGTCGAGCGCCTGGCGGTGGAACTCCTTGAGGTCGAAGTCGGCGCCCTTGCGGGCCTTCGCCTCGTCGCGGGCCTGGAGCCAGATCCGCTCGCCCACCTTGTAGGAGGGGGCCTGCCCCGGCCAGCCGAGGTAGCGGTTCAGCTCGAAGCGCAGGTTCTCGTCCGGCACCCGGCAGTGCGCCCGCATGAACTCCCAACCCAGCTCCGGCGTCCAGCGCTCGCCGGGGTGGAAGCCGAACGGGTTGTCCTTCGGGATCTCCAGCTCCAGGTGCATGCCGATGTCGACGATCACCCGGGCGGCCCGGAACGCCTGCCCGTCCAGCATGCCGAGCTTGTCGCCGGGGTCGTCCAGGTAGCCCAGCTCGTCCATCAGCCGCTCCGAGTAGAGCGCCCAGCCCTCGCCGTGCCCGGAGACCCAGCAGAGCAGCCGCTGCCAGCGGTTGAGCAACTCGGCCCGGACGGCGGTCTGGGCGACCTGGAGGTGGTGACCCGGCACGCCCTCGTGGTAGACGGTGGTCACCTCCCGCCAGGTGGAGAAGTCGGTGACGCCCTGCGGCACCGCCCACCACATCCGCCCCGGGCGGGAGAAGTCCTCGCTCGGGCCCGTGTAGTAGATCGCGCCGTCGCTGGTCGGGGCGAGGCAGCACTCGATCCGGCGGACCTGCTCCGGGATGTCGAAGTGGGTGCCGTGCAGGTCGCTGATGGCCTTGTCGGCGAGCGCCTGCATCCAGTCCCGGAACGCCTCCTTGCCCTGGACCGTCCGGGCCGGGTCGGCGTCCAGCGCCGCGACCGCCTCGTCGACGGTCGCGCCGGGACCGACGATCCGGGCGGCCACCGCCCGCATGTCGGCCTCCAGCCGCGCCAGCTCCTCGAAGCCCCAGGCGTACGTCTCGTCGAGGTCGACCCTGGCGCCGAGGAAGTACTGCGAGGCCAGCTCGTAGCGCTCGCGGCCGGCGGCCTGCTTCTCCCGACCGAGGGGGGCCAGCTCGGTGCGGAGGAACTGCCCGAACTCGGCGGTCGCCGCGGTCGCCGCCGCCGCGCCCCGGCGCAGTTCCGCCCCGAGGGTGCCGTCGGCGCCCAGCCGCTCGACCAGCCCGTGGAAGAAGTTGTCGCCGTCCGGGTCGGTCCAGATGTCGCACTGCTTGGCCACCTCGACCAGCTGCACCCGGGAGCTGACGTGGCCGGCGGCGGCCGCCTCGCGCAGCGTCGCCTTGTAGCCCTCCAGCGCGCCCGCGAACCCGTTGAGCCGGGCGGCGATGTTGGCCCTGGCGTCGTCGCCCTCGGTCGGCATCAGGTCGAACACCATGCGGACCTCGTGCAGGCCGCTGGCGATCACGTTGACTTCGCTGGTCGTCTCGCCCGCCTCGTAGCGGGCGAGGTCGAGGCCGAGCCGCTCCTGCATGGCCTCCTTGGCGGTCCGCTCCGGCTCGGATTCCGGCTCGGTCACGTCCAGGTCGGCCAGGGTGCGTCGGATCAGGTCGGCCCGGGCCGCGTACCCGTCGGGAGACAGGTCGTCGAGCTGGCCGTCGTAGCCGGCGATGCCGACGTAGGTGGCGCCGGTCGGGCTCAGTGGCGCCCAGTCGGCCACGTACCGGTTCGCGAGGTCATCGATTCGTCCCACGCTGCGACCCTACGCGAAGCGACCGCCGCGTTGTCGAGCGTGTTCGCGGTGTTCAGGGGGCGGAGGCGCGGGTCGGTCCGGATCGGGGACAGGGGGTCGGCCCGGCCCCGGCCGAGAGGCCCGGCGTCGGCGCCCCGGCCCCGTGCTCCCGACCTGTAGGACGATCGCTGTGGCGGTCGACACGACGTCCGGAAGTGGCGCGACATTGTCGTACGTCTCCGGCAGAGTGTCAGGAGTGACGGCGGAATCCACTCCTGACCGGGCGGCGCTGCGGAGCTGGCTGCCCGGGTTCATCGCACTCGCCGCGATCTGGGGCTCCAGCTTCCTGTTCATCAAGGTCGGCGTCGAGGAGCTGCACCCGCTGCACCTGACCCTCTACCGCGTCGGCGCCGGCGCGGTGACGCTGCTGGTGGTGCTCGCCGTGTTTCGGGACCGACTGCCCACCGAGCCGCGGGTCTGGGCGCACCTGGCCGTGGTCGCCGCGCTCGGCGTCGCCGTGCCGTTCACCCTCTTCGGCTACGGCGAGCAGCGGGTGGAGTCGATGCTCGCCGGCATCTGGAACGCGACCACCCCGCTCATCGTGCTGCCGCTGGCGGTGCTGGTGTTCCGCACCGAGCGGCTGACCGTACGCCGGGCGGTCGGGTTGGGGTTGGGCTTCGTCGGCGTGCTGGTGGTGCTCGGCGTCTGGCAGGGCGTGGGCGGGGCGCACTTCGTCGGGCAACTGATGTGCTTCGGCGCCGCGGCCTGCTACGGCGTCGCCATCCCCTACCAGAAGAAGTTCGTCGCCGCCAGCGCGCACTCGGGGCTCTCGCTCTCGGCGGCACAGCTGGTGATGGCTGTGGCCCAGCTCGCGGTCGTCGCGCCGTTCGTCGCCGGGGCGCCCCCGGTGCCGACCAGTCTCTCGCCCGAGGTGATCGCCAGCGTGTTGGCGCTGGGCGCGCTCGGCACCGGTCTCGCCTTCGTCATCAACATGCGCAACATCCGGGTCGCCGGGGCGAGCACCGCCTCCGCCGTGACCTACCTGATCCCGATCTTCGCGGTGTTGATCGGCGCCCTCGCCCTCGGCGAGCGGCTCACCTGGCACCAGCCGGTCGGCGCCCTGATCGTGCTGGTGGGCGTCGCCGTCTCGCAGGGCCTGATCGGCCGGCGCCGGTCCGTGCCGGCCGACGTCGCCGCGTCGCCCGCGCCGGCCGCCGTGCCCGCCACCCGCCCCTGAGCGGTCGCCGCGCGGCGGCCGGTGGGTGACGGCACACCCGCGGAGTGCGCCCCGCGCGCCCGGTCGATCAGCCGGCCGGTGGGTGGCCGACGACGGCTCAGCCCGCGGAGTGCCCGCGTGCCCAGTCGACCAGCCGGTCGGCGTTCCACGTGTTGACCACCCGGTCGGCGGGGACCCCGCACAGGGCGGCGCGCTCGCAGCCGAAGCGCTGCCAGTCGAGCTGACCGGGGGCGTGCGCGTCGGTGTTGATGGCGAAGTGGCAGCCGGCCTCCAGCGCCCGGCGGATCAGCCGCTTCGGCGGATCCTGCCGCTCCGGGCGTGAGTTGATCTCGACGGCCACGCCCCGCTCGGCGCACGCGGCGAAGACGGCGTCCGCGTCGAAGTCGCTCTCCGCCCGGGTCCGCGGCCGGTGCGCCCGGTCGCCCGGCCCCTTCACCCCGGCCGGCCGGGACGACACCATCCGCCCCGTGCAGTGACCGAGGATGTCCAGGTGCGGGTTCGCGATCGCGGCCAGCATCCGCCGGGTCATCTTCGCCCGGTCGTCGTTCAGGCCGCTGTGCACCGAGCCGACCACCACGTCGAGGCGGGCCAGCAGCTTCTCGTCCTGGTCCAGCGAACCGTCGGCGAGGATGTCCACCTCGATGCCGGTGAGGATCCGGAAGCCCTCCGGCAGCGCCTCGTTGACCATCGCCACGTGGTCGAGCTGGCGGCGCAGCCGGTCCGCCGTCAGGCCCCGGGCCACCTTCAGCCGGGGCGAGTGGTCGGTCAGCACCATGTACTCGTGGCCCAGCTCCACCGCGGCGAGCGCCATCTCCTCGATGGGCGAGCCGCCGTCGGACCAGTCGGAGTGGGTGTGGCAGTCGCCGCGCAGCGCGGTCCGCAGGGCGGTCGCCTCGGCGTCCAGGTCGGTGCCCTCGGTGGCGACCAGCCGGCGCAGGTAGACCGGCTCCTCGCCGGCGAGCGACTCGGCGACGCAGCGGGCGGTGACGTCGCCGACCCCGGACAGCTCGGTGAGCTTGCCGGTGCGGGCCCGCTCGGCCACCTCCTGAGCCGGCAGCGCGGCGAGGGCCGTGGCGGCCGACCGGAACGCGCGGACCCGGTAGGTCGCCTCGTTCGCCCGCTCCAGGAGGAAGGCGATCCGGCGGAGATCGGCGATCGGGTCCCGGGCGCTCATTCCAAGGAAAATACGCCTCCGCGCCGCCGGTCGCAGGGACGACCGGCGGCGCGGGACGCGGGGATCAGGCGTACGGCAGCGTGACGACGGACCTGTCGCCGATGCCGAGGGTGCTCGGGTTGTTCCCGATCGCCGACCAGACCTCCACCCGCACCGTGCCGTTCGCCAGGTTGCCGAGGGCGCCGGTGGCGGAGTGCAGCCCGCTCTGCTGGGTGTAGTGCTCGTACCCGGGCACCGGGTCGGTGGCGAAGTAGCGGTACGTCTCCACCCGCTCCCAACCGCCGTTGCCGGTCAGGTCGTAGGAGATCCGCACCTGGACCCCGTTGCCGACGGCGGTGCCGGCGTCGAGGAACAGGTCGAACGTGGTCTGTCCGCCGAGGTAGGCCATATCGAGGCCGGTCGCCGTGAACACCTGCGCGTTGGTCGGGGTGCCGTCGCGGTTCACGCCGCCGGCGCCGGCCACCGTGGCGGTCGCCGGACTGCCGGCCGCCGCCAGACCCCCGCCGGGGAGCAGGTACCGGGTGGGGAGGTCCGGCGACGGCGGCGGGGTGGTGGGCGGCGGAGTCGTCGGCGGGGTCGTGGTGGGCGGGGTCGGGCCGGTCACCCCGCCGGTCGCGGTGCCACCGCTCCAGGTGTGCGCGCCGCCGGTCGCCGTCCGGCCCGCCGGCACGTCGAGCCGCGTGCCGTCGGAGAACGTCACCGTCAGCGGCGCGGCGGTGATGTTGCTCGCCACGTAGGTGCGGGCGCCGTTGCGCTGGAAGACCGCCGCCAGGGGATGGTTGGCGGTGACGCCGGTGTGGACCTGACCGAGCGCGGCGAGGTTGCGGATCCAGTGGAACGTGTGCGCCCGGCTCTCGCCCTCCTCCGGGGTGTGGCCTGGGTTGGCGCGGAGCTTCGCCAGGGCCGCGTCGGGGTCACCGAGCGCGAGGAACTGCCAGTGGATGTCCTGCCACACCGTGGGCTCGCCGCCGTTGTTGCGGACCAGTTCCTGGTAGTTGGCCCGGTTGTAGGCCGGGTGGTGGCCGAGGTAGAGGTGCCCGCCGGTGATCGGGAGCATGTTGATGCCCTGGATCATCTCCGGCTCCGCGCTGAACCAGGTGGCGTACGCCCCGCCGTCACCCCAGACCATGCCGACCGTCGAGTGCCCGAACGCCGCCGGGTAGTTCTCGTCGGTCACGTCGAACCAGTACTCCTGGATCGCGGCGGCCTGGGTGGTGTGGATGAAGATGCCGGCGTCCCGCACGGCGGTGTTGCCGGTGGCCTGTCCCCACTGGATGAGGGCGCTGGCGAAGTTCATCCCCTCGGACGAGGACTCCTGGTTGTTGCCGGCGTGGAACGAGCCGTGCCCGGCGGCCCAGTCGTGCCCGGCGTAGATGTCGAAGTCCCGCAGGTACGGGAAGCGGCCGTCGGCGCGGTCGTAGTTGTTCGCGTCCCGGATCAGCAGGTCGACCATGCCGCCGTACTGGTCCTGGCGGGCCCAGGCCGGGTCGAACTTGGCCAGGGTCGCGGCGGCGGCGACGAAGTAGCCGTAGTGGAAGTGGTGGTCGTTGAGTTCCTGGTCGGAGCCGTAGGAGGCCGGGTAGCCGATGAGGGTGCCCCAGTTGCGGTCGTAGTGGAAGACGCCCTCGGTCTCGCCGGGCGTGGCGGTGAGCCAGTCGGTGAGCGTGCCGCGGATGGCGTTCAGCGCGGCGGTGCGGGTCTCCGCGTCGCCGACCTGGTCGGCGATCTCGGCGATCCGGGCGGCCCGGCCCAGGCCCTTGCCCGTCCAGTAGGTGTCGGTGCCGCGCTGGTCCATCGGGTTGCCCCGGACCGCCGCCAGGTGGTTGCGCAGCGTGGTCAGGTCGGCTCCGGCGCCGGTCGCCACGGCGGGCACCTCCGGCAGCACCCCGTGGAACCTCATCGAGGTGCGGAACGCGTCGACGCCGGCGAGCACCTTCATCCGGCCGCGCGCCGACGGATAGGTCAGCGCCAGCGGGGTGGCGCCGGTCAGCGAGCGCCACTGGTGCGGGTAGAGGCTGGCCACCGTCCGGGTGGCGGTGCCCTCGCGGGGCGTCGTGGTGAAGGCGTACGTGGTGGTGACGGTGCTGGTCGCCGGGTCGTACGCGTACGAGACCCGGGTGCCGGTGACGTGGGCGTGGGCGTACCGGCCGTAGGTGGCGGCCAGTTCGGCGCGGGACGCGGCGTCGGTGCTCGGCGTGGTGGGCAGCAGGGCGACCGAGAAGTAGCCCCTGCCGGCCAGGTTGGACGTGATCCGTCCGCCGTTGACGGACCAGGTGGCGCCGCTGGGCGCGTACGCGACGTAGTCGTGCCCCCGGACGGTGAAGCCGATCGTGGCGCCGCTGTTCGACCAGACCGTGGCGCTGCCGCCGGTGGCGTTGACCAGGGCGTCGCCGCCGCTGGTGCGGAAGTACGCGAACGGCAGGCCGTGGCCGATGGTGGCCCGCATGGTGCGGGCGCCGTCGTTCCAGTACGGGGTGACGGTCCAGTCGGTCCAGCCGTCGACCTTGACGACGGGGGCGCCGAGCGCGGCCACGCCGACGCGGATGTCCTCGGCGTACGCGTACTTGAACTCGCCGACGCCGGTCGCGGTGCCGGTGATCGTGGGGGTGGAGGTGGCCGACAGGCCGAGCCCGTCGCCGAAGGGCTGGTAGGAGACGGGGTGCGCGTGCAGCGGCTCGCTGTAGGAGCAGTTGGTCCGCTTCCACAGCAGGGACGACCACCAGTCGTTGGTGGGGATCGGCCCGGCGGGCGCGTCGGCGGTGGCGAACTGCCGGGGGTTGGTGGTCATGTCCCCGCAGCCGGGTGGGCAGGGGGCCGACGCGGTCGGTGGTGTAGCTGCCGGCGCCGACGGTGGCGGCCTCGGCGGGGGTGGTGGCGACGACGGCCAGGCCGCCGAGGGCGAGGGCCAGGGCGGAGGTGGCCGCCACGGCCCAGGTGCGGCGGGTCGCGGGAGGTTTCACAGTGCCTCCGGTCGGGGGAGTGCCGGTCGGGGACGGGGTGCGGGCGGGCATGTGAATTGTCAGGAAAGTCGCTTCGGAGAGCGCTCTCTTGAGGCGGGACGCTAGCCCAGCAGCAAGACTCCCGTCAATGTTTCCGAGCGGTGAACCACTGATGTCGACAATTGCCGGCGTCGGGCGGGAGTCGGGACGTCCGGCCCGAGGGGCGGTCGCGGGCGGTCAGCCCGTCGTCGCCGGAGCCTTCGGGCAGCCGTGCCGGCGGTGCCACGCGGCCACCTCGGCGGCCGGCTCGCGGTTGCCCTTGCGCCGCCACGAGTCCAGGTACGGCGCCGGCCACACCACGCCCCGCCGGATCCACCACCCGTCCCGGCCGGTGCACGGCGGGGAGATGCCGAAGTGCAGGTGGCAGACGTTGTTGGCGTTGCCCGTCTTGCCGACCGCGCCGAGCCGCTGCCCGGCCCGCACCCGCACCCCCGCGTCGATCCCGTCGGCGATCTCCCGCAGGTGCGAGCCGTAGTAGCGCACCCCGTCGTCGCCGAGCAGCGAGACCGACAGCCCGCCGTTGTGGGGCCCCCGAGGGCCCCGTCTGTCGAACCGGTCCACCCGGCTGACCTCCAGGACCACGCCGTCGGTCACCGCCACCACGGGCTCGCCGCAGTCGGCGAAGATGTCCGTCCCCGGGTAGGCCGAATGGGTCGGGTGGTAGGCGACATCCGCCGCGCGTACCGGGAAGACATGCGGCAGCCCGGCGCGGGTCGGCGCCGCCGACGGGCCGGTCGGGGCGGCGGCGTCGCGGGTCGGGGCGGCGGAGGGCGGCGCCGGCTGCGCGGCCGTGGCGGGCAGGCTCGCACGGGGGGTGCCGGGCACCGGCCCCGGCCGGGTCGTCGCGCAGCCGGCGGCCAGCACCGGCACGAGCAGCAACAGGACCGGATACGCCGGACGCGCGCGGCGGCGTCCGATCGTCGGCGAGGGCATCCGGACATCCTGACAGAGTCGGTACGGTGGGACGAGGTCCACGGCGGAGGGGAGGGGTCGGTGACGACCGGACGGTACGCCTTTCCGCCCGACCCTGGCTTCCGGCCGGCGCCGCGCGCCCCCTCGGGGCTCTTTCCGGCCGGGCCGCCGTCGCGGCCCACCTACCGCGAGCCGCACCCGGTCACCGGCGCGGGCGTCGCCGCGGGCGGCGGCGCGGCCACCCTCTGGCTGCTCCTGTTCGGCCTGCTCGGCCGCAGCGTGTTCGAGTACGCCTGGTGGACGGTGCTGGCCGGCGGGCTGGCCTGGCTGGCCGCGCTGCTGCTGGTCCGCGCGGGCGACCGGGGGGTGGCCACCGGGATCGCGATCGTCACCGCCGGCGGGTGGAGCATCGCCGCCGCCATCGTGGCGGCCCGCTGGGCGTCGAGCGGAAACTGGCCGCTCTGGTAGGCCGTCGTCGCGGGTGCCCGGTTCGCGTGGCTGCGCTGCGTCGCGGGCCGGCTGCGCAGCGAATCCCGGCTTGACGTGGCCGCCCGGACTCGGCACCCTCGGCGGTATGGCCTGGACCACTCCGCGCCTCGATCCCGAGCGCAGCCGTCGTCGCCAGCAGCTCCTCGCCGAGTTGGCGGGTGCCCGGGCGGTCCGCCAGCGCGAGCGGCCGCAGCGGGTACGCAGCGAGCGGCTGCGGGAGCTCATCGCCACCCGCCGTCGCGTCGCCGGCTGATGAGTTTTCCCCAGGATTGACCGGCCCTTCGGGGCGTTGACCGGTCGCCTGCCGACCCGACCGGCTAACGTGCACGCGTAACGGGTCGGCGTGCTGAGGCTTATTGGGGGGACCGTGTCGTACTTCGCTGCGGCGGTCGTGCGTGACGACAGCGGTTGGACCGCCGCCGAGGTGAACCTGCGGGGTGTCACCGACCTCGACGAGGTCGCCGACCGGCTGCGCGACGTCGACCAGGACGCCGACCTGTCGCTGCTCTTCATCGAGGCGGAGGACGCGTACCTGGTGATCCTGCGCCTCGACGAGGGGGAGGACCTGCGGGTCTTCGGCTCCGACTCGGCGTACGCGGAGGAGTCCCGGCTGGGCGCGTTGCTGGTCGGGGACCTCAAGACCTCGGTGACCGGGCTGGACGACACCGACGAGCCGCGCCCGGCCGCCTCCGGCGACGAGGAGACCGAGCAGCCCGCCGTCGACCCCGAGGCCGACCCGGTCGGCGACGCCGACATCCTGGCCGACCTGGGGGTCTCCGCGCAGAAGCTGCTCAACCTCTGCGCGCACGAGGGCATGATGCCCGCCGACGTCACCGCCGAGGTGTGCCAGGTGCTCGGCTGCGCCGACGAGGTCGAGGAGCTGCGTGAGGTCTGACGGGTCCGTCGGGCCGGGCCGGTCGGGGGCGGGCGGCGGCGAGCCGGCCGACGCCACCGATCCGGCTCTGGAGACCGTACGACCGGGGCAGCCGACCCCGGGCTCGGTCGGCCGGGTCGGGCCCGGCGCAGACGAGTGGCTGGCCGACCCGGACGGCGCCGGTCGGCGGCAGCGGCACGAGGTGTGGATGCGCCGGGCGTTGGAGGTGGCGGTCACCGGTCCCGCCTCCGCCGGCGCGGACGGCGACGGCGGCGCGGACGACATCCCGGTCGGCGCGGTGCTCTACGGGCCGGACGGCGCCGAGCTGGCGATCGGGCGCAACGAGCGCGAGCTGACCGGCGACCCGACCGCGCACGCCGAGGTGCTGGCGTTGCGCCGGGCCGCCGAGCGGTTGGGTCGCTGGCGGCTCGACGGCTGCACGCTGGTGGTCACCCTGGAGCCCTGCACCATGTGCGCGGGCGCGCTGGTGCTGGCTCGGGTGTCCACTGTGGTGTTCGGTGCCTGGGAGCCGAAGACCGGGGCGGCCGGCTCGCTCTGGGACGTGCTGCGCGACCGCCGGCTCAACCACCGGCCGGAGGTCTACGGCGGCGTCCTGGAGCCGGAGAGCGCCGCGCTGCTGCGCGCCTTCTTCCGCTGACCGCCGGGGAGGGTGGGGATCAGGCGGGCGGCAGCTCGACCGTGACGTCCAGCCCGCCCCCGTCGCGGGGCCGGGCCGTCACCGTGCCGCCGTGCGCCCGGGCCACCGCCCGGACGATGGACAGCCCCAGGCCGAACCCGCGGCCACCGCCGACCCGCTCCCCGGAGAGCCGGCGGAACGGCTCGAAGATGGTCTCCACCTCGTAGCCGGGCACCGCCGGGCCGGTGTTGCTCACGGTCAGCGTCGGCCGCCCGGCCACCAGGCCGGTGCTGACCGCGACCCACCCGCCGGCCGGCAGGTTGTGCCGCAGCGCGTTCTCCACCAGGTTGGTGGTGAGCCGTTCCAGCAGCACCGGGTCGCCCGTGACCGGCGCCGCCGCCAGCTCCCGGGTCACCGCCGGCCCGTCGCCCGCCCGGACCGCCTGGTCGACGACGTGCGCGGCCACCTCGGCGAGGTCGACCCGGGACCGGGCGCTCAGCTCGTTCTCCGAGTCGGCCAGGGTGAGCAGTCCGTCGATCAGCCGCTCGTGCCGCTCGTTCACCGCGAGCAGCGACTCGCCCAGCCGGCGGACGTCCTCGGACGCGCCCGGCCGGGTGACGGCCAGCTCGATCAGCGCACGGTTGAGCGCCAGCGGGGTGCGCAGCTCGTGCGAGGCGTTCGCGACGAACCGGCGCTGCCCGTCGAACGAGCGGTCGAGCCGCTCCACCATCTCGTCGAAGGTGTCCGCCAGCTCCCGGACCTCGTCCCGCGGCCCATGCAGCGAGATGCGTTCGTGCAGGCCGCGTCCGGCGACGTCGGCGCCGGCGATCCGCCGGGCGGTCCCGGTGATCTGGTGCAGCGGTTGCAGCGCCCGGCCGGCGACCAGCCACCCGAACGCGATGGCCACCACGGAGACCAGGGCCAGCGCGATGCCGCCCTGGGTGAGCAGCGAGTACAGGGTCTGCTCCCGGGCGTCGTCCTGGGCCCTGTTGACCAGCAGCCGCAGCTGCTCGGCCTGGACGCCGTCGAGCTTGGTCTCCACCCCGTGGACGACCGGCTTGACGTCGCGCAGCGCCACCCCGAACGGCTGCGTCGTGCGCTGCTCGACCAGCACGTAGGTGACCGCGAGCAGGACCAGCCCGGCGACCAGGAAGAGGCCGCCGTAGATCAGGGTCAGCCGGGCCCGCAGCGAGAGGCGCTTCACGAGATCCGGTATCCCACACCGGGCACGGTCTCGACCACCGGCGGGTCGCCCAGCTTGCGGCGCAACTTCATCACGGTGACCCGGACCACGTTGGTGAACGGGTCGATGTGCTCGTCCCAGGCCCGTTCCAGCAGTTCCTCGGCGGAGACCACCGCGCCGTCGGCGCGCAGCAGCTCGACCAGCACCGCGAACTCCTTGCGGGACAGCGGCACGTACCGGCCGTCCCGGTGCACCTCGCGGCGGCCCGGGTCGACCGCGATGCCGGCCCGGACCAGGGTGGGCGGCGCGGCCCGGCGGGCCCGCCGGCTCAGCGCGTGCACCCGGGCCGAGAGCTCGACCAGGGCGAACGGCTTGGTCAGGTAGTCGTCGGCGCCGAGCGCCAGGCCGGCCACCCGTTCCCGGACGGCCGCCGCCGCGGTGAGCATCAGCACCCGGGTCTCCCCGCCGCCGTCCACGATCGCCCGGCACACCTCGTCGCCGTGTACCAGCGGCAGGTCCCGGTCGAGGACGACCACGTCGTAGTCGTTGACGCCGAGCCGCTCCAGCGCCGCGTCGCCGTCGTACGCGACGTCCACCGCGAACGCCTCCCGGCGCAGCCACTCGGCGATGCTCTCCGCGAGCAGGCTCTCGTCCTCCACCACCAGCACTCTCACCCGCCAATGGTGCCGCGCCCCGGATAACGCCGCCGTTAACGCCGACGGTTACGCCCGGGATACGCCCCTTGCCGTCGACTGACCGGGACGCCCGGCGGACCGCCGGGCCGAACGGGGGGTGCCCGGCAACTTCCGTCGGGCCCATCGGGAAGCGCCCGGCGGCTCTCGCCGGGCGGAGAGGAAGCGTGTCATGCGACGAGGACTACTCGCGGTGCCGCTGCTGGTCGCCCTGGCCGCGGCCGGCTGCGGCGGGCCCGGCGACGGACCGGCGGTGGCGACGGCGGGCGGAGCCGGCGGCGCCGAACCGGTGCCGGCCTCCGCCGCCGCCCAGCTCAGCGACGAGGAACGGCAGCTGAGGTTCGCCGAGTGCATGCGGGAGAACGGGGTGGAGGTGCCGGACCCGGAGCCGGGCGGCGGCCGGCTGTTCCGGTTCGACGGGCAGACCGACCCGGCCAAGGTGCAGGCGGCCATGGAGAAGTGCCGTCAGCACCTGCCGAACGGCGGGGAGAAGCGCAAGCTCGACCCGGAGCAGGTGGAGCGGCTGCGCAGGTTCTCCGCCTGCATGCGCGAGAACGGCGTGCCCGAGTTCCCGGACCCCTCCGCGGAGGGCGGCATCCAGCTGCGGCTCGACGCGGTCGACGTCAAGGACGCGAAGGTGAAGGCCGCGATGGAGAAGTGCCGGCAGTACGCGCCGAAGATCGCCGGAGCCGCGCGGTGAGCGCTCGCCGGTTCCGGCTCCGGACGGTCGCGCTGACCGCCGCCGTCGTGGTCGCGGCCGCCGCCGGTGTCGTCGCCGCGGTGGGCTTCGACGGGACCGACCGCAGCACCGCCGCCGCCGACACCGCCCCGCCGGCCACCGCCACGGTCACCCGGCGGACGCTGACCGACGCCCAGACCGTGGACGGCGAGTTGGGGTACGGCGCCACCCGCACCGCCACCGCCCGGCTCACCGGGACGATCACCGCGGTGCCGGACACCGGTGCGACGGTGAAGCGGGGCGGGCGGCTGTACGCCGTGGACAACGACCCGGTGCTGCTGCTGTACGGGTCGCTGCCCGCGTACCGGGTGCTCGAACCCGGGGTGGAGGGGGCGGACGTCGAGCAGTTCGAGCGGAACCTGCGGGCGCTCGGCCACGACGGCTTCACGGTCGACGACGAGTACACCGGCAGCACCGCCGACGCGGTCCGGCAGTGGCAGGAGGAACTGGGGCTGCCCGAGACCGGCCGGGTCGAGCCGGGCCGGATCGTCTACGCGGCCGGCGCGGTCCGGGTGGAGAGCCACCAGGCGGCGCCCGGGGACGCGGCCCAGCCGGGCCAGGCGGTGTTGACGTACACCGGCACCAGCCGGCTGGTCACCGTCGAGCTGGACGTCGACGACCAGCGGCTGGCGAAGAAGGGCGGCGCGGTCGACGTCGGCCTGCCGGGCGGCGAGCCCGTCGCCGGGAGGATCGAGAGCGTGCAGACGGTGATCGACGCCGGCACGGGCAGCGCCGCCGGGCAGTCCACGGAGGCGGAGACGAAGATCGAGGTCACCGTGTCGCTGGCCAACCCGGCGAAGCTCGCCGGGTACGACCAGGCGTCGGTGGAGGTCACCTTCACCGCGGCCGAGCGGCCCGACGTGCTCGCCGTGCCGGTGGCCGCGCTGCTGGCCCTCGCCGAGGGCGGCTACGGGGTGGAGGTGGTCGACGACGGGCGGAGCCGGATCGTCGCGGTCACCACCGGGCTCTTCGCCGCCGGTCAGGTCGAGATCAGCGGCCCGGACGTGGCCGAGGGCATGACCGTGGGGATGCCGGCATGACCGCCGACGCCGTCGTGTTGGACGGGGTGAGCCGAACGTACCCGGGCGGGGTGGTGGCGCTGCGCGAGGTGTCGCTGCGGATCGGGTACGGCGAGCTGCTGGCGATCGTGGGCCCGTCCGGGTCGGGCAAGTCCACGATGCTGCACCTGATCGGCACGCTGGACCGCCCGTCCGCCGGCCGGGTCCGGATCGACGGGCACGACGTGGCGACCCTGCCGGACCGCCGGCTGGCCGCGCTGCGGGCCCGCCGGATCGGCTTCGTCTTCCAGCAGTTCCACCTCGCCGCCGGCACGCCGGTGCTGGACAACGTCGCGGACGGGCTGCTCTACGCCGGCGTGCCCCGACGGGAGCGGCGGCGGCGCGCGGAGGCCGCGCTCGACCGGGTCGGGCTGGGTCACCGGCTGGCGCACCGGCCGCACGAACTATCCGGCGGCGAGCGGCAGCGGGTCGCGGTCGCCCGGGCGGTGGTCGGGGAGCCGGCGGTGCTGCTCGCCGACGAGCCGACCGGCAACCTCGACTCGGCGGCCGGCGCCGGCGTGCTCACGCTGCTGCGCGAGCTGCACGCGGCCGGCACCACGGTCGTGGTGATCACGCACGACCGGGAGATCGCCGACGGGCTGCCCCGCCAGGTGCGGATGCGGGACGGCCGGGTGGTGGCCGACTCGGCGCCGCCGGCCGTCGTGGGGGTGCGCTGATGGCCGTGGACACCCGGCGCGACAGGCGTGGGCTGACGGTCGTGGACACCCGACCGCCGCTGGTCCCGGCCCGGCTGGGGCCGGCGGACGTGCTCCGGGTCGGTGGGGTGGGGCTGCGCACCCGGCCGCTGCGCGCGTTCCTCTCCGCGCTGGGCATCGCGATCGGCATCGCGGCGATGGTGGCGGTGGTCGGCATCTCGTCGTCGTCCCGCGCCGACCTGGATCGCACGCTGGACCGGCTCGGCACCAACCTGCTCACCGTGGCCCCGGGCAGCACGCTCTTCGGCGACCAGGCCCGGCTCCCGGTGGAGTCGGTCGCCATGATCCGCCGGATCGGGCCGGTTACCGGGGTGGCCGCCACCGGGCAGGTGCCGGACACGCCGGTCTACCGCTCCGACCGCATCCCGGCGGGCGAGACGGGCGGCATCGCCACCCGGGCCGCCCAGCTCGGGCTGCTCGACACCGTGGGCGCGACGGTACGCAGCGGCACCTGGCTGAACGGGGCCACCGAGCGGTACCCGGCCGTGGTGCTCGGTGACGCCGCCGCCCGGCGGCTCGGCCTCGGGGCGGCCGGCCCGGACGTGCAGGTCCACCTCGGCGGGCGCTGGTTCACCGTGGTCGGCATCCTGGCGCCGGCCCCGCTCGCCCCGGAGCTGGACGGCTCGGCGCTGGTCGGCTGGCCGGCGGCGGAGGCGTACCTGGGCTTCGACGGGCACCCGACGACCGTCTACACGCGGTCCCGGGAGGCGTCGGTGGAGGCGGTCCGGTCGGTGCTCGGCGCGACCGCGAACCCGGAGGCGCCGAACGAGGTGGAGGTGTCCCGGCCGTCGGACGCGCTGGCGGCCGCGGAGGCCACCGACGAGGCGTTCACCGGGCTGCTGCTCGGCCTCGGCGCGGTGGCGCTGCTGGTCGGCGGTGTGGGGGTGGCGAACACCATGGTCATCTCGGTGCTGGAGCGGCGCGCGGAGATCGGGCTGCGCCGCTCGCTGGGCGCCACCCGGGGGCAGGTCCGCACCCAGTTCCTGGCCGAGTCGCTGCTGCTCTCCGCGCTCGGCGGGGCGGGCGGGGTGCTGCTCGGCATCCTGGTGACCGCCGGCTACGCGTTCTCCCAGGGGTGGCCGACCGTGGTGCCGGCCTGGGCGGTGGCCGGCGGCGTGGCGGCGACCCTGGTGATCGGCGGCTGTGCCGGCCTGTATCCGGCCGTCCGTGCCGCCCGGCTCGCCCCCACGGAGGCGCTGGCCTGACGGTCCGGGTGCGTCCGTGGTCGCCCCGCGCGACGACGGACGCACCCGGACCGCGTCAGGCCGGGCTCGGGGCGGGGCGGAGCAGGGTGGCGGCCACCGCCCGCGCGGTCTCCGTCCACGGCGCCGGGCGCAGGGTGGCCGGGTCGAGCCGGACGATCGCCCGGCGGCCCTCGGCATGCACGACCCGACCGTCGAGGGAGCGGAACTGGTACCCGTACTCGGCGCTGCTGGTGCCGAAGTGTTCGAGCCAGAAGTGCACCGCCACGGGCCCGGTCCCGGTGATGGGGGCGCGGTAGGTGATGGTGAACTCGCGTACCGCGTGGAACACGTCGGGGGCGCTCTGCCGCCCGGCCTGGAAGGAGACGCCCCGCTCGGCCCAGTACGGCGTCAGGGCCCGCTCCAGCAGCACCGCGTACCTGGCGTTGTGCAGGATGCCGAGGGCGTCGAGGTCGTCGAAGTGCACCGTGACGTGCTCGACGTGACCGAACTCGACGGCCGGCTGGTCGACGATGGCGTGGCTCATGGGTGGCCTTCCGGTAGCAGGGTGGGGTCGGGGCACAGCGCCCGCAGGCGGTTCAGCAGGCCCTGGCGGGCGTGCCGGTAGGTGGTGTCGGGGTTCAGCAGCCGGGAGCGCAGCGCGGCGCTGATCCCGAGCGCGTCGATCTCGTACGCCAGCTGGGCGACGTCGGTGTCGGCGGGCAGTTCGCCGGCGTCGACGGCCTCCCGGACGAGCCGTTCGAGGAACGCGGTCCAGCGGCCGAACACCTCGGCGAGCCGCTCGCGGACCGGACCGGGCCGGGCGTTGTACTCGAAGTCGGTGCTGGCGAAGAAGCAGCCACCGGGGAGCACCCGGGCGGCGTAGAAGTCGATGCGGGCCTGGTGCAGCGCCCAGAGCCGCCGTACGCCCCTCGGGGCGCGCAGGGCCGGCTCGACTATCCGCTCCTGCCACTGCTCGACCGCCCGGTCGACGGTGGCGAGCTGGAGCGCCTCCTTGGAGCGCCAGTGCGCGAACAGGCCGGACTTGCTGACCCCGAGCGTGTCGGCGAGCTGGGCCAGGGAGAGCCCGTGCAGGCCGACCTCGGTGGCCAGCATCACGGCGGCGTCCAGCGCGGCGGCGCGGGTCCGGTCGCCGCGGGCGACGCGTCCGTCGACTGTCATGAGCAGAGGCTAATAAATAAGCACGACCGGTCGTATAGTTTTGTGGAGTGACGGTGGTCACCGGACCGGCCTCGCACCGCGTACGGCCGGAGCGTCCGGAAGACGACGCCGCCCCGCCATCCGGGGGACGGCGGGGCGGCGGCAGCCGACGAGGGATCAGGCGATGATCGTGTCCAGGGCGATCTCGACCATCTGGCTGAAGGTCTGCTCGCGCTCCTCGGAGGTGGTCTTCTCGCCGGTCTTGATGTGGTCGCTGACGGTCAGCACGGTCAGCGCGCGGGCCTTGAACCGGGCGGCGATCGTGTAGAGCGCCGCCGACTCCATCTCCACCGCCAGCACGCCGTAGTCGGCGAGCGTGTCGTAGAGGTCCGGGCGGTCGGTGTAGAAGGCGTCCGCCGCCAGGATCGGCCCGACCCGCATGCTGATGCCGCGCCGCTCGGCCACCTCGACCGACGTGCGCAGCAGCCCGAAGTCCGCGACCGGGGCGTAGTCGATCAGCCCGTCGAAGCGCATCCGGTTCATGTTCGAGTCGGTGGACGAGCCGATCGCCGCGATCACGTCGCGCAGCCGCAGGTCCTCGGAGAGGGCGCCGCAGGAGCCCACCCGGATCAGCGTCTTCACGCCGTACTCGTTGACCAGCTCGTGGGCGTAGATGGAGGCGGAGGGCATGCCCATGCCGGAGCCCTGGACGGAGACCTCGACGCCGTTCCAGCGGCCGGTGAAGCCCAGCATGCCCCGGACCGTCGAGTAGCACCGGGCGTCCTCGAGGTAGGTCTCCGCGATCCACTTGGCCCGCAGCGGGTCGCCCGGCATCAGGACCCGCTCGGCGATCTCTCCCGGCTTCGCGCCGATGTGCGTACTCATGGCAAGGATCCTGCCAGGCCGGAGGCGGGGATACCGGTTCGGCATCCAGACCCGCGGTCCTGTACCCTCGTCGGCGGTGGCGTGTCCGAGTGGCCTAAGGAGCACGCCTCGAAAGCGTGTGAGGGTTTACGCCCTCCGCGGGTTCAAATCCCGCCGCCACCGCTCGTGAACAGCGAGAACGCCCGGTCGATCCGCGAGGATCGCACCGGGCGTTCCGCTTGTGGCCAGTTGGTTGGCCGACCTGCTACGCGAGTTGGTCGATGCTGCGGGCGTACACGAGGCGCTTGCGGGGCGTCTCGAACATGTTCCACAGCCATCGGGTGTGCCTGTCGTAGGACAGGTCCTGCGGCTTCGATGTCGCGTTGTTGTACTTGACGTAGCTTCCCGGCAGCCAGGTGATCAGGTCTCCCGAAAAGTGCGACAAGCCATTCTCGTTTTCCGCCCGAATGGACGGCGATGGGGCTAGCCCGCCTCCATCGTGTACCCGTAGCACATGTGTTCAACCGGTAATATCTCGCCGGCCAGTGGCGGAATCGTGACGGCGCTCCAGTCCATCGTCTCGTCGAAGTGCTCAGCCAGCGAGATCCTGTCAGTCTCCGTTCCGTGGCGGTATACGACGAGGGTCAGGTCGCCAACCGGCCAGTCAGGGTCCAATCCCAGCCAGGCGTCGCACGCCCAGCGCAGCTCGTCGGGATCAGTCACGACGAGGCGCTCCAAGGTGCAGACCGATCCGCTCCACAGCTCGTTTTCGACACGGTAGAAGGAGAAACCTTCTTCCGTCGGATAGTCGTCCACGATCACATTCGCTTCGAGCAGCGCGTTGAGCCCGGCGCGGGCCGTGCGGTCGTCGGGATTCGCTCTCAGGACATCAGAGTAGAGGCGCTCCGCCTCGGCCTGCCGACGGTTGTTGGCAGCCGCCAACTCAGCTCCGTCCACATCCGGACTGCCTATTTGGTCAACGCTCTGCCAATACGCAATCTGGCGAATCAGCACACCGGCCAGCAGCTTTTTTGCCAGCCCGTCCTCAGCGCGCGCGGAGGTAGCAGCACGCAACCAGGGCTCGGCGGGCCACGTCACGTCGAAATCGAAGGCTTCGACCTGCCCTCGGGCCTTCGGGTCCTGTGGAACCAGGCACATCAGCCGACCGAGTTCGCGAGCCGCCTCTGCATCGTTCATCTCGGCGGCCTCGCGAAGCGCCGCGACCTTTTCGCTGATGCTCATGCGGCGCAAGCTAGCACCGCGCTCCGACGTTCGTGACATCACGCTTTCGCGAGGGTTCGGCGGGCTGCGCTACCTGCTCGCCTTCGGGGCATGGAGCAACCTGGCCGTGTCGCCGGTGCTGGCGATGCTCCCGGCCTGGTACGGCGACCTGCTGGGCCCGGACCGGCGACGGCCGTCTGGTCGAGCCGCGCCCTCGCCGCGTACGCCGTGGGAATGATCCTCGGCAGCGTCCTCGTCGGCGCCCGCCCGGTCGAGCCCGGCGGGCGCCGAGCGCTGCTGCAGACGACCCTCGCGCGCCGGGCGCGACAGCTCGGACGCCGGTCAGCGCCGGTCCAGCTCCGACTCCAGCCGCTGGATGAGCGTCTTGCGGCCCTTGCCGTCGCGCTCGCGCCGCAGCGCCGCCCTGAGCTGGCCGGTGTCGAGGCCCCGCACCAGCTTGACCGCCTCGGCGACCGGCAGCTCCGACAGCCGCGCGACGGACGTGGCGTCCCGGCGTGCCCGTTTGGCCGGCTCGGTGTTGGCGACGAACTGTTTGCCGGACTTAGATTCCCGGCGCTTCTTGGCGTCCGTCGCGCGCCGCTCATCCTCGGAGAGCTGCTCCCATGCCTTCTTCGGCAGGTAACGGCTCGTCTCGCCGCCGCGCCGCGCGCGGGTGCCACCCTCCTTGGTCTGCCAGTCCTCGCTGCCCCAGTGCTGGAGGGACTTCTGCCGCTCGTCCTTCGGGCCCTGGTAGCCCCCGCCGCGCCGCTGGTATTCCTTGGTGAGTAGCTGCGACTTGCGCGCCGACCACTGCCCCGGCCTGCCGCCCTTGTCGGAAGCCATGATCTCTTCCTTGACCTGCTCCCGCAGTTCGGGCTTCGTGTACCGCGCCATGCCCGGGCGGTTACCCGACGCTCGGCCACCCATGCCTCAGGCGATGCCGGTGACCGCCCCCGGCGGCACGGACGTGCTCCTCGCCGACACGGTCGGCGAGGAGCACGTACACGTGTCAGCCCGTCGGCTGGGGCTGACCGGCCCGGTACGCGCCGATGACGGTCTGCTCGATGCCGCTGCCGGCGTCGCCCTGCGCCGCCACCCGCAGCGAGACCGTCCCGCCGGCCTCAGGTTGAGGCAGCCGGGCCTGGTACGTGCCGTCGGTGGTTCGGTCGACCCGTACGGGCTGCCAGCTGGCGCCGCCGTCGAGGGAGGCGGCCAGCGTGAAGGAGGTGATGGCCTGCGGCCGGACGCCGTGCGCCTGGCGCACGGTGAAGGTCGCCGTGCCGGACGTGGGGTGGTTGGCCGCGTCCAGCGGCAGGGCGTAGTCCACCGACAACAGCGGCAGCGGGACGGTGCCGGTGCCCTTGGGGCCGGCCGACCGGAAGGTCCAGGAGGTGGTGACCCTGGTGGACACCGGCAGGACGGCGCTGGTGTCGATGTCGTAGGTCAGCCGGTAGTCGGCGGCCCGCCGCGGGACGCTGAAGTCCGCGACCGCGTCCTCCACCCTGCCCACGGTCTGCCCGTCACGCTGGAGGGTGAGCGTGCGGTCGATGTCGAGGTCGACGCCGTCCGCGAGGCAGTCGAACCGGCCGTGCTGGTCGGTCAGCGTGACGAGTTCGACGTGCAGGTTGCCGCTGGTGCGCCCCGGCGCGAGGGGCTGACATCCGCTCGGCGAGCCGGCCGGGTCGTCGTACCAGTCGGAGCGCAGCGGCTGCCGGACCCACACCTTCTCCTGCCGGCTGCCCGGCGCGTACCGCCGCGTCCCCTCCTGGGTGACCGTCCCCTTCCAGAACGCCTCGTCCAACCAGGCGTAGCCGGACGACACGTAGTCGGTGCGGTCGCCGGAGAGCCGGCGGGTGGTGTTCTCGGCGATGAACACCCCGTCCGGGCTGATCCCGTACCGCTTGTGGTCGGTGTCGAACTCCGGCGCGTCGAGCTTGTGGAAGCGCTGGTCGATCCGGGCCAGGGTGGCGTGCTCGGCGGCGGTCACCCGGTACGTCGGATCGTCCGGGATCCCGTTGCCGAACGGGCGGACGAGGTCGTAGAGGTACGGGCTCTGCCCGTTCCCCGGCGCGTCGAGACCGAAGGACGCGTACGTCTGGAACGTGCCGAGGCCGGTCCCGCTGTTCGGCACCACGAGCACGTTGCCCGCTCTGGCCGCGTCGCCCCAGGCGAAGGCGAAGTCGCTCCAGCCGGGGCCGCGCCGGGGCATCTGCACGTAGGTGAGGCCGATCGAGTTGGCCTCGGTGGCGACGCCGTCGACGCTCGCCGCGAGTCGGCGGGCCCGGGACAGGTCGAGCCGCAGCGGCGTGTCGCCCGCGACGTCCACGTCCGGATCGCCGGCCAGGACCGCGCGTTCGTCGCCCTCCGCCCACGACACGAACGAGGCCATGACGCTGTACCGGCCGGCGGGCACCCGGAAGCTCAACGTGTCGCCGGGCTCACCGGACTCGAGCCGGGCGTACACGGCCCGGTCGTCGAGGTTCACCACCGTCACGTCGACCCACTTCATCGCCGCGTCCGGAGCGCCCGGGATCGCGGTCGTGGCGACGGTGAGGTCGTGGCTGGGTGGCTCCACGAAGAACGTCACCGGCGTACGCGCCGCCACGGCACCGCCGGCGCGGGCCGTGACCACGGCCGTGTACAGGCCGGGACGGGCCGCGAACGCGGCGTGGTCGACGCGCAGCGTGACGCCGCCGCCGGCACCGGCGGCGAGTGCCACCTGACCGGCCGACAGGGTGGCGGCGCCGGCCGGCGCGGGAACGCCGTGACGGTCGGTCACCGCCACGTCGAGGGTGACCGCCGCCGGGCCGGTTCCGGTGTTGACCCACGCCAGCTTCGTCTCCGCCGTGCCGGACTGCGGGTGGGCGAAGGTGCCGAGGTGGACCACCGGCTGGGCGCTGACGACGCCGGACAACGGCCGGGCCACGTTGAGCCGCCCGGCGCCGCTCGCGTACGCGTCACCGTCGGCGATCCGATCGGCCGCGCCGACCAGTGCGGCCTTGAGCTGCTCGGCCCGCCAGCCGGGGTGGCGCTGGGCCAGGATGGCGGCCGCGCCGGCGACGTGCGGGGTGGCCATCGACGTGCCGGAGGCGGCGACGTAGCGTGCGTCGACGGCCCGACCCATGGTGGTACCGGCCGCGCGGGCCGCGACGATCTCCACTCCCGGCGCGACCAGTTCGGGCTTCGCGACGTGGGTGTCGACCAGTGGTCCGCGGCTGGAGAAGTCGGCGAGCCGGTCACCGTCGTCCACGGCGCCGACGGTGAGCGCGGTCGCGGCGGCCCCCGGCGAGGACACGGTGCGGTCGGCGGAGCCGGAGTTGCCGGCCGCGACCACGAACAGCGCGCCGGTCTGCCGGGACAGCGCGTCGAGCGCGAGCGACAGCGGGTCGCTGCCGTCGCTCGGCGCCCAGCCGCCGAGGCTCATGTTCACCACCGGGGCTCGGCTCGCCGCCCATTCCATCCCGGCGATGACCTGCGAGTCGGTGCCCTCGCCGTTGTCGTCGAGGACCTTGCCCACGACGAGGCGCGCGCCCGGCGCCACGCCCCGGCGCGTGCCGCCCGAGGCCGCGCCGGTGCCCGCGATCGTGGCCGCCACGTGGGTGCCGTGGCCGACCCGGTCGCCCGCGTCGCCGCCGTCGACGGTGAAGTCCTTCTTCTCCGCGATGCGTCCCGTCAGGTCCGGGTGGGTGGCGTCGACGCCGGTGTCCAGCACCGCGACCCGGGCGCCCTCGCCGGTGTACCCGGCGTCCCACGCCTGCGGCGCCGCGACCTGGCGCAGGTTGCGGTCCCACCGCTCGGTGGTCGCGGGCGTGCGGGAGGCGGGCTCCCGCCGCTCGGCGCCGGCCGCGGGCGCGAGGGTGGCGCGTACCCGCCGGTCCAGCCACACCTTCGGCGCCGGGCCGGACGAGCGCACCGCTGCCGAGCGGGCCGACAACGACCGGACGAGGTCCGTGCCGGTCGCCTTCGGGCGGCGACCCGAGACCGCCGCGATGCTCGGCAACGTCCGGGCCCCGGCGAGGCCCGCGACGAGCGGGTCGGTCGTCAGCCCCCGTGCCTGCCCGCCGGGACGGACGATGAGCGGCAGGTGCTTCGTGCGCCCGTCGTCGTACCCGTCGAGGATCAGCGCGGTCACGTCGAACAGGGCCGGGTCCAGCACCGGACCGACCATCGACGCCACCCGGGCCGGGACGACCCGTACGTGCCCGTCGGGGCCGCAACTGCGCCTCAGCACGCCGCTCTCGGCGGCGGGGCGCACGGTCACCGCCGGGCAGCCGGACGACGTTCCCCGTACGGTTACCACGTCCCCGGTCAACAGCGTCACCGTGTAGGTCCGCCCGGCCGGCAGCAGCGACGGTGTGGCGGCGTCCGCCGGGCCGGTCGCGCCGCTCGCTTCCCCCGCGACGCCCACGCCGGTGACCGTCAGCGACGCCAGCAGCACCGCGACGGCGGGCAGCCCGAGCATCAGCCGGCGAACGCGGCCGCGTTTCCTTGGTCCATCCATCGAGACATTCACGCCCCTTAGAGAGGCTCGGGTGCCCACCGGGTTGCCCGAACCGCCGGATCGGCGGATCGAGCGCGGCCGGCGCGGCGCGACACGCGGTGGCCAGCCCGGCCTCGGATCAGTTCGTGGGGCGTGACAACCGGGCGGTCGCCCGCTCTCGTCTGAGGGGTGGCGACCCGACGGAGGGACAGGCGATGCGCGATGTTTCGGAGCAGGAGTACGTCGACTACGTCTCGGCGCGGATTCCCGCGCTGCGGCGGTTGGCGTACCTCCTGGCCGGCGACGAGCATCGCGCCGACGACCTGGTCCAGCAGACCATCACCACGCTGTACGTGAAGTGGCGCCGGGCGCGGGCCGCCGACCGGCTCGACGCGTACGTGCGGACCATGCTGGTGCGCACGTACCTGAACGAGCGACGGCTGGCGTGGGCGCGGGTCCGGTTGTTCCGCGAGGCGCCCGAGCCGCCGCCGTTCGAGGACGACGGCGTCGAGGAGCGCCAGGTCGTCCGGGCGGCGCTGAGCCAGGTGCCCCGCCGGCAGCGGGCCGTGCTGGTGCTGCGGTTCTACCACGACCTGCCGGTCGACGAGGTGGCCGAGATGCTCGGCTGCTCGTCCGGCACCGTCAAGAGCCAGACGTCCCGAGGGCTGGCCACGCTGCGGCGCCTGCTCGGTGAGCGGGAGCTCGCGACCTTCTCCGCCGTGAACTGAGGAGCCGATGATGTCATCCGAACTCGATCTGCTGCGGTCGCTCGACGACGAACCGCATTCCCCCTCCACCGTGGACATCGGGCGCGCGATCGCCGCCGGACGCCGCCGCCGGGTCCGGCGCCGCGTCGGGTACGCGGGCGCCGCGGCCGTGACCGCGCTCGCCGTCGCCGGCACGTCGGTCATCGCAGGGGTTTTCGAGCAGGCCCCGGCGCACACCGCGGCGACCGGTGCGCCGCGCGCCACCGTCCCGGCGTACACGATCCCGGGCACCCCCGGCTGGCGGGCGCCGGCGGCGACCCCGCCCACCGGCTGCGCGCTCGAACGGCTGCCCGCCCCGGACAACGCGCCGATGGCGCTGGTCAGCGGCGCCGACCCCAGCGGCCGGTACCTCGTCGGGCGCTCGTACCCGAAGGCCGGCGGCTACCAGGCGGTCATCTGGCACGACGGTCAGGCCCGCAAGGTGATGCTGCCCGGCGGCGACGAGGAGTTGCTGGAGGACGTGAACTCGACGGGTACGGCGGTCGGCTGGAGCTACGCCGGGGGCAGCGAGGCGGACACCGGCCCGGTCCCGTACGTCTACCGCGACGGCCGGGTCTCGGAGCTGCCGGGAGTGCGGCGCGGATCCGCCTACGCGATCAACGACGCCGGGGCCATCGTGGGCGACGACGACAGCGGCCGCGCCGCGCTGGTCTGGCCGTCGGCGACCGCGCAGCCGATCCGGCTGCCGCTGCCCGCCGGCGCGTCGGAGGTCACGGCCGGCGACATCGACGAGGACGGCACGGTGGTCGGCAACGTCAGCGGGGGGCAGGCGTACGTCTGGTTCCCCGACGGCACCCACCGCGAGCTTCCGACGCCACGCATCGACGGGGTGCAGAACCCGGGCAGCCGGGTCTTCGCCATCCGGAACGGCTGGGCGACCGGGGTGGCCGGCGCCCTCGACCGCGCGGGGACGCGCCCGAAGGCGGACCCGTCGGGCGCCGCGGGCCGGGGCACCGATCGCGAGAACCCGGTGCGGGTGGTCCGGTGGAACGTCCGCACCGGCGAGGTGCGCGTGTTCGGCGAGTTGCAGGTTCAGGCGGGCACGGTGAACGCGCAGGGCTGGCTGCTCGGCACCGACAAGCAGGGGCGCGCGGTGCTCGTCACCGACGCCGCCACGGTGGTGCTTCCGGGGCTGACCGCCGGCCGGCCGGACGGCCTGTCCACCATCGCGACGACGGTGAGCGACGACGGGCGCACGATCGGCGGGCAGTCGGACGACGCGTCGGGCACGATCCAGGCCGTCGTCTGGCGCTGCGGGTGACGGAGTCCGGCAGCGGCGGGAACGCCCGGTCGATCCGCGTGGACCGGCCGGGCGTCTCCCGATCCCGGCGGTGCCCGGGCGTCGGAACGGCCGGCCCGCGCGATGCCGTCGCCGCGCCGTCAGCAGGTGACTGGCCGGGTCCAGCAGGGGATGTGGCCGGGTTCAGCAGGGGCTGTGGCCCTCGTCGAAGAGACGCTGCGCCCAGTCGGCGTACCCGACGATGATCTTTCGGACCGAGCGCCCGTCGTGCAGGAAGAGGTACGCGCGGTCGCCCTGCCGGGCGAGCAGTCCGTCGAACCGGTGCGTTCCGCGTGGAGCGTCCAGCTCGCGCAGGGACGGGTAGCGGGCCCAGACCTCCTCGACCGGGCTGCCCGCGGTGACCCCCTCCGGGGTGCGCGTCGCGTCGCCCAGCCAGAGCAGCACCAGCCGGTCGTCGACGAAGATCGGGCTGGTGGTGTCGTGCCCGGCGAGTGACGGGCCGCAGGCGTCGACGTCGGTACGCAGGATGCCCCGCCGGGTCAGCTCGTCCTCGGTGTCGCCGAACTCGACGTTGCGCAGCCCGTTCAGGTCGACCACCTCGACGGCCCCGGCGGGCCGACCGTCCACTTCGGGCCACGACGGGCGCGCGCCGCTGCCCGCGATCGAGGCAGCAGTCAGCAGCGTCGCGATAAAGCCGAATTGTCGCAATTTCATGGAATCCCCCAGTCCCCAACGGGACCGGAGCGCTCAGGTTGCTGCTCGTCCCCAGATTGCCGGCTTTCCCACTCCTCGGCCAGCTCGTCCCAGTAGTCGGCGCTCAGCCGGCGGCGGCCGTGCGCCAGCCACCCGGCGGTGTTCCGCTCGACGTGCAGGCCCAGCTCGGCGAACGGGTCGATCCACGCGCCGGGCTCGACGCCGATCCGGGTGAGCGCGGCGTTCAGCGGCCACTCCGGCCGCGGCCCGTCGAAGAGGCGGTCGACGCGCGGCCCCCAGCTCACCCCGCCGCCGAGCCACACCACCGCCGACTGGTAGCCGGCGCCCCCGGCGAACTCGGCCTCCAGGTACGCCACCGGGCCCGACCGGGACCAGCGCGCGAGGGTCGCGGTGAGGGCGGCCGAGAGTACGAGGTGGAAGGGCTCCTCCGGCGACCGTTCCGCCGTCGAGAAGTCGGGCAGCGCCCCGGTCAGCTCCTCGACCAGTTGCGGGGTGACCGGCAGCAGTGCGAAGTCCTGGCGCAGCTCGCCGAGGACCGCGTGGTCGAGGTCGGCGGTCTGCTCGCGGAGCAGCTCGGCGTCCGCGACGACCGCGCTGAGCTGGTAACTCATCCGCGCCCTCCGCCGTCCACAGCCTGTGGATGGAACATGTGTACGACGATCCCGCTCCCGCCGCTCCCGAGACCGTACCGAACCCTCCACCACGGTGTGAACCGCCGACCACGCCCCCGCGATCTTGCACTTTCGGCCCTCGTTTCGGGCGGTGAACGGCTTTTGCCCGGGCGCGACGTGCAAGATCGCCGGGGCGGGGTGGGCGGTGGCAGGGTGGGTGGGTTAGGTGGGTTGGGTGGGGAGGGCGGCGAGGTAGCGGGTGGCGAGGGTACGCAGGAGGTCGCGGAGTTCCGGCGGGTCCAGGACCGTGAACGGGACGTCGAACTTGCTCAGGTAGGTGGCCAGGTCGTGCAGCGAGTCGGTGCCGGTGACCAGTTCGCACGTCGCGTCGTCGAGCGGGATCACCTCACCCGAGGTGATGGTGCTGCGCTCGGCCACCACCGAGGCGGGCGCCTGGAAGCGGATCCGCGCCCGGTACGGCCAGACCAGCGACCGCACCCCGCGCAGCACGTGCGCCGCGGCGTCGCCGCCGGGCGGCTCGCGCGGCACGAACCGTGGCCCGGCCGGCGGCAGCGGCCGCAGCCGGTCCGCGCGGAAGGTGCGCCAGTCCCGCCGGTCGGTGTCCCAGGCCAGCAGGTACCAGCGGCGACCGGTGTAGACGAGCGTGTGCGGCTCCACGTCGCGCACGCTGGTGCGCCCGTCGTGGCCGGCGTACTCGAACCGCAGCCGTTCGTGCCCGTGCGCGGCCGCCGCGACGGTGCTCAGCGTGTCGGCGTCGACGGTGGGGCCGCCGCCGGCCGCCGAGACCGTCGCGGCGCGCAGGGCGTCGACGCGCGGCCGCAACCGCTTCGGCAGCGTCCGCTCCAGCTTGGTCAGCGCCCGCAGCGACACTTCCTCGATGCCGGTGACCGTGCCCGCCGCGGCCGCCCGCAGCCCCACCGCGACCGCCACCGCCTCGTCGTCGTCGAGCAGCAGCGGCGGCAGCGCGGTGCCGGCGCCCAGGCGGTAGCCCCCGGTCGGGCCGGTGGCCGAGTCGATCTGGTAGCCGAGCCGGCGGAGCCGGTCGACGTCGTTGCGGATGGTCCGGGCGGTGACCTCCAGCCGCGCCGCGAGGTCGGCGCCGGACCACTCGCGCCGCTGTTGCAGGAGGGCGAGCAGCCGCAGGAGGCGTACCGAGGTTTCCAGCATTTCTCCGATTCTGCCGAAGGTTGAGGAACCTGATGTTCCTCAACCCCTCCTAGCGTGGGGTCATGACCGAGACACCGAAACTGCGCGGCATGGCGAACGTCAGCTACTGGGCCGCGGACTGGCAGGCCGCCAAAGACTGGTACACGGACCTGATCGGCTTCGAGCCGTACTTCCTGCGCGACGGCTACGCGGAATGGCGGCTCGGCGACGACCGGGACGAGCTGGGGCTGATCGACAGCCGCTACCGGCCGCCGGGCACGGCGTCCGGGCCGGGCGGCGTCGTCCTGTACTGGCACGTCGACGACGTGCACGGCATGTTCGCGCGGCTGCTCGCCATGGGCGCCACCGAGCACGAGCGGCCGCAGGACCGGGGCAGCGGCTTCGTGACCGCCACGGTGGTCGACCCGTTCGGCAACCTGCTGGGCGTCATGTACAACCCGCACTACGTCGAGATCGTGTCCGGAAGAGGCTGAGCCTGGATGGACGACGCCGAGACCATCTGCTTCGCGGACATCGACGAGTGGGACCGGTGGCTCGCCGAGCACGGCGGGAGCCGCTCCGCCGTCTGGCTGACGATCGCCAAGAAGGGCGCGGCGGGGATGACGGCGGCCCAGGCCGGTGACGTGGCCATCTGCCACGGCTGGATCGACAGCCACCGCCGCCGCCTCGACGCGACGCGCTTCCTCCAGCGCTTCTCCCCGCGCCGGCCGGGCAGCCCGTGGTCGCAGGTCAATGTGGAGCGTGTGGCCGCGCTGGAGGCGGCCGGGCGGATGCGCCCCGCTGGCCGCGCCCAGGTCGCGGCCGCGAAGGCCGACGGCCGCTGGGCGGCGGCGTACGCGCCGCAGCGCGCCGCCGCCGTGCCCGACGACCTGGCCGCGGCCCTGGCGGGCAACGACCGCGCCCGCGCCGCGTACGAGGCGCTGAGCCGCAGCGCCCGGTACGCCGTCTTCCTGCCGCTGCTCAAGGCGCGCACGGCGGCGGGGCGGGCCGGCGCGCTGCGGCGGGCGATGGCGACCCTGGAGGGCGCGACCGCCCTCGACGGGTAGGCCCCGCCCGCTCGGAGGTCCGTCCGTGCGGGGGCCGCCCGCGCGGGGGCCCGTCCGCTCGGGGGGCCGTCTGCGTGGGTGGCCGTCTGCGCGGGGGGCTGCCCGCTCGGGGGGGGCCGCCCGCTCAGGGGCGCCGGGCGACCCCGGCGACGAAGGCGCGCCACGCCGTGGGGGTGAAGGCGAGCGCCGGGCCGGCCGGGTCCTTCGAGTCCCGCACGGCGACGACGCCGGGCAGGTTGTCCGCCACCTCGACGCAGTTGCCGCCGTTGCCGCTGCTGCGGCTGCTCTTGCGCCACCGCGCGCCGTTCAGCTCCATGTCTCCGCCACTTCCGTGATGAGATCGACAGACTGCCAGTGGGTCAGCGCCTCGCCGCGCACGTTCTCCCACGCAGCCATCATGGCGGCGATGTCGGCGGGGTCGCTAACCACTTGTCCCTGGAGTTGGTTGTCGAGATAGCCGGCGATCCGGTGGTCGTGGCTGTTGGCGATGACGAACGGCCCGTTCAGCCCCGCGTAGGCCCCGACCGACGACGGCACGACGTGCACCCGGATGTGCGGCTCCGCGCAGGCGGTGACGATGGCCCGGAGCTGCTCGCGCATGGTGGCCGGCCCGCCGACCGGCCGGCGCAGCACCGCCTCGTCGACGACGGCCGTGAACTGCGGCGGCTCGTCCTGCCGGAGGATGCCCTGGCGGGCGAGCCGGGCCGCCAGGTGCCGCTCCACGTCGCCCCGGGGGAACAGGCCGCCGCCGGTCAGCACGGCACGGGCGTACGCCTCGGTCTGGAGCAGCCCGGGCAACACCACCGACTCGTACGACCGCAGCGACACCGCCTCGCGCTCGATCTCCTGCCACGGACGGAACCAGATCGGGTCACGACGTCTCGAAGTGTCCGGCCAGATGTCCGACACGTCCCGGTGGAGGGCCTCCGCCGCCGCCAGCCGGTGCCGGGGATGCGGGATACGGTCCTCGGTCAGCCAGCGCCCGACCGTCTTCGGGTCGACGCCGACCTTCTCGGCGAGGGATTCGGTCGTGTGCCCGGTGTCGCTGAGCGCGACCCGCAGCGCGTCGTTCACGGGCTCCTCCCATCGGATGTCCCAAATATCTGGCGACCATATATGCACGCGGTGTACCTGTCTGCTCACTACCGGCAAGTTGGGGTGACGAAGGCGGCGTGGCCGGTGGAGGCGAGGGAGCCCGGCGGTCGCGCCAGTCGTGGGGCCGCCCCGGCGGGGAGGGCGGGGCGGCCCCCTCCAGCCCGCTCGTCGCGCACCTCGCGTCGCGCTCCCGGAGGAGGTCCCGCCCGTGCCGACCCGTCGCCCGCCCGGCCCCGACCCCGTCGCCGACCAGCGCCAACCGACCCCGACCACGCCCCACCGCGAGCCGCGGACGCCCCTGACCGTGGGCGCGACGATCCGCGTGCCGGACGACGCGTACCGCTTCGGCGAGGGGCCGCTGACCCTCCGGATCACCGAGGTGCTGAGCGTCGGCCCGTTCGAGGGACGGGTCTGGGCCGAGGTACGCGGCCACGAGGTCACCCCGGACGGCGCCCTGCGCTCCCGCGCGCGCTTCGCCTTCGTCCGCGTCGACCGGGCCAGGGTGCTCTCCGCCGGCCCCGAACCGGTGGGGCCGGTCGTCGCCGAGTCGGCCGGGCCGGTGGCCGGCGGTGCGGGGCCCGCCGGAGCGGCGGCGGCCCGGCCGTGAGTCGACGCCGCGAGCACGTCCCGACCCGGCCGACCTGGCGCTGCCGGGCGTGTGGCATCGCCTGGCCCTGCTCGGCGGCGAAGCTGCGGCTGCTCGGCGAGTACCGCCACGACCAGGCGGCGTTGACCGTCTACCTGGCGACCCTCCTGGCCGAGGCCGCCGAGCAACTCGCCCGGCTCGACCCCGGCGTCGACCCCGCCGGCCTGGCCGACCGCTTCATCACCTGGGCCCGCGCGCGCGGCTGACCAATCCGTGCCTGCGGCGCGTGGGGCTGACCAGCCCGTGCGTGCGGCGCGTGGGGCTGACCAGCCCGTGCGTGCGGCGACGGCCGGCGGCCCGTGGTGCGGCGCGCGGCTCAGGCCAGCAGGTTGACCAGGGCGGCGAGCCCGACGACCACGATCGCGGCGCGCAACGCCACCGGCGGCAGCCGGCGTCCCCAGCGGCCGCCGACCAGCCCACCCACCACGGAACCGGCGGCGATCAGCAGGGCCGGCTGCCACGCCACCGTGCCGAGGGCGACGAACAACACCGCCGCGACCCCGTTCACCAGCCCGGCGAGCACGTTCTTCACCCCGTTGACCCAGCGCAGGTCGGTGGAGAGCAGCACACCGAGCAGCCCCAGCAGCAGCACGCCCTGGGCGGCGCCGAAGTAGCCGCCGTACACCCCGGTCGCGAACACGCCGAGGAGCAGGAGCGGCCCGACCCGCCGGACCTCCCCGCCGGCCGGCGGGGCTTCCCCCGCATCCTGCCGGCGGCGGGCCAGGGCCCGGGCCAGTCGCGGCTGTGCCACCACCAGCACCAGCGCCACGATGATCAGCGCCGGCACGATCGCCCGGAACGCCCCCGGCGGCAGACGCAGCAGCAGTACGCCGCCCGTCAGCCCACCGAGCACGCCGGCGACGCCCAGCCGCGCCAGCAGCCCGCGGTGCCCGGCCAGATCGTGCCGATAGGCGTACGCCCCGGAGAACGACCCCGGCACCAGCCCGACCGTGTTCGACACGTTCGCCACCACCGGCGGATAGCCCAGCGACAGCAGCACCGGGAAGGTCACCAGCGTGCCCGAGCCCACCACCGCGTTGATGGCGCCCGCCGCGACCCCGGCGGCCAGCACGGCCAGCCCCTCGGCGGCGTTCAGCATCGTGTTCATTTGTGTCCGCGCTTTCCCCGGGCCGGTCGTCGCCCTCAGGTCGCCGCCGCCCGGTTACCTCGCTGTCGAATGCGGGTGCCAGCGTAGGGTCCGCGCCCCGCCGGTCGACCGACGTGCGTCAGAGATCACCTCGGCCGAGCGCCAGCCGTCCCACGCCCCGGCCGGCCCCCCAACCCGTCAGTTCAGGAATGCCGTGACGGTTTCCACGAACAGGTCGGCGTCGTCGTGCCACGGGAAGTGGCCCGCGCCCGGCTGCACGGCGAGCGAGGCGTGCGGAAAGAGACCGGCGAACTCGATCACGGAACGGGGCGGGCTGTTGACGTCGAACTCCCCGGCCAGCAGCAGGACGGAGTTCTGGTGGGTGGCCAGGGCCGCGCGGATCGTCTCGGGGCAGAAGGCGCCCTCGGCGGCGAAGATGCCGGCGGCCTCCTGGTTCGTCTGCGAGCCCTGGGCCGCGTGCCGGCCCCTCGCGGCCGCGTCCCACCGGCCGTGGCGGAAGGGGGCGATGGCCTCCCAGTCGGCGTCGTCGGCCCGGTTGTTGGTGATCGCCTCCAGCGCCGCGAACGCCGCCGGAAACCACGGCTCGTCCTGCCGGAGTCGTGCCGTCTCGCGTCGCGTCTCCCCGGTGACCGCGATGCCGACGGCGAAGGTGCTGGGCGTGATCAGGGCCAGCTTGCCGACGCGCCGCGGGTGTCGGACCGCGTACAGCGTCGCGAGGTTCGCGCCGGCGGAGTGGCCGAGCAGGTCCACCCGGTCGAGCCCGAGGTGTTCGCGCAGGGCCTCGACGTCGTCGACCAGGCGGTCGCAGCGGTACGAGGAGGTGTCCTCGGGGATCGCCGACCGTCCCGTGCCGCGCAGGTCGAGGACGACCAGCCGGCGGCGCCGGGACAGGCCGCCGAGGTCGCCCAGGTAGACGGAGTCCTGCATGGGGCCTCCGGGCAGGCAGACGAGCGGGTCGCCGTCTCCGGCCGTGCGGTAGGAGAGCCGGGTTCCGTCGGAGGCGGAGAAGGAGGGCATGGCATAGACCCTCTCACCTGGGATTCGCCGGAACCAGGGGCCGCCATCCGCCGTTCCTAGCCGATGGCGGTTACGTACTCGTGGATCTGTCGGGCCGCGTCCTCCGGGTCGTACAGGAGGGTGTTGATGGTCAGGTCGGCCCTGTCCGAGATGAGCGGGGCGGCGTCCCACGCCCGCAGCGCTTCGGCCGGGTCCTCGATGCCGCGGTTTCTCAGCCGCACCTCGACCATCTCCCGGGGGCACCACACGAAGACGACGACCCAGCGGGTGTCGGGGATGGCGCCGGTGACGGCGTCGATGCCCCCGACCTGGCCGAGGTGGACCACGGGAACGTGCTCGGCCAGCCTCGCCGTGAGCCGGGACCGGTCGATGGCGTAGGTGGCGCCCTGCCGCTGGTCCTCCCAGAGGACGTCGCCCCGCCGGCGCAGCTCCTCGATCTCGGCCGGGGTGGTCGCCCGGTAGCCGTTCGTCCGCCCCCGTCCGGCCTTGAGGCGCGGAAACAGGGCGTACCGCTCGTGCAGCGCCTCCAGGCACCGGGTGATGGTGTCCTTCCCGACGGCCGGTGGGCCGTAGAGGATGATGCCCGGGTTCACGCCGAGGCTCCCGGCAGGCGCGGATGAGGGGAGTCCGGCCGGGTGAGGCTGGACCGAGGGGATGACAAACTGGCGTCCTCTCGCCACGCGGCACCCAGCCGGGAGGCCGGGTTGCCGGAGTCGTCGCTTGCCCGGAGGAGCGTAGGCCCCGCGGTCACGGGGGTTGCTCCCCACCGGCGGCACGAACGAGCCGACAACCGGGCCGCCGTACGACGAAGGGCCGGTCCCCGTGGGGGCCGACCCTGTCGTTCTTCCTGCTCAGGAGAGCGGAGGATACGAGATTCGAACTTGTTTATCGCCTCAGGTCAGGGCGTCGTCACCCCCGCTGACCAGGGGTTCCGGCGGGGATGGCGGGGGCTGA
>NZ_JBIDDA010000026.1:0-44629 GCF_043204915.1 Micromonospora sp. NPDC047670
CGCCACACCGCCAACCCGTCCAGGAACGCGTTACCCGCCGCATACGCCGACTGACCCGGCGAACCCAACACCCCCGCCACCGACGAGAACACCACAAACAGGTCCAGATCCAACGACGCCGTCGCCTCGTGCAACCACCAGCCCGCCGACACCTTCGGCGCCAACACAGCCGCCAGACGCTCATCGGTGACCCGCTCGATCACACCGTCGTCCAACACACCCGCCGTGTGCACCACACCCGCCAACCGGCCCTCGGTAGCGACCTCGTCCAGGAGACCGAACACCTGATCCCGGTCCGTCACGTCACACGCCACCACCCGCACGGCGGCACCCAACGCGCTCAACCGCTGCGACAACTCTTCCGCGCCCGCAGCATCCGGGCCCCGCCGCGACACCAACACCAGCGACCGCACCCCGTACGACGACACCAGATGCTCCGCCACCAACGCACCCAGCGCACCGGTACCACCGGTCACCAGCACCGTGCCGTCACCGAGGGTCGGCGTCTCAGCCGCCGACGTGTCACCCGCCCGGACCAGGCGCGGCGAATACACCCCGCCCTCGCGGATGGCCAGCTGGCCGCCGGTCGCGGCCGGTTCCCGCAGGACGCCGCCCAGCAGGGCCACCAGCGCGGAATCCACATCACCGTCGATGTCCGCCAGGACGATGCGGCCCGGATGCTCCGACTGCGCCGACCGCAGCAGACCCCACACCGCCGCACCCGCCAGATCGGTCACCCGATCCTCGACCCCGACCGACACCGCACCCCGGGTCACCACCACCAACCGCGACTCCGCCAGCGCGTCCGCCGCGAGCCAAGCCTGTACCGTCGCCAGCAGGTCCGAGGTCACTGCCCGGACCGACTCCGGCGTCTCGGCCGCCGGCCCGGCCATCGCGAACGCCGGAAGCAGCAGCGCCCAGGGGACGGACTCCTCCCCCGCGACCGCCGCCACGTCGGGGTACGTGACCAGCCCAGCCCCTGCCACGAGTTCGGCCGGCACCTCCCGGCCGCCCGCCAGCAGCGCCCATCCGGACGCCTCGCCTGCGGAACCAACCTCCACGGCCTGCCACCGCACCTCGAACAACGACCGCGACGCCGCGCTCGGCGCGGCCACGCCGGTCAGCTCGCGCAGGACGAGGGACTCGACCGACACCACGGCGGCGCCCGCCTCGTCGCACGCGGCCAGCCGCACGCTGGAACCGCTGCGGGTCAACCGCACGCGCAGCACCCGCGCGCCCGAGGCGTGCACCTGCACACCCTCGAACGCGAACGGCACCCGCGGCCCACCCGACCCCTCCGACCCGGGCAGCAGCCCGATCGGATGCAGGGCCGCATCCAGCAACGCCGGATGCACACCGAACCGGGCCGCCTCCGCCGCCGCGTCGTCCGGCAGGACCACCTCGGCGAACACCTCGCCACCACGGGTCCAGGCCCGCCGCAGCCCCTGGAACACCGGCCCGTACGACAGACCGTGCTCCGCCAGCGTCGGGTACCACCTCGACAGGTCCACCTCGGACGCGCCGGTCGGGGGCCAGGTGCCGACGTCCGACTCGTCGGTGGCGGCGGGCTCCAGCGCACCCTCCGCGTGCCGGGTCCAGCGCGCCTCCGGATCGTCGTCCGGGCGTGAGTAGATGGCGACGACGCGGTGCGTGGAGTCGCCGGCCGCGTCCACCCGTACCTGGATCCGCACGGCTCCCGTGCCGGGGACGACCAGCGGAGCGGCCACGGTCAGCTCCCGCAGCCGGGAGAGGCCGACCTCGTCGCCGGCCCGCACGGCCAGTTCGACCAGCGCGGTACCGGGGACCAGCGTCACGCCGGAGACCACGTGATCCGCCAGCCACGGGTGCGTGGCCAGGGAGAGCCGGCCGGTCAGCACCATCTCGTCGTCGCCGGCCAGGTCGACCGCCGCGCCGAGCAGCGGGTGCTCCGTCCGGCCGAGTCCCGCTCCGGACACGTCACCCAGCCGGGCACTGCTGGCGGCGGGCCAGTAGCGCTGATGCTGGAAGGCGTACGTGGGCAGGTCGACCCGGCGCGCGCCGGTGTCGGCGAACCACTGCCGCCAGGTCACCGGCACGCCGTGCACATGCAGCTCGGCCAGGGCGTGCAGCAGCGCGTGCGCCTCCGGCCGGTCCCTGCGCTGGGCCGCTACGGCCAGCACGGCGTCGTCGTCGGGCAGGATGTCCGCCGCCATCGCGGTCAGCACGCTCTGCGGGCCGACCTCCAGGAACGTGTCCACCCCGGCCGCCCGCAGCGCGGTGATGCCGTCGGCGTACCGCACCGCCTCACGGACGTGCCGCACCCAATACTCCGAGCTGCGGACCTCCTCCGGGTCGGCGAGCGTCCCGGTCACGTTGGACACGATCGGCAACACCGGCGCCGCGAAGGTCAACCCCTCCAGGACCGTACGGAACTCCGCCAGCATCGGCTCCATCAACGGACTGTGGAACGCGTGGCTGACGGTGAGGCGGCGGGTCCGCGCACCCCGCTCCCGCCAGGCCCGCTCGATGTCGTCGAGCACAGCGATGTCGCCGGACACCACGACCGACGTCGGGCCGTTCACCGCAGCGATGCCCACCCGGTCGGACAGGCCGGCGATCGACTCGACCACCGCCGCCTCGCCCACCGCCACCGCGAGCATCCCGCCACCGGCCGGCAGCGCCTGCATCAGCCGACCCCGCGCCGCCACCAACGCGCACGCGTCGGCCAGCGACAGCACCCCCGCCACGTGCGCGGCAGCGATCTCACCGACCGAGTGCCCGCCCACGAAGTCCGGCACCACTCCGAACGACTCGACCAGGCGGAACAGGGCCACCTCGACGGCGAACAGCCCGGCCTGGGTGAACACGGTCTGGTCCAGCAGTTCCGCCTCGGGGGTGCCCGCCTCGGCGAACAGCACCTCCCGCAGCGGCCGCGGCAGCACCCGGTCCAGGTGCCCGCACGCCTCGTCGAGCGCGGCGGTGAAGACCGGGAACGCGCCGTACAGCTCCCGGCCCATGCCCGCACGCTGCGCGCCCTGACCCGAGAACAGCAACGCGAGCTGGCCGCGCTGCTCGGCAACGCCGGCGACGACCGTACCGACGGGGTCGCCGCTGGCGAGCGCGGTCAACGCCGTGACCAGGTCGTCCCGGTCGACGGCGGTCACGACGGCGCGCTGCTCCAGCGCCGGCCGGGTGGTCACCGACGAGAAGGCCACGTCCAGCGGACGCAGGTGCTCGTCCCGGCCCAGCCAGGCCGCCCAGCGCCCGGCCTGCGCCGACAGCGCGGCCGTATCGCGGGCGGACAGCAGCACCGGCACCACCGGCGGCACGCCCCGACCAACGATCTCGCCCTCGACGACGTCCGCCGGCGGCTGCTCGATGATCACGTGCGCGTTCGTGCCGGAAATGCCGAACGACGACACCGCCGCCCGACGTGGCCGGTCCACCTGCGGCCACGGCGTCGGCTCCGTCGCCAACACCACCGCACCCGCCGTCCAGTCGATGTGCGGCGACGGCTCGTCCACGTGCAACGTCGGCGGGACGAGGCCGTGCCGCATCGCCATGACCATCTTGATCACACCGGCCACGCCGGCGGCGGCCTGGGTGTGCCCGATGTTCGACTTGATCGATCCGAGCCACAACGGTCGGTCCTGCGGACGGTCCTGCCCGTAGGTGGCCAGCAGGGCCTGCGCCTCGATCGGGTCACCCAACGTGGTGCCGGTGCCGTGCGCCTCGACGGCGTCCACGTCAGCGGGGCTCAGGCGGGCGTTGGCCAGGGCCTGACGGATCACCCGCTGCTGCGACGGACCGTTCGGCGCCGTCAGGCCGTTCGACGCCCCGTCCTGGTTCACCGCCGTGCCCCGCACGACCGCGTAGATGCGCCGGCCCTCCCGCTGCGCGTCGGAGAGCCGCTGCACCAGCAGCACGCCGACGCCCTCGGACCAACCCGTGCCGTCGGCCGACGCCGCGAACGACTTGCACCGGCCGTCCTGCGACAGACCCCGCTGCCGTGAGAACTCGATGAACGTGCCCGGCGTCGCCATCACCGTCACCCCACCGGCCAACGCCAGATCGCACTCCCCGCTGCGCAGCGCCTGCGCGGCAAGGTGCAGCGCCACCAACGACGACGAGCACGCGGTGTCGACGGTCACCGCCGGGCCTTCGAGGCCGAACGTGTACGCGACCCGACCCGACAACACGCTGCCTGACGTACCGGTGCCGACGAAGCCCTCGGCGTCCGGTGGCAGGTTCATCAGGTGGGAGGCGTAGTCGTGGTACATGACCCCGGCGAACACACCGGTCCGGCTGCCCCGCAGCCGCTGCGGGTCCAGCCCGGCGGACTCGAACGTCTCCCACGAGGCTTCCAGCAGCAGCCGCTGCTGCGGGTCCATCGCCAGGGCCTCCCGGGGCGAGATGCCGAAGAAGGCCGGGTCGAACTCGGCGGCCCCGTAGAGGAAGCCACCGTGCCGGGTGTACGAGGTGCCGGCGTGCTCCGGGTCCGGGTCGAACAGCGACTCCAGGTCCCAACCTCGGTCGGCGGGGAACTCCGAGATGCCGTCGCCACCGCCGGCCAGCAACTCCCACAACTGGTCCGGGCTCTCGACACCCCCCGGGTAGCGGCAGGCCATGCCCACGATCGCGATCGGTTCGTCGGTGCCGACGGTGAGCACCGCCGAACGGCGGGCGGTGATCTGTCCGGAGACCTGCTCGTACAGGTGGTCGGCGAGGGCGGCCGGGGTCGGGAAGTCGAACACCAGCGTCGAGGCCAGCCGCAGCCCCGTGGCCGTGTTCAGCCGATTGCGCAGCTCCACGGCAGTCAGCGAGTCGAAGCCCAACTCCCGGAACGCCCGATCCGCCGGCACCGCCCCCGCGCCCCCGTGCCCCAGCACCTGCGCCACCAGACCCCGAACCAGCACGTCGATCTGGGTCCGCGCCTCGTCGGGCGCCAGGCCCGCCAGTTGGTTGGCCCAGTCACCACCCTGCGCGGCCCGTCGGCGAGCCACCGTCGAACCGATGAGGGTGCGCAGCATGGCCGGCACCGGGCCACTGGACGCGGCCGCCCGCAACGCCGGCACGTCGATCACCATCGGCACCAACGCGGGCCGGCCCGTCTTCAGAGCCGCGTCGAACAGCTCCAACCCGACCCCGGCGCTCATCGGCAACAAACCCGCCCGAGCCGACCGCGCCCGATCCGCCTCCTCAACCGACGCCGCCATACCCGCGGTGTCCCACATCCCCCACGCCAAGCTGACCGCCGGCAACCCGAGCTGCCGCCGCCACACCGCCAACCCGTCCAGGAACGCGTTACCCGCCGCATACGCCGACTGACCCGGCGAACCCAACACCCCCGCCACCGACGAGAACACCACGAACAGATCCAGATCCAACGACGCCGTCGCCTCGTGCAACCACCAACCCGCCGACGCCTTCGGCGCCAACACCCCGGCAAGCCGCTCTTCGGTCAACCCCTCGACCACACCGTCGTCCAACACGCCGGCGGTGTGCACCACACCCGCCAACCGACCCGCCGCAGTCACCTCACCGACCAGACCGAACACCTGATCCCGGTCCGCCACGTCACACGCCACCACCCGCACCGCGGCACCCAACCCGGTCAACCGCCGCGCCAACCCCTCGGCACCCGCAGCCTCCGGCCCCCGCCGCGACACCAACACCAGCGACCGCACCCCGTACGACGACACCAGATGCTCCGCCACCAACGCACCCAACGCACCGGTACCACCGGTCACCAGCACCGTGCCCTCGCCCACCACGGCACCGTCCACCGACGCGGGCGCGACGGACCGCACCAGACGCGGCACGAACACCGCACCCGCCCGGACCGCGACCTGACCACTCGTCGCCGCCGGATCGTCCGCTCCCGCCAACACACCCAGCAGGCCGGCGTCCAGGTCACCGTCCACGTCCGCCAGGACGATGCGGCCCGGATGCTCCGACTGCGCCGACCGCAGCAGACCCCACACCGCCGCACCCGCCAGATCGGTCACCCGATCCTCGACCCCGACCGACACCGCACCCCGGGTCACCACCACCAACCGCGACTCCGCCAGCGCGTCCGCCGCGAGCCAAGCCTGCACCGTCGCCAACACGGCCGAGGCCGTCGCGCGCACCGCGTCCGGGACGGCGGCGTCCGATGCGGCGACCGGCAGCACCAGCCTCCGCGGCGCGGCCAGATGACCGGCGTCGACCGCCGCGGCCAGCCCGTCGATGTCGGGGAACGCCGGCAGCTCGACGGCGGCCGGCGAGCCGAGCAGTGCCCATCCGGAGACGTCCCCGGCCGCCGCGACCTCTCCGGTCTGCCAAGCCACCTCGAACATCGAGCGGGACGCGGCGTTCGCGGCGGTGATCCCGGTCGGCTCCCGCAGCGCCAGGGAGTCCACCGACACCACGGCGGCGCCCGCCTCGTCGCACGCGGCCAGCCGCACGCTGGAACCGCTGCGGGTCAACCGCACGCGCAGCACCCGCGCGCCCGAGGCGTGCACCTGCACACCCTCGAACGCGAACGGCACCCGCGGCCCACCCGACCCCTCCGACCCGGGCAGCAGCCCGATCGGATGCAGGGCCGCATCCAGCAACGCCGGATGCACACCGAACCGGGCCGCCTCCGCCGCCGCGTCGTCCGGCAGGACCACCTCGGCGAACACCTCGCCACCACGGGTCCAGGCCCGCCGCAGCCCCTGGAACACCGGCCCGTACGACAGACCGTGCTCCGCCAGCGTCGGGTACCACCCCGACAGGTCCACCTCGGACGCACCGGCCGGGGGCCACTCCCCCACGCCCGGCTCGTCGGCCGATCCCGGCTCCAGCACGCCCTCCGCGTGCTGGAGCCACTCGGCCTCCGGCTCGCCCTCGGACTGGGAGTGCACGGCGACGACCCGGGTGCCCGCCTCGTCGGCCGCTCCGACGCGCACCTGCACCCGCACCGCGCCGGTCTCCGCAAGCGCCAGCGGCGCGTGGATCGTCAGCTCCCGCACCCGCGACGCGCCCACCTCGTCGCCGGCCCGCACCGCCAGCTCCACGAGGGCCGTGCCGGGCACGACCGTCACGCCGGAGACGGTGTGGTCGGCCAGCCAGGCGTGGGTGGCGAGCGACAGCCGGCCGGTCAGCACCACCATGTCCACGCCGGCGACGGTGACGGCCGCGCCGAGCAGCGGGTGCCCGGCCACGCCCAGTCCGGCGCCGGACACGTCGGCGGTACGGGTCCGGCCCGCGCCGAGCCAGTACCGCTCGTGCTGGAAGGCGTACGTCGGCAGGTCGACCCGGGCGGCGCCGGCGTCGGTGAACCACTGCGGCCAGGTGACCGGGACGCCGTGGACGTGCAGCTCGGCCAGCGCGGTCAGCAGCGCGTGCGGGGCGGGCCGGTCCCGGCGCTGGACGGCGACCGCGAGCGCGTCGTCGGCGAGGAGGTCGGCGTTCATGGCGGTCAGGACGCTCTGCGGGCCGATCTCCAGGAAGGTGTCGACCCCGGCGGCGCGCAGGGCGGTGACACCGTCGGCGTACCGGACGGCCTCGCGGACGTGCCGGACCCAGTAGTCGGCGCGGGTGATCTCCTGCGGGTCGGCGAGCGCCCCGGTCAGGTTCGACACCACCGGCACCAGCGGCGCCCGGAACGTCAGCCCGGCGAGGACCGTGCGGAACTCGTCGAGCATCGGCTCCATCAGCGGGCTGTGGAACGCGTGGCTGACGGTGAGGCGGCGGGTCCGCGCGCCCCGGCCCTGCCAGGTCCGGTCCAGCTCGTCGAGGGCGTGGAGGTCCCCGGAGACCACGACGGCGGCGGGGCCGTTGACGGCCGCGATGCCGACGCGGTCGGTCAGCCCGGCGATCGAATCGGCCACCGCCGCCTCGTCGGCGGCCACGGCGAGCATGCCGCCGCCGGCCGGCAGCTCCTGCATCAACCGGCCCCGCGCCGCCACCAACGCACACGCGTCGGCCAGCGACAGCACACCCGCGACGTACGCGGCGGTCACCTCACCGATCGAGTGCCCCGCGACCGTGTCCGGCACCACACCGAACGACTCCACCAGGCGGAACAGCGCCACCTCGACCGCGAACAGACCAGCCTGCGTGAACACCGTCTGATCCAGCAGCGCCGCCTCGGCGGAACCCTCGGTAGCGAAGAGCACCTCCCGCAGCGGACGGGGCAGCAGCGGGTCGAGCTGTGCGCACACCTCGTCGAGCGCGGCCGCGAAGACCGGGAAGCGGGCGGACAGTTCCCGGCCCATGCCGGCGCGCTGCGCGCCCTGACCGGAGAAGAGCACGGCCAGTTGGGTACGCCCGGTGCCGGTGACGACGGCGCCGGACGGTTCACCGGCGGCGAGGGCGCGCAGCCCGGCCAGCAGCTCGTCGCGGTCCGTCGCGGTGACCACCGCGCGGTGCTCCAGCACCGCCCGGCTGACCGCCGACGACCAGCCGACGTCCACCGGGCGCAGGTCCTCGTCGTCGGCGATCCAGCGGGCCCAGCGGTCCGCCTGCGCCGCCACGGCGGCCTCGGACCGGGCCGACAGCAGCACCGGTACCGGAGCCGGCACCAGCTCGATGACGGGCTCGTCGCCGCGCGGGGGCGCGCCGGCCTCCCGGATCGGCTCCGCCTCGGCGGGCGGCTGTTCGATGATCACGTGCGCGTTGGTGCCGCTGACTCCGAACGACGAGACCGCCGCGCGCCGGGGCCGGTTCGCCGCCGGCCAGTCGCGCGCCTCGGTGAGCAGGGAGACCGCTCCGGCGCTCCAGTCGATGTGCGGGGACGGCTCGTCCACGTGCAGGGTCGACGGCAGCACCCCGTACCGCATCGCCATGATCATCTTGATGATGCCGGCCGCCCCGGCCGCGGCCTGGGTGTGGCCGATGTTCGACTTGATCGACCCGAGCCACAACGGTCGGTCCTGCGGCCGGTCCTGCCCGTAGGTGGCCAGCAGGGCCTGCGCCTCGATCGGGTCACCCAACGTGGTGCCCGTACCGTGCGCCTCCACCGCGTCCACGTCGGCGGGCGACAGGCGGGCGTTGGCCAGGGCCTGACGGATCACCCGCTGCTGCGACGGACCGTTCGGCGCCGTCAACCCGTTCGACGCCCCGTCCTGATTGACGGCGCTGCCGCGGACCACCGCGAGGACCCGGTGACCGTTACGCCGCGCGTCCGACAGCCGCTCCACCAGCAGCACACCGACGCCCTCGGACCAACCCGTGCCGTCCGCCGACGCCGCGAACGACTTGCACCGCCCGTCCTGCGACAGACCCCGCTGCCGTGAGAACTCGATGAACGTGCCCGGCGTCGCCATCACCGTCACCCCACCGGCCAACGCCAGATCGCACTCCCCGCTGCGCAGCGCCTGCACCGCCAGGTGCAACGCGACAAGGCTGGAGGAACAGGCGGTGTCCACGGTCACCGCCGGCCCCTCCAGGCCGAACGTGTACGCCACCCGACCCGACAACACGCTGCCTGACGTACCGGTGCCGAGGTAGCCGCCCACCCCCTCGGGCAGCTCCTGCACGCCGGAGGCGTAGTCGTGGTACATCAGCCCGGCGAACACACCGGTCCGGCTGCCCCGCAGCCGCTGCGGGTCCAGCCCGGCGGACTCGAACGTCTCCCACGACGTCTCCAGCAGCAGCCGCTGCTGCGGGTCCATGGCGAGGGCCTCCCGCGGCGAGATCCCGAAGAAGGCCGGGTCGAACTCGGCGGCCCCGTAGAGGAAGCCACCGTGCCGGGTGTACGACGTCCCGGGGTTGTCCGGGTCGGGGTGGAAGAGCCGGTCGAGGTCCCAGCCCCGGTCGGTGGGGAACTCCCCGATGCCGTCGGCCCCGGCGGCGACGAGGTCCCACAGCTGCTGCGGGTTCGTCACGCCGCCCGGGTAGCGGCAGGCCATGCCCACGATGGCGATCGGCTCGTCGGCGCTCGCGGCCGCCACGACGGACTGCTGGTCGGCGACCTGGCCGGACAGCTGCTCGTACAGGTGGTCGGAGAGGGCGCCGGGGGTCGGGTAGTCGAAGACGAGCGTCGAGGTGAGCCGCAGCCCGGTCGCGCTGTTGATCCGGTTCCGCAGTTCCACCGCGGTCAGCGAGTCGAAGCCCAGCTCCCGGAACGCCCGGTCCGCCGGCACCTGCTCGGTGCCGCTGTGGCCGAGGACCTGCGCGACCAGCCCGCGGACCAGCAGGTCGATCTGGGTCCGCGCCTCCTGCGGGTCGAGGCCGGCCAGCCGGTCGGCCCAGCCTCCGGTGCCGGAGCGGCGGCGCTTCGCGGCCGGTCCCACCAGGGCCCGCAGCATCGGGGGCACCCGGCCCGCGGCGGTCTGCGCCCGCATGGCGGGCAGGTCGACCACCGCCGGGACCAGCGCCGCGCCGCCGTGGGCCAGGGCGGCGTCCCAGAGCCCGAGGCCGATCTGGGCGGTCATCGGAACCAGACCGGCCCGGCTGACCCGGGCGCGGTCGGTGTCGTTGATCGACGCGGCCATCCCGTCGGTGTCCCACATGCCCCAGGCGAGGCTGACCGCTGGCAGCCCTCGCTGCGCCCGCACCTGGGCGAGGGCGTCCAGGAAGGCGTTGCCGGCGGCGTAGGCGGCCTGGCCGGGCGAGCCGAGCACTCCGGCGACGGAGGAGAACAGCGCGAACAGGTCGAGGTCGAGTTCCGCGGTCGCCTCGTGCAGCCACCAGCCGGCCGTGACCTTCGGCGCCAGCACGTCCGCCAGCCGGTCGGCGGTGATCCCGCTGACCACGCCGTCGTCCAGGACGCCGGCGGTGTGGACCACGCCGGCCAGCCGGTCCTCGGCGGTGACCGCACGGACCAGCTCGCCGACCCGCGCGCGGTCGGTCACGTCCGCCGCGACGACGCGGACGGTCGCGCCCAGCCCGGTCAACCGCGCCACCAGTTCGTCGGCGCCGGCGGCCGCCGGGCCCTGACGGGAGACCAGCACCAGCGAGCGGACGCCGTACGAGGTGACGAGGTGTTCGGACACCAGGGCGCCGAGCGATCCGGTGCCACCGGTCACCAGGACGGTTCCCCGGTCGAGGGCCGCCGGGGCCGGCGCGCCGCCGGCGGCGCGGACCAGCCGGGGCAGGTACGCCGTGCCCGCCCGCACCGCGAGCTGCCCGCCCAGACCCGGGTCGTCGGCGGCGCCGGCGAGCAGAGCCAGGAGGTCGGGATCCAGGTCGAGGCCCGGTTCCAGGTCGGCCAGGACGATCCGGCCGGGGTGTTCCGACTGCGCCGAGCGCAGCAGGCCCCACACCGCCGCCCCCGTCACGTCGGTGACCCGGTCGTCCGCGCGGGCGGCTATCGCGCCGCGGGTCACCACGACCAGCCGCGAGTCCGCCAGGAGGTCGGCGGCGAGCCACGCCTGCACCGTGCCGAGGACGTCCGCCGTCACCGACCGTACGGCGTCGGGCACGTCCGTCCCGGGCCGCGCCACGGGCACGGGCAGCAGCAGCGCCGCGGGGGCGGGGGCGGTCCCGCCCGTCACCGCCGTGGTCACCGCCGCCACCTCGGCGTACGCGCGGAGCTGCGGTGCGCCGTCGAGCGGGTGGTCACCGAGCACGATCCAGCCGTCCACGCCGTCGGGCGCGGTGAGCTGCTCGGGCTGCCAGGAGACCTCGAAGAGGGAGCGGTGCGCCTCGTTCGGGGCCGCCGCCACCCCGGTCATCTCGCGGAGCGTCAGCGAGTCCACCGACACCACCGGCGCACCGGTCTCGTCGACGGCGACCAGCCGCACCGAGTTGCCGGACGCGGTCAGGCGCACCCGCAGCGTCCGCGCCCCGACCGCGTGGACCTGCACGCCCTCGAACGCGAACGGCACCCGGGCACCATCGGCCGTCCCGTCGGTCGGCAGCAGCCCGACCGGGTGCAGCGCGGCGTCCAGCAGCGCCGGGTGTACGCCGAAGCCCGCCGGCTCCCCGGTCACCTCGTCGGGCAGGGCGACCTCGGCGAACACCGCGCCCTCGCCGGCCCACGCCCGGCGCAGGCCCTGGAAGACCGGCCCGTAGGAGAGGCCGTGCTCGGCCACCATCCGGTACCACCCGGTCACGTCCACCTCGGACGCTCCCGGCGGCGGCCACGTGCCCACGGTGGGCTCATCGACGGTCGGGGCACCGACGAGGCCGTCGGCGTGCCGGGTCCACCCCGACTCCGGGTCGTCCTCAGGCTGGGAGTGCACGGTCACCGAGCGGGCACCGGTCCCGTCGACGGGACCGACCCGGACCTGGACCCGCACCCCGCCGCCGGTGGCGGGCAGCGCTAGCGGGGCGAGCACGGTCAGCTCCCGGACGCGGGACGCGCCGACCTCGTCGCCCGCCCGGACGACGAGGTCCACCAGGGCGGTGCCCGGCACGACCACGGCGCCGGACACGACGTGGTCGGCGAGCCACGGATGGGTCGCCACCGACAGCCGGCCGGTCAGCAGCACCATGTCCTCGCCGGCGACCGAGACGGTCGCGCCGAGCAGTGGGTGCCGTGCCGCGCCGAGGCCCGCCCCGGAGAGGTCGGCCGACTGGCCGGCCGGCGGCAGCCAGTAGCGCTCGCGGTGGAAGGCGTACGTGGGCAGGTCGACCCGGCGCGCGCCGGTGTCGGCGAACCACTCCCGCCAGGCCACCGGCACGCCATGCACATGCAGCTCGGCCAGGGCGTGCAGCAGCGCGTGCGCCTCCGGCCGGTCCCTGCGCTGGGCCGCTACGGCCAGCACGGCGTCGTCGTCGGGCAGGATGTCCGCCGCCATCGCGGTCAGCACGCTCTGCGGGCCGACCTCCAGGAACGTGTCCACCCCGGCCGCCCGCAGCGCGGTGATGCCGTCGGCGTACCGCACCGCCTCACGGACGTGCCGCACCCAATACTCCGAGCTGCGGACCTCCTCCGGGTCGGCGAGCGTCCCGGTCACGTTGGACACGATCGGCAACACCGGCGCCGCGAAGGTCAACCCCTCCAGGACCGTACGGAACTCCGCCAGCATCGGCTCCATCAACGGACTGTGGAACGCGTGACTCACCGCCAGCCGACGGGTCCGCGCCCCGCGCTCCCGCCAGGCCCGCTCCACCTCATCGAGGACGTCGAGCGCACCGGACACCACAACCGACGTCGGCCCGTTCACCGCAGCGATGCCCACCCGGTCGGACAGACCGGCGATCGACTCGACCACCGCCGCCTCGCCCGCCGCCACCGCCAGCATCCCGCCACCGGCCGGCAACGCCTGCATCAACCGACCCCGCGCCGCCACCAACGCGCACGCGTCGGCCAGCGACAGCACACCCGCCACATGCGCGGCAGCGATCTCACCGACCGAGTGCCCGCCCACGAAGTCCGGCACCACACCGAACGACTCCACCAGACGGAACAACGCCACCTCGACCGCGAACAACCCCGCCTGCGTGAAAACCGTCTGATCCAGCAGACCCGCCTCCGGGGTGCCCGCCTCGGCGAACAGCACCTCCCGCAACGGACGCGGCAACAACGGATCGAGCTGCCCACACACCTCGTCCAACGCGGCCGCAAACACCGGGAACTCGGCCGACAACTCCCGACCCATGCCCGCACGCTGCGCCCCCTGACCCGAGAACAGCAACGCCAGCGAACCCCGACCACCGGCCCGGCCCACGACCACACCGCCCGCCGGCTCACCCGCCGCCAGCGCCGCGAGACCCGCCAACACCTCGTCCCGGCTCGCACCGGACACGACCGCGCGCTGCTCCAGCACCGACCGCGACGCCACCGACGACCACGCCACGTCCAGCGGACGCAGACTCTCGTCCCGGCCCAGCCACGCCGCCCAGCGCCCGGCCTGCGCCGACAGCGCGGCCGCATCGCGGGCGGACAGCAGCACCGGCGCCACCGACGGCGTCCGGGACGGCTCGACGTCGGCATCCGGCTCGCCGTCGGCGGGCGGCTGTTCGAGGATCAGGTGGACGTTCGTACCGCTGATGCCGAACGACGACACGGCGGCCCGGCGCGGCCGGTCCACCGCCGGCCAGGGACGCGCCTCGGTCAGCAGGGACACCGCGCCGGCGGACCAGTCCACGTGGGGTGTCGGCTCGTCGAGGTGCAGCGTGGCCGGGAGCAGGCCGTACCGCATCGCCTGCACCATCTTGATCATGCCGGCGACGCCGGCGGCGGCCTGGCTGTGGCCGATGTTCGACTTGATCGAACCGAGCAGCAGCGGCCGGTCGGCGGGGCGGTCCTGGCCGTAGGTCGCCAGCAGGGCCTGCGCCTCGATGGGGTCGCCCAGCGTCGTTCCCGTGCCGTGCGCCTCGACGGCGTCCACGTCGGCCGTCGTCAGCCGGGCGTTCGCGAGGGCCTGCCGGATCACCCGCTGCTGGGCCGGCCCGTTCGGCGCGGTGAGGCCGTTGGACGCGCCGTCCTGGTTCACGGCGCTGCCGGCGATCACGGCGAGCACCTGGCGGCCCTCACGGCGGGCGTCGGAGAGCCGCTGGACCAGCAGCACGCCGACCCCCTCCGACCAGCCGGTGCCGTCGGCGTCGGCGGCGAAGGACTTGCAGCGGCCGTCCGGGGCGAGGCCGCCCTGCCGGGAGAACTCGACGAAGGCACCCGGGGTCACCATGATGGTGACGCCGCCGGCCAGCGCAAGGTCGCACTCGCCGCCGCGCAGCGCCTGGGCGGCCAGGTGCACCGCCACCAGGGACGACGAGCAGGCGGTGTCGACCGTCACCGCCGGTCCCTCCAGCCCGAAGGTGTACGACACCCGGCCGGAGATGACGCTGTGCGCGCCGCCGGTGAGCTGGTATCCGGCCAACTCGGCCGGGGTGTCGGTGGTGCCGTACCCCGACGGGGAGGCGCCGACGAACACCCCCGTACGGCTGCCGCGCAGCTCGTCCGGGTCGATCCCGGCCTGTTCCATGGCCTCCCAGGACGCCTCCAGCAGCAGCCGCTGCTGCGGGTCCATGGCGACCGCCTCGCGCGGCGAGATGCCGAAGAAGCCGGGGTCGAAGGCGGTGGCGTCGTCGACGAAACCGCCCTCGCGGGTGTGCGACACCGGTCGTCCGTCGGCGTCCACGGCCAGCAGCCGGCCCATGTCCCAGTGCCGGTCGTCGGGGAAACCGCTGATGCCGTCGCGTCCGGCGGCGACCAGGTCCCACAGGTCGTCCGGGCTGGCCACACCGCCCGGGTACCGGCAGCTCATGCCGACGATGACGATCGGGTCGTCGTCCACCGGGCCGGCGGGGCCCCACGTGGCGACGGTGTCCACCTCGTGCAGGCGCAGCGTCGCCGACAGGTGGTCGGCGAGGGCGGCCGGGTTCGGGTAGTCGAAGACCAGGGTGGTGGGCAGGGTGAGCCCGGTGGCGGCGCCGAGCCGGTTACGCAGCTCCACCGCGGTCAGCGAGTCGAAGCCCAGCTCCTTGAACGCCCGGTGCGCCTTGACCAGCTCGGTGCCGGAGTGGCCGAGCACGGCGGCGGTGTGCGTCCGCACGAGGTCCGTGAGGTACCGGTCCTGTTCGGCGCGGGGCAGCGTCAGCAGGTGCTGGCGCAGCCCGCCGCCGGCGGCGTCCTCCGGCGCCCCGTCGACCACGCGCAGGGCGTCGCGGGCCTCGGCGATGTCGTCGAGCAGGGGTCGGGGGCGGGCGGCGGCGAACGCCGGGGTGAACAGCGACCAGTCGACGTCCGCCACGGTCACCGACGGCACGTTGCGTCCCACCGCGCTGCGCAGCGCGTACACGGCCTGGGCCGGGGACATCGGGCTGAGGCCGCGCCGGGCCAGCAGTTCCTGTCCCTCGCCGCTGGCCATGCCGCCGTCGGCCCACGGTCCCCAGGCGACGGCGGTGGCGGCCAGGCCGCGGGCCCGACGCCGCTCGGCGAGCGCGTCGAGGAAGGCGTTGCCCGCCGCGTACGCCGCCTGCCCGCCGCTGCCCCAGATGCCGGCGATGGAGGAGAACAGCACGAACGCGTCCAGCGGCCGGTCGCCGAGCAGGTCGTCCAGGTGCACCGCACCGGCGATCTTGCCGGCGAGCACCTCGGCCAGGCCGGCCAGGTCGGTGTCCGCCAGCATGCTGAGCTGGCCCACCCCGGCGGCGTGCACCACCGCGGTCAGCGGCGCCGGGTCCGCGTCGACGTCGCGCAGCAGCGCCTCGACCCGGGCCCGGTCGGCCATGTCGGCGGCGACGAGGGTCACCCGGGCGCCGAGTGCGGTCAGCTCGTCGTGCAGCTCCGCCGCCCCCGGCGCGCTCTCCCCGCGCCGGCTGGTGAGCACGACGTGTTCGGCGCCGTTGGCCGCCACCCAGCGGGCAACGTGGGCGCCGAGCGCCCCGGTGCCGCCGGTGATCAGGATCGTGCCGGAGGGCTGCCAGCGCTCGACCGTGCCGACGGCGGCGGGCGTGGCGCGGACCAGTCGCCGCACGAACACGCCGGAGGGTCGTACGGCGACCTGGTCCTCGGGGCCGCCGCCGGTCAGGACGCCCACCACGTGGTCCCAGCCGGCCCGGTCGGGCCGGTCCGGCAGGTCGACCAGGCCGCCCCAGAGCTGCGGGTGTTCCAGTCCGGCGACCCGGGCCAGGCCCCACAGGCCGCCCTGGGCGACGCTGCGGACCGGGTCCCCGTCCCCGGTGCCGACGGCGCCCCGGGTGAGCGTCCACAGTGGCACGGCGACGTCCGCGGCGTGCAGGGCCTGCACCAGCGCCATCGTCGCGGCGGTGCCGAGCGGTGCCGCCGGCTGGTCGGGGTGGGGCTGATCGAGCAGGCCGAGCAGGGACACGATCCCGGCGAGCCGGCCGTCCCCGGCGGCGTCGGCGACCCGCGACGTCACGTCGTCGCGGTCCGCGAGCGGGTCCACCGCCAGCCGGGACACCTCGCCGCCCGCGGCGGTCAGCGCGCCCGCCAGCGCCTCGGCCCATTCCGTCGTCGGGGTGTCGCCGGCCGGCTCCACCAGCAGCCAGCCGCCCAGAGGGCTGGCCGGTGCCGGGGCGGTGGTCCGCTTCCACACCACCCGGTACGACCAGCCGTCGACGACCGCGTCCCGCAGCCGCGCCTTGCGCCAGGACGACAGGACCGGCAGGGCGGGGGCCAGGACGTCCAGGGCGGCCGCGTCGCCGAACTGCGCCGCCAGCGCCGCCACGTCGGACCGCTCCACCGCGGACCAGAACTCGACGTCGACCACGTCGGGGCTGACGGGGCCGGTGACGGGCGCCGGCATCTGCTCGGGCCAGAAGCGCTGCCGCTGGAACGCGTACGTGGGCAGGGCGACCGGGGTGGCGCCGGTGTCGGCGTAGACGGCCGGCCAGTCGACGGACGCCCCGTTGACGTGCAGCTCGGCCAGGGCGGCGAGCAGGGCCTTCGCCTCGGGCCGGTCGGCGCGCAGCACGGGCACCGCGACGAGCGGGGTCTCCCCGTCGGCGGCGCCCGCCGGGGACGGGGCGCCCAGCACGTCCCTGGTCATGGCGGTGAGCACGCTCTGCGGGCCGACCTCCAGGAACGTGTCCACCCCGGCGGCCCGCAGCGCGGTGATGCCGTCGGCATACCGCACCGCCTCACGGACGTGCCGCACCCAGTACTCCGGGCTGCGGACCTCGTCGGCGTCGGCGAGCGCGCCGGTCACGTTGGAAACGATCGGCAACACCGGCGCGGCGAAGGTCAACCCCTCCAGGACCGTACGGAACTCCGCCAGCATCGGCTCCATCAAAGGACTGTGGAACGCGTGGCTGACGGTGAGGCGGCGGGTCCGCGCACCCCGCTCCCGCCAGGCCCGCTCCACCTCGTCGAGCGCTTCGACGGCGCCGGACACCACCACGGAGGTCGGCCCGTTCACGGCCGCGATCCCCACCCGGTCGCCCAGGCCGGCGATCGACTCGGCCACCGCCGCCTCGTCCGCCGCCACGGCCAACATCCCGCCACCGGCCGGCAACGCCTGCATCAGCCGACCCCGCGCCGCGACCAGCAGGCAGGCGTCCTCCAGGGACAGCACCCCGGCCACGTGCGCGGCAGCGATCTCACCGATCGAGTGACCGCCCACGAAGTCCGGCACGATCCCGAACGACTCCACCAGGCGGAACAGCGCCACCTCGACCGCGAACAACCCCGCCTGCGTGAACACCGTCTGATCCAGCAGACCCGCCTCCGGGGTGCCCGCCTCGGCGAACAGCACCTCCCGCAACGGACGCGACAACAACGGATCCAGGTGCCCACACACCTCGTCCAACGCGGCCGCGAACACCGGGAACTCGGCCGACAACTCCCGACCCATGCCCGCACGCTGCGCGCCCTGACCCGAGAAGAGCACCGCGAGCGGGCCGCGGTCGGCCGCCTGCCCGGCGACCACCGCGCCGGACGGCTGCCCGGCGGCGAGGGCGCGCAGCCCGGCCAGCAGGTCCTCGCGGTCCGCGACGGTGAGCACCGCGCGGTGCTCCAGCGCGGACCGTGACACCACCGACGACCAGCCGACGTCGACGGGGCGGAGGCTCTCGTCGGCGTCCAGCCACCGGGCCCAGCGCCCCGCCTGGGCGGCCAGCGCGGACTCCGACCGGGCGGACAGGAGGACGGGCGCCGCCGGCAGGGTCACGACGGGCGTCGGCCGGGTGTCGCCGTCGGCGCCGGGGGCGGGCGGCTCCTCCAGGATGGTGTGCGCGTTGGTGCCGGAGATGCCGAACGACGACACGGCGGCGCGGCGCGGCCGGTCCACCGCCGGCCACGGCGTCGCCTCGGTCACCAGCGACACCTCGCCGGCCGACCAGTCCACCTTGGGCGTCGGCTCGTCCACGTGCAGGGTGGACGGGACGAGCCCGTGCCGCATCGCCATCACCATCTTGATCACGCCGGCCACGCCTGCGGCGGACTGACTGTGACCGATGTTCGACTTGATCGAACCGAGCAGCAGCGGCCGGTCCGCCGGCCGGCCCTGGCCGTAGGTGGCCAGCAGCGCCTGCGCCTCGATCGGATCACCGAGGACGGTGCCCGTGCCGTGCGCCTCGACGGCGTCCACGTCTGCCGTGGTCAACCGCGCGTTCGCCAGCGCCTGCCGGATCACCCGCTGCTGGGCCGGCCCGTTCGGCGCGGTGAGGCCGTTGGACGCGCCGTCCTGGTTGACCGCGCTGCCCCGGATCACGGCGAGGACGGGATGCCCCTTGCGCTGCGCGTCCGAGAGCCGCTCCACCAGCAGGATGCCGACGCCCTCGGACCAGCCCGTGCCGTCGGCGGCGGCGGCGAACGACTTGCACCGGCCGTCGGCGGCGAGCCCCCGCTGCCGGGAGAAGCCCACGAACGGGCTGGGGGTGGCCATGACGCACACGCCACCGGCCAGGGCCAGGTCGAAGTCGCCCTGCCGCAGCGCCTGGCACGCCAGGTGCAGCGCGACCAGCGACGACGAGCAGGCGGTGTCGACCGTGACCGCCGGGCCCTCCAGGCCGAGGGCGTACGCGATCCGCCCGGAGACGACGCTGGTGGCCGTGCCGGTCAGCAGGTAGCCCTCGTCGGTGCCCTCGGCCTCGCTCTGCGGGCCCATCCCGTACCCGTTGGCGGCGGTCCCGACGAAGACGCCGACCTTCTGCCCGCGCATGGACGCCGGCGCGATGCCCGCGTGCTCGAACGCCTCCCAGGACGTCTCCAGCAACAGCCGCTGCTGGGGGTCCATGGCCACGGCCTCGCGGGGCGAGATGCCGAAGAACCCGGCGTCGAAGTCGGCCGCGTCGTAGAGGAAGCCGCCCTCGCGGGTGGTGGACCGGCCGGCCCGGTCGGCGTCCGCGTCGTACAGGTTGTCCAGGTCCCAGCCGCGGTCGGTCGGGAAGCCGCCGATCGCGTCGCCGCCGGCAGCCACCAGGTCCCAGAGCTGCTCGGGGCTGGTGACGCCGCCCGGGTAGCGGCAGGACATGGCGACGATCGCGATCGGCTCGCGCGCGGCAGCGGTCAGCTGCTGGTTGAGCTGACGGAGGCGGCCCGTCTCCTTGAGCGAGGCGCGGAGCGCCTCGACGACCTTGTCTGCGGACGTAGACATCATGAGCTCCGTACTGGGGACAACGGTCAGGAATCGGTTCCGTCAAGCGCCAGCCTGACGAGGGTGTCGGCGTCCATCTCGTCGAGGTCGAGGGCCTCGTCGGTGGACTCGTCGCCGCCGCTGTCGGCGTCGGTGAGGGTGAGCAGCAGGTCCAGCAGGCCGGCCTCGCGGATGCGGGCCAGCGGGATGGTCGCGAGCGCCTGCCGCACGGCCGCCTCCGCCGGGTCGCCGTCGTCCGTCCACCGCGCCTCGGGCACCAGCCCGTCGAGCAGGTGCTCGGCGAGGACGGCCGGGTGGGGGTAGTCGAAGACGAGGGTGGCGGGCAGCGACAGGCCGGTCGCCGCGGTCAGCCGGTTGCGCAGCTCGACCGCCGTCAGCGAGTCGAACCCGAGGTCCTTGAACGCGCGTTGCGGCTTGACCCGGTCCGTGCCTTGGTGGCCGAGCACGGCGGCGGCGTGGGTACGCACCAGGTCGACCAGGTGCCGGAGTTGCTCGGGGCGAGGCAGGGTGAGCAGGTGCTCCCGGAGCCCGTCGGCGGCGCCGCCCGGCTGCTCACCGCCGTGGGCGTGGAGCGCCTCCCGCGCCTCGGCGATGTCGTCGAGCAGCGGTCGGGGGCGGGCCGAGGCGTACGCCGGGGCGAAGACCGCCCAGTCGACGTCCGCCACGGTCAGCGCCGCCCGGGACTGCCCGACGGCGTGCCGCATCGCGTACACGGCATCGGCCGGCGCCATCGCCGTCAGGCCGCGCCGGGCCAGCAGCTGCCGGGCCTCGCCGGTGGCCATGCCGCCGTCGGCCCACGGTCCCCAGGCCACGGACGTCGCCGCCAGGCCCCGCCCGCGCCGGTGCTCCGCGAGCGCGTCGAGGAAGGCGTTGCCCGCCGCGTACGCCGCCTGCCCGCCGCTGCCCCACACCCCGGCGATGGAGGAGAACAGCACGAACGCGTCCAGCGGCCGGTCGCCGAGCAGTTCGTCCAGGTGCACCGCGCCGGCGACCTTGCCGGCGAGCACGCCGGCGAAGGCGGCCAGGTCCGTTTCGGCGATCATGCCGACGTCGCCGGCGCCCGCCGCGTGCACCACGGCCGTCAGCGGCGCGGGATCCTCGTCCAGGCTCGCCAGCAGGGCCGCCACCTGGTCGCGGTCGGCCACGTCGCAGGCGACGACCGACACCCGGACGCCCAGCGCGGTCAACTCCTCCCGCAGCTCCGCCGCGCCCGCGGCCCGCTCGCCGCGGCGGCTGGTCAGGACCACGCGCGCGGCACCGCCGGCCGCCACCCAGCGGGCCACGTGGGCGCCGAGCGCGCCGGTGCCACCGGTGATCAGCACCGTGCCGGACGGCTGCCAGCGTTCCGCCGCGTCGGGCGCGGCGGGTGTCGACCGGGCCAGTCGACGGACGAACACCCCGGAGGGGCGTACGGCCACCTGGTCCTCGTCACCGGCGCCGGTCACCACCCGCGCCAGCCGGTCCCAGCCCGTCGCGTCGACCTGGTCGGGCAGGTCCACCAGGCCACCCCAGAGCTGGGGGTGCTCCAGGCTCGCCACGCGTCCCAGCCCCCAGAGGCCGCTCTGGGCGACGTCGCGCACCGGGTCGCCGTCCCCGGCGCCGACCGCGCCCCGGGTCAGGCACCACAGCCGGGCCGTCGCCCCGGCGTCGTGCAACGCCTGGACGAGCAGCAGCGTGGCGGCCGTCCCGACCGGCACGGCCGGGTGGGCCGGGTGCGGCTGGCTGCGGAGTCCGAGCAGGGAGAGCACGCCGGCGACGGGTCCGTCGGCCAGCGCGTCGGCCAGCCGGCGGGTGAGGTCCGCCCGGTCGGTGCCGACGGGGTCGACGGTCAGCCGGACCACGTCGGCGCCGACCGCGGCGAGGGCCTTGGTGGCGGCCTCCGCCAGCGTGCCGTCCGTCAGGTCGTCCACCGCGGTCACGAGCAGCCACACACCGGGCTTCGCGGGAGCGGCGGCGAGGTCGGTCCGCTGCCACCCGACCCGGTACGACCACCCGTCCACGACCGCCCGACGCGCCCGCGCCCGGTGCCAGGTCGACAGGACCGGCAGGGCCGGGGTGAGGGCGTCCAGGGCCGCGCCGTCGTCGCCGAACTGGGCGGCGAGGGCGGTCAGGTCGGCCCGTTCCACCGCGTCCCAGAAGTCGGCGTCGCCGCTGTGGGTCGCCGTCTGCCGCGGTCGGCTCGCCGGCTCGGGCCAGTAGCGCTCGCGGTGGAAGGCGTACGTGGGCAGGTCGACCCGGCGCGCCCCGGTGTCGGCGAACCACTCCCGCCAGGCCACCGGCACGCCATGCACATGCAGCTCGGCCAGGGCGTGCAGCAGCGCATGCGCCTCCGGCCGGTCCCTGCGCTGGGCCGCTACGGCCAGCACGGCGTCGTCGTCGGGCAGGATGTCCGCCGCCATCGCGGTCAACACACTCTGCGGGCCGACCTCCAGGAACGTGTCCACCCCGGCCGCCCGCAGCGCGGTGATGCCGTCGGCGTACCGCACCGCCTCACGGACGTGCCGCACCCAATACTCCGAGCTGCGGACCTCCTCCGGGTCGGCGAGCGTCCCGGTCACGTTGGACACGATCGGCAACACCGGCGCGGCGAAGGTCAACCCCTCCAGGACCGTACGGAACTCCGCCAGCATCGGCTCCATCAACGGACTGTGGAACGCGTGACTCACCGTCAGCCGGCGGGTCCGCGCACCGCGCTCCCGCCACATCCGCTCCACCTCGTCGAGGGCGTCAAGCGCACCGGAGACGACGACCGACGTCGGCCCATTGACCGCCGCGATCCCGACCCGGTCGGACAGACCGGCGATCGACTCGACCACCGCGACCTCGCCCGCCGCCACCGCGAGCATCCCGCCACCGGCCGGCAACGCCTGCATCAACCGACCCCGCGCCGCCACCAACGCGCACGCATCCGCCAGCGACAGCACACCCGCGACGAAGGCGGCGGTCACCTCACCGATCGAGTGCCCCGCGACCATGTCCGGCACGATCCCGAACGACTCCACCAGCCGGAACAGCGCCACCTCGACCGCGAACAGCCCCGCCTGCGTGAACACGGTCTGGTCCAGCAGACCCGCCTCCGGGGTGCCCGCCTCGGCAGCGAACAGCACCTCCCGCAACGGACGCGACAGCAACGGATCCAGGTGCCCACACACCTCGTCCAACGCGGCCGCGAACACCGGGAACGCCCCATACAGCTCCCGGCCCATGCCCGCACGCTGCGCGCCCTGACCCGAGAACAGCAGCGCCAGCGAGCCCCGGCCGCCGGCCTGGCCCGCGACCACACCGCCCGCCGGTGCGCCGGACGCCAGCGCCGCGAGACCCGCCAACACCTCGTCCCGGCTCGCGCCGGACACGACCGCGCGCTGCTCCAGCGCCGGCCGAGTGGTCACCGAGGACCAGGCCACATCCAACGGACGCAGGTGCTCGTCCGTCGACAGCCACCGCGCCCACCGGCCCGCCTGCGCGGCCAGCGCCGCCTCCGACCGCGCGGACAGCAGCACCGGCACCACCGGCGGCACGCCCCGACCAACGATCTCGCCCTCGACGACGTCCGCCGGCGGCTGCTCGATGATCACGTGCGCGTTCGTGCCGGAAATACCGAACGACGACACCGCCGCCCGACGCGGCCGGTCCACCTGCGGCCACGGCGTCGGCTCCGTCGCCAACACCACCGCACCCGCCGTCCAGTCGATGTGCGGCGACGGCTCGTCCACGTGCAACGTCGGCGGCACCATACCGTGCCGCATCGCCAGCACCATCTTGATCACACCGGCGACACCCGCGGCGGCCTGGGCGTGACCGATGTTCGACTTGATCGACCCCAGCAGGAGCGGCTCGTCCCGCCCCTGCCCGTAGGTCGCGAACAACGCCTGCGCCTCGATCGGGTCACCCAACGTGGTGCCCGTGCCGTGCGCCTCGACGGCGTCCACGTCAGCGGGGGTCAGGCGCGCGTTGGACAGCGCCTGGCGGATCACCCGCTGCTGCGACGGACCGTTCGGCGCCGTCAGGCCGTTCGACGCCCCGTCCTGATTGACGGCGCTGCCGCGGACCACCGCCAGGATGCGCCGGCCCTCCCGCTGCGCGTCGGAGAGCCGCTGCACCAGCAGCACGCCGACGCCCTCGGACCAGCTCGTGCCGTCCGCGGACGCCGCGAACGACCTGCACCGGCCGTCCGGGGACAGACCCCGCTGCCGGGAGAACTCGACGAACGTGCTTGGCGTCGCCATCACCGTCACCCCACCGGCCAGCGCCAGGTCACACTCCCCCGACCGCAGCGCCTGCACGGCCAGGTGCAGCGCCACCAGGCTCGACGAGCAGGCGGTGTCCACGGTGACCGCCGGGCCTTCCAGGCCGAACGTGTACGCCACCCGGCCGGAGAGCACGCTGCCCGAGTTGCCCGTGCCCACGTAGCCCTCGACGTCCGGGGTCTCCATGAGCCGCGTCGCGTAGTCGTGGTAGATCACGCCCGCGAACACGCCGGTCCTGCTGCCCCGCAGGCCCGTCGGGTCCAGGCCCGCCGACTCGAAGGTCTCCCACGAGGCTTCCAGCAGCAACCGGTGCTGCGGGTCCATCGCGAGGGCCTCGCGGGGCGAGATGCCGAAGAAGCCGGGGTCGAACTCGGCGGCCCCGTAGAGGAAGCCACCGTGCCGCGTGTACGAGGTGCCGGCGTGCTCCGGGTCCGGGTCGAACAGCGACTCCAGGTCCCAGCCCCGGTCGGCCGGGAACTCGCCGATCCCCTCGCCGCCGGTGCTGACCAGCGTCCACAGCTCGTCGGGAGACTCCACTCCGCCCGGATAGCGGCAGGCCATGCCGACGATGGCGATCGGCTCGTCGGCCTCGCCGGCCGTCGGCTCGGCGGCGGCGGTGCCGCGGCGGGCACCGACCAGTTCCGCGTGCACGTGGGCCGCCAGGGCCTGGGGGGACGGGTAGTCGAACACCAGGGTCGAGGTGAGTCGCAGGCCGGTCGCGCCGTTGACCCGGTTGCGCAGCTCGACGGCGGTCAGCGAGTCGAAGCCCAGGTCCCGGAACGCGCGGTCGGCGGGCACCGCCTCCGCGCCGCCGTGCCCGAGCACCTGCGCGACCAGACCCCGCACCAGCTGGTCCACCTGCGCGAGACCGTCCTCGTCGCTGAGGCCGGCGAGCCGGTCGGCCCAGCCGCCGCCACCCTGCCCGGCGCGGCGGCGGGTCTGCGCCACGTCGACCAGGTTGCGCAGCATCGGTGGCACCACCGCGCCGGCGGCCGCCGCCCGCAGCGCCGGTACGTCGATCACGGCCGGCACCAGCACCGACCGCTCCGCCGCAACCGCGGTGTCGAACAGTTCGAGGCCGGTCCGGGCGTTCATCGGGCGGAGGCCGGCGCGCGCCGTCCGGGCGCGGTCGGTGCCGCCGATCGACGCCGCCATGCCGGCGGTGTCCCACATGCCCCACGCCAGGCTGACCGCCGGCAACCCGAGCTGCCGCCGCCACACCGCCAACCCGTCCAGGAACGCGTTACCCGCCGCATACGCCGACTGGCCCGGCGAACCCAACACCCCCGCCACCGACGAGAACACCACGAACAGATCCAGATCCAGGCTCGCCGTCGCCTCGTGCAGGAACCAGCCCGCCGACACCTTCGGCGCCAACACCCCGGCAAGCCGCTCAGCGGTCAACCCCTCGACCACACCGTCGTCCAACACGCCGGCCGTGTGCACCACACCCGCCAACCGACCCGCCGCAGTCACCTCACCGACCAGACCGAACACCTGATCCCGGTCCGCCACGTCACACGCCACCACCCGCACCGCGGCACCCAACCCGGTCAACCGCCGCGCCAACCCCTCGGCACCCGCAGCCTCCGGCCCCCGCCGCGACACCAACACCAACGACCGCACCCCGTACGACGACACCAGATGCTCCGCCACCAACGCACCCAACGCACCGGTACCACCGGTGACGAGCACCGTGCCCTCGCCCACCACGGCACCGTCCACCGACGCGGGCGCGACGGACCGCACCAGACGCGGCACGAGCACCTCGCCGGAGCGGACGGCCAGCTGGCCGCCGGCCGGGTCGGCCGCGAACCGGGCCAGGATGCCCAGCACGCCGGGGTCCACGCCGGCGTCGACGTCGGCCAGGATGATGCGCCCCGGGTGCTCCGACTGCGCCGACCGCAGCAGACCCCACACCGCCGCACCGGCCAGGTCGGTGACCCGGTCGTCGTTCCCGACGGACACGGCGCCCCGGGTGACCACCACCAGCTTCGAGTCCGCCAGGACGTCGGCCGCCAGCCAGGCCTGCACGAGGTCCAGCACGTCGGCGGTCACCGTGTGGACGGTCCGCGCCGGGTCGGCCCCGTCGGCGTCCGATCCGGCCGGCGTGAACAGCAGCAGGCGCGGCGGCGCGATGCCGGCGTCGATCGCGGCGCGAAGCTGCCTGATCGTCTCGGCGGAGGGACCGCCGGGGACGCCCGGCAGGGCCGGTCCGCCCAGCACCGCCCAGCCCGACGCGTCGTCGACCGGGTCGACCTCGTCGGCCTGCCAGACCACCTCGAACAGCGAGCGGGACGCCGCGCTCGCGGCGGTCACCCCGGTCAGCTCCCGCAGCACGAGGGACTCGACCGACACCACCGGCGCGCCCGCCTCGTCGCACGCCGTCAGCCGCACGCCGGAACCGTTGCGGGCCAACCGCACCCGCAGCACTCCCGCGCCCGAGGCGTGCACCTGCACGCCCTCGAACGCGAACGGCACCCGCGGGCCGCTCGACTCGTCCGACCCGGGCAGCAGCCCGATCGGGTGCAGGGCCGCGTCCAGCAGCGCCGGGTGCACGCCGAACCGGGCCGCCTCCGCCGCCGCGTCGTCGGGCAGGACCACCTCGGCGTACACGTCGGCGGCGGCGGTCCACACGCGGCGCAGGCCCTGGAACGCCGGCCCGTACGCCAGGCCGTGCTCGACCAGCGCCGGATACCAGCCGGCCAGGTCCACCTCGGTCGCGTCGGCCGGGGGCCAGGCGCCCGTCCTCGGCTCGTCGGCCGTCGCCGGCTCCAGCACGCCCTCCGCGTGCCGCGTCCAGCCCGCCTCGGGGTCGTCGTCGGGGCGCGAGTAGATGGCGAGGGGGCGCTGCGGCGTCTCCGCCGCCGACACCCGGACCTGGATCCGCACGCCGCCGGTCTCGGGGAGCACCAGCGGCACGAGCACCGTCAGGTCGCGCAGCCGGGGCAGTTCCACCTCGTCGCCGGCCCGCACGGCCAGCTCCACCAGCGCGGTACCGGGGACCAGCGTCACGCCGGAGACCACGTGATCCGCCAGCCACGGGTGCGTGGCCAGGGAGAGCCGGCCGGTCAGCACCATCTCGTCGTCGCCGGCCAGGTCCACGGCCGCGCCGAGCAGCCCGTGACCGGCCACGCCGAGGCCGGCGCCGGTGACGTCACCGGCCCGCAGCCTGCCGACGGCCGGCCAGAAGCGCTGCCGCTGGAACGGGTACGTCGGCAGGTCGACCGGGCGCGTCACGCCGGCCGGCAGGAGGGTGGTCCAGGTGACCGGCACGCCGTGCGCGTGCAGCTCGGCCAGCGCGGTCACCAGCGACACTGGTTCGGGCCGGCCCGGGCGCAGCGTCGCCACGACGGCCGCCGGCGAGGTGGCCCCGTCGTCCGGCAGGCAGGCGCGCGCCATGCCGGCGAGCACCGCGTCGGGGCCCAGTTCGAGGAAGGTGCGGACGTTGCGCTCGCGGAGGCTGGCGACGCCGTCGGCGAACCGGACGGTCCCGCGGACGTGCCGGACCCAGTAGTCGGGGGTGCCGATCTCGTCGGGGTCCGCGACCTTCCCGGTCAGGTTCGACACGATCGGCAGGACCGGCCAGTGGAACGTCAGTGCGTCGAGCGCCTGCCGGAACTCGGCCAGCATCGGCTCCATGAGCGGGCTGTGGAACGCGTGGCTGACGTTGAGCCGGCGGGTGCGGACGCCCCGCTCCCGCCAGGCCCGCTCCAGCTCGTCGAGCGCGCGGGCGTCCCCGGAGACCACCACGGCGGCCGGCGCGTTGACCGCCGCGACGCCGACTCGGTCGGTGAGCCCGGCCAGCGACGCCACGACGGCCGGCTCGTCGGCGCCGACGGCGAGCATCCCGCCGCCGGCGGGCAGAGCCTGCATGAGCCGGCCGCGCGCCGCGACCAGCGCGCACGCGTCGGCCAGGCTGAACAGGCCGGCGACGTACGCGGCGGCCACCTCGCCGATGGAGTGCCCGGCCACCAGGTCGGGCCGTACGCCGAACGACTCGACCAGCCGGAACAGGGCCACCTCGACGGCGAACAGCCCGGCCTGGGTGAACACCGTCTGGTCCAGCAGCTCCGCCGCCGGGGTGCCCGCCTCGGCGAACAGCACCTCGCGCAGCGGGCGGGGCAGGTGCGGGTCCAGGTGCCCGCACACCTCGTCGAGCGCGGCGGCGAAGGCCGGGAAGGCGTCGTACAGCTCGCGGCCCATGCCGGGGCGCTGCGCGCCCTGACCGGAGAAGAGGACGGCGGTCCGCCCGCCCCGGGCCACGCCGTGGACGACGGCGGCCGAGGGCTGGTCGTCGGCCAGCGCGTCGAGGGCGGCGAGCAGGTCGTCGCGGTCGCGGGGCAGCAGCACCGCGCGGTGTTCGAAGGCGCTCCGGCCGGTGGCGAGCGCCCGGGCGATGTCGGCGACGGTCAGGTCGGGCTCGTCGCGCACCAGGGCGCGCAGCCCGCGCGCCTGCTCGCGCAGGGCGGTGTCGTCGCGGGCCGAGAGGACGCAGGCGACGGGGCCGTCGGGGGCCGGCGCGGCGGGCGGGCCGGCCGGCGGGGCGGGCTCGTCGGGCGCCTGTTCGATGATGGTGTGCGCGTTGGTGCCGCTGATGCCGAACGACGACACCGCCGCGCGGCGGGGCCGGTCCACGGCCGGCCACGGCCGCGCCTCGGTGAGCAGCGCGACCGCGCCCGCCGACCAGTCGACGTGCGGCGAGGGCTTCTCGGCGTGCAGGGTGGGCGGCAGCACGCCGTGCCGCATCGCCAGCACCATCTTGATCACGCCGGCGACGCCGGCCGCCGCCTGGGCGTGGCCGATGTTCGACTTGACCGACCCCAACCACAGCGGCCGGTCCTGCGGCCGGCCCTGCCCGTACGTGGCGAGCAGCGCCTGCGCCTCGATCGGGTCGCCCAGCGCGGTGCCGGTGCCGTGCGCCTCGACGGCGTCCACGTCGGTCGTGGCGAGCCGGGCGTTGGCCAGGGCCTGCCGGATCACCCGCTGCTGGGCGGGCCCGTTCGGCGCGGTCAGGCCGCTGCTGGCGCCGTCCTGGTTCACCGCGCTGCCGCGGACGACGGCGAGGACGCGGTGGCCGTTGCGCTGCGCGTCGGAGAGTCGCTCCAGCAGGAGCATGCCGACGCCCTCGGCGAAGCCGGTGCCGTCGGCGCCCGCGCCGAACGCCTTGCACCGCCCGTCGGGCGACAGCCCGCGCTGCCGGGAGAACTCGGTGAGCATGCCCGGGGTGGACATGACGCTCACCCCGCCGGCGAGGGCGAGCCGGCACTCGTCCTGCCGCAGCGCCTGGGCGGCGAGGTGCAGCGCCACCAGGGACGACGAGCAGGCGGTGTCGACGGTGACCGCGGGGCCCTCCAGCCCGAACAGGTAGGAGATCCGGCCCGAGGCGACGCTGCCCGCGCTGCCGTTGCCGACGTGGCCGTCCAGCTCGTCGGTGGTCCCGGCGGCCTGGGAGGCGTAGTCGTGGTAGATGAGCCCGACGTAGACGCCGGTGCTGCTGCCGCGCGCCGAGTGGGGGTCGATTCCGGCCCGTTCGAAGGCCTCCCAGGACGTCTCCAGCAGCAGCCGCTGCTGCGGGTCCATCGCGAGGGCCTCCCGGGGCGAGATCCCGAAGAAGGCGGCGTCGAACTGGGCGGCGTCGTGGAGGAAGCCGCCCTGGCGGGGTACGGACGTGGTGTCCCCGCCGCTGGCGCGCAGGTCGTCCAGGTCCCAGCCCCGGTCGGTCGGGAAGGGCGAGATGACGTCGGCGCCGGCGGTGACCAGTTCCCAGAGCTGCTCGGGGGTCTGCACGTCGCCGGGGAACCGGCAGGCCATGCCGATGATGGCGATGGGCTCGTCGGGCACGGCGGCCGGGCCGGCCGTCGTCGGCCGGGTGGCCGCCACGCCGCCCAGTTCCTGGTCGAGGAACTCGGCGAGCACGACGGGGGCCGGGTAGTCGAACGCCACGGTCGCGGGCAGCCGCAGCCCGGTCGCGGCGGACAGCCGGTTGCGCAGTTCCACCGAGGTGAGCGAGTCGAAGCCCAGTTCCTTGAAGGGGCGGTGGGCGTCGACGCTCTCGGCCGAGCGGTGTCCGAGCACGGCGGCCACGCTGGCGGCCACCAGGTCGAGCAGGTGACCGCGCCGCTCGGCGGGGCTGAGCGTGGCCAGCCGGTCCCGCACCGACGCGGTGTCGGCCGGGCCGCGGCCGACCGCGCGCCGGGCCGGCCCGGTGGTGCGGATCAGGTCCCGCAGCAGGCTGGGCACGGTCTGACCGGTCGGTCGTGACGCCGCCGGCGGCAGGTTCATGAGTACGAGGTGGGCGGCGTCGCGCTGCCGCGCCAGCTCGAAGAGCGCCACGCCCTGCTGGTCGGTCAGGGGGGCGCTGGTGGCGCGGATGGCCCTGCGGTGCTCGTTGCCGCCGAGGTGGGCGGTCATGGCACTGCTGGCGGCCCAGAGTCCCCAGGCGAGGCTGGTGGCGGGCAGGCCCTCCTGCCGGCGGTGCCGGGCCAGCGCGTCGAGGAACGCGTTGGCCGCCGCGTAGTTGCCCTGCCCCGGCGAGCCCAGCGTGGCCGCCACCGAGGAGAACACCACGAACGCCGCCAGGTCCAGGTGCCGGGTCGCCTCGTGCAACGCCCAACCCGCGTCCACCTTCGGCGCCAGCACCGTACGCAGCGCCTGCTCGTCCAGCGAGGCGACGGTCGCGTCCGCGATCACCCCGGCGGTGTGCACCACCGCCGTCAGCGGGTGCGCCGGGTCGACCAGTTCCAGCAGGCGCGTCACCTGCGCGGGGTCGGTCACGTCGGCGGTGCCGGCGGTGACCCGGGCGCCCGCGCGGGTCAGTCCCTCGACCAGGTCCCGGTAGTGCTCGGGGTCGCGGCGGGAGGCCAGCAGCAGGTGCTTGGCCTGGCCGGTGGCGACGAGGTGGCGGGCGAACACGCCGGCGAGGGCGCCGCCGGCGCCGGTGATCAGCACGGTGCCGTCCGGGTCGGCCGGCGCGGGTACCCGCAGGACGACCTTGCCGATGTGCCGGGCCTGGCTGATGTGCCGCAGCGCCTGTCGGGCCTGGCGCACGTCCCAGGCGCGCACCGGCAGCGGCCGCAGCGCGCCCTGCTCGAACAGCGCGAGCACCTCGGTGAGCATCTCGCCGATGCGCCGGTGTCCGGCCTCGTTGAGGTCGAACGCGCGGTAGGTGACGCCCGGGTGCCGGGCGGCGACCACGTCGGGGTCGCGCAGGTCGGCCTTGCCCATCTCCACGAACCGGCCGCCGCGCGGCAGCAGCCGCAGCGACGCGTCGACGAACTCACCGGCCAGCGCGTCCAGCACCACGTCCACGCCGGCGCCACCGGTGACCGAGCCGAAGGTCTGCTCGAACTCCGTCGTCCGCGACGACGCGATCCGCTCCTCGGTGACCCCCAGCCCGCGCAGCACGCCCCACTTGCCAGGGCTGGCCGTGGCGAACACCGTCGCGCCCCAGTGCCGGGCGAGCTGGATGGCGGCCATGCCGACCCCACCCGCGCCGTTGTGGACGAGCACCGACTCGCCGGCCCGCAGGCCGGCCAGGTCGCGCAGCGCGTAGTAGGCGGTCAGGAAGACGACCGGCACGGAGGCGGCCTGCGCGAAGGACCAGCCGGCGGGGATCTTCGCGACGAGTTCGCGGGTGGCGATCACCTCGGGGGCGAAGGCGGGCTCGAACATGCCCAGCACGCGGTCGCCGGGCGCCAGGTCGGTCACGCCGGGGCCGACCTCGAGCACCACGCCCGCGCCCTCGCTGCCCATCACCGCCGACGGATCCGGGTACATCCCCAGCCCGATCAGCACGTCACGGAAGTTCACCCCCGCCGCGCGCACGGCGATGCGCACCTGGCCCGCGTCCAGCGCGACGGCCGCGGCGGGCACCATGCCGACCCCGTCCAGCGTGCCGGGGCTCACCGCGCCGACCCGCCACAGCCCGGCGGGCGGCACCAGTTCCTCGGCGACGGGGCCGGTGGGCCGGCCCAGGCGCGGGGTGCGCACCTCGTCGCCGCGCACCGCCACCTGGCCGCCCGTGGCGGACGGGTCGTCGGCCACCCCGGCGAGCACCGCCAGGGTCGCCGGGGTCAGCTCACCGTCGACGTCGGCGAGGACGATCCGCCCCGGGTGCTCGGACTGCGCGGAGCGCAACAGGCCCCAGACCGCCGCGCCGGCCAGGTCCCGCACCGCGTCGGCGGGCGCGGCGACCACGGCGCCGCGGGTAAGCACCACCAGCGTCGTGTCGGCCAGGGCCTCGATGGCCAGCCAGGAGCGCACCACGTGCAGCACCCGGGCGGTGGCCGCGCACACCAGGTCGGGCAGTGCGGCGTCCGGCGCGTCCGGGGCGACCGGGAGCACGAGCGCGCGGGGCGCCTCGACGGATCCGGCCGCGACCGCGGCGCTCAGGTCGTCGACGGTGGGGAACACCGGCGTGGACAGGCCCGCCGGCGCGTCCCCGTCGCCGAGGAGGACCCAGCCGGAGACGTCCCGGGCCCCGGTGACCTGCTCGGGCTGCCAGGTCACCTCGAACAGCGACCGCTCCGCGGTCTCCGTGCCGGCGGCGTCGGTCATCTCCCGCAGCGCGAGCGACTCCACGGACACCACCGGCGCGCCCGACTCGTCGCCGGCCACCAGCCGCACCCGCGAGCCTGTCCGGGTCAGCCGCACGCGCAGCGTCCGGGCGCCGGAGGCGTGCACCTGCACGCCCTCGAACGCGAAGGGCACCCGCGGTCCGCCGGACCGCTCGGTCAGCAGCAGCCCGACGGGGTGCAGCGCGGCGTCCAGCAGCGCCGGGTGCACGGCGAAGCCGGCGGCGTCGACGGCCGCGTCGTCCGGCAGGGCGACCTCGGCGTACGCCTCGTCGCCGCCGCTCCACAGCCGGCGCAGGCCCCGGAACGCCGGGCCGTAGGCCAGGCCCCGCTCCGCCAGCGCCGGGTACCAGCCGGCGAGGTCGACCTCGGCCACCCCGACGGGCGGCCAGGGGCCCACCGCCGGCTCGTCGGCGGCGTGCTCCAGCACGCCGTCGGCGTGCCGCACCCACTCGGCCTCCGGATCGCCGTCGGGCTGCGAGTGCACCGCCACCGGCCGGGCGCCGGAGCCGTCGGCCGCGCCGACGCGCACCTGCACGCGTACCGCGCCGGACTCCGGCAGCACCAGCGGCGCGGCCACCGTCAGCTCGCCGACCCGCGACGCACCCACCTCGTCACCGGCGCGCACCGCCAGCTCCACCAGCGCGGTCCCCGGCACCACCACGGCACCGCCGACCACGTGGTCCGCCAGCCACGGGTGCGTCGACACCGACAGCCGGCCGGTCAACACCACCTCGTCGTCGCCGGCCAGGCGCACGGCCGCGCCGAGCAGCCCGTGCCCGGCGGCGCCGAGGCCCGCGCCGGACACGTCACCGGCCGCCGACCGGTCGACCGCCGGCCAGAACCGCTCTCGCTGGAAGGCGTACGTGGGCAGGTCGACCGGGCCGGCGCCGCAGCCGGCGAAGACCGTCGCCCAGTCCACGGGCACCCCGGCGACGTGCAGCTCACCGAGGTTGGCCAGGAGCTGGTGCGGACCGCTCTCGTCGCGACGCAGCGAGCCCACCACCACGCCCGCCTCGATGCCGCCGGTGGCCCGCTCCAGCGCCTCCTGGACGGCCACCTTCAGCACGGGATGCGGGCTGACCTCGACGAAGACCCGGAAGCCCTGGTCGATCAGCCGGTCCACGACCGGCGCCAGCCGGACGGGCTCCCGCACGTTGCGGTACCAGTAGTCCGCGTCGAGTTCGGCGGTGTCGACGGGCTCCCCGGTGACCGTCGAGTGGAAGGCCACCGTGGTGGACCGGGGCTCGACGGTGCCGAGGGCGGTCACCAGGTCCTCGCGTACGGCGTCGACGTGGCCGCTGTGCGCGGCGTAGTCGACGGCGATCTGGCGGGCCCGGACGTCCCGCTCGGCGCAGTGCGCGAGCAGTTCGGCGACCGACGCCGAGTCGCCGGCGACCACGGTCACGGCGGCGCCGTTGAGGGCGGCGACGGAGAGCTTCCCCTGCCACGGCGAGATGAGCTGCTCGGTGTCGGCGGCGGGGAGCGGGACGGAGGCCATGCCGCCCCGACCGGCGAGCGCCAGCAGCCCGCGGCTGCGCGCCACGACGAGCCGCACCGCGTCCGCGAGGGTCAGCGCGCCGGCGGCGCAGGCCGCGGCGATCTCCCCCTGCGAGTGCCCGACGACGGCGGCCGGTACGACGCCGCACGCGCGCCAGAGCTGCGCGAGGGACACCATGACGGAGAAGAGCACGGGCTGGACCACGTCCACCCGGTCCAGCGACGGCGCGCCGGGCGCCTCCCGGAGCACGTCCTCCAGGGACCAGTCGACGTGCCGGGACAGCTCGTCCGCGCACTCCCGCATCCGCCGCCGGAAGACCGGCGAGGTCTCCATCAGGTCCAGCGCCATGCCCGCCCACTGCGAGCCCTGGCCGGGGAAGACGAAGACGACCTTCGGCGTCGCGTCCGCGCTGCTCGGCGTGCCGTCGCCCGCGGCGAGCGCGGCCAGCCGGGCGACGGCCTCGTTCCGGTCGCCGGCCACGGCGACCGCGCGGTACGCATGGTGGGCGCGCCGGGTGGCCAGGGAGTACCCGAGGTCGCGCAGGTCCAGGTCGGCGTCGTCGGCGAGTCGCTCGCCGAGGCGGGCGGCCTGCTCCCGCAGGGCGCGGGGGCTGCGGCCGGAGACCAGCAGCGGCACGGCGGCGGCTCCGACCAGGCCGGGCAGGTCCTCCGCCGGCGGGGGCGTCGGCACCGGGGCGGGCTCGTCGGGCGCCTGTTCGATGATGGTGTGCGCGTTGGTGCCGCTGATGCCGAACGACGACACCGCCGCGCGGCGGGGCCGGTCCACGGCCGGCCACGGCCGCGCCTCGGTGAGCAGCGCGACCGCACCCGCCGACCAGTCGACGTGCGGCGACGGCTCGTCCACGTGCAGCGTGGGCGGCAGCACGCCGTGCCGCATCGCCAGCACCATCTTGATCACGCCGGCGACGCCGGCCGCCGCTTGGGCGTGGCCGATGTTCGACTTGACCGACCCGAGCCAGAGCGGCTCCCCGCCGTCGCGGTCCCGGCCGTAGGTGGCCAGCAGCGCCTGCGCCTCGATCGGGTCGCCGAGGGTGGTGCCGGTGCCGTGCGCCTCGACGGCGTCCACGTCGGTCGCGGCGAGCCGGGCGTTGGCCAGGGCCTGCCGGATCACCCGCTGCTGTGACGGACCGTTCGGGGCGGTCAGTCCGTTGGACGCGCCGTCCTGGTTGACGGCGCTGCCCCGGACCACGGCGAGCACGCGGTGCCCGTTGCGCCGGGCGTCGGAGAGGCGCTCCACCAGCAGCATCCCCACGCCCTCGGACCAGCCGGTGCCGTCCGCCGCGGCGGCGAACGCCTTGCACCGCCCGTCCGGGGCCAGCCCGCCCTGCCGGGAGAACTCGGAGAACATGCCGGGCTGCGCCATCAGTGCCACCCCGCCGGCGAGCGCCAGGTCGCACTCGCCGCCGCGCAGCGCCTGCGCCGCGAGGTGCAGCGCCACCAGGGAGGAGGAGCAGGCGGTGTCGACGGTGACGGCCGGGCCTTCGAGGCCGAAGGTGTAGGCGACCCGCCCGGAGGCGACGCTGCCCGCCGTACCGGTCAGCAGGTGCCCCTCGAGGCCGTCCAGGTCGTCGCGTCCGCTGCTCGCGTAGCCGGAGGAGGCGGCGCCGACGAAGACCCCGGTGGCGGTGCCGGTCACCCCGGTGGGGTCGATGCCGGCGTACTCGAAGCTCTCCCAGGCGGTCTCCAGCAGCAGCCGCTGCTGCGGGTCCATCGCGAGGGCCTCGCGGGGACTGATGTTGAAGAAGCCCGCGTCGAAGTCGGCCGCGTCGTAGAGGAACCCGCCCTGGTCGGTGACGGTGCCGCCGGCCTGGTCGCCGTCCGTGCCGTACAGCCGGTCGAGGTCCCAGCCGCGGTCGGTGGGGAACCCGCCGATCGCGTCGGCCCCGGAAGTGACGAGCTGCCACAGCTGCTCGGGGGTGGCGACGCCGCCGGGGTAGCGGCAGGCCATGCCGATGATGGCGATCGGCTCGTCGGCGTCGCCGGCGGCGGCGGTACGGGTCGTCGGGCCGGCGCCGGTGGCCCGGCCGAGCTGCTGGAACAGGTGGTCGGCCAGCCGCGCGGGGGTGGGGTGGTCGAAGGCCAGCGTGGCGGAGAGCCGCAGCCCGGTGGCGGCGCCCAGCCGGTTGCGCAGCTCGACGGAGGTCAGCGAGTCGAAGCCGAGGTCCCTGAAGGCCCGGGCGGCGGAGACCGCCTGCGTCGAGGCGTGGCCCAGCACGGTCGCGGCCTGTCCGCAGACCAGGTCGACCAGCGCCTGCCGGGCGTCCGCCTCGGGCAGGCCGCCCAGCCGGTCCCGCCAGAACGCCCCGGCGGTCGGCTGGTCGGTGGCCGTCCGCCGCCGGCCGGCGCCGCGCAGCAGCTGCCGCAGCAGCGGCGGCACCGCGCTGGTGTCGCCGGTGACCTGGAGCCGGGCCGCGACGACGACCGGCGAGGCCGACGGGAGGGCCGCATCGAAGAGTTCGGTGCCTTCGGCCGGGGAGAGGGCGCTCATCCCGACCCGCCGCAGCCGCTGCCGGTCGTCCCCGTCGAGGTGCGCGGTCATCGCGCTGGCGGCGGCCCACATGCCCCAGGCGATGCTCGTGGCGGGCAGGCCCTCCTGCCGGCGGTGCCGGGCCAGCGCGTCGAGGAACGCGTTGGCCGCCGCGTAGTTGCCCTGCCCCGGCGAGCCCAGCGTGGCCGCCACCGAGGAGAACACCACGAACGCCGCCAGGTCCAGGTGCCGGGTCGCCTCGTGCAACGCCCAACCCGCGTCCACCTTCGGCGCCAGCACCGTACGCAGCGCCTGCTCGTCCAGCGAGGCGACGGTCGCGTCCGCGATCACCCCGGCGGTGTGCACCACCGCCGTCAGCGGGTGCGCCGGATCGATCCCGGCGATCAGCTCGGTGACCTGCGCGGGGTCGCTGACGTCGACCGCCACGGCGGTGACGTCGGCGCCGGCGTCGGTGAGGTCGCGGACCAGGGTGGCGTAGTCGCCGCCGGCCTGGTCGGGGTGGCGGCGAGAGGCCAGCAGCAGGTGCTTGGCCTGGCCGGTGGCGACGAGGTGGCGGGCGACCACGCCGGCCAGCGTCCCGGCGGCGCCGGTGACCAGTACGGTGCCCTCGGGGTCGACCGGGGCGGGGATGCGCAGCACCACCTTGCCGACGTGCCGGGCCTGGCTGACGTACCGCAGCGCCTGTCGGGCCTGGCGCACGTCCCACACCCGCACCGGCAGCGGCCGCAGCGCGCCCTGCTCGAACAGCGCGAGCACCTCGGTGAGCATCTCCCCGATCCGGGCACTGCCCGCCTCGTTCAGGTCGAACGCGCGGTACGTCACCCCGGGGTGCCGGGCGGCGACCACGTCCGGGTCGCGGACGTCGGCCTTGCCCATCTCCACGAACCGGCCGCCGCGCGGCAGCAGCCGCAGCGACGCGTCGACGAACTCACCGGCCAACGCGTCCAGCACCACGTCCACGCCGGCGCCACCGGTGACCGAGCCGAAGGTCTGCTCGAACTCCGTCGTCCGCGACGACGCGATCCGCTCCTCGGCCACGCCCAGCCCGCGCAGCACGCCCCACTTGCCCGGGCTGGCCGTGGCGAACACCGTCGCGCCCCAGTGCCGGGCGAGCTGGATGGCGGCCATGCCGACCCCACCCGCGCCGTTGTGGACGAGCACCGACTCGCCGGCCCGCAGGCCGGCCAGGTCGCGCAGCGCGTAGTAGGCGGTCAGGAAGACCAGGGGCACCGACGCCGCCTGGGTGAAGGACCAGCCGGCGGGCATCTTCGCGACCCGCTGCCGGTGGGCGACCGCCTGTGGGCCGAACCCGAGCTCGAACATGCCCATCACCCGGTCGCCGGGCGCCAGGTCGGTCACGCCGGGGCCGACCTCGACCACCACGCCCGCGCCCTCGCTGCCCATCACCGCCGACGGATCCGGGTACATCCCCAGCCCGATCAGCACGTCACGGAAGTTCACCCCCGCCGCGCGCACGGCGATGCGCACCTGACCCGCCTCCAGCGCGACGGCCGTGGCGGGCACCATGCCGATCCCGTCCAGCGTGCCGGGCGCGACGGCGGCCAGGTGCCACGGTCCGGACGACGGCGGCGTCAGCTCGTCGCCCGCCGGCCGCACCAGCCTCGGCACGAGGGTCCGGTCGCCCCGCACGGCGAGTTGGCCGCCGGAGACCGACGGGTCGACCGCGGCCCCGGCCAGCACGGCGAGGGTCTCCCGGTCCAGCTCGCCGCCGACGTCGGCGAGGACGATCCGCCCCGGGTGCTCGGACTGCGCGGAGCGCAGCAGGCCCCAGACCGCCGCGCCGGCCAGGTCGGTGACCCGGTCGTCGTCGCCGGCGGTCACCGCGCCCCGGGTCACCACCACCAGCTTCGCGTCCGCCAGCTCGTCGGCGGCGAGCCAGGACCGCAGCACGTCCAGGACGTCGTTGGTGACCGCCCGCACGGCGTCCGGAACGGCGACGCCGGGGTCGCCGACCGGCACCGCCAGCAGCACCTGCCGGGCCGAGGCCCCGCTCGCCACCAGCGCCGCGACGTCGGCGTGGACCGGCAGCTCCGCCAGCGCGGCCGGCGCGGAGCGGCCCAGCACCGCCCACCCGGCGAGGTCGTCGACCCCGGCGATCCGCTCGGCCTGCCACGCCACGTCGAACAGCGACCGGGCGGCGGCGCCCCGGGCTGCCACCCCCGTCATCTCCCGCAGCACCAGGGAGTCCACCGACACGACCGGCGCGCCGGAGCCGTCGCAGGCGACCAGCCGCACCCCGGACCCGTTGCGGGTCAGCCGCACCCGCAGCGTCCTGGCACCCGAGGCGTGCACCTGCACACCCTCGAACGCGAACGGCACCCGCGGCCCGCCCGTCGGCTCGGCGGCGAGCAGCAGCGCCACCGGGTGCAGCGCGGCGTCCAGCAGCGCCGGGTGCACCCCGAACGCCGTCGCGTCCCCGGCCGCCTCGTCGGGAAGCGTCACCTCGGCGTACACCTCGCCGTCGGCCGACCAGACGCGCCGCACGCCCTGGAACACCGGTCCGTACGACAGGCCGTGCTCCGCCAGCTTCGGATACCAGTCGGCCAGGTCCACCTCGGCCACGTCCGCGGGCGGCCACGGCCCGACGGCCGGCTCGTCGGCCGACATCGGTTCCAGCGTCCCGTCGGCGTGCCGCACCCACTCGGCGTCGCCGTCCTCCTCGGGCTGCGAGTGGACGGCCACCGACCGGACGCCGGCCCCGTCGGCCGCGCCGACGCGCACCTGCACGCGTACCGCGCCGGACTCGGGCAACACCAGCGGCGCGGCCACCGTCAGCTCGCCCACCCGCGACGCACCCACCTCGTCACCGGCGCGCACCGCCAGCTCCACCAGCGCGGTCCCCGGCACCACCACGGCACCGCCGACCACGTGATCGGCCAGCCACGGGTGCGTCGACACCGACAGCCGGCCGGTCAACACCACCTCGTCGTCACCGGCCAGGCGCACGGCCGCGCCGAGCAGCGGGTGTCCCGCCACGCCCAGGCCGGCGCCCGACACGTCGCCGGCCCGCCACGGCACCACCTCGGGCCAGAACCGCTCCCGCTGGAACGCGTACGTGGGCAGGTCGACCCGCCGCGCTCCGGTGTCGGCGAACCACTGCCGCCAGGTCACCGGCACGCCGTCGACGTGCAGCTCGGCCAGGGCGTGCAGCAGCGCGTGCGCCTCGGGGCGGTCCCTGCGCTGGGCCGCTACGGCCAGCACGGCGTCGTCGTCGGGCAGGATGTCCGCCGCCATCGCGGTCAGCACGCTCTGCGGGCCGACCTCCAGGAACGTGTCCACCCCGGCGGCCCGCAGCGCGGTGATGCCGTCGGCATACCGCACCGCCTCACGGACGTGCCGCACCCAGTACTCCGGGCTGCGGATTTCGTCGGCGTCGGCGAGCGTCCCGGTCACGTTCGACACCAGCGGCAGCACGGGCGCGGCGAAGGTCAGCCGCGCCACGAGGCCGCGGAACCGCTCCAGCATCGGCTCCATCAGCGGGCTGTGGAACGCGTGGCTCACCGTCAGCCGGCGGGTCCGCACACCGCGCTCCCGCCAGGCCCGCTCGACCTCGTCGAGGGCTTCGACGGCGCCGGACACCACAACGGAGGTCGGGCCGTTCACGGCCGCGATCCCCAGCCGGTCGGTCAGGCCGGCGAGCGACTCGGCCACCGCGGCCTCGTCCGCCGCCACGGCCAACATCCCGCCGCCAGCCGGCAGCGCCTGCATCAGCCGACCCCGCGCCGCGACCAGCAGGCAGGCGTCCTCCAGGGACAGCACCCCGGCCACGTGCGCGGCAGCGATCTCACCGACCGAGTGCCCGCCCACGAAGTCCGGCACCACTCCGAACGACTCGACCAGGCGGAACAGGGCCACCTCGACGGCGAACAGCCCGGCCTGGGTGAACACGGTCTGGTCCAGCAGTTCCGCCTCGGGGGTGCCCGCCTCGGCGAACAGCACCTCCCGCAGCGGCCGCGGCAGCACCCGGTCCAGGTGCCCGCACGCCTCGTCGAGCGCGGCGGCGAAGACCGGGAACGCGCCGTACAGCTCCCGGCCCATGCCGGCGCGCTGCGCGCCCTGACCGGAGAAGAGCACCGCCAGCGGGCCCCGGTCCCCGGCCCGGCCGGTGACCACCGCGCCCGACGGCTCCCCCGCCGCCAGGGCGGCCAGGCCGGCCAGCAGGCCCGCGCGGTCCTCCGCGAGCACCACGGCGCGCTGGTCGAGCGTCGACCGGGACACCGCCGACGACCAGGCCACGTCGACCGGGTCCAGCCTCTCGTCGTCGCCCAGCCAGCGGGCCCACCGGTCCGCCTGGCCGGACAACGCGGCCGGCTGCGCGGCGGAGAGCAGCACCGGCGCGACGGCGGGCCGGCGGGACGGGGCGGCCTCGTCGGCGGCGGGTTCCGGGCTCGGGGCCTGCTCCAGGATCAGGTGGGCGTTCGTGCCGCTCATGCCGAAGGACGAGACGGCGGCCCGCCGGACGTGGTCGCCGCCCGCCCACGGGCGCGCCTCGTCGAGCAGGGCCACCGCCCCCGTCGACCAGTCGACGTGCGGGGACGGCCGGTCCACGTGCAGGGTGGGCGGCAGCACGCCGTGCCGCATCGCCAGCACCATCTTGATGACGCCGCCGGCGCCGGCCGCGGCCTGCGGGTGGCCGATGTTCGACTTCAGCGACCCCAGCCACAGCGGCCGGTCGGCGGGCCGCCCCTGGCCGTACGTGGCCAGCAGCGCCTGCGCCTCGATCGGGTCGCCGAGCCGGGTGCCCGTGCCGTGCGCCTCCACGACGTCCACGTCGGACGGCGCGAGCCGGGCGTTCTCCAGCGCCTGCCGGATGACCCGCTGCTGGGCGGGGCCGTTGGGGGCGGTCAGGCCGCTGCTGGCGCCGTCCTGGTTGACCGCGCTGCCCCGGATCACCGCCAGGACGGGGTGACCGTTGCGCCGGGCGTCGGAGAGCTTCTCGACCAGCAGCATGGCGACGCCCTCGGACCAGCCGGTCCCGTCGGCGTCGGCGGAGAACGCCTTGCACCGGCCGTCGGAGGCGAGCCCGCGCTGCCGGGAGAACTCGACGAAGGCGCCGGGCGTGGCCAGCACGGTGACGCCGCCGGCCACGGCGAGGGAGCACTCCCCGTCCCGCAGGGCCTGGCCGGCGAGGTGCAGCGCGACCAGCGAGGACGAGCAGGCGGTGTCGATCGTGACGGCGGGCCCCTCCAGCCCGAAGGAGTACGCCAGCCGACCCGACATGACGCTCGCCGCGGTGCCGGTCAGGACGTAGCCCTCCGCGCCCTCCGGCAGCTGCCGCAGCACGGACGTGTAGTCCTGCCCCGCCGTGCCGACGAACACGCCGGTGCGGCTGCCCCGCACCGACGTGGCGTCGATGCCGGCCCGCTCGAATAGCTCCCAGGTGACCTCCAGCAGCAGCCGCTGCTGCGGGTCCATGGCCAGCGCCTCGCGCGGCGAGATCCCGAACAGGGTCGGGTCGAACAGGCCGGCGTCGCGCAGGAAGCCGCCCCGGTTGCTGTAGGTGGTGCCGGGGTGGTCGGGGTCCGGGTCGTAGAGCCCGTCGAGGTCCCAGCCCCGGTCGTCGGGGAACGTGCCGGTGGCGTCGATCCCGCCCGCGACCAGGTCCCAGAGGTCCTCCGGCGAGGCGACCTCGCCGGGGAAGCGGCAGGCCATGCCGACGATCGCGATCGGCTCCGCGTCCTCGTTCTCCAGCTCGCTCAGCCGCCGGCGCGCCAGGCGGAGCTCGGAGGTCACCCACTTCAGGTGTTCGAGGAGCTTGTCTTCGTCCGCCATGACCCACCCGCCCAGAGCTTGCTATCGATCGGAATCTGCCGATTCGCTGACCACACCACCGCCGACGGCCCGGCTTCGTGCCCAGACGGACGGGGACGCGGCCGTCCGGCGCACGCACCCGATCCCCTGTGCCGAATTCCGTTCCCGTGCCTGCTCAGGCGCCGTCACGCCGGAGCCCCTGCCGGCACATGCCCGCCACCGTGAGTGGACGCTACTGAGCGCCAATGGCGTCCCCAACCCCTAGAGAACCCCTGATCGCCGGGTCCGGAAGGGCCGCCGCGGCGCGCCGGAAAGTGGACGTCGGACCGCACCCGGCGGCCGGTCAGGCGGGGTGGCCGACGGGCGCCGGCAGGATGCGGCGCAGCCGGCCCGGGGGCGTCGAGCGGCGCCGCCACTCCCGCGGGTAACCCACCGAGACCTCTTCGAACCGGACGCCGTCGTACCAGGTGGTGCGCGGGATGTGCAGGTGACCGTAGACGGCGACGCGGGCGTCGAAGCGGACGTGCCAGTCCGCGGTGGCCTCGGTGCCGCACCACTGCGCGAACTCCGGGTAGCGCAGGATGCGGGTGGGTTCGCGTACGAGCGGGAAGTGGTTGACCAGGACGGTCGGGAGGCCGCCCCGTTCCGCGACGAGCCGGCGCTCGGTCAGGGCCAGCCGCGCCCGGCACCAGGCGTCCCGCGTCGGGTACGGGTCCGGGTGCAGCAGGATCTCGTCGGTGCAGACCACACCCACCTCGTGGGCGCGCGCCAGGGCCTGCTCCTTGGTGTACGTCCCGGGGGGCCGGAAGGTGTAGTCGTAGAGCAGGAACAGCGGGGCGATCAGCACGGGGTCGTCGCCCCGCGGGTCCCAGACCGGGTACGGGTCCTCCGGGGTGACCACCCCGAGACCGCGGCACAGTTCCACCAGGTGCCGGTAGCGCTCGTCGCCGCGCAGCTGGACCGGGTCCTCCCGGGGGGTCCAGAGCTCGTGGTTGCCGGGGGCCCAGACCACCTTGGCGAAGCGTCGGCTGAGCAGCCCGAGGGCCCACTCGATGTCGCTGACGAACTCCCCGACGTCACCGGCGACGATCAGCCAGTCGCCGTCGCCCTCCGGCCGCAGCCGCTCGACGATGGCCCGGTTCTCCGCGTAGACCACGTGCAGGTCGCTGACGGCGAGCAACTGAGGCAGGCCCGATCCGGCCACCCGGACCTCCCGTCCATCCGGGGTACCGCGCGCACCCACACATCCGCACCGTCCGGGCTGCCGCTGGGCAGCACGGGACGACCTGACGGGCTCCGACCCTACGGAGCCGGACCCGCGCGGGCACACCCCTAGACAGCCGCCGCGCACCCCTAGGCGGCGGTGACCTGCCCATGCCGGCATCGGCAGGTCACCGCTCCCGGCGTGCCGCCGCCCGTGCCCGTCGCGGCGCCGGCCGCGCTCCGCCCGCCTCGGGCGACACCTGCTCAGGACTTGCCGAACTCCCGCTGGATGATGTCGAACAGCTCCTCCCGGCTCGCCGACTGCAGCTCCTCCCCGGCGGCCGGCGCGGGCGCGGGCGCGGACCGCCCCCGCCAGCGGGCCACCAGATCCTCCAGCCGGCCGATGACCGCGTCGTCGACCTGGCCGCCGGGCAGCCCGCCGAGGAGCTGGTCGAGGCGCTCGATCTCCGCCACGATCGGCAGTTCCGGCTGGTCGGGCGTCAACTCGGCCCGCAGGTGGTTGGCGAGCGCGGTCGGCGTGGGGTGGTCGAAGACGAGCGTGGCAGGCAGCGCGATCCCCGTCTCGGCGGTCAGCCGGTTGCGCAGCTCGACCGCGGTGAGCGAGTCGAAGCCCAGTTCGAGGAAGCCGCGGCCGGGTCTGATCGCGCGGGGCGTGGCGTGGCCGAGCACCGCCGCGGCGGTGCCGCGGACGAGGTCGAGCAGGATGCGGTCGCGCTCCGGTTCGGAGGCGGCGGCCAGCCGCTCCCGCAGCGCCGACGCCGCGCCGCCGTCGTCGCCCTTCGGCGTCCTGTCGTCCTGCTCCGGCCGGGCCTCGGGGATCTCGGTGAAGAGACGACTCGGCCGCATCGCCGTGAACGACGACACAAACCGATCCCACCGCACATCCGCCACCACCACCTGCGC
>NZ_JBIDDA010000027.1:0-40217 GCF_043204915.1 Micromonospora sp. NPDC047670
GCGGAGGATACGAGATTCGAACTTGTTTATCGCCTCAGGTCAGGGCGTCGTCACCCCCGCTGACCAGGGGTTCCGGCGGGGATGGCGGGGGCTGACGGGGGTGTGGCGGGGGTGGATTCCCCTACCGTTCCCCTAAAGTCGATCTTGCTCATCGCAGCCTCCACCGCCGCCACCACACCCTCGTCGACCTCCGGCAGGAGATGACCGTACCGCTGATCGGTGAACCCCACGTCCTTGTGCCCGAGCCGCCGGCTGATCGCCGACAACGGCACGTTGGCCGCGATCAGCCAGGCGACGTGCGTGTGCCTCAGGTCGTGCAGCCGCAGCCCCGACAGTCCGGCGGCCTCCCGTGCCAACCACCAGATCTCGTAGAACTCCTTGCGCCGGATCAGGCCGCCCTGCGGGCCGACGAACACGCGGTCGTCCGGCTTCTTGCCGTCGACCAGGGGGCGCAGCACCTCGGCGATGTCCTTCTGGAACGACACGTGGCGCTTACCGCGCTTCGTCTTCGGCGTCTGGTCGACCGGCCGGCCGCCAACCTCGACCGTCTGCAGCCGGACGTGCAGCCGGTTGCGCACCAGGTCGATGTCCCGCTTCCGTAGCCCCATCGCCTCGGACCAACGCAGGCCGGTCGCCAGGAACACCAGGATCAGGGGGCGCCAGTGCTCCGGCACCACCTCGATAAGCCCGTCGGCTTCCTCCGGCGTCAGGAACAGCATCTCGTCCCGGTCGTCGTCCTCCTCCGGCAGCAGCGTGTGCTCGCACGGGTTGTGGCGGATGTACTTGTGCGTGATCGCGGCGCCGAGGATGACGTACAGCTGACCGTGGGCGTTCCGCACCGTCTTGTTCGCCAGCGGCCGCGGCTTGCGGACCTTGGTCCGCCCGTCGAGTAGGTCGTTCGTCCACCGCTGAACGATGAGTGGCTGATCGGCCAGCTCGCCGAGGCGGTGGTGGCCGAGCATCGACACGATGTACCGGTTGATGACGCCCTCGATGGTGCCCTGGCTGGTGGCCTTGAGCGCGCGCTTGTAGGCCGGCCACCAGGTGGCTATCCACTCGGCGAGGGTCAGTTCGCCGCCGCGCGGCACCAAGGCGTCGCCGCGTAGTGCGTCGGCCTTCATGATCGTCATGGCGTTTTGGGCGGCGCTCTTCGTCTCGTACCCGCTGGCAAGGGTGATCTTCTCGCCAGCGAGCAGCTCGCGGATTCGATAGGTACGGCCGTTCTTCTCGATCCACATGGATGTCCCCTGGGCATGGGTGGGTGAGCCGCGGCCGAGCCGACGGCGAGGTGGGTGGAGAGTTGGGGAGTTACGCGCTGCGGCGCGCCTGCTCGATGCGGTAGGTCAGCTCCCGCATCCGGCGCTGCTTATCGCGCTCGCGCTGCTCCACGATCAGCCGCTCATCGGCGGCACGCATCTCCTCCAACTGCTGGAGGATCTCCGCCTTGATCTCGTCGTCCAGGTCCGACTCCAGGACCTGCCGCTGCTCCTCGTCGATCTCTTCCTCGGTCGGCTGATATGGCATCTGCTGGAGCGCGTAGAAACCGACGCGGATCAGCAGCTCCATCAGGTCGAGTTCGTATGCCTCGGCGACGGCGCGGACGCTGGCCTCCTTGACGTCGACGTCCTTGCGCAGCCAGGTGTCGACGGTGCGCACGCTTACGCCGACCTTGGTCGCGAACCGTGTCTTAGAGCCGTGGCTCTTCCCGTGGGCCCGGGTTTCCTCGGCGAGGAGCTCGCGGATTACCTCCGCCCAAGCCTGCCGGTCGACCTCGCCCGTTGCCACGACGTGATCGTAACGGGAACGCGTTTCCTTGCGTAGCTGCCAGCCGCGCTGCACGGTGCGCGGTTCAAGCAGATCGATCTTGCCTGCTAGTCGGCGTCTCTGCGCCCGTGCGGCCTGCCGCGACGTCAGTCCTCGTTGCCCCATGTAGGACACGGTAACCGGAAACGCGTTACCGGATCAGTCGTCCGAACGGGTGAGTTGTCGGCAACGTGGTTCCGGAGTAACGTCCCTCAACGTGAAAGCGGAAACACGTTTACGGAATCACTTGGCGATACCGGAAACGCGTCACCATTGCTACGTCAAGCCGGTGCCCTTCCGGCTCGCACTGCTCACCCTGGTGGGCCGGGACAAGGGCCCAGCAGCCGGTCGGCTGCTGGGCATGGAGGGCAAGACGATCGACCGGGCGCTCGACGGGGGAGTGGTCAGCGAGGCCCTGATGGCGAACGCCCTGGCCGCGTTCGACCTGAACGCGGAAAAGCTCGCCAGGGTCGGCCTCGCGGTGTCCTTCGACCAGTTCTTCAGGTGGGCTGCGCCGGAGGACACCGAGGTCGCGGCATGAGTAGCCACGACCTGGAGGTGTTCACCTTCGCCGAGCTCGCCGCGCTGTGGAAAACCGGTGAGGACTGGCTCCGCAAAGGCGTCTCCGCCCGGATTTTCCCGCACCACCGCATCGCCAACGAGATCCGCTTCACCCACGAAGACGCTGCCGAGATCCTGGCCAGCCGCGCGGTGAAGCCAGCACATGTCCCCACCCCCGACGAGGTCGCCGCGAAGCGAGCCGAAGTCGGCCAACCCAGAGGAGCCGCAGCATGACCGGACCTGACACCGGCGGACCCCCGTCCGGACCCGGGATCACCCTCAACCTGCCCATCCGCGGCGAGCACCTGGCCGAGCGCACCCGCCGGGAGGCGGCGGCCTGGAGCGCCGGTGCCGAGGGCACCTCGGCGTCGCCGCTGTCGCGCGAGCAGCGCGAGGACCGGTACCGCACCCAGACCGGCTCGCGCCGGACTGCCCGCCAGCGTCGCCGCATCGAGCACAAGGCCCGCCGCGCGCTGGCCTCGGCGGCGCGCTGATCGCGACCGCAAGAGGAAGGGGTCACGGCCGCTCTGACCTGGCCGTGACCCCGCATCCCACCCGTACCCGGTGAAAGGACGAGGAGATGACGACCAAACTACAGCTCCCGACGGAGCCGATGCACGTCGGACCGCCGAGCGTGCCGCCCACCACCGACACGCAGGTCGGGCTGGCCGACGAGTCCCGCACGTGGTGGTTCACGTTCCGGCCGGACTGCGACCTGGCAAGCCGGTACGTGGCCGTCTACGGCGAGCACGACCCGACGCGCCTGTTCGTGGAGTACCACTTCAGGGATCTGATCGCCGGGCAGTTCGCCTCCGCCGAGGAGGCCGGCGTGCAGCGGCTCGGTCTGGTTCGGCTGCGCCGGGACGAGTGGCCGGCCGCCGGCGGCTGCCCGCTGCACGTCGAGCCGCAGCCCGACGACTGCGCGGCGTGCCGCGAGGCGGCTCCCGCTGCGGTGGTCGACGCGGCGGCCCCCTACGCGCTGACTCCGCTCGGCGTGCGGGCCCTGGAGTCCGTGCCGGCCGAGGTTCCGCAGGAGCACCGCCACGTCGCCGGTTCGGGTGGTGCGCCCGGCGAGTGCAGCGCGGTGTGCGCGTGCGGCGTGACGTTCGACGGGTTCGACACGATCGCCGAGGCCGTCGCGATGCTCGACGGTCACATCGCCGACCCGGACGGCACCGCCATCGAGGAGCGCGGGATCCCCGCCGAGCAACTGCGGCAGGGCATGTTCGTGGCCACGGGTGACACGGAGTTCCCCGGGTGGGAGGTGCGGCACGTCGAGCCGTCCGACGACGGCGGCAAGACGTTCGTGGGCGTCCTGTTCGCGGGCCCCCTCTACCGGGAGTACGACGTCGGCGAGCTGATCGAGCTCGTCGACAAGGACGTGGTCGACGAGGCCGCCGCCCGCGCCCGGGCCCGCGCGCACCGCGCCCAGCAGATCGACGCCCTGCGCCAGCTGGCCGACCTGGCCGAGCAGGACGAGCACTTCCCGCTGCCCCGCTACGTCCTCCACGTCTCCGGCGGCGTCGACTCCCCGGAGGCCGTCCGCCGCTTCGCCGCCGCCACCGACACCACCGTCACCGAGGACGGCTACGGGACCCGGGCGGTGTGGCGCTACGGCGGCACCGAGCACACCCCGGCGGTGGAGGTGGAGGTCTCCGCCCCCCACCCGCGCCCCGGGCCGGCGGTGGGCCGCCAGTCCGTCACCCCGGCCGCGGCCGGCGCCGACGCTGGCCCGGACGGTGCGCGGTGACCGCCCCCGTCCTGCGTGCGGTCCGGCCGCCGTCGCTGTCGATGCTGTCCGTCGTCCGGGACCGGCTCGCCGGCACCGGCTGGCAGCACCGCCGCGACCCGCTGCACGGGCGTGAGGAGTGGATGGAGCCGTCCCTGCCCGCCAGCCAGCGCGAGCCGCGCAGCATCCGCGTCGACGAGCTGTTCCGGGGCGCCAGCGGCTGGGTGGTGGAGGGCTGCAACGGCCACGAGCACGTGATGATCCGCTGCGTCCCGGACACCGACCCGCAGATCGTGCTGGTCACCCTCGACCTGTGGCGGGTGCTGCCCAACCCGGCCACCACGGCGCGGCCGCCGGAGGCGGTGGGTGCTCGTGCGTGACCTCGACGCGCAGGACGTGATCACCCTGCTGCTCGCCGCGGTGGTGCTCGCTCTCGCCGTCACCGTGTGGTGGCTGACCCGTCTGCCGGCGCCGCCGGCGGACGGGCCGGCCGCCGGCGACGGTGAGATCACCCAGGAGCTGCCGGTCATGGACGAGGTGTGGCAGGCGTTCCACGCCACCGCCCCGCGCCGGCGGCGGTGGCCAAGCCTCGACCGGAGGCGCCGGTGACCGCCACCCTCGCCGCCGTGCTGCTCGCCGCCATCTGCGCCGTGCTGCTCGCCTGGATCGTGCTGCTGCTGCGCACCGACCGGCACGACCACGTGGTGCGGGTGGTCGCGGTGGTCCACCGGCCCGCCCCGCCCGCGACGCCGGCGGGCACGGGCCGGCCGCTGGTGAACCCGCGCTTCGCCGCGCACATCGCCGCCCGGTCGGCCGAGTTCGCCGCAGCGACCCGGGCTGGCCGCCACGTGGTGGCCGTCGCCGTCGACGCCGGACGCGGCTCCACCGCCGCAGCGGCTGGCCGGGATCTGCCATGACCACCGACAACCCGACCGAGGTGCTGTGTCTGGACTGCAAGACCCCGGTCAAGACGGCCGTGTCGCGGGCCCGTCGTATCGGCGAGGGCTGCTGGCGCAAGCGCCGCGCGGCGGCCCGCGCCCAACGGGCCCTGGTCGCCCTGCCCGGGCTCGGCCCCCGGGCGGCCGCCCAGACGGGACCCGGCCTCCTCGACGACGTCGACGCGGCCGAGGACCTGAGCGAGGACGGCCCCCGATGACCGCCCGTACGCCCGGCCGGCGCATCTGCCCCCGCTGGGACCCGGACCCCGACATCGGCCCCGACCACCGCGGCCGCGCCACCTGCCGCACCTGCCTGCGCGTCGGCGAGCCCGGCGACGCCAACCACACCCCGCCGCCCGCGCCGACGAGCCGCATCTCACCGGCCGTCGCTGCGGCGGCCCGGGCCCGTGACGCCGCGATCCTCGGCGAACACGACGACGGAGAGGAGTAGCCCGTGCCCCGTCCCGCCCCGCGACGGCGCCGCCCGTGGGAGGCCGACCTGGCCGCCCGCGAGCCTCGCACCTCGACCGAGGCCGCCGCCCGCGCCCGCCGCGGCCGCGCCCTCGTCGACGCGGCCCTCGCCGGCGAGGCCCCGCCCGCACCGGCCGAGCACACGCAGCCGTCCCGACCGGCCGGCTACGAATACGTGTCCTGCGTCGGCTGCTACCGGCCCGTGTACGGCCTGCCCGGCTCCCGCTGCCCCGCTTGCACACCCGCCCTCAGAGGCACCCCCGAGGTGCCGGCAACGTGAGCGTGCGTGGTATCGGCATCCGCAGCGCCGGCCCGGACTTCCTCGATCCGGACATCGAGGCGGCGTGCGCGGACGCCGACCCGGAAGTGTTCTTCCCCGAGGGCAGCAGTCACGAGCTCGCGGCCGCCTTGGCCGAGGATCGCTACTGCCGCCCTTGTCCGTACTACCGGCGGTGCCGGCAATGGGCCCTGGCCCAGACCGAGGACCTGTACGGCATCTGGGCCGGCACCACCAAGGAACAGCGCCGGCACCTGCGCCGCACCCGGCCGCGCGCACTGGTGACGCCATGACCGCCGTGGCGTCCCGGCTCTGGATCGTCGCCGGCGCCGTGCTGGGCCGGCCCGTGCCGGTCGACGGGCCGTACCCGCACCTGTGCGGCGTCACATACACCGAGACCCGCTCCCGCAAGCCGTACCGCTACCAGCGCCGCGACTGTGCCGCCTGCGCCATGAGCCGCGCGGGCGGGCCGGGGTGAGCGGCCGTGGACGCGCCCACGAGCGGGACCGCGCGCTTGACCCGCGAGCAGCTGCTCGCCGAGCTGCTGCTGGAGCGGTACGGCGCGCCGCCGCTGCCACCGCCCGCGCCACCGCACCCGGTGGAGAAGGCCCTCGCCGACCGGGCCGTGCCACTGACCCGCTCGACGGTCCGCCGCCAGCACCTGGTGGTGCTCGACGGCGGCCAGAGCACCACGGCGGCCTGACCGACCTCGACCGTCCGCACGTACGAACAGGAGAGACACCCGACATGAGAATCGCCCTGGACGTCGACCAGGTGGCCCTGCTCGCCGCCGTCGACGACGGCCGCGTCCACATGGACCCCCGCTTCACGAGGCCGGACTTCGAGCGGGAACCGGGGGATCGGCCGGTGCCGCAGTACCGCCGCGCTACGCAGCGGCTGCGGCCGCTGAAGCGAGCCGACCTGGTGGAACTCGACGACGGCGAGCCGAGGCAGTACGGCGTGCGCCCCTACCGGCTCACCGCGCTCGGCCGGAAGGTCCTCGCCGAGGCCCGCGCCCAGGCCGAGGCCGCCGCTGTCGACGACCCGGCCGCCGCGGCGCCCGTCTCGGCGCCGCCCCCGCCGGCGTAGCGGCCGACTCTGCCGCCCCAGCCCTTCGCTCAACGCCTCGCGCGGCCACCACGAACGGTGGCCGCGCTTCGCCGTACCGGGAGAACCATAGATGTTGATCACTAGTGTGGGGCGGTAGGGCGTGCCGTACTGGTTGGAGTCCGACACGTTCGCGGTGGACCCGGTGTGGGAGGTCATGGCGGGCGGGTCCGCGGACCTGGTCGACCAGCTCCAGGCGGCGTACTGCCGGCTGAAGAGCACCTCGGCGCAAGTGATGTCGGACGGCTACCTGACCGAGCGGATGGCGTTGCAGCAGTGCCGCAACCGGCCCAAGCTGCTGGCGATCCTGGCCACCAGCGTGCTGGAACTGCCGCCGCTGCTGCACCGCCAGGGCGACGAGTGCGACTGCCTCGGCGAGCACTGGATCCCCGGCTACACCTACCGGATCCACGGCTTCTCCAAGCGCAACCCGAGCCGGCGGGAGTACAACCGCAACCGGGCGCAGAAGGCCGACCTACGCGACGCCCGACTCAAGGCCCTGGTCTACACCCGCGACGGCGGCTGCTGCCGCTACTGCGGCTCCGGGCCGCTGTCGCCGAAGTCTGGCCGGGCCAAGGACCCGCGCAAGCGGATCCACTACGACCACGTCGACCCCGACCAGCCGGCCGGCCCGGACGCCGCGAACTTCGTCCTGTCCTGCAAGCGGTGCAACGAACACAAGGGTCACCGCCTGCCCCACGAAGCCGACATGACGCTGCTGCCCGTGCCCACCCCGGAGCAAGCCGCGCGGCTACGCGCCCGCGATCAGGTGCTGCGCGACCTGCCTGCCGATCACGCACCGATCACCGACGAATCGGCGCCGAAACACGATCACGATCAAAAACCGGCCACCGAACGGACCGATGACCGAATCACCGATCCACAACGCGATCAGAACGACGAATCAACGCCACCAGTGCACCCAACACCAGCACTGATCACCCCCAACCCGATGACCAATCAACGGCCGGAAGGGTCCGGGCTGGGTCGGGGCGGGGCACCCGAGCCGACAGCACCCCCACCCACCTCGCCACCAGCCCCCCGCACCCCCTGGTCGAACCAACCAGCCCGCAGCCCAGAGCACCCCGACATCTACCACCGGCGCTCCCGACCAGCCCCACCTGAACCTGACTACGTCTGGCCCCCAGGAGCCGTGCCCGCTCAGCCACGCCCCGACCCGCACCCCGATGCCCGCACCACCGAACACGAGGACCACCATGGCTGACCCCACGCAGGCCCACGACAAGCCCAGTCCCAGCAAGGTCACCATCTCCAGCCCGGGCATCTCCGTGGCCGTCGAGTCTCACGCTCCGCTCGACGTCGTGGCGGCCAAGGCGCAAGAGCTGCACCGGGAGGCGGGCGAGCGGTCCGGCTCGCTGCCGTCCGGCTTCGGCGGGGCGGTGTGACCGTGGGAGAGCTCGCATCTGGAGTGGCCGAGGTGCACGCGGCCGTCGAGCGGCTACGCGAGTCGTGGGCGTGGCTGGCGCTGCTCGTGGTCCCCGGTCCGGAGCGGCGGCCCGGCCGGGCCGTCGACGAGCAACAGGCCGAGATCCTGGAGGCCCGTGGCCGCAGCGACCGCGCGTACCGAAGCTGGAACCTGGCCCGCGGCATGACCGCCCTTGCGCCGTCGGCCGCCGCCGCCCGCCTCGACGTCGTCGACGCCCAGGCCGTCGTGCACCGCACGATCGCCGGCCTGGCGCACCGGGTAGCCGCCTACCAGGGCAGCTCCTACGTCGGCCGTCGCGCCACCGTCACCGAAGCCGTCGTCGACGTCCTGGACTGGCTCACCGTCGGAGGGCCCGGCCGGCCATGGGTGGCCACGGCCGCCGGCGAGGTGTGGCGCGCCGGCGTCGTCGACGAGCTGCACGAGCGCCGCGACGCCCACCTGCTCGCCCACATCCACCGCGTCCTCACCACCGCCGGCGACACCGCCCGCGCCGCCGCCGGCGTGGTCGCCGAGGCGGTGCAGCCCCTCGCCCACCGCTGCCCGGCGTGCCGGCACCGATCCCTGCAGCTGCATCACGAGGGCCGCGACAAGAGCCGGTGGACGGTCCGCTGCGTGCGCCGGTCCTGCCTCTGCGTAGGCGCCGGGTGCGGGTGCCTGCGCCATGACCGCCGCCAGGGCCTGGCGCACGTGTGGACGCGTTCCGAGCTCGACGGCCCGCACGGGCTGGCCACCGCCGTGGCGATCGCGCAGCGGCTCACCGAGCAGGGCACACCGCGGCCTCGCGTGGGCGCCACGGCTGCCGGGCACGGCGGCTGGCCGGATCGGCGGCGGGCATGAGGGGCGTGGTGGTGGTCGACGGCGTCCAGTGGTGGACGACCGCCTACGCCGTGGCGCAGCTGCGCGTGGACCGGAAGCTGATCAACCAGTGGGTGCTGCGGTCGCGCCGCGCCGGCCATGTCGCCGGCGCGGCTCCCGAGGACTGCCCGCGCTGCCAGTCGCACCCGGACGGGTTCCCTCACGTCGACCCGCCCGTGCGACGGGCAGGCGTGTACGGATACGTCGGCGAGCAGCTGCTCAACGCCGAGGCCAAGACGTCGGAGGGGATACGAGGCGGGGTGACCCGAACAGGTGTTTGACAAGATCAGCGGTGGCATATCACCATGTGTGCAGCGCCTGGAGTCTGCCCATGGCGCGGCCGACCGCCCCACCATCGCGCGGGGCGTACGTGTAGGTGGCTGATAGTTCATGGTGGCCCGGTCAGCGGGGCGCAAGGGCAGACGGCACCGGGCGGCCAAGCAGGCCCTGCACAACGCGAGCACCAGGTGCTGGCTGTGCGGTCACGACGGCGCGTACGAGCTGGACCACGACCCGCCGCGCAGCCTGCTGCTGGCGCTGGGCCTGGACCCCGACGACCGCCGCTACCACAAGCCCGCGCACGGCACGTCGTGCCCGTGCCCGACGTGTGGACAGCGGTGCAACCAGATCAAGGGCGACCGGGTGAACGGGCGGCCGCGGATGACCCGCGAGTGGTGACCACGAGGCCCCCCGGGGGGTGAAGTCCGTGGCGACGGCGCCCGGGAGACCCCAGGAGTGCCAGCCCCCTTTTTCTCTCCCCGAAGGGGCGTGACCTGCGGAAATGGTCAAGGTGACGCAAGATCGGACGCCCGTGATCGGGTCCGCGATCAACGCGGTGATACGCGATCGGATCCGGGATCTGCGCGAGCGCGCCGGCCTCGGCCGCGACGAACTCGCCGAGCGGGCCCGGGAGTACGGCGCGCCGGAGTCGATGACCGCCAACGTGGTCGGCTTCCTCGAGCGCGGCCGCCGCGGCCTGACGCTCGAAGAGCTGCTCGCGCTCGCCGGCGCGCTCGAGGTAACTCCGCTGGAGCTGCTCGGCGACCAGGCGGCGGTGCTGATCGGCGAGGGCCAGGTGGAAGCGCCGGTGTGCCCGAGCTGCGGCGGCGAGGCCGGCCAACTGGAGGCCACCGTCCGCGGCGACGTCGGCAAGCTCGGCGAGCTGGGGCCGCTGGAGGAGACCCTGACGAAGACGGCGATCCGGCTGGCCGCCGAGATCGACGGACTGCACGGCGAGGGGGTCAAGGAGCTGCCGCGGCTGACGCGGGAGCTGCGCTCGGCGGTGGAGCAGATCCTGGCCGGGCGGCGCACCGTTCCGGATCCGGATGACGAGGACGACCTTGACGATCTCGGCTCCCCCGATTGACCAGGAGTACGCCGACCGGGTCCGGGAGGTCTACGGGCTGACCTGCCTGCCCCGGTGGGGCACCCGCCGCAACTTCGACCGGCCCACCCTCGGCGGGAAGGCGGCGAAGTGCGCCAAGGCGCTCGGCACGCCGTACATGCCCTGGCAGCGGTACACCGCGGACATCGGGCTGGAGATCGACCTCGACACCGGGCTGCTGGCGTACCGCGGCGTGGACCTGACGGTGCCCCGGCAGTCGGGCAAGACCACCACCGTGCTGTCCATCGGCGTGCACCGCGGCAACGCCTGGCCGCGTCAGCGGATCCTCTACGGCGCCCAGACCGGCACCGCCGCCCGCGAGAAGTGGGAAGACGAGCACCTGCCGATCCTGGAGTCGGCCAAGGCCTTCGCCGGCAAGTACCGCGTCCGCAAAGCCAACGGCCGCGAGGCGATCCTGTGGACCAAGACCCGGTCGATCCACACCCTGACCACGAACAAGGAGCAGTCCGGCCACGGCAAGGTCCTCGACCTGGCCCTGCTCGACGAATACTTCGCGCAGGTTGACTACCGCCTCGACCAGGCCACCGGCCCGGCGATGATCACCCGCCTCAACGCCCAAAAGTGGAGACTCAGCACCGCCGGCACCAGCAAGTCCGTGCCATTCAACGCGATGCGCGCCCGGGGTCGCGCCGCTGTCGAGCAGGGCCGGCAGAGCAAGATCGCGTTCTTCGACTGGTGCGCGCTACCGGGCATGGACCGCACCGACCCGGCCGTGTGGCGTACCTGCATGCCGGCGCTGTGCCCGGCACCCGTGCGCGGCGTCTGCCGCTGCTCGACCGAGTGGCGGCACACGATCACCGAGGACGCGGTGTTCGCCGAGCTGGAGGCGATGGCCGCCGACCTGGCCGAGTTCGACCGCGCATACCTGAACATCGCCCGCGAGGACGGCGAGGTCGACCGCGACCCGAACGTGCCCACCCCGGAGGAGTGGGAGCTGCTCGGCGACAAGGAGAGGGTGGGCGGCGACGTCGTCGCGATCGCGATCGACATCACCCCGAAGCGCGACCACGCCGTGATCGTCGCCGCCGGCTTCGACCCGTACGGCCTGCCCCGGATCGCGGTGCTCGACTACGGCGAGGGCACCGGCTGGCTGCGGGACCGGATCGTCGAGCTACACGAGAAGCTGCGGCCGGTCGCCTGGGTCCTCGATGAGAAGTCACCGGCGGCCACGCTGGTCCTGCCGATGGACCGCGCGGGCATCCCGCGGATGAAGGAGCGCAAGGAGGACTGGCAGCGGGGCCACCTGTGGATCCCCACAGTCCCCCAGTACGGAGCCGCGTGCGGCGACTTCACCGACATCGTCCGGCAGGGCCAGCTCGTGCACCTCGACCAGGCGGAGCTCACGGTCGCGATCGACGGCGCGGCGAGCCGGCCGCTCGGCGACGGCCTGTGGGCGTGGGCCCGCAAGATCGCCTCGGCGGACATCTCCCCGCTGGTTGCCGCATCCCTGGCCCTCGCCGCGCTGCTGCGCTTCCAGGACCTGGCCACGCCGGCGCAGGTGGCCGTGGCGGCCGCGCCCAGCACCCCGCCGCCGGACGGCGACGTCTACCGCCCCACGGGGCGACTGTCGATCTGAGGAGGCTCGATGCGTATCACGGTGAGCATCCCGAGCGTGCAGGCCCCGATGCTGGTGTCCAACCTGCTCGGCGTGGCCGGGCTGCTCGGCCTGGTCGTTGCCGTCGGCGCGCTGGCCGGCGACTGGTGGTGGTCGGTGCTGCTCGGCTCGGTGATCGCGGTCGTGCTGGCGTGGGTGGCCCACACCCACGCGCAGGCGTCGACCCGGCCCGCCGAGGCCGGCGCGGCGTCGACCCGTGAGGTTGGGTCGGCGTGAAGTCGTGGATCTTTCCCGCCCTAGGTAGCGGGCGGGTGGTGGAGGCGACCCCGCAGCAGGTGATCGCGACCGGCGCGGCCGGCGCCGCGTACAGCGGTGACGGCGTCGACGGCGAGCGCGGGTGGCGGCGGGCCGGCACCGGCGGGCACCGGGAGGTGCCGTGGTGGACCCTGGAGAAGGCCCGGACCTACTCGGTGGCCGCGTACCGGGTCAACCCGATGGCCCGGGCCATCGTGGACACGTACACCTCGTTCTGCGTCGGCGACTCCGGCGTGTCTTACCAGGCGACCAACCCGCAGGTCGCCGCGATCGTCGACGAGTTCTGGAGCGACCCCCGGGTGCAGCTGGGCGCACTGCAGGAGCGGCTGCTGCGCGACCACATGCTGATGGGCGAGACCGCGCTGCAGCTGCTCGTCGGCGAGCTGTCCGGCGTCACCCGGATCTGCCCAACGCCGATCAGCCAGATCACCGACGTGCGCCTCGCCGGCGGGAACCCGCTGTGGCCGGCCGAGCTGGTGTTCGGCGACAGCGGCACGGGCGGACTGGCGCTGTCGGTGGCCGCCGTTAACGACCTGACCGGCCTGCGCGAGGGCAAGGTCATGTGGTGGCGGTCCTGGATGGCGCTGATCGATGACCTGCGCGGCGAGCCGTTCCTCGCGCCGATCCTGGACCACCTGGACTCCTACGACCAGGTGATCTCCAACCTGATCGACCGCACCGCGCTGGCCCGCTACCTGGTGTGGGACGTGACCGTGGAGGGCGACCAGAACGCCGTCAACGAGTTCGTGGCCGCCCGGGGCGGGATGCACACCCCGCCGTCCGGGGCGGTGGAGGTCCACAACGACAAGGTCAAGTGGGAGCCCAAGACCGCGGAGACCCGCGCGGAGGAGGACTCGATCGCCGGGAAGAACGTGCTGACCCTGATCGCCGGCGGCGCGGGGCTGGCTAAGACGTGGCTGGCCGAGCCCGACGGCGCGAACCGGGCCACGTCGCTGACGATGGCCGAGCCGGTGCGCCGGCGGGTCGGCGGCGTGCAGAAGCTGTGGCTGGGCTACCAGACCGAGCTGCTGCGTTACGTCGTCGACCAGGCGGTGCGGGCCCGGCGGCTGCCGCAGCTGGTGACCGCGCAGGACCCGCGCACCGGCCGGCAGTGGCAGATCCCGGCCGCGCAGACCGTCACCGTCACCGGCCCATCGATCAGCGCCTCCGACGCCGAGTTCACCGCCAAGATCCTGCTCAACCTGAGCACGGGCCTGGAGAAGATGGTCAAGGCCGGGGCGCTCTCCCCAGAGGCGGCGCGCATCGCCGCCCGCAAGGCGTGGGAGGACTACATGGGCGTGCCGTACACGGCGGACCTGGACTCCCCGGACGCCAACCCGGACGACGTCGCCCAGGCCGTCGACGACGCCCAGCGGGAGCAGCGCGACGCCGCCGGCGGGAAGGGCTTTGACCCGCACCAGCCGCGCGACAAGCACGGCCGGTGGAGTCACACCCCCGGCGGGGATCCCGGCGGGCCCGATCCGCCGACGCTGCCGCGCCGCCGCGACCGGCCCGGCACTGGCGATGCCTTCAAGCCTCGACCGCCCGCCCGGCACCTGCTGCGTACCGGCGCGTCCGGTGACCGCAACCGGCTGACCCGGGAGTGGGCGTCGGTGCTCGACGGCACCTACGCCGGCCTGACCGTCCGCACCAACAGCGCCGACCCGGAGAACTTCGACGGCCTGACGCTGGTGATGGCCAACGCCGACATCCTCGACGACAACGGCAACCAGGTCGGACAGCTGCTACGGGCCATCGTCGACGGCGAGGACGGCCCGTACGCCGTGCACGGCTACCTCAAGCTGGACAAGGACGTGCAGGGCGGCGGTTTCGCCCGCGCCCTGAACGCCCACCTGGAGCGCTGGTACCGGCAGGCCGGAGTAACCCACATCGAGCTGAAGGCGAACATCGACGTGGGCGGGTACGCGTGGGCGAAGGCGGGTTACGACTTCAAGAGCCAGACTGACGCGACCCGGATCATCGGCCGGCTGGAGGACTTCGTCGGCCGGGCCGAGCGGGGCCTGCTGAACGTCCCCGCCGACCGCGTCGACGAGCAGATCGCGGCCGCCGACGAGCTGCTGGAGCGGGCACGCAGCAGCACGTTCGGGACGGCCGACTACCCCAGCGCGTACGAGATCGCGATGCTGGGGTGGTGGCCCGGCGCTGGCCGCGACGACATGTGGATCGGCAAGGCTACGCTGTTGGGATCCGCATGGAACGGGGTGAAGCCGCTGTGACCGCCATGGATCCCGAACGCCGCCGCCGTCTGGTCGCCCTCGGCGACCTGCACCGCGAATGGGCCGACCGGCACGAGAAGTCCACGCCGTTCGACCCGGACAACCGGCCGCAGGACAGCGACTACAACCAGCACCACGTCGACGTCGACGCCGACGCCGCGGCGACCGAGGAGTTCGTCCGCCGCGCCGATCGGATCATGGGCGTCGACAGGTAGCCCCACCCGCCCTCTCTTTTCACCGAACGCCTCCCGGCACCGCCGGGGGGCGTTCGTGCGTCCTGGCCCGAACAGGGCCCGTCACCCACCTCACCCGTTGCGGAGGAGCCATGTCCCTGTCTCGTGAGCAGGCCGCCCAGGCGCTGGGCATGAAGGTCCGCGAGATCCTCGCCGTCGACCGCGTCGACGGCAGGTACGCCGTCACCACCCACGACGGTCAGCGCACGCTCGTCGACGACCGCGGGCGGCTCGTCGACGACCGCGCCGACGCCCCGGCCCCGCCGACCCCGCCGGCCACGCCCGCCGGACCGGGCACGCCGGCGGAGCAGACCAGCCGCCCGGGTCCGGACGGCGACCAGGTCCCCGACGGCAGCCTCGACGTCGTGCTCCAGTGGGTCGGCGGCGACCCGCAGCGCGCCCAGGCCGCCCTGGACGCCGAGAACGACCGGGAGAAGCCGCGCAGCACGCTGGTCGAGGCGCTGGAGCGCCTGACCAAGGCATGACCGACGTCGACGACGCGGCGCCGGCCGGCCCGGACGGGGCACCGCCGGACGAGCCGGCCCGCGTCCGGGAGGTCAGCCAGGCCGAGCCGCAGCCACCGCCGCGGCGGGTTACCGAGGCGACCACGACCGTGTCGGTCGGGTCCTGCATGGTCTGCCTCGACCTGCCCGACGACGTCGCCGAGCAGCTCGCCGTGCCCGGCGGCCTGCCGGCCGGCGAGCTGCACGTCACCCTGGTCTATCTCGGCAAGGAGCTGACCGACGCCCAGCGCGCCCAGGTCGCCGACATCACCGCGGCGGTGGCGGCCGCGCACCCGCCGCTGGCCGGCCAGCTCGGCGGCCTCGGCCAGTTCCCACCCGGTGACGACGGCGTGCCTGTGTGGGCGCCGGTGGACGTGCCCGGCCTGGCCGAGCTGCGTCAGGACCTGGTGCAGCAGCTGGCCGCCGCAGGCCTGCCCGTCGCCGGCGAGCGCGGCTACACGCCGCACCTGACCCTGACCTACCTCACCGGGCCCGACGAGCCGACCCCGGACCCGGTGCCGCCCACCTCGGTCCGGTTCGACGCCGTCACGTGGACCCACGGGCCGGTCTGGACGGCGGTGCCGCTCGCTGGCGCGGCGGCGAACTTGAGGACGGAGACAGCAGTGAGCGAGAGCACCCACCCGGACCGGGTGCCCGGCCGGGTGGTCGAGGCCAAGGGCACCGACGCAGCCGGCGGCCGCATCTTCCGCGTCCGCATCATCGCCGCCGGCGAAAGCAAGAACCGGCGCCGGTACCCGCAGCCGATCCTGGCGGCCGCAGCGCCGCTGTACGAGGGCGCGCAGGCCTACGACCACCACCGCACCGAGGACGAGCTGCGCACGTCGACGATCGCCGGCCTGGTCGGTTCGTACCGCAACGTGGCGGCCGAGGCGGACGGCCTCTACGCCGACCTGCACCTGCTGCCCAGCGCCACGCACGCCGCCGAGGCCCTGGACGCCGCTCTGGCGTCCCAGGAGGCCGGCCTGCGGCCCCTGGTCGGCATCAGCCACGACGTGCTGGCCACGTGGAAGCCGATCACCGAGGGCGGCCAGCGGGTGGAGGAGGCCACAGCGATCGTGCGGGTGCTCTCCGCCGACCTGGTCGCCGATCCCGCCGCTGGCGGCATGGCGACCCGCATGGTCGCCGGCGGCACCACCGACATCACCGACCGGGCGGGCACGGAGCCCTCCGGACACACCACGAAGGAGGAGACCGTGACCGCACCACTGAGCACGGACGCCGTGCTCGCCGCGCTCAAGGACGCCAGCCCGGAGCAGCTCGCTGCCGCCGGCCTGGCCCGGGCCGGCACCAACGGCGGCGACCAGGCCGCCACTACGGCGACCAGCGGCGCAGCCGGCACTGCGGACGCCGGCGCGACCGCTGCCCAGGCCACCACGGCGGGCGCCACGGAAAGCGTGCAGCGGGCGGTGGAGGCCGGCCAGTCGAAGACATCGTTCCTCGGCCAGCTGATGATCCGCCACAAGGTCGAGGCCGCTGGCCTGCCGATCGCGGTGGTCGAGTCGGTCACCGCCGCGCTGCCCGACCAGATCACCGAAAGCGTCGTCGACGCGCAGGTGGCTTCGATCAAGGCGGGCCTGGCCGTCGTCGAGCGCGCTGGCCTGGTCGGCGCGGCCACCGTCGGCCCGGTGCAGGTGACCAAGGAATCCCAGGAGAAGAAGGCGGCCGCGCTGGACGCGTTCTTCGACGGCGACTACTCCAAGGGGTACCGCAGCTTCAAGGAGGCGTACCTCGACGTCACCGGCTACCGGCCGCAGGCCTGGGGCGAGGACATCAACCGCAAGATCCTCCGCGAGTGCTTCGGCGCCGGATTCGACAGCGCGGTGCGCGGCAGCGAGTCGATGACGTCGACGAGCTGGGCGCAGGCGCTGGGCGACTCGATCACCCGCCGCATGATCAAGCTGTACTCGCAGCCGTCGCTGCAGAGCTGGCGCAAGGTCGTGTCGGACGTGGTGCCGGTCAGCGACTTCCGCGAGCAGAAGCGCACCCGCATCGGCGGGTACGGCACCCTGCCGGTGGTGCCCGAGGGCGCCCCCTACCAGCCGCTGCCCTCGCCCGGGGACGAAGAGGCGGTCTACCGGGTGATCAAGCGGGGTGGCACCGACGACCTGACGATCGAGATGATCGCCAACGACGACATCGGCGCCATCCGCAACATCCCCCGGCTGCTGGGCCTGGCCGCCGCCATCACCCTGTACCGGTTCGTCTGGGACACGCTGATCACCAACGTGGTCTGCACCTACGACAGCACCGCGCTGTTCCACGCCAGCCACGCCAACACCGACAACCCGGCGGTGCTCAACAGCACCGGCCTGGGCGTGGGCCGGCGGAAGATGCGCAAGCAGGCCGCCTATGGCGACACCAACAACATCCTGTCCCTGACGCCCAAGCTGATCGTGGTGCCGGCCGAACTGGAGGAGGTCGCCTTCCAGCTCACCACCAGCGCGGTCGCGGTCACCGGCACGTCCGACGCCACGGTGCCGAACCTGCACCGGGGGATGGACTTCGAGGTCCTGGACTACTGGACCGACACCAACGACTGGTTCCTCGCGGCGGACCCGAACATGTGCCCGCTGCTGGAGGTCGGCTTCTACCAGGGTCGCCAGGAGCCGGAGCTGTTCACGCAGGCCGACGCGAATACCGGGTCGATGTTCAACGCGGACAAGTACACGTACAAGATCCGCCACGTCTACAGCGGCACCCCGCTGGACCACCGCGGCTTCTACCGCGGCGCCAACGCCTGACCCGCCGCGCCGGGGCCCCGACCACCGGGCTCCGGCGCGGTCTCACCCCTGGCCACCTTCCACGCCGAGCCCGAGGAGCGCACGACCATGACCGTCAAGTTCGACGAGCTGCGCGGTGACATCACCTACGGCGTCACCGTTCCGCCGACCGCCGCCGGCACCGCGGTGGAGGTACCGATCATCCGGCTGCCGTTCGCCGCCCTGATCACCGAGATCCTGTGGATCCCCAGCGCGGCGATGGCCGCCAACGCCTCCAACTACGCGACCCTGACCGTCCGCAACCGGCAGGCCGGCGCCGGCAACATCGCGATCGCCTCGCGGGCGTACAACGCGGGCAACGGCATGGCCAACGTCCCGGAGGTACTGGCGCAAGCGGGCTCGAACGAGACCCTGATGCCGGCCGCGGGAGACGTGCTGACCGCCCACTTCACGCACACCGGCACCGGCCTGGCCGTCCCGGCCGGCCTGGTGCAGATCAAGCTGCGGATCCGATGATGGTCGGCGCGACGCCGGTGGCGCTGACCGGGGCAGGGCAGGTCATCGCCGCCGGCCCCGCCGTCTACCGCGGGTACAGCATCAGCGCCACCGCCGCGGCGACGGTGCGGATCTGGGACCACGACTCCGCCGCGTCGGGCACCCTGCTGGACACCGTCGCCGTGCCAGCTGGCGCGTCGGTCAGCGCCTGGTACGGCGACGGCGGGCTGCGGGCCGCCCGCGGCGTGTACGTCGAGGTCGTCTCCGGCACGGTCGAGGGATCGGTCCGGATCGGCTGATGGGCACGCTGACCCGGGTCGCCCGCACCGCCGCGGCGACCCTGACGCACATCTTCGAGGGCGTCGGCGAGGACGCGGTCGACGCCGGCGAGGTGACGGTGACCGCCACCGGACCGGACGGCCTGGTCGCGTTCACCGGCGCCGCGACCCGCGACCCGGACTCCGGCGCGTACACCTACCCGATGCCGGCGCAGGCCTCGCTGACCCTGCTCGACGTCGCCTGGTCCGGCACGGTTAGCGGCGCCGTCGTCGTCGAGCGCGACCAGGTCGAGATCGTCGGGGGGTTCCTGTTCAGCCTGCGGCAGGGCCGCGCCTCGGACCCGTCGCTGCGGGACACCACGAAGTACCCGACCGCCGACCTGGCACGGGCCCGCACCGAGGTCGAGCAGGAATGCGAGTGGATCTGCGACCAGGCGTGGGTGCCCCGGTACCGGCGCGTGGTCCTCGACGGCAGCGGCAGCACCGACCTGATCCTGCCCACCGGCGGCGACGAGTGGCGCGGCGGCGTGCTCATGCGGGGCGTGCGCAGCATCCGCGCGGCGTCGATCGCGCCCCGCTACGGGCAGCCGGCCGTGCCGCTGACCGGCGAGCAGCTGGCCGCCCTGGCGATGCGGCCGGGCGGGACGCTGCGGCGCACCGACGGGACGGCGTGGACCGCCGGCGACGGCAACGTGGTCGTCGAGTATGAGTACGGTGCCGACGCCGCCCCGGCCGACCTGGTACGCGCCGCGCTCACCCGCTTCCGGGACCGGCTGAACTTCGACAAGCGGCAGGTCCCCGACCGCGCGGTCAGCTTCACGATCCAGGACATGGGCACCTACCGCCTGTCCCTGCCCGACAAGTACCAGACCGGCATCCCTGAGGTCGACGCCGCGTACGCCCGGTACTCCCGCCGGGTGTCCGACAGCGGGTCCGGCGGCGGGCCCGCGCCGGCGAGCCGGACGCTGGACTTCGACCCGCAGTGGCACTCGCTGTATCACGGCGGCCGCCGGTGAGGACCGAGGCGCTGCTGTGCAAGCGGGCCCTGTTCCACCGCCTGGCCACCCAGACCGAGCCGGGTCTGCCGCTGGCCGGGCTGCAGGTGGCCTACGCCTGGCCCGCCCGCACCGCCGAGCGGGAGTGCCTCTACGGGGGCGGCGTGCGCTGGACGCGCGCCTCGGCCGGCCACGACGGCCGCGGCGAACTCTGGCTGGAGACCGCCACCATCGGCCTCTACATCCGGGTGAGCCGTCCCGGCGCCGACGTCGCCGACACCGACGCCCGGTGCCTGGAGATCGGGGAGGTCGTCGAGACGCTGCTGGCTGATCAGCCGGAGCTGGCCGGCGGCTACACGTACCTGCAGATGTCCGGCGGCACCGCGGACTACGCCGCCGACGACGACGCCGTGACCAGCATCGTGGCCTACCAGGCCACCTGCCAGTACTACCTCGACTGATCCAAGGAGGATCTTGTGGCGACAGTAGGTGTGGGGGTGATCGGCCGCGCGGCGAACGTAACCGACCTGTCCCCGAACGCGGCCAGCGCCGGCGGGGACAAGTTCACCGCCGGCCGCGACGTGTGGCTGTACATGGAGAACACGTCCGGCGCGCCGATCACCGTGACCGTGGCGACGCCGGGCACCGTGCGCGGACTGGCGATCGCGGACCTGGAAATCGTCGTCCCGGCCGGCGGGTACGCGGTGCGGGGCCCGTGGCCGGCCGACGTGTTCGGCGATGCCGCCGGCCTGGTCACCCTGACGTACTCCACGCACGTCGGGCTGTCCTTCGGCGCGTGGAAGGTGGGTGCGTGATGGCGCGGCAGAAGCCCCCCGCGGCCGAGGCTGCGGCCGTCGACGAGGTCCCGCAGGGGCCGGTGGCCACCGAGCCGGGCTGCACGCACCCGGACTGCGTGCTGGAGCACCCGCACGCCGGACCGGCGGTCCTCACCACGCAGGCCTCGCCGGCCGACGGCGTCGACGAGCCGGCCGGGGACGTCGACGAGCACGACCAGGCGCAGCGGCGGGTGGTCGACGCGCAGGCCGCCCTGGACGCCGCCCGCGCGGCCGCGGCCGCGCAGCTGCCCGGCGCCGGGTACGTCATCGCCACCGAGGCGCTGTACCTCGCTGGCGGGGCGCGGGCGCATCTGCCCGGCGACCGGGTGCCGGTCGGCAACGTGGCCCGCAACGGCTGGGAGCACGGGGTCCGGCCGCCGGGCGACGGCGAGTAGCCAGCGGTGCCGGTCGAGCTGGTCCGGGTCTGGGTCGACCCGGCCGAAGTGCAGCTTCTGGCCGAGAGCGCCGAGGCATCGGAGGCGACCCGGGAGGCCGGGCGGGGCGTCGCCGCGGTGGCCCGGAGTTTGGCGCCGCGGCGTACCGGCGAGGGCGCGGCGTCGATCGACGCCTGGCCGGGCACCGGCCCGGGCGGCCCGCACACTGACGTCGCATGGGACCAAGATCATTTCTACATGTCGTTTCAGGACGGCGGCACCAAGGACCTGCCAGCGCGGCGCTTCATGGCCGACGCGCTGGACCGCTACGTGTTCCTGTGAATCGAAGGAGAGGCGTTCATGCCGCAACGACACAAGGGCCAGCTCGCCCTGGGGCCGGGCCTGCTCAAGCTCGGCCCGCTCGGGTCGCCGGAGCCGACCGACCTGACCTCGCCGTGGGATCCGGCGTTCTCGGACATGGGCTACACCGTCGAGGGCTCGAAGTTCAGCTACGAGATCGAGACCGGGACGGTGGTGCCCGCTGAGGAGATCGACCCGATCCACGTGGCGATCAACGGCCGCAACCTCAAGGTCGCGTTTGCGCTGCTGCAGCTGACCGCGAGCAACCTCAAGACCGCGATGAACGGCGGCACCATCACCACCGGCACCGGAATCGTGACGTTCGAGCCGCACGCCCCCGGCGAGGAGGTGCGGGTGATGCTCGGCTTCGAGTCCGAGGACGGCACCGAGCGGTGGGTGTTCCGCGAGTGCCTGCAGGGCGGCAACGTCGAGCTGGACCGCAAGAAGGGCAGCGAGGCGGTCCAGCTCGGCACCGAGTTCATCCTCGCCAAGCCCGACGCGGGCACCCTGCCGTTCAAGTCGATCCTCGCCGCGCCGGCGCGGGCGTGACGCCGATGAGTAGGGAGTACACCTCAGCCGCCCGCCGCGCCGCGGCCGCCGCCCCGGCCGTCGACGACCCGACCGGTCTGCTGGCGTGGGTGGGCACCAGCACCGTGCGGGCCCGCCAGGCCCTGGCGCAGCTGGAGGCGCAGCCGCTGCCGGCCGACGTCGACGAGGACCAGCGCGCCGCTCGGGCGCAGCTGGTCGACCAGCTGCTCGACGTCTTCCCGTCCTTCGTGTTGGACGGGGAGCAGTTCCGGGTGATGGGTGAGATGCAGCTGCTCGACCTGTGCGAGCTGCTCAAGCTCACCAAACGCCGCGTCAAGACCGTCGACCCGGCCGCCGTCAGCGCGCTGGCGGACTTCTACGCCGGCGCGCTCGGCGTCGACGAGTACGAGCGGTTCCGCACCTACGTGCGCGACAACGCGATCGACCAGGACGTCCTCAACGACGTCATGGAAGGGATCGTGGAGGACCTCACCGACCGCCCTACGTCACGGCCCTCTCCATCTGCGAGTGGGCCGTCGAGCACTGGGGCTACGTCGAAGGTCGTCTCGCTGTCTGGGCCGCAGCGGGGGGTGGTGCTACAGCCGACGCCGGCGCCGCCGGACTTCGCGGCGATGAGCCCGCAGGAGTTCGCGGACTGGCACGCCAACCAGACCCGGGGCGTGACCTCCTTCGGCTGACGCCTCAGGAGGCGCTGCCGCTGCTGCACGGCCTGTGCGACGAGTGGATGGCCCGGGGCCAGCTGCTGTCCGCGCTGGGCGGACAGCATGACCCGCTCGGCGAGGCGCTCGCCGAACCCACCGGCGACACCAGCGATGCCGGGGATGCGGCGACGTCGAGGGCTGAGCGACGTCGGGCCGAGGTGGCCGCGTTCGCGGCCGCCATCCAGTAACCGAAGGGGGGTGATCCGGGGTGGCCAGAGTCATCGGGGAGGGGCTGATCCGGGTCCGCCCGGACACCACCAAGTTCGGCGGCCAGACCGAGCGGGAGCTGACCTCGTCGCTGCAGCGGGTGGTGTCCCGGCTGGAGGGGGTGCTGTCCCGGCTGGAGTCGGTCGCGACCCGCTCGGGTGAGCGGGCCGGCCGGAACTTCGCCGGCGGCGTCGAGCGCGGCGCCAACCGGGTTCGCACCGTCCTGCAGGCCGCGTTCGCGGTCGGCGGGGTGGTGGCGTTCGGTGGCGGGCTGGCATACGCGGGGGCGCAGGCCCTCGCGCTGGCGGCCGCGGTGTCCCGGGCCGGGGGGTCGGTCCTGGCGCTGCCGGCGGCGATGGCGGCCGCCGCCGTGTCCGTCGGGGTCCTCGCCATGGCCACCGCGCACCTGACCGACGCGCTGAGCGACTCCGCCGGCGGCAGCGGCGGCGGTGGCGCGGCCGCGGCGCGGGCGGCGATGCGCGCCTACGAGGCGGGGCAGCGGCGCATCGCCGACGCCCAGCGGGACCTGACCCGCGCCACCCGTGACCTCAACGACGCCCGCCGCGAGGAGGCCGAGCGGATCGCCGCCCTCGCCATGGACGTCGAGGGCGCCGCGCTGGCCGAAGAGCGGGCCAAGCTCAACGTCACCGAGGCGGAAGAGGAACTCGCCGCAGCGCGGGCCGCGGCCGCCAAGGGCGAGGAGGGCGCCGCCGACCGGGTCCGCGAGGCCGAGCTGGCGCTGCGGGAGCAGCAGCACGCGGCCCGCGAGGCCACGGCCCGGCACGCCGAGCTGGCCGCCGAGCAGGCCGAGGCCGCGCGGGTCGGGGTGGAGGGCAGCCGCCAGGTGCAGGACGCGCTGCAGCGGCAGGCCGACGCGGCCCGCGGCGTGGAGCAGGCCAAGAAGGACGCCGCCGACGCCGAGCAGGAGGCCTCCACCCGGGCCGCCGGCGCGATCTCTAAGCAACAGGAGGCGTACGCGAAGCTCGCCCCCTCCGCCCGGTCCCTCGTCGACACGCTGCGCCGGATCGCGCCGGCGTGGCAGGACGTGCAGCGCCAGGTGCAGCAGCGGGTGTGGGCCGGCGTCGCCGGGCAGGTCGACGCCCTCTCGCGCACGTATCTGCCGGTGGCCACCACGCGGCTCGGCCAGTTCGGCGACGCGTGGAACCGGGCGATCCGCGAGTCCCTGGGCGTCGTCCAGTCGCGCCAGGCGGTGCGGGACGTCGACACGACCCTCGGCAACGCCGCGGTCGCCGGGGACCGGCTGGCCCAGGCGGTCGCGCCGATCGTCTCGGCGCTGATCAGCATCGGGGCGGTCGGCTCCACCGTGCTGCCTGACCTCGGCGGCGGCGTGCTCAACCTCGCCGAGCGATTCGAGCGGTGGGTGGCCGCGGCCCGGGAGTCAGGGCAGCTGGAGCAGTGGCTGCGTGGCGGCCTGGAGGTGCTGCGGCAGCTCGGCGCGATCGGCGCCAACGTGGTCGGCATCGTCGGGGCGATCCTTCGCGGCGGCGGCGCTGAGGCGGGCGGGGACATGCTCGCCGGCCTGGAGTCCGGCACCCGCCGGCTGCGCGAGTTCCTCAACTCCGCCGAGGGGCAGGAGCGGATCTCGACCGTGCTCACCACGATCCGGGACGTCGGTAACTCGCTGATCGAGTCCCTGCCGACCCTGGTGGACAACGCCGCCCGGCTCGGCCCGGTGCTCGCCGAGGCCGCCCGGGAGGGCGGGGCGGTCCACGACGCGTTCTCACTGACCGGCCCGATCATCGGGTTCCTCGCCGACAACGTCGATCTGCTCGTCGACGCGCTCCCGGTCCTGATCGGTCTCTGGGCCGCGTCCCGGGTCGCCCAGACCGGCGCGAACATCGCCGCGGTGGCCAGCCTGCCGATCCGCGCGGCCGAAGCCACCGCCACGTTCGGGCTGCGCTCCGCGCTCACCGCGCACACCGCGGCGCTGACGGCGAACACCGCGGCGACGCGGGCAGCGACCGGCGCTGCGGTGGCCGAGACCGCCGCGACCAACGGCGGCATCCTGGCCAAGCTGCGCAACGTTACCGCGACGGTCGCCAGCCGCACGGCCGCGATCGCCGCGAACGTCGCCACCAAGGCATGGGCGGCCGGGCAGTGGATCCTCAACGCCGCCCTGGCCGCCAACCCGCTCGGGTTGATCATCATCGCCATCGTCGCCCTGGTCGCCGCGGTGGTGCTCGCCTACAAGAACTCGGAGACGTTCCGCAACATCGTCCAGGCGGCGCTGCGGGCCGTCGCCGACGCCGGCAAGTGGATGTGGGAGAAGGCGCTGAAGCCGGCGTTCGACGGCATCGTCGTCGCCGTCAAGTGGGTCGCCTCGATCATCACCTGGTGGTACCAAAACGTCACAAAGCCGACCTTCAACGCGGTCGTCTCGGTGGCGAAGTGGCTGTGGCAGCAGGTCCAGAACAGCTTCAACGGCTGGAAGTTGATCTTCGAAAAGGTGCGTGGCTGGGTCGGATCCGCCAAGGACTTCGTCGTCGACCGGTTCACGTCCATCGTGAGCTTCGTCAAGGGCCTGCCGGGCAAGATCACGTCCGCCGCGCGGGGCATGTTCGACGGGATCGTCGCGACAGCCAAGGGCGGCATCAACAAACTGATCGACGCCTGGAACCGGCTGGACTTCTGGATCAACATCCGGGTGCCCGACTGGGTACCCGGCATCGGCGGGATGGGCTTCCACGTCGACGACATCATCCCGGACATCCCGCGCCTGGCCGACGGTGGCGTGGCGCGGGCCCGCCCGGGCGGCATCCTCGCCAACATCGCCGAGGGCGGCGAGGACGAGGCGGTCGCGCCGCTGTCCGTGCTCGCCGACATGATCGCCGCCGCCGTGCGCGACGCCGGCGGCGGCCGCGGCATCACCGTGGAGCAGTTGATCGTGAAGGCGTTCACCGACCGGTTCTCGCTGCGCCAGGTGCAGGAGGAGCTCGCCATGTTCGGAGTTTCTTGATGGCACTGGCCGAGGGGCAGGTGCAGCTGCGTGACCTCGTCATCGGGCCGGGAACGCCGTACCGGTTCGTCAAGGGGTCGCACTTCAACCCGTTCAAACGGGAGGTCCGTGCCGATCAGGGCGGGGCGCGGGCGTGGTCGGACGGATCGTGGTCTGGCGCCGAGTGGGCCGAGCAGGTCACGGTCCCGATGCGCCTGGTCGTGATGGCCGCCGGCGCGGCCGACTACGTCCAGCTCATGTCCCACCTGCTGGCCGCTTTCGCCCCGAGCAGCGTCGATGTGGACCTGCGGTTCGTGATGGGCGGCACGGAGTACCTGATGCGGGGCCGTCCCCGCCTGGTGGACCCGGAGTCCCGGCACGTCGACGGGCACGTCTACGTGCAGGCGGCGTTCGTGGCGACCGACCCGACCGTGTACTCCGGCGTGGAGCAAACGGTGACGCTGGAGCTGCCGTCGACCGTCGGTGGGCTGACGGTGCCGATGACGCTGCCGGCGACGGTGCCGGCGACGGTGACCTCCGGCCGGGCACTGATCGCCAACGCTGGCACCAAGCCGACCGGCCTGCGGCTGCGGATCGACGGGCCGGTGGTCGAGCCGCGAGTGAGCCTGCTGACTCCGGCCGGCACGGCCATCGTGCGGGTGTGGCTGACGCTGGAGGCCGGGCAGTGGCTCGACGTCGACACGGCCGCCCGCACGGTCTATGCCAACGGCACGGCCTCGCGGCGGGGCCTGACGACGGCCGAGGGCGCCGGCTGGCCGGTGCTGCCGTCCGGCATTCACGAGGTGGCTTTCAACGCCGCGCTCTACAACACCGACGCCAGGGCGTCGGTGACCTGGCGGGATGCGTGGCACTGATGGGAGACGACGATGCCTGAACCGTTGTGGATCAACGCTGACGCGGGCGCGCCCGCGTACTCAGCGAACGAGCTGCGTCAGGCGATGGCGCTGGCGCTGATGTGGGACGGCCGGAACATGGGGGCGCGCAGCGGTGTGCGCCACGGCGGCAACCAGCTCCAGGTGTCGCTGGCGGGGTCGACGATCACCGTGCAGCCGGGGGTGTGCTGCATCGACCCGGGCCTGTCCACGCCGCAAGGTCCGTACTGGGTGGCGATCCCGGCCGCCGAGACTCACGCCCTGGTGGCGGCCGACGCCACCAACCCGCGCAAGGACATCGTGATCGCTCGGGTGTACGACCACGACGAGGACTCGTCGGGGCTGCGGCTGGCCCGCACGGAGTACCTGGCGGGCGGGGCGTCGCCGACTCCGGCGGAGCCGGGGCTGCCGGCGGGCTCGATCCGGCTGGCCAGCATCGACGTGCCCAGGTTGGGTGCCGGCGCTCCGGTGGTCACCGACCGGCGGCCGTACACGGTTGGCCCCGGCGGGATCCTGCCGGTGCTGTTCGACGCGACGCTGGCCCCAGGAGTGGCGGGTCGCTACCGCGACCGGCTCGACAACACCCGACTGGAGCGAGACACCGGCTCGGCGTGGGAGGTAGCCGCAGATCCCGACGTGTTCCGAGACTGGACGAGCTTCAACCCGACCTGGACGGCGAACACCCCCCCGGTGCTGGGCAACGGTGTCCTCGCCGGCCGGTACAAGAAGATCGGCCGGACGGTGCATTTCGTGATGAAGCTGTTCTTCGGATCGACCACGACCCCAGGCACGGGCCGGTGGGTGTTCGGCGGTCTGCCAGGGACGATCGACCGCGCGATGTCCAACGTGGCGCTGTATGGGCACTGCTACGACTCCAACCCCGTCAACCAGTACCCGTCCGTGGCGCTGATGTCCGTGTCCGGGTCCGCGGGCATCCTGCGGGTGAGCACCCGCAGCGCCGCCGGCGCGCTCGGCACCGCCGAGGCAACGTTCCCGTTCGTGTGGGCGTCCGGGGACGAGCTGTACCTGGCCGGCACCTACCAGTCGGCGAGCTGACCGTGAGCACCGTCGTGACCTGGCTGGGCTGCGACCTCGTCACCGGCCGGATCGTGGAAGAGCTGCCCGACCTGATTCCAGGCGGCACGATCGGCCACCTGCTCGGCGCGTACACGTCGACGTCGGTTGCGCTGCCGATCGGTGGCGGGCACGGCCGGCCGCCGAAGAACTGGGAGGCGGCGACCGAGCCGGGCCGGTCGATGATCGTCGCCGTGCTGGCCGGCCGGCCGGTGTGGGGCGGGATCGTCCTCACCCGCAAGGGCGGCACCGCTGCCACGGTGCAGCTCGCGTGCGTATCGCTGGAGGGCTATCTCGACCGTCGGTACGTGCGGGATCACGAGTTCGTCCAGGCGGACGAGGCGCTCATCGCCGCGAGCCTCGCGGACGACGCCAACATCGAGGGCATCGACCTCGTGATCGACGCCCCCGACACGGGCACCCTCCGCGACCGGACCTACTTCGATCAGGACGACAAAACCGTCTACAGCGCGCTGCGTGAGCTGATGGGCGTGATCGACGGCCCGGAGTGGTCCATCGGCGTCGACTGGTCGGACGTCACGGAGACGGCCGTCGCCAAGACGCTGCGGGTGCGCAAGCGGATCGGGCACGCCGCCGCCGCGCCTAACGCCGTGTTCACCACCGGCGACGCCTCGGCGGTGGTGTCGTCGGCGGGGGCGTCGGAGGCGCGCTACGAATACACCGAGGACTACGCCAGCGGCAGCGGCGCCAACCACATCGTGGCCACCAGCTCGGGCGAAGGCGAGTCACGGCCGCAGTCGTGGCCAGCCCGCGACGAGTCGCTGATGGCGGCCGGCTGGCCCCGATGGGAGCACCGGTACAGCCCGTCGTCGTCCATCAGTCGCGTGGCCACCCTCGACGCGCACGCCCGGCAGGCGATCGCGTTGATGGCGCGGGGTGCTCGCGTGCTGACGATCACCGCCCGCGCGGACGCCTACCCGGTGCTCGGCTCGGACTGGACGACCGGCGACGACATCGGTTACGAGCTGACCGGGCACCGGCACCCGTCCGGGCTGACCGGCGTCGCGCGGTCCATCGGCTGGGATCTTGACGCTCGCGCCGGCACCGTCTCGCCGATCCTGCTGGCTGCCGGCCAGGAGGTGATCCAGTGATCCCGTCCGACCAGCGTCCGCCCGGTAACGACTGGCTCGTCCGGCGGATCACCGACCTGGAGCGGCAGGTCCGCGAGCTGCAAGCCGGCCGCAGGTTGGAAAAGGCGACGATCGGCTCCGGCGGGCTGACCGTGGCCGGCACCGGCGGCGTCACCGTCAAAGACGACGGCAAGGTGACGGTGCTCGACCACACCGGCAGGGAACTCATCGTGCTCGGGCGAGTCGGGCTGTCGGACGGCTCGACGGTGCCGGGCATGGTGGTGTACCGGACGGAGGAAGAGGGCGGCTACGTCGCCATGAGCCTGTACCACGGCATCATGGCGATCTGGGACCGCGAGGGCAACATCATCTTCAGTAGCGACGAGGTGAGCGGTCAGGGCCTCGCGCGGCCGTGGCTGCCGGTCACCTGGGCGGGCTCGGACTGGACTCAGTGGCCCGGCACGACGTCGACGACGTTCGCGATGGTGCTGGAGACGGCGGTGCCGCGTCAGCAACCCAGACTGTTCGTTCGGCTCCGGCACACGATGGACACCTCGGGGGCGAGCGGCGAGCTGCGGCTGATGTGCAACGGCGTCCAGCTCGGCCCCACGGTCGCGGTCGGGTTTGCCGTCGGCTACACGGATATCGGCCCGGTCGCCCTGCCGGCCGCCGCCTTCGGCGAGATCATGGGCCTCAGCGTCGACGGCCGGCGTACCGCCGGGACGGGCGCGGTGCGGGCGACGGTCACCGCCTCGTGGACACAGCAGTCCTAGCCGGTCGACGCGGCCGGGTCGCAACGCGGGCCGGTCTCATACGGTAGGCAGCTCATCGACGGGAACGGCGGCGGCGGCTCCTCGGCCACGGGCGGGCCGTCGCCGCCGGTGTTGGCCGGCGGGGCCGGCGGCTCCGGCGTCGGGCTCGGCTCGGTGGGGGTCGGCTCCGGCTCGGCCGGGGCCGGCTCGGTCGCGGTCGGCTCGGTCACTGTGGTCGCGCTCCTTGTCGTCGTTCGGCCGCTCACCGCACCCGCTGTGGTGCTCGTCGCCGGCGAGCTGGCCGACGGCACTACGGCGGGACCAGCTGGTGTCTGCTCCGCCGTCGCCGGCGTGCCTGCCGTCGGCGCGGTAGTCGCCTCCTTGGAAACGGTACGCACCTGCTCGGCCGGCCGCTGCTGCTGGCCGACCAGCGACACAGCGGTCACCCCGCCGATCACCCCGGCCGCAGCGAGCGCGGCCATCCCCACCGCTGCCCGGCGGCCCCTCGTCGTGTCCGTCATGACGTCCAGTGTGTCCTGTCGATGCGAGTTCCCGCCGCCCCGATCCGCGTGACGCTCACCCAGCCGCCCGGCCACCCGGGCGGCTTTTCCATGCCCTGACTTGCGTCCCTGGCACCCGCCGGGGCGCTCCACCCTGCACAAGGAGGACGCATGCCGAAGACCGACGACGAGCTGGCGGCGGCCGCGGCCGACATGCCGGCCATCCCCGACGACCACGACCACAACGTCGGCCAGGACCTGGCCGAGCTGGAGGACCGCCAGCCGGTGGAGCTGCCGTACGACCCGGCGGCCGACGACGAGGACGAGGAGATCGGCTGACATGGGAGAGATCAAGGGCGGCACCGTGTACGACCCGTACCACGGGCGCAACGCCACCTGGCGGCCAGTGGGTCCGGTGGTGGACGAGTACGCCCACTACACCGCCAACAGCCGGGACGGCTACGTGTGCCTCGGCGTGGTCGGCGACCGGCGGCACTGGAACCTCAAGAACGCCGGTGACCACACGTCGCGCTCGACGCACTCCACCATCGTGAACGGCAAGACGGTCAGCCCCAAGGCCGGCTGGGTGTACGCCATCGACGGCAGGGTGCCGGACCCGGCCAGATTCGAGCGGTGGTTCGCCAAGCAGCTGCGTGCCGGCAAGTACCCGCACGTCAAGTACTGGAACATCCTGCACCGGCACTACAACCGTAAGCGGGGTTGGTCCACGGCGGTCTACAGCTCGGACGACCACCTGCACATCTCGTTCATCCCGGGGTCCGAGCACAGCGACAGCTCGATCCTGGCCGACTACGAGCGGTACCGCACCGGCCAGCCGGCCACGCCCAAGCCGCCGGCAACGAAGCCGGCGCAGCTCGTCGTCGACGGCCGGCTCGGCACCAGGACCATCACCCGCTGGCAGCAGATCATGGGCACCCCCGTCGACGGGCGGATCACCGAGCCCAGCGCGCTGGTCAAGGCCGTCCAGCGGCACCTCAACGCCCAGATCCGCGCTGGCCTGGTGGTCGACGGCGAGGGCATCCGCCAGGACGGCCGCACGTACAAGACCGTGCGGGCCCTGCAGCGATACCTCGACACCGAGCAGGACGGCATCATGTCGGAACCGGTGTCGGCGGTGGTCCGGGCTGTCCAGCGCCGGCTGAACAGCGGCAAGTTCTGACGTGGAGACCGGCGTCGTCGTCGCGCTGGTCAGCGCCGCGGGGGTGATCGGCGCCGGACTCACCGGCACGGTGGTCGCGCACGTCCTCGGCCGGCAGACCCGGGCCGCCCAGCAGCGCCTCGCCGCAGCGCAGACCAAGCAGGCCGAGGCCGCGGCGGTCCAGCTACAGGCGGAGGGTGACCGGATCCGCCAGGACATCTACCAGGAGCTGACCACTGACCTCCGCACGGAGCTGCAGAGCGTCAAGTCTGACCTGAACGGCACCCTGACGGCGTTGCGGGATGCCCGACAGTCCCTGGCTCGAACGTCGGCCGAGGCCGAGCGGCTGCGTCGGCGCGTCGTCGAGCTCGAGTCGCGCATCGCGCAGCTGGAGCTCACCGAGCAGCACCTGTCCGCCGAGCTGCGCGCCGTGCAGGCCGAACGCGACCAACTCCGCATCCAACTCGCCGGCAAGGAAGCCACGATCACGGCGTTGACCAGCCAGATTGGCGACCTCAAGACACAGCTCGCTGGTCTGCAGCAGGCCCCCGCACAGTCGGCTGTCAGCTGATCGGCCAGGCCCACGAGCGGGCCTGGCCTTCCCCTATCCCCACCTGATCCGAGGAGGATCGACCGTGCTCCGTACCTACGGCAAGGCGTGGGCCGCGCTGGCCATCGCGCTGCTGACCGCGCTCGCCGCGGCGCTCACCGACAACCGGCTCACCGCCCCGGAAGGCGTGCAGATCGCCATCGCCGTCACCACCGCCGGCGGCGTGTGGCTCGTCCCGATCGTTCCCCAGTGGCCGTGGGTCAAGACCGGCATCGCCATGCTGCTGGCCGTGCTGAACCTCGCCGTCACCCTCATCACCGACGGCATCACCTTCGCCGAGGCGGTCAACCTGGCCCTCGCTGGCCTCGGTGTGCTCGGCATCGCGGCCGCGCCGGCGCACAGCCTGTACGGGGCCCGTCGCGGCGGTAGCCGGTAAGATCGACGGCGCGGTGCTACCGGTGACGTCCCGGTCCGGCGCCGACCAACGTGCAGCGCCCCCGCCGGCCCGAAGGCTGGACGGGGGCGCTCCGTCGTCTCCAGGGGCCGCAGTTGCAGGGCCAGCGCCGGCAGCGATGACTTAGTTGCTTGCCCGGCCACCACGGTCACCTAGTGACGCGCCGTAGTCAGGATGCCGGCGAACCGTACAGCGCTAGCGCCACATGGTTTGCCATGAATTGCCAGCAGGTGCCAGGCCATGCACCAGCAATCGCGTAACGGCACAGCGCTTCCCTCGTGCCGACTACAGAAAGTAGCGATAGCTCGGGCCGAGTCCACACCGGACGCCGACGCGCCGAACACAGGACATCCGTGTCCACTAGGAAAATCGCCGCAGCGTGCTGTTCGGTATCGAAACGCGCTGAACCGTGCCGTACGCACGCAGTGTCACGATCGGAGCTTGCGTGAGTGGGGTGGTGCGGAGTAGCTTCTCGGCAACGGCCGATGCCGGCCGGAATGACGTACTTCGCTGGCGTCCAGAACGAAAGTGGCGGGACTGGACGCGTCAGCAACCAGTCCCGCCAGCATCTTTCACGACTCAGTACCGCCTCAGCGACACTCGGACGGCATCTGCTCCTAACAGTGCTGTCCACCGCCGACGATAGTGCCACCAGCGCTTTTCTGACAAGAAGCCGCTGGTAGCGGCGCTGTCGCGCTGCGGATTGTCCGTCGCTGGGGCCGTAGGAAGGTGGCCCTGCGGTGACCTGGGGAACCTGACAATCCACGACTTACTGCCGGCCTGCGCCGGCCGCCCATGTGCTTGCTGTGATCTGGAGCATAGACGCCGGAAGGTATCTCGGACGGTCTACGCCCGTTAGGTATGCGAACCCCTTTCAGGTAAAGCGCAACCTGCGTCTATATGCCAACGACATGATCACCTGCGAATTGCGATCCGCTGGCGGTTGCCCGCGTGCAACCAGCCGCCCTCCCTCCGTGTTCTGACGTGAGGAGCCGCATGAGGCCCACCCCTGACCCGCGACGACGCTTCAACAGCAGCGAGCGAGCTGCCCTCTACCTCGCCGCCGACGGCCACTGCACGGACTGTGGCTCCGAGCTCGAGCCGGGCTGGCATGCCGATCACCGCACGCCGCACTCACGCGGCGGCGCGACAGACGTCATCAACGGGCAGGCGCTCTGCCCCACCTGCAACCTTCAGAAAGGTGCCGCCCCCGTGTCCAACCTCCGCCTGTGGCAGGAAAGCGCCACCAACAAGTTCTTCGCCGCCAACAAGAAGGACTTCCTCGTCTGCGCTACCCCCGGCGCCGGCAAGACGCGGTTCGCTCTGATGCTCGCCAAGCGGCTGCTCAGCGAGGGCACCATCCGCAGAGTGGCAGTTGTCGTGCCCACCGACGCGTTGCGCCAGCAGTGGGCGGACGCCGCAGGGCTTGCCGGAATCTCGCTGATGCCTGTCAACGACACGGCGGACTATGCCAAGCCCGGTTACCAGGGCTGCGTCGTTACCTACGCGCAGATCGCCCGGGGTGTGGGTAGCGACATGCTGCGGCATGCCACCCGCGTCCCGACCCTCGCCATCATGGACGAGGTACACCACGCTGGTGACAATCGGTCGTGGGGCGACGGGCTGAAGAACGCTGTCGAGCACGCGGTCCACCGCTTGGCGCTTACGGGCACACCGTGGCGGGCAGACAGCAACTCCCCGATCCCGTTCGTCGCCTACAACGAGAACGGCACGGTGCAGGTCGACTACGCCTACGAGTACGGCGAGGCGGTCGCCGACGGTGTATGCCGTCGCATCGAGTTTCACGCCTACGATGGCGAAGCCCGCTGGATCGACTGCGGCAAGGTGGAGACCGCCGCCCTGGGCGCCGACCTCCTCGAGGAGGACGTCTCCGCAGCCCTCGACGTGGTCTACCACCCCGAGAAGGAGTGGATGCCAGTCCTTCTGCGGAAGGCCGCCGAGGCGCTCGACGAGGTACGTCAGGACATCCCTGACGCTGCCGGGCTGATCGTGGCCGACCGCAAGTGGCACGCTCACGCCTACGCGAAGCTCCTGGAGGACATCACCGGTCGTAGACCGGTGGTCGTCGTCTCCGACGATCCCGAGGCGAAAGCGGCGATCGACCGGTTCCGCGGCACCAGCGAACCATGGATCATCGCGGTACGCATGGTGTCAGAAGGCGTCGACATCCCCCGCCTGGCCGTCGGCGTCTACGCCGCGAAGATCCGTACTCCGCTGTTCTTCCGGCAGGTCGTCGGGCGTTTCGTCCGCGTGCGGCCGGACGAGGAGTTCAATGCTCGCCTGTTCATCCCGGCTGTCAACGTGCTGATGAACCACGCCCGGGAGATCGAGCAGGAACTGCGCCACCAGCTTGAAGCTGACCGGGCCAAGGAGGAGAAGGCCCGCGCCGATGCCGGCGAGGGTGCCAGCCAAGGCGTTCTCGACTTCCGGGAGCCGCTCTCCGCGTCGGAGGCGATCTTCGACCGCGCGATCCTCGGCGGACGGGAGGCCGAGGCCGTGAAGGTCGAAGCTGCACAGGCGGAGTGCCGAAAGCTCGGCATCCCCACCCAGTTCGCGATGAACCTCGTGCCGCTGCTCGACCGCATGCAGGAGGCGGCCTCGGCGGGCGTCGCCGCGGCTGCCGGCAACCCTCGCATCGAGGAACCGCGGCACCGGCGCGAGCGCGTGCTGCGTGGCGAGATCGACAGCCTCGTCGGCAAGATCTCCTACCGCACCGGCAAGGACAAGCGGGAGATCAACACCGAACTGCTTCGGCGCGGCTACCCGGCCCGCAAGCACGCCAGCGTCGAGCAGTTGGAGGAGATCCGCGACGAGCTGGCGCGGTGGCTGGGACTATGACGACCAACGCCCTCAAGCGCAACGGGAATGTCGTCGAAGCGCTGGGGTCGGCGCTTCGACAGGGCGAACACGCCCTCGGCACAGTTCCCGCCCTGGTGAAGCGCGTGCTGGCAGAGGAGTCCTGGCGCGAGTTCGTCACCCAGCGCGGCGAGCACATCCGGCACGACCGGTTCGTGGACTTTGTCGTGACGCCGCCGCTGGCCGGCCTCGGGGCGACGGTTGAGCTGCTGCGGCGGGTGGTGGCGGACGACCTGGAGGCGGTCGACCTGCTGGACCGCGCACTTCAGAACCCGGTCGGAACGCATCTATCAAGATCAGATAGTGATAATATCACTATCAAGGATCAGGCAGGCGGCCGTGGTACGGCGCGGGAATACGCGCTACGCCGGCTCCGCAAGGACGCTCCGGACCTCCATGCCGACGTGCTGGCCGGCAAACTATCGGCGCATGCCGCCATGGTCAAGGCCGGATTCATCGCCCCCCGGTTCACCGTGCAGGTGAGCAGCGCCGACTCCATCGCCGACACCCTCCGCCGTCGGCTTCCCCCCGAGCTGCTTGCCGCAGTAGCCGCCAAACTTGCCCCCGAATGAGAGGCGGAGGCCGGGTGCATCCGCAGTAGGTTGAAGCCCCGCGACAGACGCGAAGCGGCCCCGCACCCAACAGGGAGCGGGGCCGCTTGCTATCACATCGTGGGGCGGCCGGATCCGGGGCAGGTGCCCCGGCTTCCCATCGCCTGATGCGGCGGGCAGGAACTGCCGGGCTTTACGCCAACACGCGCTCCGCAGACGGAGCACTGACTGCCTGGTGCCATGATCGGACTCCTTGGGGGATTTGGTAGTCCGGGTGGGGGTCGGTCTCGGGCTCGGCCGCCGAGCCGGACGCCGAGGTCGCGCGCAGGTACACCACCGACCCGTCGGCGGCAGTGATCCGGAGCGCGGCGGCGACCGGCGACTCGACGCCAGCCTGACGGCACAGCTCCCACTTGGCGAACTGGTCGGGGCGGGCAACGTCGAGCAGTTGGTGGGCGAGCACGAGGATGCGAGCGGCGCGCCACCGAGGTGGCAGCGGCTCGCTGGGCAGCGGCACCGGCGTGGCGTCACGCGGCGGCACAGCAGCCCACAGCAGTGCGGCGGACCCGGACCGGTGCAGCGCCTTGACCCCGGCGGGGGACTGGCCGCCCGGCTGGACGTCGGTGCCGTACCGGTCGACGGCGACGATGTCCGGGTGCTCGGCGACGCGGAGGAGGGCCTCCATCACGTCCAGGGCCTGGGATACCTGCACGGTTGCTCTCCTTGATCGGTCGGGGATCGTGGCAGCTCACGGGCCGGGTCAGTCTAGCGGCGAGGTCCGGCGGGGCTCGGCTCCGGCACATCGCGGGGTCACACTCCCGTCGCCAGGGGCCGCCGGGCGAGCCGGGCGGCGCGGGCCGCGCGGTGCTCGGCCAGGGCCGTGCGTGCCCAGCCGAGCGCCTCGCAGCCGTCCGGCGTGCATCCGGCGCACGTTCCGCCGCCGTCGTGGCGGTCGATGATCGTGCTGGCGATGGCCGCCACCATGGACGGGCTCGCCTCGTCGTACATGCTGGTCATGTCCGGTCACCGGCCGCTGTGGCCGCGAGAACTTCGACGGCGACGAGCAGCTCCCAGCACCACGGCCGATCACAGTCGGCCGACGGCCAAGCGCACTCCATGCCATGGCCGTACACCCACGCCCACACGGCGTCGTGGGACTGGTGGATGTGCACGATGCGGATGTCGTGGTAGGTCTGCCCGACGATTCCCGGGCTGGACTGCCATTCACCGGGCCGCACCGATACGCGGTCGCCGGCGGCCGGCATGGTCCGGGCGGTCACCGGGCCGGCCGTTCATAGCGGTACTCGGACTGCCGTTGCCGGGCCAGATCCAGTAGCCGGGTCTTCGCGGCCCGCTGCTCGCGCTCCTGGAAGCGCTGGCCGGCGCTCGGCTGGGCCGGGGGCTGCGGGGCGGACCGGCCCGTGAGCCGGCGCAGCGCGCCGATGATGGGGTTCAAGGGGTTCACCCTCCCTCGCCTCGGCGGTGGCGGCAGGGCGAACAGCCCCGTCGTACGCCGCGCGACTCCCCGCCGCCACCGTGACATCACGCTAAGCAGCCACGAAGGGGGGTAGGGGTACGCGGTGTACCCGGTGACAGGGCGTACCTACTCGGTACCGAGCACCCGGCGCGCCAGGTCGACGGCCTCGGCACGAACCGACGCCGGCGCCTCCCGGGCGAGCCGACCGACCATGTCCTGCGCCGCCGGCGAGTAGCGCACCGTCTCCGGTGACGTCGCCTCCGCCCGCGTCAGCAGGTGCAGCGTCGCCTCGCGCGCTCCCTCGAGGTCGGCCGAGCGGGCCAGCTCGACGTAGTGGCGGCCGCGTCGCTCCGTCGACGGAATGCTCGTGGGGTCCAGGGCGTGGGCGCGGCGCTGCGCCTCGTCGGGGTCGCCGAGGTCGACGGCGCACATCACCGCGTAGACGTCAACGAGCGGCCGGGACACGCGGGTACGTAGCCCCACGTAGCCGTCCGGGAGCGCCCGCTCGACGACCTGCCGGGCGGCGTCCCAGTCCGACCACGCGCCTTGGTCGCCGGTGCGGGCGCGGGTCAGCGCGGTGCACAGGTGTAGGTCGGCGAGCATCTCCGCCCACTCGACGCCGCCGTCGGCGACCCGCGGCTCAATCAGTCCGCGCGCCTCGCGGAGGCGCTCGAGGGCCTCGTCGCCGCGGCCGACTGCGCGGAGCAGGTGCGCGGCGTACCAGATGGACTGTGCGATGGCGAGCGGGTCGTCGGCGTCGAGGGCGGCGGCCATGCCTCGGTCGACCGTGAGCCAGCACAGCTCCCGGTCGCCGTGCCACGCCAGGTACGCCTGGGCGAGGTGGTAGGCCTGGGCGAGTAGGGCGAGGCTGGTCCGCCGGTCGTCGCCGGCGTGGAGGCGGGCGGCGCGTTGGGTAGCGTCGAGCAGGCCGGGCAGGATGGTGCCGGCTTCGGTGCGCTGATGCCGCGATGTGTGCCAGGTCTGCCAGGCGGAGTCGACGGCACCGCGCAGGTAGTCGGGCCGCTCCGGCTCGCCGCCGATCGTGATATGCCAGGCGGTCAGCGCCTTGCGGACGTCGTCGACGGCGGGGTGGCTGGCCCGGCCGTCGAGGGTGAGGGTGACGGTCGGGCCGAAGAGGTCACCGAGGTCGTGCACGCCGAGGTGCGGCGCTACCTTCTGGGCGACCGTCAGGGTCAGGGACCGTCGGCCCTTCTCCACGAACTTCACGGTCGTCGGGCTCAGGCCGGCGAGGCCGGCGAGCTGCTCGCGGGAGAGGCCGGCGGCGCGGCGGAGCCGCTCGACGCGCTGGCCGGGAGTGGGCTGCTGGTCGACCATGAGACACCTCGCCGGGTCGGGTACATCGTGTACCCCGACCGTACGCCTCATCGGCAAGAGCGGATGGATGCTCGCCTCGTTCCATGGCCTTAGCACGGCTGTGCGCGGACCAACTCATGCCTACGTGCCTACGTGTCGATGTGCCTCGACCACGACCTAGCGTCCTGGTCGTGATCAATCCGGGGTCGGGTGTTCCGGCGTGGCGGCAGCTGGCCGACGCGATCCGAGACCGCATCGCCCGGGGCGCATACCCGCCCGGCTCCCGGCTGCCCAGCGAGACCCACCTCGGCCAGGAATTCGGGCTCGGGCGGACGACGGTGCGACGAGCGGTAGCCGCGCTGCGAGCGGACGGGTTGGTCCTCGTCCGGCACGGCTGGGGCACACAGGTGCGACCGCACCCCGCAAAGCAGGAGGTCGCCGGAGAGCCTGGCACGCGAGTCAGCGCGCGGATGCCGACGCCAGATGAGCGGGCATTGTTTGGGATCCCCGATGGCACGCCGATGTTGGTGGTTACCGGGCCCGATGGACTGCAGGACGCATACCCGGCTGACCAGTACGACTACGTGCATCGGGAGCCGTAGGCGGCTCCGCGTGCCGCGATTCGCCCAGGCGTTACACCACCCCTCCGACATTGTTGTGACCGGACGAGCGGTGTTCGCGGTTAATCGCGAGGAAGGTGAAATGTGGCGGCATGGGCGAGATCCCCCATCCAGCCCACTCCGCTCTGTAGCTGCTACCCTGCGCCGCCTCGGCACGCTCGGTGATCAATTGGCTCCGGTTCGCGCCCTACCCCTCACAGACGGTGGCGCATATAGCACGCGGGATTCCCACCCGCCACTGAATCACAGCGGGTCAGCTGACCTCATTTGACCGCCTCACGCAGGGCCTTTCGCTGGTCGGTCGAACTGGTGTTCCATCGTGGGCTTAGTCTCCGCTGCGAACCGAGGAGCCCACGTGTGCCACAAGTCGTCGCTGCCGACCATCGGACGCTCCATCACCGAGGGGCAGATCTACCTCCTGACTGCCGCCGTCGCGGTTACCGCGGCCGGGGTCCTGTGGGTGACTGGCCATGAGCACACGATCGCCACCGCGCTGCTGTCTGCCACGGCGGCCGCAGGCGTGCTCGGCTGGCGCAGCCACGCGTCTGATGACGCCCGCCGACGGGAGCTGGGGGAGCTGCGGGGCGAACTCCGCCACTACGGCGAGGTGGTCGAGATGATGGCGCGGGACATGGAGGCGGCCGACGTGCGGCACGAGCGCGACATCGAGCGGGCGCGGCTCCAGGGCGTGGCCGAGGCGATGGCGGAGGCTCAGGCCGAGCGGCAGCTGCTGATCGAGCAGCACCAGGTGGAGCTGGAGGAGGTGAGGCGCAAGGCTGAGGCGCGTGGCTATGTGGCCGGCGTGCGTCAGCGCCTCGCGGATGGTGGGCGAGCGCTGCGCCTGCGCCTGGTCCGGTCGGACGGCCAGCGCGTGTTCCCCTGCTAGTCCCCTAAAGATCATCAGGCCCCGGTCGAAACCGGGGCCTGACCTGCATCTTCAGTCGGATGCTCTTGGCGGAGGATACGAGATTCGAACT
>NZ_JBIDDA010000028.1:0-29247 GCF_043204915.1 Micromonospora sp. NPDC047670
GCGGGGGGGGGGGGGGGGGGCGGGGGGGGGGGGGGGGGGGGGGGGGGGGGGGGGGCGGGGGGGCCGGGCCCGCGGTGTGGGGCGCCCCCGGCCCCGGCCCGGCGTCGGCGGATGCCGGGACCCGTCCGGTGCCCGGCGGCCGCGTCAGCGGCCCTGGAGGGCCCTGACGTTGTCGCCGAACGTCCAGCCCTTCGACCCGTCCCAGTTCAGCGACCAGGTCATCAGGCCCTTCAGGCCACCCTGGTAGGTGTTCCACGCCTGGGCCACCGCGGCCGGGGCCAGGTGGCCGCCCCCGGCGCCGGGCTGCGCCGGCAGGCCGGGGACCTGCTTGTCGTACGGGACGCGAACGGTGGTGCCCTGGATGACCAGCCCGGCGTTGAGGCAGTCGGTCTGCGCGGTGAAGCCCTGCACGGTGCCGGCCGGGTAGGAGTCGCCGGAGCAGCCGTACATGCTGCCGTTGTAGTACTGCATGTTCAGCCACCAGAGCCGGCCGTTGTCGGCGTACCGCTTGATGATCGGCAGGTACGCGCCCCAGATCGACCCGTAGGTGACGCTGCCGCCGGTGACGTACGCGGTCTCCGGCGCCATGGTCAGCCCGAACGACGGGGGCATCTGCGCGAGCACCCCGTCGATGATGCGGATCAGGTTCGCCTGCGACGTGGAGAGTTGGGCGATGTTCCCGCTGCCGGTGAGCCCGGTTTCGATGTCGATGTCGATGCCGTCGAAGTTGTACCGCTTGAGGATCGGCACGATGGTCGCGACGAACCGGTCGGCGACCGCGGCCGAGCTCAGGTCGATCCCCGCGGTGGCGCCGCCGATCGACATCAGGATGGTCAGCCCGGCCGCCTTGGCCCGACACATCTCGGCGGGGGTCGGCACCTTGACCGTGCTGTCCATGCCGTCCTCCCACAACGCGGTGCCGTCGGCGCGGATCACCGGGAACGCCGCGTTGATCACGTTGTAACCGTGGGCCGGGATCCGTGGGTCGGTGATCGGGATCCAGCCGAGCGGCGGGTGGACGCCGTTCGCCGCGCCGTCCCAGTTCTCCCAGTAGCCCTGGAGAACCTTGCCGCCGGGCTTCGGCTTGCCGGCGCACGTCTCCGGACCGGGTGGACCGGACGTCCCGGTGGGCGTGGGCGTGGCGCTGGGGATGGGGGAGGGGGACGACGTGGCGGTGGGCGTGGGCGACGGCGTGCCGTCACACGCGCCGAGGTCGGTCCAGAGCGAGGGTGTGGCGGCCGGGTTCCAGCCGGCGCCGGGCGGCGGAGTGTGTGCCACCAGCGCCTGGTACGACCGGCCGGCGTAGGTGACCCGGCTGCCGGCGGCATAGGCGGTGCCCTCCACCCAGGCCGGCGCCGTGCAGGCGGCCAGCGTGGTGGTCGGGCCGCTCGCCGTCGCCGCGAAGCCGTCCACCCCGGGCAGTGCCGCGACGGCGGCGACCAGTGTCGCGCCGGCCAGCAGGGCGGGCATCGTGCGTCGAAGTCCCATGGCATTCCTCCTCGTCGATGGACGGGAGGTTATCAATAAAGTTTGTTTAAAGTAAGGTGGCGGCGGCAGGAGCGCGGCGGGCCGATCAGCGGCGCCGCCAGTGGATCGGCAGGCGCTTGACGCCGCGCTGGAAGTTCGAGCGCAGGTACGCGGGCGGGCCCGCGTAGTCGACGCTCGCGGTGCGTGCGAGCAGCGCCTCGAACAGCGCGCGTAGCTGGCACCGGGCCAGGTGGGCGCCGAGACAGAAGTGCGGTCCGTGGCCGAAGACGAGGTGCGGGTTCGGGTGGCGGGTGAGGTCGAGCCGGTCGGGGTCGGCGAAGACGCGTTCGTCGCGGTTGGCCGACGAGAACGAGACCACCACCTTGTCCCCGGCCCGCACCGGCACGCCGGCGATCGCGGTATCCGTCGTGGCGGTGCGCCGGAACAGCATCACCGGCGTCCACCAGCGCAGCAGTTCGTCGACGGCGGTGTCGAACAGGGCCGGCTCCCGGCGCAGTCGTGCCAGCTCCGCCGGGTGCTCCAGCAGGGCGATCATCGCGCCGGGCAGCCCGTTGCGGATCGTCTCGTTGCCGGCCACGGCGAACAGCCAGAACATGTTCTCGAACTCTTCCACCGAGAGCCGCTCGTCGCCGTGCCGGGCCAGCAGGATGGACATCACGTCCTGCCCCGGGCTGCGGCGCTTCGACCGGGCCAAGAGGTGCGCGTACGCGTACAGGTCGGCCATGCCGGCCCGGGTGCGCGGATCCGGCATCCGGCCGTCGGCGTCCGGGGCGGGCCGGTGGCGCAGCGCCTCGCGCGCCGCGGCGGTGCCGGCCCGCGCGTCGAACGCGGCGGAGACGGCGTGGTCCGGATCCTGGAAGCCGATCACCCGGTTCGACCAGTCGTAGAGCAGCCAGCGGTCGGGCTCCGGCACCCCGAGTACGTCCGCGAGGGTGAGCAGCGGCAGGTCGGCGGCGAGGTCGCGGGCGAAGTCGCAGGTGCCCTCGTCCGCGTCGCCGAGCGCGCGTTCCACGAGCGCCACCGCGTTCGCGCGGATCGACGCCTCCAGCGTGGCGACCGCGCGGGGGGTGAAAGAGCGGGCGACGGGCCGGCGCAGCCGGCCGTGCTCCGGCGGGTCCATGTTGAGCATCATCCGTCGCACGTAACCCAGATCCTCGGGAGTGGCCGGGTCGCGGATCTGGGTGGCGCCGAGCCAGGACGAGAAGAGCCGTGGCCGCTTGAGCACGTCCGTCACGTCGGCGTGCCGCAGCACCAGCCAGAAGCCCGGTCCGCCGGGCAGCCCGAGCAGCGGCGGCTCGTCGACCCACACGACCGGGTCGGCCGCGCGCAGCGTGGCGAGCAACTCGTACGGGACACCGCCGACGTAGGTGCGGGGATCGACGAGGGGCGCCGGATCGGCACTCACTGCCCGAGGAACTCCTCCAGCACCGTGACCAGTCGCACCGGCGTCTCGTACATCGCGTAGTGCCCCGCGTTGGCCAGCACCTCGAGCCGGGCGTTCGGATAGTGGCGCATCCAGGTCTCCCGCATCGCGTCGGCGCCCAACGCCGGGTCGTGCTCGCCCACGACGGCGAGTGCCGGCACCGGATTGCCCTTCACGTCGTCGGTGAAGTCGGTACGCGCCCAGGCGGTGAGGTACGCCCCGAACGCCTCGCGGGTGCAGTGGTCGAGGGAGAACCGCACCATCTCGTTCAGCCAGCGGCCGGAGAGCCGGTTGCCGGTGGTGAGGTCGATGATGGCGCGCCGGTTGTCGGGGTTGGCGACCGCGCCGTCGAAGAGCGCCCAGCTCTGCAGGTCGAACGGCACCCCGCCGGCCGGGACCGGACTGATGCCGACGAGGCGTTCCACCCGGCCGGGCGCGTCGGCGAGCACCCGCTGGGCGGCGCTGCCGCCCATGGAGTGCCCGACCACCGAGAACGCGTCCCAGCCGAGGGAGTCGGCGAGGTCCAGGGCGTCACGGGAGATCTCGGCGATGCTGTGGTCGCCCGCGACACCTGCGCGCGCGCCGTACCCGCGGTAGTCCAGGAACGCCCAGGTGAAACGCTCGGTGTCGATCAGTTCGGGCAGCCATCCCCAACCCTGCGCCGACCCGAACCAGCCGTGCAGGGCCAGCACCTTCCGCGGCCCGCGACCGACGCTGATGTGGCTGATCGTCATGCGGCGACCCCTCTCCGTCGGGACACCGCGTCCGACGTGGACGACCGGGCGGGCCGACTCGGTGGACGCTGGCGGTCTGCACGCGACCGTAGTCGGCGCGCGGACCGAACGGAAGAGCACCGGGACGCGCCGCTCTCCGGGTCGTGGCGCCGGTCGCCGTCGGGCGCGCGTCCGGCGTCACCTCAGGTGGTGGCCCGCTCCGGCTCCGACCGGTGGACGACGGGCTCCGACCCGGCGTGGCGGATCGGCGTGAACAGGGCGCCGAGCGCGACCAGGAGGCATCCCGCGCCGGCGGCGAGGGTGACCGCGGTGACGCCGTACCGGCCGGCGGCCCAGGTCAGCACCGCGGCGCCGGCGGGCCCGAGGGCGTAGTGCGTGCTCCAGAAGGCCGACGTGACCCGGCCGAGCAGGTGGTCGGGCGTGATCTCCTGGCGTAGCGACATCGAGCAGATCCCGCCCACGCTGACGCCGCACAGGTACACGGCGGTCAGCACGGTGACACCGGGCACGGTGCCGACGACGCCGATGCCGGCGATGGCGAGACCGGACATCGAGACGGCGCCGATCCAGGTGACGCCGAAGCCACGCCGGCGGCGCAACGGCGCCACCAGCAGCGCGCCGGCGATCGTGCCCAGCGCCGCCAGGCCGAGCACCGTGCCGATGGTGCGGTCGGAGCCGCCGAGGTCGTGCTTGACGTGATAGATCAGCACGTCGGTGAGGCCGTACGTCAGGAAGATGAAGATCGACAGCAGCACGGTCAGCGAGCGGAGCACGGGCTGACGCCAGAGGAACCGCGCGCCGGCCAGGAACTCGGCCAGCCGCGTCCCCCGTCCCGGGCCGCCGCCGGTCCCTTCGCCCTCCGTGGGCCGCCGGAGCCGGACCAGCCAGAGGCCGGCGGCCGACAGCGCGAAACTGGCCGCGTTGATGGCGATGGCCGCCGTGGGGCCGAATCGGGCCGACACCACGCCGGCGAGCAGTGGCCCGCCCACGGCCGCCGCCGCGAAGGTGGCCTGCAGGCGCCCGTTGGCCTCGGTGATCCGGTCCCGGTCGACGAGGTTGCGCACCGCGGTCACCGCCGCGACCTGGAACACCATGCCGACCGCCTCGCAGATCGGCAGGACGACGAAGAGCAGCCAGATCTGCGGGCCACCGAGCCACGCCAGGGGGATGAGGCCGTAGAGCACCAGCCGGGCCAGGTCGGCGGCGATCATCAGGGTCCGCCGGTCGTACCGGTCGACCAGGACGCCGCCGAAGACCCCCGCGCCGACGGACGCGGCGCCGGCCACGGCCGTGAGCAGCCCCATCTGGGCGACCGACCCGGTCGCGTGCAGCACGAGCAGCGGCACCGCGATGTAGGCGAACGAGTCGCCGGTGGCGGAGAGCGACTGCGCCGCCCAGTACGCGCCGAAGTGGCGATCGCGCCACAGGGGAGGGTGGGCCGGACCGACGCGTTCGCTCACACGGGCGAGGGTAACGAAACGCCGTGCGACGGCCGGCGTAGCCCGGCCCGTCGGTCCCGCGAGGCCCTGCCGGCCGCCGCTGGTCCGGGCCGTGCCTCAGAGGTTCATCGGACCCGGGTCGGTCGCCAGGTCACGGAACCGCTCCCGCGGGTCGGGCACCAGCCGCCGGGCGGACAGGTCGAGCAGGCCGCCCACCCCGGTCAGCATCGCGACCGGGGTGCCGTCCGCGCGGGTGTAGCCCTGCTCGATCCGGAAGGTCTTGCCCTCGCTCCAGCGGAACTCGCAGGACACGTCCACCTCGTCCCCACCGCGCAACTCCCGCAGGTAGCTCAGGGTAACCTCCAGGGCGACGGGTCCCACTCCGGCGGCGAGGAGCCGGTCCTGCGAGATGCCGGCCGCGCGCAGGCACTCCCACCGGGCGTGCTCGCCGTACTGCAGGTAGACGGCCTGGTTCAGGTGGCCCTGGGTGTCGAGCTCGTAGCCGCGGACGGTGATGCGCACCCGGAACGGATCTCCCATGGGCCGAGCCTAGCGGCGGCACCGACGCCCGGTCCGCGCCGAGCCGCCCCGCCCCGGGGTGTCGGGCTCAGGCCACCTTGGGCGCGGCGCGGGAGATGATGGCGGCGAAGTCGACACCCCTCGGCAGCGTGCCGTACGCCTGACCGTGGTCGCCCGTGAGCCGGGAGGCGCAGAAGGCGTCGGCGACGGCGGGGTGGCCGTGTCGCACCAGCAGCGCGCCCTGCAGGACCAGCGCGAGCCGTTCGACGACGCGCCGGGCCCGCAGTTCGAGGTCCTCGTGGTCGGACAGTTCGGCCCACACCTGGCGTACCGCGGCGTCGAGCCGCGCGTCGGCGCCGGCGGCGGCGGTCACCTCGGCCCGGAACGCCTCCATGACCTGCGGCTCCCTGGCGAGAGCGCGCAGCACGTCCAGCGCGGCGACGTTGCCGGAGCCCTCCCAGATCGAGTTCAGCGGGGACTCCCGGAACAGCCGCGGCATCCCGGACTCCTCGACGTAGCCGTTGCCGCCGAGGCATTCGAGGGCCTCCGCGGCGTGCCCCGGCCAGCGCTTGCACACCCAGTACTTGCCGACGGCGAGGGCGAGCCGTTTGAAGGCGGTCTCGCCGACGTCACCGCGCGCGGACCGGTCGGTCGCGCCGGCGAGGCGCATCATGAGGACGGTGGCGGCCTCGGATTCGACGGCGAGGTCGGCGAGCACGTTGCGCATCAGCGGCTGGTCGACGAGGTACCGCCCGAACGCCTGCCGGTGGGTGGCGTGGTGGGTGGCGGTGAGCACGCCCTGGCGCATCCCGGCCGCCGCGCCGACGACGCAGTCGAGGCGGGTGAGGTTGACCATGTCGATGATGGTGCGCACGCCACGGCCCTCGTCCCCGACCCGCCAGGCAACCGCGTGTTCGTACTCGACCTCCGCCGAGGCGTTGGACCGGTTGCCGAGCTTGTCCTTCAGGCGCATCAGCCGCATCGGGTTGCGCGTGCCGTCGGGCAGGACGCGTGGGACGAGGAAACAGGTGAGCCCGCCCGGCGCCTGGGCGAGGGTGAGGAAGACGTCGCACATCGGCGCCGAGGTGAACCACTTGTGCCCGAGGAGCCGGTAGGTGCCGTCCGGCTCGGGGCGGGCGGTGGTGGCGTTGGCGCGTACGTCCGAGCCGCCCTGCTTCTCCGTCATCGACATGCCGGCCAGCAGCCCCTGCTTGGCCAGCGGCGGGCGCAGCCCGAAGTCGTACGTGGTGGCGGTGAGCAGCGGCTCGTACCGCGCGGCCAACTCCGGGTCGTGCCGCAGCGCCGGCACCGCCGCGTAGGTCATCGAGATCGGGCAGCCGTGCCCGGCGTCGGGGCGCCAGGTGTAGAACTTGGCCGCCCGCGCCACGTGTGCGCCGGGACGGTCGTCCGCCCACGGCGCGGCGTGCAGTCCGTGCGTGACCGCGGTGCGCATCAGCTGGTGCCAGGCCGGGTGGAACTCCACCTCGTCGACGCGGTGGCCGTAGCGGTCGTGGGTGCGCAGGACCGGCGGGTGCTCGTTCGCCAGCCGCCCCTGCTCGATCGCCTCCTCGGCGCCGCCGGTCCGGCCGAGCTCGTGCAGCTCGGCGGCGGCCCAGCCGGCGCCCTCCCGCGCGAGCCCGTCGAGCAGTGCCGGGTCGTCCGCCGCGTCGTAGCCGACCAGCGGGGGAACCTGGTTGAGGACCTCGTGCGTCGTCACGGCGATACTCCAAGCGCGCGGTGGATGAACGTGATCAGGCTGGGGATGGTGCCCGGCCCGGCGACCCCGGCGGCCAGCGGGCCGACCATGGCCTCCGCGAGGGCGCCGACCAGCGCGGTCGCGGTCAGCTCCGGGTCCTGCGGGGGCAGCTCGCCGCCGGCCACGCCCGCCGCGACGTAGCCGGCGATCAGCTCGGCGTACGCGCGGCGGAAGACGAGCCGCTCGGCGTCGACCGCCGGGTCGACCGGCTCGGCGAGCAGGGCGTACGCCAACCGTGGGGACTTCAGCGCCCGACCGGAGAACGTCTCGACGACGGCGGACACCTGCTCGGCGGCGGTGCTCTCCAGTGCGGCGGCGCGCGCGACCGCGTCCACCTCGCGCCGCGAGGCCGTGCGGAACACCTCGGCGAACAGGTCGGCCTTGGCGGGGAAGTGCCGGTAGACGGTGCCGGTCGCCACGCCGGCCCGTTCGGCGACGGCGGCGACGGAGCAGCCGGCGTACCCGCTCGCGGCCATGATCTCCAGCGCGGCGGCGATGATCCGCTCCCGCGACGCGCTCAGCCGAGCCCTGACCCGCTCGGTGCTCCGGTAGACCACGCAAGGATTGAACCACCATTCAAACCTTGGCCACAAGGTGCTCTCCCGCAGCCACGGTGCGGACGTCAACCGCCCGCCGATCCGCCACCGTCGACGTCGCCGCGGCGACGGGCCCGCCGGGAGCCTCTCGTCGTGCCCCGGTGCGGGTCAGGTGAGTGCCGCCACGACGTGGGCGGCCGCCTCGGCGAGGAGAGCCTGGTCGTACTCGGCGTCCCTGGTCGCCTTGCTGGACATGATCGAGACGACGAGGGGCGCCGCCTGCGGGGGCCAGACGACGGCGATGTCGTTGACGGTGCCGTAGTCGCCGGTCCCGGTCTTGTCCGCCACGGCCCAACCCTTCGGCACGCCCGCCCGGATGCGTCGGGCGCCCGCGCCGGTGGCGTTGCGCTCCAGCAGGCCACGCAGGAAGGCGCGCTTGTCGGGCGGCAGGGCGTCGCCCAGCACGATCTTCTGGTAGTCGGTGCCGATGGCCCGGGGAGAGGTGGTGTCGCGCGGGTCCCCCGGGATGGCCGTCACGATCTCCGGCTCCATGCGGTCCATCCGCGTGACCGTGTCGCCGAGCCGGCGGGTGTACGCCGTCAGTTCGGCCGGCCCCCCCAGGTCGCGGAGCAGGAGGTTGCCGGCCGTGCCGTCGCTGTAGCGGACCGCGGCGTCGCACAGTTGACGGATCGTCATTCCCGTGGCCACGTGCCGGCGGGTGATGGCGGAGCTCTTCATCAGCTCGCGTTCGGTGTACCTGACGACCGTGTCCAGGTGCGACAGCGGGTTGCGGTGCAGCACCGCCGCTGCCGCCAGCCCCTTGAACGTCGAACAGAACGCGAACCGTTCGTCCGCCCGGTGGGCGATGGTCGCGCCGGTGCCGGTGGCGAGGGCGTACACGCCGAGGCGCGCGCCGAACTTCCGTTCCAGGTCGAGCAGGCGTTCGTGGCGGACGTCCGCGGCGGCGGTGGGGGAGGAGGACGCGGGGCCGGCGGCAACCGACGGGGCGGCGGCGGGCCGCTCGTCCTTCGCGCATCCGGCCAACGGCAGGGCCACCGCCACCCCCAGCAGGGCGCGGCGGGTGAGGGTCGGTGGCGACGATGCGTCACGGATCATGGGCACTCCAGGTCGCGGGGCGCGCCGATGCGAGCGAGCCCTGAGGTTCGTTGCGGTCGGTCGGCTGACTCGGGCGAGGGGCAGCCGGGGTCCCGCTGGCAGCCACCACCGCGACGGTGGCCACCCGCCCCTGGCGCAGGCGCCGACGACCGCGCAAGATCTTTCATCGTGGGTTACACGCGCGGTCGACCCACGGCGGTTGCAGCGCCGCCGGAACAAATCGGCGCCGCGCCTCCCCGCCGGCGCACGTCCTCGCCGGGTGGCGGCGGCCGGGGCGGCTGCGTTCCCAACCGCCCCGGCCTCGGTCACGCCGGAACCCGGGCGCCGGCGAGGCACCTCTGCCCAGCGTGCGCCATGTCGCGGCGCAGGCCAAGCCGTAGCTGGAAGTTGCCTACGCGGCAATTCGGGCTGCGCCCGCGCGGGGCGACTGTCGCACCGGGGGAAGGATCGCGTCCGACGGTCCCGTCCCTCCGGTCCGCAAATCACGCGGGTGAACCACATCCCCGGCCGGGCAGCGCGGCGAGGGACCCGAGCGCCCGCCCGACGGGCGGGGACCGGTCGGCGGTGGCGGCCCCACCGGGGCGCCGGCCGGCCACCGCCCCGGTCAGGAGTGCGGGCGAGGCACCACGAAGCCGGGGGCCGGCTGCGGGGACTCGCCGGTGACCTGGGTGATGATCTCCGCGGCCACGTCACGCAGCTTGCGGTTGCGGTGCTGCGACGCCTGCCGAAGCAGGGCGAAGGCCTCCGTGGCGGTGCACCGCTGCTGGCCCATCAGCACCCCGAGGGCCTGGTCGATGACGCTGCGGGAGGCCATGGCGTCGGTGAGCTGCTGATGCAGGAGGGCCTGGTCCGCCTGGCGGAGGATGACGGCCAGCGCCGCCGCCCCCTGGTTGGCGAACGCCACGGCGTGCCGGCGCGCCGTGTCGGTGAAGGCGGCGGGGCGCGCGGCGTAGAGGTTCAGGGCGCCGACGGTCTCGCCGCCGACCGTCATCGGCAGCGACAGCGAGCCGACGACGCCGAGCCGGAGCGCGTGTTCCCGGTAGCGTCGCCAGCGTTCGTCCTCGCGGAGGTCGACGACCTCGACGACCTGGCCACCGCGCAGGGCGGCGAGACACGGGCCCTCGTCGGCGCCGTACTGGATCTCGTCGGCGCGGGCGGCGAGGTCGTCGCTGCTGGCGACCGTGAAGACACCGCCGTCCCGGCGCATCGTCAGTCCGCAGGCCACAGCCGGGGTGATGACCTCCGTCGCGACCCGGACGACCTGGTCGAGGAACGCGTCGACGTCGGTCGAGTCGGCAAGCAGGGTCAACAGCCGGCCGTACGCCGAGGCCAGGTACGAGTCAGCAGCCTCGGACACCGCCGCTACCTCCTCAACAACCGTGTGCCCGCTCGGCTCCACCGGAGCCGGCACCACCGCCCGGGATGATCCCCGGTTGAGCCGACCGCCAGGCATTCTCGCCGCCGGCGAGCTGCCGAGGCCGACTGGGCAGGGTGCGGATCCGGCGGGACGCGGCTAAAGTCGAGGTGGGTTCGGACATGAGCCCGGGACCCGTGCCGTCCGCCGACAGGGGAAGTGGGCGCGAACCCGGTCCCGACATCCTCGCCGAGGAGCAGCTCATGTCCGTCCATCAGGCGACCCATCCGGCCGCGCCGGAGACCACCCGCCAGCCGATCCTGTCCCTCGCGGTCGCCAGGCACGGCGCGGAGGCGGTCGTGGAAGTCCGGGGAGCACTCGACATGGCAACCGTCGGCCTGCTCGTCGACATCGTGGACACGGTGATGGCCGGCCAGCCACCCCCGGTGCTGGTGCTCGACCTGAGCGAGGTCACCTTCTTCTGCGCCGCGGGCGTCACCGCGCTGCTGACGGTGCGCCAGCGGGTCGCCTCGAACGGCTGCGCGCTACTGCTGCGCCAGCCGTCCCGGATCACCGTCGCGGTCCTCGACATCGTCGGCCTCAGGGACGAATTCATCACCGAGTGACCTGCCTTCCCTTCCGCTTCCAAGTGTCGTGCGCCGGGCTGGTCCGGCCGGTCCTGCCCGTGCACCGGCAACCGCCCGCCGACCTGCGGCACCCGCCGCCAGGCTGCCGCCTGCGTCGGTGTCGAACGCGCCGGCGCAGGCGGCAGCGGGGTGGCCAACCGGGATCATGTCGAACGCCACTGCCGATGCGGATGCCATACCCCGGACTCGATCAAACCCAAACCTGGGAGGCGCAGCGTCCGGGCCGTCGCACCTGCTCGTGGAAGCGGTCGAGGTCCAGCTCACCCGGTTCGAGCGGCACCGCGTACCCGTCGTGTCCGGAATGGCCGGTCTTCGGCCGGTCGGCGACGAGGGCCCGGCCGGATTGTCACGGCGGCGGGGTTGTCGGACCGTCGTGTTACGGTCGCCCTCGGTCAGGGTTCCTGACCGACCGACGCGACGCTGGGGGCTGTCGTGGAGTGGGACTTCGCCGTGCTCGGCGCGCTGCGCGTCAGCCGCGACGACCAGGTGGTGCCAGTGCCGGCCAACCGGCAGCGCGCCCTGCTGGCGACGCTGCTGCTCAACCAGGGCGAGCCGGTGAGCGTGTCCGCCCTGGTCGACCGGGTCTGGGGCGGCGAGGTGCCCACGCACGCCAAGGCGTCCCTGCACTCGCTGGTCCGGCGACTGCGCGCCACGCTCGACGGCGCCGCGGGCGGCGGCGAGCTCATCGCCACCGGCGCCAACGGCTACCGCATCGACCTGCCGCCGGACAGCCTCGACCTCGCCCGGTTCGACGGGCTGCTGGCGGCGGCGAACGCGACCGACGATCCGGGGGACCGCGCCCGGCTGCTGCACCGGGCGCTGACGCTGTGGCGCGGCGATCCGCTGGCGGACGTGGTCTCCGAGGTGCTGCACCGCGAGGACGTGCCGGCGCTGACCGAGCGGTGGTTCCGTGCGAGCGAGGCGTACTTCGACGCCGAACTCGCCCTCGGCCACCACATCGAGATCATCGCCGGGCTGCGCCAGGCGACCCGGCGCAGCCCGCTGCGCGAGAGGTTCTGGGCGCAGCTGATGCTGGCCCTCTACCGCGGCGACCGTCAGGCCGAGGCGCTGGACGCCTACCAGGAGGTCGCCTCGATCCTCGCCACCGAACTGGGGCTGGACCCGTCCCCGGCCCTGCGGGAGCTGCACACCACGATGCTCCGGTCCGACCCGGCGCTGCGCTGGCAACCCCCGGCGTCCACCGTCACCGTCGCCCCGGCCGCCCCCGCGCCGCCGGTGAACCCGATGTTCCAGCTCCCGGCCGACCCGGGAAGCCTGTACGGCCGGGCCGACGCGGTGCTGTCCGTCCGGCGGGCGATCGCCGCCGCCGCCGCCGAGGGGCGCTTGCCGCTGGTGGCCGTCTCGGGCCCGCCGGGCGTGGGCAAGTCCGCGCTGGCCGTCCACGTCGGCCACCAGTTGTGCGAGCTGTTCCCCGACGGCCAGTGGTTCGTCCGCCTGCGCGGACAGCAGGTGGATCCGGCCCGGCCCGACGACATCCTGGCCGAACTGCTCACCTACGCCGGCATTCGCGGCGCCGCGCAGCCCGGCACGACCGATGCGCGGGCCGCGGCCCTGCGCGCCGCCCTGGCCGAACGCCGGGTTCTCCTCGTCCTCGACGACGCCGGCACGGCCGAGCAGGTCACCCCGCTGCTGCCCGGCTCGGCGAGCTGCGCGGTGATCGTTACCAGCCGCCGCATGCTCGGCGGCCTGGTGGCCCTGCACGGGGGGCGGGCGGTCAACCTCGGCCCCCTCGACCCGGACGAGGCCGCCGACCTGCTCACCGCCGTCCTGCGCCAACACGCGATCACCGTCGCGCCGGACGCCGTCGCCGACCTCGCCGCGCTCTGCGGATACCTCCCCCTGGCGCTGCGGATCGCGGCGGCCAACCTGGCGACCGCCGGCGAGGCCGACCCGCGGGACTACCTGCGACGGCTGCGCGACGGCGACCGGCTCGCCGGCCTCTCCGTCCCCGGCGACCCACGGGTGACGATGCGCGCCGCGATCGAGCCGTCCTACCAGCGACTGGACGCGCGGGAGCAGCGGGCGCTGCGGCTGCTGGCGTCGTCGCCGGCGGACTGCTTCACCGCCACCGACCTGGCCGCGCTGGCGGGCGTCGGCTGGTCCGAGGCCGACGCGCTGCTGCGCACGCTGACCGCCTACCACCTGGTGCGCCCGAGTCTCGGCGACCGCTTCGTCATGCACGACCTGACCCGCCTGTACGCGGCCGAGCTGTCCCGGGCCGAGGACGCCGCCGGCGAGCGCGCCGCCGCCGTCAGTCGGCTGCTCCACTCCTATCTGGCCACCGCCGACGCCCTGGCCCGCCGCGGCCATCCCCGGATGACGTTCCTGCCCCCGCCGCCGGGGCTGACCCCGGTGGCCGGCGCCCCGCAGCCGGTCGAGCCCGCCCGGTGGTTCCACGCCGAGCACCGCAACCTGACGACGGCGATCCGCCACGCCGCCCGGCATGGCCCGCCGCAGCTCGTCTGGCACCTGGCCGACCGGATGCGCGGGCATCTGCAGGAGATCGGTGCGCACGCCGAGTGGCGGGACGTGGCCGAGCTGGGCCTGGACCAGGCCCGCCGCCACGGCGACGACCAGGGCATCGCGGCGATGGAACTCAGCCTGGCGACGCTCGCCGCCAGCCGCGCCGACTATCCCGACGCCGAGCGGCGGTTCAGCACGGCGCTGGAGATCCAGTTGCGCCTCGGCAACCGGGCCGGGCAGGCGTCCATCCTGAACAATCTCGGCATCGTGCATCGCGAGCAGGGCAACCTGACCGAGGCCGGCGCCTGCTACGCGCGGGCCCTGGCCCGCTACCGCGAGTTGGGCAACCGGCACGCCGAGTGGAGCTGCCTGGGCAACCTCGGGGTGGTCCAGCTCGAACTCGACCAGGTCGTGGAGGCGGTACGCGCGCAGCGGGCGGCGCTGGACGGGTACACCTCGCTGGATCCGGCGGCGCAGCCGCACGACGACATCGCCACCGTGCTGCACAACCTCGCGGTCGCCCTGCGCGCGTCGGGCCAGCCGGCCCTGGCCGTGGTCCACCTGACGCGCGCCGTGGCGATCCGGCGACGCACGGGCAACCGTTACGGCGCCGCCACCGACCTGGACCAGCTCGCCGCCGCCTACGCCGATCTCGGCTACCACGCCAAGGCGCTGCGCCTCGCCGAGGAGTCCCTGGCCACGGCCCGCGCCATCGGCCGGCGCCGGGTGGAGGCCGAGTCGCTCACCACCCACGCGGCGATCGCGCTCGGTCTGCACGGGCCGGCGCCCGCCGTCGCCCTCCTGCACCGGGCGCTGCGACTGAGCCGGGAGATCGGCTACCGCCGCGCGGAGGTCTGCGCCCACATCGGCCTGGCGTCGGCGCACCGGGCGGCCGGGCGGCACGCGGAGGCAGAGCGGCACGCGCGCCTCGGCGAGCAGCTCGCCCGGCGCTCGGAGCACCTCCTGCTGGCCCGCCAGGCCCGTGACGTGCTGGTCGACGAGCCGCTGGCCCCGGCGAGCTGACCACGGGGCACGATCCGCCCGTCCTATGCGGGAGCGCCCCCTCCGGTCGCGGTGGCGCCGTCGTCGGGGGTGCGGGCGTCGAGCGGGAAGCAGCCGGCGAACGGGTCGTCGTAGCGTCGCCAGACGTCCTCGCCGTCGGCGAGTTCGGCGTCGGTGAGCAGGCAGGCGCTGAGCGCGCGGTGCAGCTCGACCGGGTCGAGGTCGAGACCGATGAAGACCAGGTGCTGGTGCCGGTCCCCGTAGTAGGGGTCCCAGTCGAGGGCGGCGGCGAGCTGCCGGTGGGTGGAAGCGTCGTCCCAGTGGGTGTGGGGGAGGGTGACCAGCCAGCGGCCGAGTGACCCGAGGCGGAGGCCGCCGCCGGCGAAGTCCCAGGCGACGACGGTCTCGGGCTGGCTGGCGAGCCAGAGGTGACCGCGGGATCGGAGCACGTCGGTGCCGACGTCTTCGAGCGTGTCGTGCAGCCGCGCGGGGTGGAAGGGTCGGCGCGCGCGGAAGACCGCGGAGACCACCCCGCAGTCGGGCTGCGGCTCGTGTACGCCGAGGATGTGCCCCTCCAGGCCACGGGCCAGCACGGCGGGCGTCTCCGGGCGGTGGCGCCGCGTGTCGCGCAGTTGTCGGCTGAGCGCGCCGGCATCGACGACGTCGTCGTGCACGCGGACCTGTGCCGCCCACGGCGCCATCCGCGCCAGCAGCAGCGCGAGGCGACCGGTGTCGTACGCCCCCTCCCGGGACTCTCCCCACAGGACCAACGTGTCGGCGTACTCGATCTGCCGCACCACGACGTCGGCGAGCGCCCGGTCGTCGTTCTCGGCGGCGTGGATGCCGAGGGTCCTCAGGTCGTCGGTGCTGGCCAGGCCGTCGAGCAGGTGCTCGACGGCGACGACGGTGACGTAGGAGTCGATCCGCACCAGGTCGGTGATCGCCGCTCCGTCGACCGGGCGGTGTGCGCAGGCGGCCGCGACCGCCTCGGGCTCGACGACCTCGGGCAGCATCAGCAGCAGGCCCCGGTCGGGGTGGGCGCGCGCGAGTCGGGCGAGGGTGGGCAGCACGTCCTCGCGCAGCGTGCAGGAGACGCAGCCGTGCGCCAGCGCCACCCGTTCGTCCTCCATGATGCCCTCGCCGGTGCGCACCACGCGATGGACGGTGCCGTGGTGGACCTCGGTTAGGTCGTGCCGGACCAGTACCAGCGACGGGTCCGCGGCGAGCAGGGCCCGGGCGACCGCGTGCGTCGCGGCTGGCCAGAAGCCGCCCAGCACGGTCAGCGGGGGGCGGGTGTCGGTTGCCGTGGCGCCGGTGTCGACCGGCGCGGGGGATGACGTCGACATGACGGTCCTCTCCACTTAGTTGAAAACGATTGTCATTCTAAGCGGATGGTCGGCGGGGCCGCACGGGTGGGCCCTCGCCGGGGTGGCGATAGTCGAGCACCCCGCGCGCCGACCGGCCGGCGGCTCGGGTAGAAATGGAAACGATTATCGTTACGGTCTCGACCGTGGTGAGTGAGGAGTCCCTGTGTCCAGACGATGTGACGTCACCGGCGCGATGCCCGGCTTCGGCAACGCCGTGTCCCACTCCCACCGGCGCACCCGCCGCCGGTGGAACCCCAACCTGCAGAGCCACCGCTACTGGCTGCCCTCACAGCGGCGGTGGGTCAGGCTGACGCTCACGGCCAGGGCGCTCAAGACCGTCGACCGCGACGGCATCGAGAGGGTCGTCGCGCGCCTGCGCGGTCGGGGGGTGAAGGTCTGATGGCCCGGCGGACCGACCTCCGGCCGGTGGTCAAGCTCCGCAGCACCGCCGGCACCGGCTACACGTACGTCACCCGCAAGAACCGCCGCAACGACCCCGACCGGCTGGTGCTGCGCAGGTACGACCCGCTGGTGCGCCGGCACGTCGACTTCCGCGAGGAACGCTGATGGCGCGCACCAGCCTCGGCAACCGGCAGGCGCGCCGCGAGGAACTCGTCGCCCGGCACGCCGAACGGCGCGCCGACCTGAAGCGCGTCATCGCCCACCCCGACACCCGTTCCGCCGTCCGCGACGACGCCGTCCGGCAACTCGCCCGGCTGCCACGGGACGGCAGCCGCGTACGCCTGCGCAACCGGGACGTCATCGACGGTCGGCCGCGGGGCGTACTGGCCCGTTTCGGCCTGTCCCGGCTGCGGTTCCGCGAGTTGGCCCTGCGCGGCGAGTTGCCGGGCGTCCGCAAGGCGTCCTGGTGACCCGACCCCGCCGCAGGCGGGCCCCGCTCCGGACCCGCACCTGAGGCACCGTCCGGTTCGCCGGCACGCGCCGGGTCCCGTCGGCACGTCCGCAGAGCTGACCATCGGCCGCCGACGGCGCCCGCTGTCGGCGGCCGATGGTAAGTCTCCACGACCGGGGCGGTGTGCGGCGGAACAGGCGGCGTCGACGGCTGCGTCGCCGGCTCGGTGAGCCGGCGACGCAGCCGTGCGGCCGGGATACGTCCTCGCGCTCCGCGCTCCGCCGGCTGGCACCGAGGGCGACGCCGCCGCGCCGGTCACCGGGCCACCGCCACCGCGTGCGGTCCGCCTGCGGGCCGGTTGCCGCGAATGGGCCATAATGGGCGGCCGGGGGGTGGTGGCCGCGTGGAGTTCCGGGTCCTCGGCTCGGTCGAGGCGTACTCCGCCGGCGTACCGGTCGACCTCGGCGCCCGCCGCCAGCAACGTCTGGTGCTCGGGCTGCTGCTGCTGGAACCCAATCACCCGGTCCCGGTGGAGCGGCTCGTCGAACTCGTCTGGGGGTACGACCCTCCGCCGTCCGCCCGGGGCACGCTCCAGGCGCTCGTCTCCAGGCTGCGCGCCCGCATCCGACGCGCCGGCGTCGATCCGGTCGGCACCGGGTCGACGGGGAGCGCCGGCCCCGAGATCGCGCGCTCGGGTGCGGGCTACCTGCTGCGGGTCGATCCGCACGCCGTGGACGTGCATCGCTTCACCGATCTCGTCGCCCGGGCGCGGAAGGCCGACGGCGAGCGCTCCGTCGAGTTGTTCGACCTGGCGCTCGCGCTGTGGCGGGGCGATCCGCTGGCCGACGTCGCCCCGGCGGCCGTGCGGGACCGGCTGTGCGTGGGCCTGCGGGAGACCATGTGGACGGCCGTCGAGGATCGTCTGGAGGCACGGATCCGGCTGGGCCGCTCCCGGGAGGTGCTGGACGAGCTGACCCGACTGGTGGCCGAGCATCCCGTCCGGCAACGGCTGGTGGGTCAGCTCATGCTGGTCCTGCACCGGGAGGGACGCACCGACGAGGCCCTGCGCACCTACCGCGACCTGCGGGCCCGGCTGGCAGGCGAGTTCGGGCTGGATCCCACCCCGGAACTGCAGCGGCTGGAGGCCGCGATCCTGCGGGCCGACCGCCCGCTGGACGTCCCGCCGGTCCCGCACCCGCCTCCCGTGCGGCTGTCGCGGCGCGCCCCGGACAATCCGCCCGTACGCCCCGCGGAGCTTCCCCACGCGCCCGGCGGATTCGTCGGCCGGCAGCCCGAACTGGCCGCGCTCGACGCCCAGCTCGACGCCGTCCGACGCACCGGCCGCCCCGGCATCGTCGTGGTCGACGGGATGGGCGGGATCGGCAAGACCGCCCTCGCCCTGCACTGGGGCCATCTGCGGCGGGACGCCTTCCCGGACGGCCAGGTGTACCTCGACCTGCGCGGATTCAGCCCCGGTGACACCCCGATGACACCGGCGGAGGCGCTGCCCCGCCTGCTGCTGTCGCTCGGCGTGCCGCCCTCGGACCTGCCGCCCACCCTCGACTCCCAGTGCGCGCGGATGCGCAGCCTGACCGACGGTCGCCGGCTGCTGATGGTGCTGGACAACGCCTACGACGCCGCGCAGGTCCGGCCGCTGCTGCCCGGAAACGTGACCGGCCTGGTCGTCGTGACCAGCCGCCGCCGACTCTCCGGCCTGCTCGTGCGGGAACAGGCGGTGCCGCTGAGGCTCGCGCCGCTGCGTCCGGCCGAGTCCATGGACCTGATCGCCGGATGCCTGCGCGGATCCCGGCCCGACGAGCGGGAGGCGCTCGCGGACTACTGCGGCCACGTGCCCCTGGCGATCCGTATCGTCGCCGCCCGCGCGCTGGACCTGCCGGACCGGCCCCTCGACGACCTGCTCGACGAACTGCGTCGGGGCCGCCTGCTGGACGCCTTCGAAGCGCGCGACGGCCCCGACACCAACCTCCGCACCGTCTTCTCCTGGTCGTACCGTTGGCTGTCGCCACCGGCGGCCGAGCTGTTCTGGCGGCTGGCCCTGCACCCGGGGGAGAGCATCGGTGTCCGCGCGGCGGCGGCGCTCGCCGGCCTCGCCGTGCCGCGGGCCAGGGACCTGGCCGCCGAGCTGCACCGGGCCAACCTGCTGCAGCAGCCGGCGCCGGACCGCTACCAGTTCCACGACCTGGTCGGCGCGTACGCCAGGGAGCTGGCCGACGCGCCGGAGAACGCCGACGAACGCCGGCTCGCGTTCGGCCGGCTCCTCGACTGGTACCTGCACACGGTCAGCGCCGCCGAACGGGTACTGCAACCGCACCGGCCCCACTTCGATCCGGCCTCGCCGCCCCTGGTCGAGCCCGTACGGTTCGAGAGCTACCAGGCCGCGCTGAACTGGTGCGAGGATGAGCGGACGAACCTGGTGCCGGTGGTCTGCGCGGCGGCGACGGGCGGGGCGCCCGAGCACGCCTGGCAGTTGGCGCTGGCGGCGTCGGCGTACTGGTACATCGCCAAGCGCCGAGAGGACTGGCGGGCGGCGACCGACGTCGGCGTGGCCGCGACCCGCGCCCTGGGCGACCCGCGGGCCGAGGGTGCGCTGCTGGCCAGCCTGGCGACCGCGCTGTGCGAGAGCCGGCGCTATCCGGAGGCCATCGAGCTGTACCAGGAGTCGTTGCGGCTGCACGAGGCCAGCGGTGACCGTGACTGGCGACCGACCAGCCTGAACAGCCTGGCCGTCGCCCACGCCGAGGCGGGTCGGCCCGCCGAGGCGCTGGCGACGTTCGCCCTCGCCCGGCAGGAACACCGGCTAAGGGGCAACCGGCGGGGCGAGGGTGTGGCGCTGCAGAACATGGCGCAGTGCCACGTCCTGCTCGGCGAGCCGGCCGAGGCGATCGCCCGCCACGAGGAGGCGTTGACCGCCATGCGGGACGCCGGTGACCGGTACGCCGAGGCCATCTGCATCGCCAACCTGGGCGAGGCCCACGCGGCGCTCGGCGAGCACGAGCGGGCGATCCTGCGTTTCCGCGACGCGGTGCGGCTGCACCTGGCCACCGGCAACGAGCACGGCAGGGCGAGGACCCTGCTGGCGCTGGGACGGTCGCTCGGTGCGCTGGGGGACACCGACGGCGCCCGGTCCTGCTGGCGGGAGGCGCTGACGGTCTTCGACGAACTCGGCGACCCCGAGGCCGACGAGATCCGTGCGCTGTTGGGGGAGCGGACCGCCGGCGACGGCTGACCGGGCCGGGACGAGGAGGGACGCGTCGGCAGCTCGACGCTCAGTGCGCGGAGACCTTCCAGTAGCCACCGAAGTAGACACGTTCCTTGGCGATGCCGCGTTCGGCACACAGGTGCCGACGGACGGTGATGACCATGGCCACCGCGCCTGCTCGGTGGGCCCGACTCCCGCGACACGGCCCGCCACGATGCTTCGACAGGGCGGGGCATCGGGCCCGGATTGCGGACCAGGTGACCCGAGGCCGCCCGCGAGGCCGACGAAACCCGCGCGCTGCCGTCGCGGTTGCGTACCTTCAGGACTGGCGCGAGGGTAGGGAGATGTTGCGTCGCTGCCGGGCCACTTCCGACGCGCTCGACCCGGTCGGGGCGGAGCGGAACGAGGAGCACCCGTTCCACGGCACCGCGTCGCGGTGACCTCGGACTGGTGGGCCGGTCCGCCGCCACGGCGGGTCAGTCACCTGCCGGACACCGACCCCGAGCTGCTCCGGGTGGCGCTGGACCCGCTGCCGCCGGCGGCGCCGGCGATCGTGCACTGTCGGCCCACCGTCGTGGGCCCCCTCGGCGACCTGGTGGACGTGCTCCTCGACGAACTGGACGCCGTGGCGCTCGCGATGTTCCCCCGCTGGCTGCCGGGAGCCGACCGCCTCGACGGGGGCGGGCCGCTGGGCGCGGCGGCGGTCCGCGCCCTCGCGGCCCGCGCCGCCGCCCGCTCCCGGCACTTCGGCCCGTTCCTCGCCGACCTCGCCGAGCGTGGGCTACGCGGCGCACGCCAGCCCGGTGGCCGCACCCGCTTCCCGGCGGAGGTACGCGCCGCCGGGCTCGCCCGAGTGATCGCCGAGGCGTACGACCGAGAGGGCTGCCTACTCCTGGTCGCTCTGCCCGAACTGGGCCCGGACGCCGAGCGGACGCTCGTGGCGGCGGCCGAGTGGCTGGTGCGGCACGGTGGTTTCACGGTCTGGCTGGCCGGCGCGCCCTTGCGCCACGCCGACCGGGTCCGTTCGGTACCGGTGGCGGTGCCGACGCGCTTCGTGGAGCTGGCCGGCCCAGCCGGTCGGATTCCCGACACTATCGCCCGGCGTGATCCGGTCGTGCTGGCCTGGCCGCCGATCGCGGGTGTACCGCGCGGCGACAGCGCAGCCGAGCAGGCGCTGGAACGTGCGCTCGCGCCACACGAGTGGGCGCGGGGCCGGCGGTGGAACCAGACGTACGAGTGGCACAGGCTCGGCGAGTCGTACCGGTTGGATCTTTTTTGGCCCGCGGAAGGGCTTGCGGTCGAGGTGGACGGCCCGGAACATCGGGGGCGAATCGCTTTCGCCAACGATCGGCGGAGGGACGTGCAGCTGCAACTCCTCGGCCTGGACGTGCTCCGCTTCACCAACGAGCAGGTGCTGTCCGACGCGCAGGCGGTGGTCGACGGGATCCGTCGGCTGCTGGCCCGGCGACGCGCGGGCGGCACGCACCCCCACGGAGATGAGACATCATGACGAGCCCGGCGGACGTCCCGAGCCTGACGCCGAACCAGATCAACGCCCTTGTGGTGCTGATGGTCGAGGCACGCCGACTCACCAACGTCGAGCTGCGTGAGCTGGCTGGCTTCGCGCTGACCGGCAGGGACAACGAGAAGCTCGTCAAGCTGGGCCTGGTCGAGACCGACCGGACGCATCGGCCGTTCGCGCACGAGCTGACCGACGAGGGCTGGCGGGTGGTGCGTCAGCTGCACACCGCCACGCCGCCGAAGCAGGGCGGCTCCGCGAGCCGGTCGCTGTTCACCGTGCTGTCCAACCTGCACCGGTCGCTGGACCGGCTCCGGGTCAGCCACGGCGACTTCTTCACGCGGACCGACGAGTCCGTCGCCGCCACCGCCGGCACGCCGGAGGCAGCCGCTCCGGTCGCCTCGGCCGCTCCGGTCGCCTCGGCGCAGGTGGAAGGGCTGGTCCGCGCGGCGTACCGGGACCTGGCGAAGGCCCCGGGCGCCTGGGTCGGCCTCGCCGACGTCCGGGACCGCCTCGCCGATCAGGACCAGGCCATGGTGGACGCCACCTTGCGGGCCATGGTCGGCCGGGACGACGTTCGCATCATCCCGGTGGCGAACACCAAGTCGCTGACCCCGCGCGACCGGGCCGCCGCCGTGCGGATCGGAAACGAGGACAACCACGCCCTGGCGATCGGCCCGGCGTGATCCCCGACGACCAGCGGACCGCCCTGGAGGCGGTGAGTCTCAGCCCGGCGGTCACCCCCGACGACGTCTGGCGGCCCAGCCGGCACAACGTGCCGGAGCTGCACGAGAAGGTGGTCGCGGAAATCCTGCGCGGGGTGGCCCGGGCCCGCACCGACGACACCAGCGTGCCGCTCGGCGTGGCCATGCAGGGCCGCGCGGGCGCGGGCAAGACTCACCTGCTCGGCGCGGTACGCGAACGCATCCAGCACGACGGCGGCTACTTCTTCCTGGTCGAGCTGGTCAGTGGCAAGACGTTCTGGGAGAGCGTCGCCCTGGCCCTGGTCGAGGGCATGGGCCGCGACGCGATCGGCTGGGGCACCCAGCTGCGTACCTTCCTGCGCCGGCTCACCGCGCAGCTCGGTCTGCCGGTCGACGTACGCGACGCGGTGGCGGGCACCCGACCGGTGGACCGCGGGCAGCTCGACGCCTTCGTCCGGGCGCTGCGCACCCGCGACCGGGAGGTCGGGCGGGACTGCCAGGACACCGCGCGGGCGCTGGTCCTGCACGGCGCCGTCGACTTCGAGGCGCAGGACGTCGGCTACGCCCACCTGATCTCCGAGCCGGGTGACCCGGCCGGGCGGGCGGCGTGGGGACTGAGCGCCGCGATCCGGACCCCACAGCAGGTCGTCCAGGACATCTCCCGGCTGATGGCGCTGACGCTGGACCCCACGGTCATCGCCGTCGACCAGCTCGACACCCTCTTCGCCCAGACCAGCACGTCGCTGCTCGATCAGCACGCCGGCCTGGAGGACGGCCAGGCCAAGGTGATCGGCCCGATCGCCGACGGCCTGCTCAAGCTCCGCGACGTCACCCGCCGCACGCTGGTGGTCGTCTCCTGCCTGCCGGACACCTGGGAGCTGCTGACCCGCAGCGCGCCCACCCCGGTCGGCGACCGGTTCCGCCAGGCGACCCTCCCGGACCGGATCCCCACTCCGCAGATCGGCCGGGCGATCGTCGCGAAGCGCCTCGCCGCCGCTTTCGCGGGCCCGCGCTACGTACCGCCTCACCCCACGTGGCCCATCGACCGCGCCGCGTTCGTCGACGCGCCCACCCTGACGCCGCGCGCCCTGCTGCGCCGGGTGGACCGCCACGTCGCCTGGTGCCGCGACCGGGACGAGGTGGTGGAACTCGACCGGCTCATCGAGGGCGCCGATGCGACACCGGTGTCGGTCGCCGTCGCGGGCGTCGGCGACCCGGCGACGGACGAGCGCCAGCTGCGCGAGCTGGACGCCCGGTTCGCGCGGCTGGTCGCGGCGGCGGACGTGGCGGCGGCCCTCGACCCGCACACCGAGGACGAGCGCATGCCGCCGCTTCTCGCGGCCGGTCTGGCCGCCTGGATCGCCGAGCAGGCCCCGACCGGCGCCACCTACAAGTACGATCCGCCGCCGGGGCGCAAGCCCGCCCTGCACGCGCGGCTGGTCGAGGTGCTCGACGAGGCCACCGAGAATGAGGCGCACTGGTGCTTCCGGGCGGTCGCGCACCCCAACGCGATCGCGGTCACCGCGCGGGTCAAGGCCGCCTGCACCATGGCGGGGCTCGACCGGGACCTGCCGCAACGCCGGCTGGTGCTGCTGCGCAACAGCCCGTGGCCGACCGGAAGGCGGACGACCGAGGTGCTGGCCGCCTTCGACGCGGCCGGTGGTGTCCGCTGCGGGGTGGCGGAGGCGGACCTGCGGGTCTTCGCGGCGCTGTCGGTGCTGGCGGCCGAGCCGTCCACCGCGTTGCAGGAGTGGCTGGTGCTCCGCCGCCCGGCCAGCGGCACTGCCCTGTTTCGGACGGTCCTGCCCGGGGCGGACCCGGCGCCCGGCGCCACCGTGCCCGCACTGCGGGACGAGTTGCCCACCGACGTCGCCGCGCCGCCCGCCGACGCGGCCAGCAGCCCGTCGACCGGTCCCGCCGCCGTGCCGGCACCCGCCGGCTCCGAGGCGGTCGACCTGGTGCTCGACGGCCGGACGCCCCACCCCGTCGCCGCTGCGGCCGACGGGCGCTCGATCGAGCTGGGACGCACCCTCGGGGGTGGCCATCCCTTCAGGGTCGACCTGGAGTCACTCCGCCGGCACACGGTCGTGTTCGCCGGATCCGGCTCGGGCAAGACGGTGCTCATCCGCCGGCTCGTCGAGGAGTCTGCGCGGCAGGGCGTCTCCGCCATCGTGCTCGACCCCAACAACGACCTCGCCCGGCTCGGCGACCCGTGGCCCGACCCACCGAGCGGTTGGGGTCCGGGCGACGCCGAACGGGCCGAGGACTACCTCACCCACACCGAGGTCGTGGTGTGGACGCCCCGGGTCACCGCCGGGCGGCCGCTGAGCTTCCAGCCGCTGCCCGACCTCACCTCGCTGCGCGACTGGCCGGACGAGTTCGACCAGGCGGTCCGCTCCGCCGTGGAGGCGCTCGCGCCGCGCGCCGGCGTCGACCGCTCGACCCGGCTGGCCCAGCAGGGCAAGGCCGTCCTCACCGAGGCCCTCCACGCGTACGCGAGGAGCGGCATGGTGGGCCTGCCGGGCTTCACCGAGTTCCTCGCCGACCTGCCCGACGGGGTCAGCCGGTTGGCCCGCGCCGACAAGTTCGCCCAGGAACTGGCCGAGACGCTCAAGGCGGCGATGGTCACCGATCCGCTCTTAGGTGGGGTCGGTGCACCGGCCGACCCGGGGCTGCTGCTGACGCCCTCGCCGGGACGGCGGGCCCGGATTTCGGTGATCAGCTTTGTCGGTCTCACCTCCGACCAGGAACGGCAGAGCTTCGTCAACCAGTTGCAGATGGCGCTCTTCGCCTGGATCAAGCGGCACCCTGCCGGTGACCGGCCACTGGGTGGGCTGTTCGTCATGGACGAGGCGCAGACGTTCGCTCCGTCGACCGGCAACACGCCTTGCACGGCCAGCTCGATCGCGCTCGCGTCGCAGGCCCGCAAGTACGGGCTCGGCCTGGTCTTTGCCACGCAGGCGCCCAAGGGTCTGCACAACCAGATCTCCGGTAACGCGACGACGCAGTTCTTCGGGCTGCTCAACGCGCCCGCGCAGATCGACGCGGCCCGTCAGCTCGCCGAGGCGAAGGGTGGGCGGCTCCCTGACATCGGCCTGCTGAACAGTGGCGAGTTCTACGCGGCTGGGGAGGGGTTCTCGTTCGTCAAGGTGCGCACACCGCTGTGCCTCACCCACCACCCGAAGGCGCCGCTGAGCCCCGAGGAGGTCGTTGCCCGCGCCCATCCCGACCGCTGACCGCCGACTACGCCGGTCGTGCGGCGATCCCCGCGGAGCGGCGAAGGCGGCGCGGGGGCGAGGCGGACACCTCCCGGCGCCCGTCGCGGGCCTGGTCAGTGACCCAACCGCTGCCGCGCGAGGAACTTCGGCACCACCATCCGCCACGCCTCCGTCACCAGCTCGGTCATCTGCTCGGGCCCGAGCCGGGTGAGATGACAGCACAGCCAGTTGAACCGCAGGTCCGACGCGCCGGGCAGGAAGAACAGGTCCGGTTCGGCGGCGACGAGCTCGTTCCGCTGCTCCTTCGGGTAGCCGAAGCCCATCGTCAGCTCGTCGCGGGAGAACGCTACGTAGACGATGGAGCCGACGCGGAACTTGACCCGGTCGCGGACGAGGTGCTCGGTGCTGCGGGGCAACGTCCGGGCCAGCGAACGGACGTCGGCGACGGTCACCACGGGTACGACGGTAACGGCGCCCACCGACAGTTCGTCGGAGGACCTGCCGGTGAACGTTGCGACGGCCCTGGGCGGTGCGGCCGGCAGGTCCTTGACGGGCCCGGAGCGGTCGCCCGGTCCGGGGCGCAGCACGTTTCGCGGGTCCGGGTGCGGCGAGTTGGCTGTCACTCGCCGCGCTCGGGCCGGACACCGGCGCTTCGGCGCCCGAGGTGCCGCGACCCGGTCGCCGGCCGCCGGCCGGCCGGGGCAGGATGGGCACGTGCACATCGAGCCGGTGGACTGCGCGCCCGAACAGGCGTTCCCGCGAGCGGTCCTGCGGCAGCGCTGGCAGGATCTCACCTTCCTGCACTGGGCGGTCGCGCCGGAACTGGTCGCGCCCCTGCTGCCGGCCGGGACCCGCCCGGACACCCTCGACGGGCTCAGCTACGTCGGCCTGATCGGCTTCCGCATGGTGGGGCTGGGCCTCGGTCGAGGGCCGGGGGTGCCGTACTTCGGGAGCTTCTGGGAGACCAACGTCCGGCTCTACTCGGTCGACGACACCGGCCGGCGGGCCGTGGTGTTCCGCTCGCTCGACGCGTCCCGGCTGGTCCCGGTGCTGGTCGCCCGGGCGACCCTGCGGCTGCCGTACATGTGGTCGGCGATGCGGCTCGACCGCGACGGCGACCGTTACACCTACCGGTGCCGGCGCCGCTGGCCCGGCCCGGTCGGGGCCACGAGCCGGATGGTGGTCCGGGTGGGTGGGGCCATCGCCGACCCGACCCCGCTGGAGCACTTCGTCACCGCCCGGTGGGGACTGCACACCCGGGCGTACGGGCGCACGCGCCACCTGCCGAACTGGCATCCCCGCTGGCCGCTGCACCGGGCCGAGTTGCTGCACCTGGACGACGAACTGGTCGCCGCCGCCGGGCTGCCGCCGCCCGCCGGGCCGCCGGCCAGCGTGCTGTACTCGCCGGGCGTGCCGGTGCGCTTCGGCCCGCCGGTCAGCCTGCGCTCGCCCGGCTGACCGCCGAGCCCTGCTGTGGCCGCACCGGTGGCCGCCGCCCGTCACGTCCCGCGATGGCCTCCGCCGCAAGGGCCGGCGCGGCGAACACCCGCACTGGTCGCGGGGGTTGCCGCGCCGGCCCGCCGGGTCACTGCTGGCGGTGATCCGGTCTGCTCATCCTGAAGCGGGCCAGCGTCTCCTCGGTGGCGTACCGGTGGAAGCCCGCCTTCTCCAGCACTCGGACGGAGGCCGGATTCGACAACTCCACGGTGGCGACCACGGTGTCAACATCCGGGGCGGCGAGGGCGAACTCCGCCAGCGCCCGGGTGGCCTCAGGGGCATAGCCCCGCCCGCGGCGGGACGGCACGATGCCGTATCCGATCTCGACGGTGCCGTCACCGGGCGGCCAGAACAGGCCGACCGAGCCCACCACCAGGCCACTGTCCCGCTCGACGATGAGGCGGTGGCCGTACTCGCCGAGCCATGCGGGGTGCTGGTCGAAGAGGCCGGCGATGACGCGGTCGCCGTCGGCGGGGAAGTCGTCCGCCCAGTGGACCGATCCGGTGTCGCCGAGGACGGCGGCGACGTCGGCGGCGTCCCAGGGCCGAAGGACGAGACGGGCGGTGGTCAGGTCAGCGTGGGCTGACGAGGAAGAGGAAAGCACGTGTCACTCCTGGTCGTTGGAACCGACCCGGACCGCGCTCCGCTATGGCGCGGGCCGGACAAGGGCATGCTGATGAGGGCCGACGACGGCCATATTCATCAACCTCCCTGTCCCGCTGGTCATGCGCCTCTCGCGTCGGCGCGACCCTAGCAACCTCTCCCGTCCCGGGCAACGCGGTTTCCCGTCGTTTCCCCGGGCCCGCCGGGCGGGGTCCCTGGGCGCCGCCCGGTGCGGCGCCCAGGGTTCCCGGGCCCGTCGGCCCGTCATCGGCTCACCGGGCGGCGCCGGCCGACCGGGTGAGCTGTCGGTGAGCGCGGATCAGTTCGGCGTAGCGCAGACCGCTCGCCTTGACCGTCCGTCGCTGGGTCGGGTAGTCCACGTGCACCAGGCCGAACCGCTTGTCGTAGCCGTACGCCCACTCGAAGTTGTCGAGCAGCGACCAGACGAAGTAGCCGGCGAGCGGGACACCCCGGCCGACCGCTGCGGCGCAGGCGGCCAGGTGCTGCTCCAGGTGGTCGGTGCGCTCCTTGTCCTCCACCGTGCCGTCCGGGGTGACCTCGTCCGGCCACGCCGAGCCGCTCTCGGTGACGATGATCTTCGCCGGCCGGTACTCCTCGTTCACCGCGACGAGCAGCCGCTCCAGCCCGGTCGGGCACACCTCCCAGCCCATCGCGGTCTCGACCGACCCGGGTACCGGCACCTGGCGGGCGCGCGGCGGCGGCCCGGCCGGGTCGTCGACCACCACCTGACGGAAGTAGTAGTTGACGCCGAGGAAGTCGGTCGGGGTGGCGATCACGGCCAGGTCGTCGCCGCGCACCGGCGGCTCCACGCCGTACGCGGCGAGCATGTCGGCGGGGTAGCCGCGGCCGTGCACCGGGTCCAACCACCAGCGGTTGACGTGGCCGTCCATCCGCCGGGCCGCCGCGACGTCCGCCGGCCGGTCGGTCGCCGGCTCGACCGGGCTGAGGTTGAGCACCAGCCCGACCGACGCCGGGCGGGCGGCGTTCGCCCGGATCGCCCGGGTGGCCAGCCCGTGTCCGAGCAGCACGTGGTGCGAGGCACGCACGGCCCGGGTCAGGTCCCGCTCGCCCGGGGCCATCCGCCCCTCCAGGTGCCCGATCCAGCACACGCACAGCGGCTCGTTGACGGTGGTCCAGTCCGCCACCCGGTCGCCGAGGCGGGCGGCCACCACGGCGGCGTAGTCGGCGAACGCCTCGGCGGTCGACCGCTCCGGCCAGCCGCCCCGGTCCTGGAGCACCTGCGGCAGGTCCCAGTGGTAGAGCGTGACGAACGGTCGGATCCCGGCGGCCAGCACCGCGTCGACCAGCCGGTCGTAGAAGTCCAGCCCCTTCGGGTTGACCGCGCCGACGCCGTCCGGGCGCACCCGGGGCCAGGCCACCGAGAGCCGGTACGCGTCGACGCCGAGGCGCCGCATCAGCCCCACGTCCTCCGGCCACCGGTGGTAGTGGTCGCAGGCGGCGGCGCCGGTGTCGCCGTTGTCGACGGCTCCCGGAACGCGGCAGAACGTGTCCCAGATGGACGGCGTCCTGCCATCGGTGTCGACGGCGCCCTCGATCTGGTACGCCGAGGTGGCCACGCCCCACAGGAAGTCGGGCGGCAGGTTGGACAGGTCCGGCACTTCGCGGTTCTCCTCATGGCGCGCGGTGAACATGGCTGTGAAGGTGGGTGTTGGCTGGCCTGGGGCTGGCTGGCAGGGTCAGCGTCATGATCGCGGCTGGGTGTGGCTCATGAAAATGGTGGCCCCAC
>NZ_JBIDDA010000029.1:0-12738 GCF_043204915.1 Micromonospora sp. NPDC047670
GAGGGTGTGGGAGAGTAGGACACCGCCGGACATTCTTTCGTTAAGGGCCACCCCCAAAAGGGGGGTGGCCCTTAACGCATTCCCGTACCCCGCCCCATCTCCATTGCGGCACGCGTGAAGCTTGCACGGGCCAGGCCGCAAGGCACCGGTGACGGGAACCAGAAAGACACCCAACGGGACGACCACGGCGAGGGCCACGGCCCGCCGTCAGGAAGACACGGGCAGCGGACGGCCGCGACCGGGGGTTGCGGCGCGCGGCCCGGAAAGCTCCGGACGGCGGACGACCTCGACGGGGTTGGGGCCCGCCGTGCCCGGCGCAGGGATCAAGCCTGACCGCCCGGAGCCGGGCGCGGCGGGCCCCAACCCCACCGCAACACGAACCGCAACAACCGCCACGACGCCCCAGGCCACAACAACCGGCACGGGGCGCCCCCAGGGGAGAAGTAACGACCGCCACGGCCCGCGCCAACCCACCCGGGATCGCAACAACCGGTACGGCCGGCCCGACCCGACCGGAAACGAGCAGACGAGGCACCACCGAGCAGCCCCGTCACTTGCGGGTCTGCATCTCCTCGCGCATCGAGCGGAACAGCCCGCCGGCGTCGTCGACGGAGCGGCCGGGGAACATGGCCATCACGACGCTGCCGTGGTCGGCCCACCCGCAGACAGCGAAGTCGCCGCCGTCGCCGCTGGTGGTGCCGCACTTCATCACGCCACCCAGGCGGCCTGCCGGCACCTCACGCAGCCCCGTCACCTTGCCGGTCTCGTCGGTCAGCAGGCCGAAGAGGCTGTCCAGGTCCCGCTCCGGCTGCCAGAGCAGGGTCGTGCCGCCGAAGACGAGCACCGAGCGCTTGTCGTCGGACGGGTCCCGGTAGACCGTGCCGAAGCTGCTGTCCAGGTCGATGTCGGCGGCGAACCCACTGCGCAGGTAGTCGGACGTGCTGCGGGCCCGTTCGCTGTCGTCCCGGACCAGGCCCGCGACCCGGTCCGGGGTAACCAGGTCCGCGTCCTTCTGCTGGGCCACCCGCCAGCCCACCGTGCCGATCGTGGCGGCTCCCGCGAGCCCGACCAGCGCCGCCGCGGCCCAGGCGATCCGCCGACGCCGCGACCGCGCCGCCCGCCGCTCGGGGGCGTGCTCCGGGTCGCGGTTGCTCAGCTGGATGGGCTCGTCGGTCAGGTCGATCGGCTCGGAGCCGTCGGTGACCGCCCGCTCGGTGAGATGTGCGTCGGACATAGCCGACACCGTACGCGAACGGCAGGTGGCGCACGTCGGGTCCGGAGAAGCCCTCCGTAGACTTTCAGGGTGACCGAGAGACCGGATGCCCGACGCCCCGAAGCCCCGACCCTGCCTGGCCAGTACCAACCGGGTGAGGTAGAGCAGCGACGGTACGAGCAGTGGGTAGCCGCCGGCCACTTCCGGGCGTCGGCGGACAGCGACAAGCCCCCCTTCACCATCGTCATCCCGCCGCCGAACGTCACCGGCTCCCTGCACATGGGCCACGCGTTCGAGCACACCCTGATGGACGCGTTGAACCGCCGCAAGCGGATGCAGGGCTACGAGGCGCTCTGGCTGCCGGGCATGGACCACGCCGGCATCGCCACCCAGAACCTGGTCGAGCGCCAGCTCGCCACGGAGGGCCTGTCCCGCCACGATCTCGGCCGGGAGAAGTTCGTCGAGCGGGTGTGGCAGTGGAAGGCCGAGTCCGGCGGCGCGATCCTGGGCCAGATGCGGCGTCTCGGCGACGCCGTCGACTGGGACCGCGAGCGCTTCACCATGGACGCGGGCCTGTCCCGGGCCGTGCAGACGATGTTCAAGAAGCTCTTCGACGACGGCCTGATCTACCGGGCCAACCGCATCATCAACTGGTGCCCGCGCTGCCTGACCGCGCTGTCGGACATCGAGGTGGAGCACACCGACGACGACGGTGAGCTGATCTCGATCCGGTACAGCGACGAGGTCGTGGTGGCCACCACCCGGGCCGAGACGATGCTCGGCGACACCGCCGTGGCGGTGCACCCGGACGACGAGCGCTACCGGCACCTTATCGGCACCGAGGTGGCCGTGCCGCTCACCGACCGGCGCATCCCGATCGTCGCCGACGAGCACGTCGACCCCAGCTTCGGCACCGGCATGGTCAAGGTGACGCCGGCGCACGACCCGAACGACTTCGAGATCGGTCAGCGGCACGACCTGCCGTCCCTGACGATCATGGACGAGCGGGGCATCATCACCGCGCCCGGCCCGTTCGAGGGCCTGGACCGGTACGAGGCCCGGCCGGCGATCGTCGCGGCGCTGCGCGAGCAGGGTCTCATCGTGGCCGAGAAGCGGCCGTACGTGCACGCGGTGGGGCACTGCTCCCGCTGCAAGACGACCGTCGAGCCGCGCCTGTCGCTCCAGTGGTTCGTGAACACCGCCCCGCTGGCCAAGGCGGCCGGTGACGCGGTGCGCGACGGCCGGGTGAAGATCGAGCCGGCGGAGCTGGCCAAGCGGTACTTCGCCTGGGTCGACAACATGCACGACTGGTGCATCTCCCGGCAGCTGTGGTGGGGTCACCGCATCCCCGTCTGGTACGGCCCCGAGGGCGAGATCGTCTGCGTCGGCCCCGACGAGCAGCCGCCGACGGGCGAGGGCTGGCACCAGGACGAGGACGTGCTGGACACCTGGTTCTCCAGCGGACTGTGGCCGTTCTCCACGCTCGGCTGGCCGGAGCAGACCCCCGACCTGGCTAAGTTCTACCCGACCAGCGTCCTGGTCACCGGCTACGACATCCTCTTCTTCTGGGTTGCCCGGATGATGATGTTCGGCCTGTACGCGATGGACGGCCGACAGCCGTTCGACGTCGTCGCGCTGCACGGCATGGTCCGGGACGAGCACGGCAAGAAGATGTCCAAGTCCTTCGGGAACGTGGTCGACCCGCTGGACTGGATCGACCGCTTCGGCGCCGACGCCACCCGGTTCACCCTCGCCCGGGGCGCCAACCCCGGCCAGGACGTCCCGGTCAGCGAGGACTGGTGCCAGGGTTCCCGCAACTTCTGCAACAAGCTCTGGAACGCCACCCGGTTCGCGCTGATCAACGGCGCGCACACCGAGGGCCCGCTGCCGGCGGCCGCGCAGCTCTCGACCGTCGACCGGTGGATCCTGTCCCGGCTGGCGCACGTCACCGCCGAGGTGGACGAGCAGTTCGAGGCGTACGAGTTCGCGAAGGTCTGCGACCTGCTGTACCACTTCGCCTGGGACGACGTCTGCGACTGGTACGTGGAGCTGACCAAGCCGGTGCTCGCCGAGGGCGGCCCGGCCGCCGAGGCCACCCGGCGGGTGCTCGGGCACGTGCTCGACCAGCTGCTGCGGCTGCTGCACCCGATCATCCCGTTCGTCACCGATGAGCTGTGGACCGCGCTCACCGGGGGCGAGACGGTGATGACCGCCGCCTGGCCGGCCGCCGACCGTACCGGAGTCGACGACGCCGCCGAGGCCGAGGTCGGCACCGTCCAGCGGGTGGTGACCGAGATCCGGCGGTTCCGCTCCGACCAGGGGCTGCGCCCGACGCAGCGGGTCGCCGCCCGGCTCGACGGCCTGGCCGCCGCCGGCATCGCCGCGCACGAGCCGCTCATCCGGTCGCTGGTCCGGCTGGACCCGGCCGGCGACGCGTTCCAGGCCAGCGCGACGCTCGCCATGCCCGGCGAGGTGAGCGTGGCCCTGGACACCCGCGGGTCGATCGACGTGGCCGCCGAGCGGGCCCGGCTCACCAAGGACCGGGCGGCCGCCGAGAAGGAGGTCGCACAGGCCCGGGCGAAGCTCGACAACCCGGCCTTCGTCGGCAAGGCGCCGGAGCCGGTGGTCGCCAAGATCCGTGACCGACTCGCCGTGGCCGAGGCCGACCTGGTCCGCATCGACGCCGCTCTGGAGGCGCTGCCCTCGTGACCGACCGCACCGATTTCGCCGCCGTCGAGGCCGAGCTGGCGGGCCGCGGGTTCACCCGCATGGCCTTCGAGCTGGACAAGATCGAGTCGCTGCTGGACCTGCTCGGCAGCCCGCAGCGGGCGTACCCGTCGATCCACCTGACCGGCACCAACGGCAAGACCTCGACGGCCCGGATGATCGACTCGCTGCTGCGGGCGTTCGGGCTGCACACGGGCCGCTACACCAGCCCGCACCTTGAGACCGTCCGGGAGCGGATCAGCCTGGACGGCGAGCCGGTGGGCGAGGAGCGGTTCACCGCCACGTACCGGGAGGTCGAGCCGCTGGCCCGGCTGGTCGACGAGCGCTCGGCGGAGCCGCTGACGTACTTCGACATGACCACCGCGCTCGCGTTCGCGACGTTCGCCGACGCGCCGGTGGACGTGGCGGTGGTCGAGGTGGGCCTCGGCGGCGCCGAGGACTCGACCAACGTGCTCCAGGCCGGCGTCGCGGTGATCACCCCGATCGGGCTGGACCACACCGAGTGGCTCGGCGACACCATCCAGGACATCGCCCTGCACAAGGCGGGCATCATCCACGCCGGCGCGACGGTCATCTCGGCGGCGCAGGAGGAGGAGGCGGCCCGCCCGATCCTGGAGCGCTGCGCCGAGGTCGGTGCGACGGTCGCCCGGGAGGGCTCGGAGTTCGGCGTGCTGCGCAAGGCGGTCGCCGTCGGCGGGCAGGTGCTCACCCTGCAGGGGCTGGGCGGCGTCTACGAGGAGATCTTCCTCCCGTTGCACGGCGCCCACCAGGCGCAGAACGCGGCGGTGGCGTTGGCGGCGGTGGAGGCGTTCCTCGGTGCCGGCACGAAGCGGCAGCTCGACGTCGAGGCCGTCCGGGAGGGGTTCGCGACGGCCTCCTCGCCGGGCCGGTTGGAGCGGGTCCGCAGTGCGCCGACCATCCTGCTCGACGGCGCGCACAACCCGCACGGCATGGCCGCCACGGTCACCGCGCTCCAGGAGGAGTTCGCGTTCAGCAAGCTGGTGGCGGTGGTCGGCGTCCTCGGCGACAAGGACGCGGCCAGCCTGCTGGAGCTGTTGGAGCCGGTGGTCGACCAGGTCGTGGTGACCCGGAACAGCTCGCCCCGGGCGATGCCGGCCCGGGAGTTGGCCGCGCTGGCCGCCGAGGTCTTCGGCCCCGACCGGGTCGAGGTCGCCGAGGAGATGCCGGACGCGATCGAGACGGCGGTGGCGATGGCCGAGGAGGACGTACCGGGAGAGCTGAGCGGGGTCGGGGTGCTGATCACCGGGTCGGTGGTGACCGTGGCCGACGCCCGCCGGCTGCTGAAGCGATGACCGGCCCGGAGCGGGGCGACGTGGGCGGCGGCCGTCCGGACGGCACAGCCGCCGGGGGCGACCCCGGCGGGCAGCCGGCGGGTGGGCCGCGACGGTCCGGGCTGCGCAACCCGGACCGGGCGGTCCGCGGGCTCGGGGCCGGCACGCTGGTCCTGGAGGCGCTGGTGCTGGTGCTGGCCATCCAGCCGATCCGGGTCGTCGGGGGCGATCTGGGCGGGGCGGCCATCGGGACGGTCGTGGCGCTGGCCGTGGCGGCGGTGCTGCTGGCCGGCATGATGCGCCGGCCGTGGGCCTGGCACGCCGGCACCGTCCTGCAGGGAGTGCTGATGCTGGCCGGCCTGCTGCACTGGTCCCTGCTCGCGCTGGGCGTCGTCTTCGCCCTGGTCTGGGGCTACGCCCTGCACGTCCGCCGGGTCATCCTGGGCTGACGAGCCGGCAGGGCGCCGGCCCGGCGGACGGGCAGAAGCACCGGCCCGACGCAAGGACGGGCAGAAGCACCGGCCCGACGCGAGGGCGGGCCGGCTGACGGGTCGACGGGCTCAGGCGTCGGCGCGTTCGCGCCACTGGGTGAGGGCGATGCCGTGGCCGTCCGGGTCGCGGAACGCCGCGGCCCACACCTCCAGCTTCGTGCCCCGGTTGACCACCCGAGGGGCGTACGTGAAGCGGACGCCGGTCCCGCGCAGCCGCTCGTACGCGGAGTCGATGTCGTCCACCTCGAGGTTGACGTGCACGAGCCGGCGGCTGATCGGCGCCGCCTCGGTCACCTCCCGCAGCACCAGCCGGGTGTGCCCGGAGGCGAGTACCGCGTTGCCGGAGCCGCGGTCGACCTCGGTGAAACCCAGGTCCCGGTAGAACGCCAGCGAGCGGGGCAGGTCGGTGACCAGCAGCGTCAGCCCCACCCCGGCGATCGGCGCACCGAGGTCGTCGCCGTCCGCTGCGGTCTCGCCGGCCGCTCCGTCGGCCCCGGCCGGACCGAAGATCGCCTCGTCCAGTTCCTCCGGGCTGATCCGCTCCTCGCGCGCCCGGTCGCGGCCCGGGATCGGGTCGTCCAGGGGCAGGTCGATCGGGTCGAGCGGATCCGTCGGCGCGGGCGGGCCGGCGGGGGCGGGCGGGTCGAACCGCTCCTCCGCCGGCGGTCGGGGTGTCGGGGTGGCCCGGCGCGGCAGGGTGCCGGTCGTGGGCTGCTCGACGAGGGTGCCCTCCAGCACCACCGGCCCGCCGGGGCGCTGGTGCACCACGACGGGCTCGCGCTCCTCGGGGCGGCCGGCGGGCTCCCCGCCGAGCGGATCGCCCAGCGGGTCGACAAGCGGCTCACGGAAGTCGTCGCGGAAGTCGTCGCGGAAGTCGTCGTCCGGCGCGCGCTCCGCCCACGGCGGCGCCTCCTGCTGGATCAGCACGTCGTCCAGCGGATCGGGGCCCGCGTACTCGGGCGGGAGGTCGGCGGCGACGGTGGCGGCGGTCTCGGCGTGGGTGGGCACCTCGTCCCAGAGCACCCGGACGTGTCGCTGGTCGTCCAGGGCCACCCGGATCGGCAGCGTCTGCCCCAGCGACGGCCACTTCGCCACCGGCACCCGCGGCTCGATGATCTTCTTGGACCGGGGCGGCAGCCCCGGCGCGTCGATCACCAGCTGCAACTCGCAGCGGCCGAAGGCGTACTGGGTGGGCGGCTCGGAGGCGCTGTGCACGTGGCCCACGCCGACCACCCAGGTGCGGCCGCCGCCGCGCACGGTGGCCAGCGCGATGGCCAGCACCAGCAGGGCGACCCCGAGTGCCACGATCGCCCAGCTGGTCATGCCGAGCCCGAAGAGGATCACGAAGGTGGCCACGGTGCCGAGCACCGCGGCGATCAGCTTGCGTACCGGCGCGATGGGCCGGTTCCCGCCATTCGCCACTGTGGACCTCCCGGGGGTCAAGGGCCAGGCTAGGCCGGATCGGCCACCGGGGGAAAGACCGGCCGCCGCGCCGGCGCCGGGACCGGGTCGCTAGGCTGACCGTACCCAGCCCGACCGCCTTCCGCGCACAGGAGGAACCCAGCGTGTCCAGCAGCAGCCCCGATGAGCGCACCCTCGTACTGATCAAGCCCGACGCGGTCCGCCGCGGGCTGGTCGGCGAGGTGATCTCCCGCTTCGAGCGCAAGGGGCTGCGGATCGAGGCGATGGTGTCCCGGACGATGGACGCCGCGCTGGCCGACGAGCACTACGCCGAGCACGTGGACAAGCCGTTCTACCCGCCGCTGAAGGACTTCATGACCGGCGGCCCGCTGGTCGCGCTGGTGCTCTCCGGCGACCAGGTCATCGACGTGGTGCGCGGGCTGGTCGGGTCGACCGACGGGCGCAAGGCCGCGGCCGGCACCATCCGCGGCGACTTCTCGCTGTCCAACCGCGAGAACCTGGTGCACGCCTCCGACTCGCCGGACAGCGCGAAGCGCGAGATCGCGCTCTGGTTCCCCGAGCTGGGCTGAGTCACCCCGCCGCGAGCGTCGGCCGCGCCGGACCCGGCGCGACCGCCCGGTCAGGCCGTCCACCGCAGCTTGTCCGGGTTGCCGACCAGGTAGAACCCGGTGATCCGGCCGCCGGCCGCGCCCACCGTCAGCGCGTACGTGCCGCCGTCGGGGCGGACCATCAGGGCGGCCGGCTGGCCGTTGAGATCCAGCCGGCGCACCGCGTAGCGCCGGCCCGGGCCGTACAGGCCCGCGAAGAAACGGGCCACCCGCTGCGCGCCGGTGACCGGCTTGCGTGCCGCCTTCACCCGGCCGCCGCCGTCGGTCCAGGCGGTGGCGTCGGCCGCCACCAACCCGGTCAGCGCCGCCAGGTCGCCGTCGCGGGCGGCGGCGAGGAACGCCTCCAGCAGTCGCTCCTGCTCGGCCCGGTCGGCGGTGAACCGGCGCCGGTCCTGCCCGATCCGGGCCGCCGCCCGGTGGTGCAGCTGCCGGCAGTCCGCCACCGACCGGTCCAGGATCTCGGCGATCTCGGCGTACGGCAGGTCGAAGGCGGTGTGCAGCACGTAGACCGCGCGCTCGGGCGGGGTGAGCCGTTCCAGCAGGTGCAGCAGGGCGGTGGAGAGAGAGTCGCGCAGCTCGACGGAGTCCAGCGGCCCGAACGGCGACGGCGCGGTCGGCACCGGCTCGGGCAGCCACGGCCCGACGTACGTCTCCCGGGCGGCCCGCCGGGCGCGTAGCCGGTCCAGCGCCAGCCGGGTGACCACCCGGGACAGGTAGCGGCGCGGCTCCGCGACCGCCGCCCGGTCGGCCCCCAGCCAGCGCAGGTACGCCTCCTGGAGCACGTCCTCCGCGTCGTGCCGGCTGCCGAGCAGGCGGTACGCCAGGCCGAGCAGCATCGGCCGGTGCGCGTCGAGCGCACCGGCCGCCTGTGCCGCTCCGGCCGTGGTCACACGTCCAGCGGCGGCTGGGTCCGGCTGGTCACGGCGATCCGGTTCCACACGTTGATTGTGGCGATCGCGACCAGCAGGTCGGCGAGCTCCTTCTCCGACCACACCTTCGCCGCCGCGTCCCACACCTCGTCGGGCACGCCGTGCTCGCCCAGCCGGGTCACCGCGTCGGTGAGCGCCAGCGCCGTCCGTTCCCGCTCGTCGAAGAAGGGTGCCTCCCGCCAGGTGGAGACCGCGAAGAGCCGCCGGCTCGACTCGCCCTCGGCGAGCGCGTCCCGGCTGTGCATGTCGACGCAGAACGCGCAGCCGTTCAGCATCGACGCCCGCAGCTTCACGAGGTGGAGCACGGTGTCATCGACGTTCGCCCGGACGTACTTCTCCAGCCCCAGCACGGCGTGGTACACCTGCGGTGCCACCTCGGCCGCGTTGATCCGCTGCATGGGAACCTCCCTGGTCGGTGTCTGACACCCACACGACGGGCCGACCGGGGCGCGGCGTGACAGTCGGGGCGTGTGACGCCGGTCATCCCCGCCGACCGGGCGGCGCACCCGTTACTCGGCGGCGATCTCCGCCGGAGGTCGGGTAACCTTGACGGTCGTAAGGCGATGACCCGGCCATCACCGGTGAGCCTCCGGAAGAACAGCCGGGTGACCGGCCCAGTAGAACCGGACGGGTCCGGCCCGTCACAGCCGGCCAACGAGCGGGCGGTCGATCCTGACCGCCAAGCGGGGTGGTACCGCGGGCCTGCCCGGGGGCGCCGTCGAGGCGTACCCGAGAGGCTCGTCCTCGCAGACCCACACGACGAGTGAGCTGCGCGAGGAGAGCGACCCCCGATGGCCTATCCGTTGCACGACCCGACCGCCGGCGTCCCGGCGAGCCCGGACCTGCCCGCGGTCGAACGCCGGGTGCTGGAGCACTGGACGGCCGACAAGACCTTCGAGGCGTCCGTGGAAGCCCGGCCGACCGGGACCGACGGGAAGAACGAGTACGTCTTCTACGACGGCCCGCCGTTCGCCAACGGCCTGCCCCACTACGGCCACCTCTTCACCGGGTACGTCAAGGACGTGGTGCCGCGCTACCAGACCATGCGCGGCAGGCACGTCGAGCGGCGCTTCGGCTGGGACTGCCACGGCCTGCCCGCCGAGGTGGTGGCCGAGAAGCAGCTCGGCATCACGAGCAAGGCGGAGATCCTCGACCTCGGCGTGGCCCAGTTCAACGAGGCGTGCCGCAGCTCGGTGCTGGAGTTCACCCAGGACTGGGAGCGCTACGTCACCCGGCAGGCCCGCTGGGTCGACTTCGCCAACGACTACAAGACCCTCGACCTGGACTACATGGAAAGCGTCATGTGGGCCTTCAAGACCCTGCACGACAAGGGTCTGATCTACGAGGGCTTCCGGGTGCTGGCGTACTGCTGGCGCTGCGAGACGCCGCTGTCGAACACCGAGACCCGGATGGACGACGTCTACCGGGACCGGCACGACCCGACGCTGTCGGTGTGGTTCGAGCTGACCCCCGACGAGAGCGCGCCGGAGTTGGTGCGCGGGCCGGTGCGGCTGGGCGTCTGGACCACCACGCCGTGGACCCTGCCGTCCAACCTCGCGCTCGCCGTCGGCCCCGACATCGAGTACGCGGTGCTGGAGCGCGAGGGCGCGCGGTACGTCGTCGGGGCGGCCCGGCTCGCGGCGTACGCCAAGGAGCTGGAGGGGTACGAGCAGGTCGGCACCGTGTCCGGCCGCGACCTCGTCGGGCGCCGCTACACCCCGCTGTTCGACTTCCTCGTCGAGCAGGCGGGGGAGAACGCCTACCAGGTGCTCGGCGCGGAGTTCGTCACCACCGAGGACGGCACCGGGATCGTCCACCTGGCCCCGGCCTTCGGCGAGGACGACCAGAACGTCTGCAACGCGGCCGGGATCCCGACCATCGTCACGGTGGACGACCACACCCGCTTCACCGCGCTCGTCCCGCCGTATCAGGGCGAGCAGGTCTTCGACGTCAACAAGCCGGTGATCCGGGAGCTGAAGGAGCGGGGGGTGGTGCTCAAGCAGGACACCTACACCCACTCCTACCCGCACTGCTGGCGCTGTGACACCCCGCTGGTCTACAAGGCGGTGTCGTCGTGGTTCGTCGCGGTGACGCAGTTCAAGGACCGGATGGTCGAGCTGAACCAGCAGATCAACTGGACGCCGGGGCACATCAAGGACGGCTCGTTCGGCAAGTGGCTGGCCAACGCCCGCGACTGGTCGATCAGCCGCAACCGGTTCTGGGGCTCGCCGATCCCGGTGTGGAAGTCCGACGACCCGAACTACCCGCGGATCGACGTGTACGGCTCGCTGGCCGACATCGAGCGGGACTTCGGCGTACGCCTGACCGACCTGCACCGGCCGGCGGTGGACGAGCTGGTCCGCCCCAACCCGGACGACCCGACCGGCAAGTCGATGATGCGCCGGGTGCCGGAGGTGCTGGACTGCTGGTTCGAGTCCGGCTCGATGCCGTTCGCCCAGGTGCACTACCCGTTCGAGAACCGCGACTGGTTCGAGCACCACTACCCGGGCGACTTCATCGTCGAGTACATCGCGCAGACCCGCGGCTGGTTCTACACCATGCACGTGCTGGCCACCGCGCTGTTCGACCGGCCGGCGTTCCGCAACTGCCTCAGCCACGGCATCCTGCTCGGCTCCGACGGGCGCAAGATGTCCAAGAGCCTGCGCAACTACCCGGACGTCTACCACGTGTTCGACTCCTACGGCTCGGACGCGATGCGCTGGATGCTGATGTCCTCGCCGGTGCTGCGCGGCGGTGACATGGCGGTGACCGAGTCGGGGATCCGGGACGCCGTCCGGCAGGTGCTGCTGCCGCTGTGGAACGTCTGGTACTTCTTCTCGCTCTACGCCAACGCCGACGGGCACACGGCGCGGCGCCGGACGGACAGCACCCACCTGCTCGACCGGTACGTGCTGGCGAAGACCAACGAGCTGGTGTCGACGGTCCAGGAGCAGATGGACGCGTACGACATCTCCGGCGCCTGCGCCACCGTGCGGTCCTACCTGGACGCGCTGACCAACTGGTACGTGCGCCGCTCGCGGGACCGGTTCTGGTCCGGCGACGCGGAGGCGTTCGACACCCTGTGGACGGTGCTGGAGACGCTGTGCCGGGTGGTGGCGCCGCTGGCGCCGCTGACGGCGGAGGAGATCTGGCGCGGCCTGACCGGCGAGCGGTCGGTGCACCTGACCGACTGGCCGGACGCGGCGCAGTTCCCGGCCGACCACGATCTGGTCGCCGCGATGGACGCCACCCGGGCGGTCGCCTCGGCGGCGCTGTCGCTGCGCAAGGCCAAGGGGCTGCGGGTCCGGCTGCCGCTGTCCAGGCTCACCGTCGCCTCCCCGGTGGCGGCGCAGCTGCGGCCCTTCGCCGACCTGGTCGCCGACGAGGTCAACGTGAAGTCGGTGGAGTTCACCGACGAGGTGTCCGCGTACTGCCAGCAGGTGCTGACCGTGGTGCCCCGGGCGCTCGGCCCGCGGGTCGGCAAGCAGGTGCAGCAGGTCATCAAGGCGGTCAAGGCGGGCGAGTGGGAGCTGGTCGACGGCGCCCCGGTCGCCGCCGGCGTCACCCTCGCCGAGGGCGAGTACGAGCTGCGCCTGGTCGCCGCCGACGCCGAGCACTCCGCGCCGCTGCCCGGCGGCGAGGGCGTGGTCGTGCTGGACACGGAGGTCACCCCGGAACTGGCCGCCGAGGGGCTGGCCCGGGACGTCGTCCGGGTGGTGCAGCAGGCCCGCCGGGACGCCGACCTGGACGTGTCGGACCGGATCGTGGTGGCGCTGTCGGCCTCCGAGGAGGTGCGCGCGGCGGTGGCCGGCTTCACCGACTTCGTCGCCCGGGAGGTGCTCGCCGACACCGTCGACTTCGCCGACGGGGTGGCGGGCTTCACCGGGGAGGTCGGCGAGGGCGACCGGGTGACGGTCGCCGTCCGCAGGGTATGAGGGACTGAGCCGGTGGCGGGGGGGGGGGGGGGCCCCCCCCCCCCCCCCCCCCCCCCCCCCCCCCCCCCCCCCCCCCCCGGACACCCCCCCCGCCCCCCCCCCCCCCCGCCCCCCCCGGGGC
>NZ_JBIDDA010000030.1:1846-5078 GCF_043204915.1 Micromonospora sp. NPDC047670
AGGTGTGGGGCTGTGGGTTGTGGGTTGGTCGTTTGTTGAGAATTGCACAGTGGACGCGAGCATCTTTGTGGTCAAGTTGTCAAGGGCGAACGGTGGATGCCTTGGCACCAGGAGCCGATGAAGGACGTGGGAGGCCGCGATAGGCCTGGGGGAGCTGTCAACCGAGCTGTGATCCCAGGGTGTCCGAATGGGGGAACCCGGCATCAGTCATGTGATGTCACCTGCACCTGAACACATAGGGTGTATGGGGGGAACGCGGGGAAGTGAAACATCTCAGTACCCGTAGGAAGAGAAAACAAATTAGTGATTCCGTGAGTAGTGGCGAGCGAAAGCGGATTGAGGCTAAACCGGCTGCGTGTGATACCTGTCAGGGGTTGCGTGGTCGGGGTTGTGGGACCCTGCTGAACAGGCTGACACTTGTTCGAGGAGTTATAAAGTCAGTGGCTAGCCGAACAGTCTGGAAAGGCTGACCGTAGGCGGTGATAGTCCGGTAGGTGAAAGTTGCTGACCTTCTGTGGGTGTTCCCGAGTAGCGGCGGACCCCTGAAATCTGCCGTGAATCTGCCAGGACCACCTGGTAAGCCTAAATACTTCCTGGTGACCGATAGCGGACGAGTACCGTGAGGGAATGGTGAAAAGTACCCCGGGAGGGGAGTGAAATAGTACCTGAAACCGTTCGCCTACAATCCGTCGGAGCCTTGCGGGGTGACGGCGTGCCTTTTGAAGAATGAGCCTGCGAGTTAGTGGCATGTGGCGAGGTTAACCCGTGTGGGGGAGCCGTAGCGAAAGCGAGTCTGAATAGGGCGGTTCAGTCGCGTGTCCTAGACCCGAAGCGGAGTGATCTAGCCATGGGCAGGCTGAAGCGCGGGTAAGACCGCGTGGAGGGCCGAACCCACCAACGTTGAAAAGTTGGGGGATGACCTGTGGTTAGGGGTGAAAGGCCAATCAAACTCCGTGATAGCTGGTTCTCCCCGAAATGCATTTAGGTGCAGCGTCGCGTGTTTCTTGCCGGAGGTAGAGCACTGGATGGTCTAGGGGGCCCACAAGCTTACCGAAATCAGCCAAACTCCGAATGCCGGTAAGTGAGAGCGCGGCAGTGAGACTGCGGGGGATAAGCTTCGTAGTCGAGAGGGAAACAGCCCAGATCACCAGCTAAGGCCCCTAAGCGTGTGCTAAGTGGAAAAGGATGTGGGGTCGCATAGACAACCAGGAGGTTGGCTTAGAAGCAGCCACCCTTTAAAGAGTGCGTAATAGCTCACTGGTCAAGTGGTTCCGCGCCGACAATGTAGCGGGGCTCAAGCACACCGCCGAAGCTGTGGCATTCACATTTTTACCTCGCTTGGACTTGATTCCTTGTGCAGGTGTGTGGATGGGTAGGGGAGCGTCGTGCCGGGGGTGAAGCAGCGGGGTGACCCAGTTGTGGACGCGGCACGAGTGAGAATGCAGGCATGAGTAGCGAAAGAAGGGTGAGAAACCCTTCCGCCGGATGACCAAGGGTTCCAGGGCCAGGCTAATCCGCCCTGGGTGAGTCGGGACCTAAGGCGAGGCCGAGAGGCGTAGTCGATGGACAACGGGTTGATATTCCCGTACCCGCGAAAGAGCGTCCCTGATGAACCTCGTTGTGCTAACCACCCAAACCGCCAAGGACTTTCGGGTCTGCGGTGGGGAGCGTGGGAACCTGGCGGGTAGTAGTCAAGCGATGGGGTGACGCAGGAAGGTAGCTGAGCCCGGCCGGTGGTTGTGCCGGGGTAAGCGTGTAGGCCGCACCATAGGCAAATCCGTGGTGCATGGAGGCTGAGACGTGATGCCGAGCCGATTCAGGTGAAGTCAGTGATCCTATGCTGCCGAGAAAAGCCTCTAGCGAGTTCTGAGCGGCCCGTACCCCAAACCGACACAGGTGGTCAGGTAGAGAATACCGAGGCGATCGGGCGAACTGTGGTTAAGGAACTCGGCAAATTGCCCCCGTAACTTAGGGAGAAGGGGGGCCGGAGACGTGAAGCCCCGCGCGGGTGGAGCGTTGTATGGCCGCAGAGAGCAGGGGGAAGCGACTGTTTACTAAAAACACAGGTCCATGCGAAGAAGTAATTCGATGTATATGGACTGACGCCTGCCCGGTGCTGGAACGTTAAGGGGACCTGTTAGCTCTTTTGGGGCGAAGCGGAGAACTTAAGCGCCAGTAAACGGCGGTGGTAACTATAACCATCCTAAGGTAGCGAAATTCCTTGTCGGGTAAGTTCCGACCTGCACGAATGGCGTAACGACTTCCCCACTGTCTCAACCACAGGCCCGGCGAAATTGCATTACGAGTAAAGATGCTCGTTACGCGCGGCAGGACGGAAAGACCCCGGGACCTTTACTATAGCTTGACATTGGTATCCGAATTAGCTTGTGTAGGATAGGTGGGAGCCGGTGAAGCTCATACGCCAGTATGGGTGGAGGCAATCTTGAAATACCACTCTGGTTGATTTGGGTATCTAACTTCGGACCGTTATCCGGTTCAGGGACAGTGTCTGGTGGGTAGTTTAACTGGGGCGGTTGCCTCCTAAAGGGTAACGGAGGCGCCCAAAGGTTCCCTCAGCCTGGTTGGCAATCAGGTGTTGAGTGCAAGTACACAAGGGAGCTTGACTGTGAGACTGACAGGTCGAGCAGGGACGAAAGTCGGGACTAGTGATCCGGCACTTGCGAGTGGAAGCGGTGTCGCTCAACGGATAAAAGGTACCCCGGGGATAACAGGCTGATCTTCCCCAAGAGTCCATATCGACGGGATGGTTTGGCACCTCGATGTCGGCTCGTCGCATCCTGGGGCTGTAGCAGGTCCCAAGGGTTGGGCTGTTCGCCCATTAAAGCGGTACGCGAGCTGGGTTTAGAACGTCGTGAGACAGTTCGGTCCCTATCCGCCGTGCGCGTAGGATACTTGAGAAGGGCTGTCCCTAGTACGAGAGGACCGGGACGGACGAACCTCTGGTGTGCCAGTTGTCCCGCCAGGGGCACGGCTGGTTAGCTACGTTCGGAAGGGATAACCGCTGAAAGCATCTAAGCGGGAAGCTCGCTTCAAGATGAGGTATCCCACCCACCTTTGGTGGGGTAAGGCCCCCAGCTAGACGACTGGGTTGATAGGCCGGAAATGTAAGCCCGGTAACGGGTTCAGTTGACCGGTACTAATAGGCCGAGGACTTGACTACTAAGCTGCTACGCGTCCACTGTGCAACTCTTGACAAACGAACAACAACCCC
>NZ_JBIDDA010000031.1:0-4854 GCF_043204915.1 Micromonospora sp. NPDC047670
GCCGATCCGGCCCGGGAAACGCGCCGGGTCGTACGCCGCGTCCTCCAGCGCCTCCCACGCGCACTCCAGGAACAACCGGTGCTGCGGATCCGTCATCTCCGCCTCGTGCGCGTTGAAGCCGAAGAACTCCGCGTCGAACAACTCCACGCCGTCCAACCGCGCCTTCGCCGGCACGTAACTCGGGTGCGAGTACACCGACTCCGGCACCCCCGCCGCCGCCAACTCCTCCGGCGAGAAGAACGTCACCGACTCCACCCCGGCGCACAGGTTCCGCCAGAACTCCGCCACGTTCGACGCCCCCGGGAAACGGCCCGCCAGGCCGACCACCGCCAGGGCGTTCTCCAGTTCCTCGGGCAGGTCCGCGGCGGTGGTGCCCGGGTTGGTCTCAGCGGTTCGGGCCGGCGTCATGGGCTTCCCCTCTCGGTGGCTGGTGGATGGCCGGGCCGGTTCGTGGCCGGAGCCGGTGAGCGGACCGCCGACGGCGGCCGTACTCCACGTCGATCGCCGGTGCGGGCCCGGTCGGCGCGGCGGCCGGGCCGGCCGCCGCGTCGAGGTACCTGGCCAGCCCGACGATGGTCGGGAACTCGAAGATGGTCAGCAGCGCCAGGTCCACGCCGAACCGCTCGGCGAGGGCGCGCTGGAGTTCGACCGCGAGCAGCGAGTGGCCGCCCGCGTCGAAGAAGTTCTCGTGCGGGCCGCAGTCGCGGCCCAGCAGGTCGCGCCACACCTCGGCGACCCGGCGGGCGGTGGCCCCCAGCGGGGCGCCCGGCCCCGCGGCGCCGGCGCTCAGGTCGGCGCCGGGCGTCTGCGCCAGGATCCGCCGGTCCACCTTGCCGTTGCTGTTCAACGGCAGCGCCGGCAGGGCGACGTACCGGGCGGGGACCATGTACGCGGGCAGCGTGGCCGCGCACCAGGACCGCAGCTCGGCGGCGTCCGGCGCGGCGTCGCTCCCGCCCACCAGGTAGGCCACCAGGTGCCGGCGGACCGGGTCGGCGCCCTCCAGCAGGACCGCCACGTCGGCGACCGACCGGTGCCGGCGCAGCGTCGCCTCGATCTCGCCCAGCTCGATGCGGTAGCCGCGCAGCTTCACCTGGTTGTCGGTGCGGCCGAGGTACTGGATGACCCCGTCCGGGCGCAGCCGCACCACGTCCCCGGTCCGGTACAACCGGGCACCGGGCGGCCCGTACGGGTCGGGCACGAAGCGGGCGGCGGTGGTGGCCGGGGCGCCGAGGTATCCGTGTGCCACCCCGGCGCCGCCGACGTACAGCTCGCCCGGCACCCCGGGCGGCACCGGCTCGCCGGCGGCGTCGAGCACGTACAGCCGGGTGTTCGGGGTGGGACGGCCGATCGGGGTCGGCCGCTCGCCGCGCCGGACCCGGTGGCCGGCCGCCCACACCGTCGTCTCGGTGGGGCCGTACATGTTCCAGACCTCGGGGCAGCGGTCGAGCAGCTGCTCGGCGAGTTCGGGCGTGAGGGCCTCCGCGGTGGAGACCGCCAGCCGCAGGTCGCCGCCGTCCCAGCCGGCGCCGACCAGCAGCCGCCACGTGGAGGGCGTGCCGTCGAGCACGGTCACCCGGTGCTCCCGGACGAGGCGGAGCAGGCTGTCGCCCTGGCGGACGTCGTCCTCGGTGGCGAGCACCACCTGCGCGCCGACGGTGAGGGGGGCGAGCACCTCGTAGAGGGCGATGTCGAAGCAGATGGTGCTGACCGCGAGGACCACGTCGGTCGGCAGCAGGCCCGGGCAGGTCCGGACGCCGACCAGGAAGTCGACGACGGCCCGGTGCGGCACCAGCACGCCCTTCGGCCGCCCGGTCGAGCCGGAGGTGTGCAGCAGGTAGGCCGGCGCGTCCGGGTCGACCCGGGGCAGCGGCACAGCGGGCGCCGGACCGTCGGTCGGGGCGTGCGGGGGGCACGTCCGCCGGCCGGGGAAGCGGTCGGACCACTCGTCCGCGGTGACCACCAGCTCGACGGCGGCGTCGTCCAGCAGGTCGGCGTGCCGCCCGGCCGGGTGCGCCGGGTCTAGGGGCAGGTACGCCGCCCCGGTGCGCAGCACCGCCAGCAGGGCCACCACCAGGTCGGCGCCGCGGGGCAGGCAGACCCCGACCAGCCGGCCCGGGCCGGCGCCGGCGTCGCGCAGCCGGTGGGCCAACCGTTCCGCACGCTCGTCCACCTCGCGGAACGTGTGCGCCCGCCCGCCGCAGGTCAGCGCGACCGCCTCCGGGGTGCGGGCCGCCTGCGCCGTCACCAGGTCGTGCACGCAGCCGGTGGGCACCGGCACGACGGTGTCGTTCCAGGCGACGGTGACCCGGTGGTGCTGCTCGGCGTCCAGCAGCGGCAGCCGGGCCACCGGGCGGTCGGGGTCGGCCACGGCGTGCCGCAGCGCGACGACGAACTGGTCGGCCAGCCCCCGCACGGTGTCGGCGTCGAACAGGTCGGTGGCGTACTCGACGATGCAGAAGACCGCGTCGTCGCCGGTGCGGTGGGCGTAGAACGACAGGTCGAACTGGGCGTTGCCGCTGTGCTGCGGGATCGGCGTGACGACCAGCTCGCCGGTGCGGAACGGCCGCATCGGCTCGTCCTGCCAACTGAACAGGGTCTGGAAGACGGGGTGCCGGCTCAGGTCGCGGACGGGGTGCAGCGCGTCGACCAGCATCTCGAACGGCACGTCCTGGTGGGCGAAGTCCGCCGACAGCTCGCCGCGCACCCGGTCGAGCAGCTGCCGGAAGGTCGGCTCCCCGTCGAGCCGGGTGCGCAGGGCCAGGGTGTTGGCGAAGAAGCCGAAGAGGTGCTCCAGTTCCGGCCGGGTGCGGTTCGCCACCGGCGTGCCGACGACCAGGTCCTGCTGGCCGGACCAGCGCGACAGCACCACCGCGAAGACGGCCAGGCCGAGCATGAACGGGCTGACCTGCTCGGCGCGGCTGAACCGTTGCAGGGCGGTGGCCACGTCGGGGGGCAGGTCCAGGCGCAGGGTGGCGCCGCGGTGGCTCTGCACCGCCGGTCGGGGCCGGTCGGTGGGCAGGTCCAGCACCAGCGGCGCGCCGGCCAGCCGGTCCCGCCAGTACCCCAGCTGCCGCTCAAGGACCGGCCCGGTCAGGTACGAACGCTGCCAGGCCGCGAAGTCCGGGTACTGCAACGGCAGGTGGGGCAGCCGGGGCTGGCGGCCCGCGAGCAGCGCCGCGTACCCCTCCGCCAGCTCCCGCGCCAGCACGCCGCCGGACCAGCCGTCGGCGATGATGTGGTGCATCGTCACCAGCAGCACGTGCTCGTCGGCGGCGAGGCGGACCAGCAGGGTGCGGATCAGCGGGCGGCGCAGGTCGAACGGTTCCCGGGCGCGCGCGGCGATCGTCTCGTCGAGGCGAACCGGGCGCCGGTCGTCCGGCACCGCCGTCAGGTCCAGCGTCTCGACCGGGGTGTCGTCGACCGGCTCCACCACCTGGACCGGCTCGTCGCCGTCGTCGTGGATGGTCGTCCGCAGCGCCTCGTGCCGGGTGCGGATCAGGCGCAGCGCGCGGTCCAGCGCCGCGACGTCGAGCGGGCCGGACAGGCGCAGCGCGATCGCCATGTTGTGCACCCCGGCGTCGCGGCCCACCAGCCGGTCCAGGAACCACAGCCGGCGCTGCTGGAACGACAGCGGGGCGGGCCGCCCGGGTGGCCGGAGCGGGATCGAGGTGGCGGCGTCGCCGCGGGTCGCCGTCATCGTCCCGCCTCCGCGTCCGCCTCGCTCATGAGCCGTTCGGCGTCGGAGTCGGAGAGCCCCTCCAGCTCGGCGAGAAGGCGTTCCTGGATCAGGTCGGCCTGCTGGGCGACGGTGCGCCGGGCGAAGGCCTCGGCGACGGTGAGGGGGACCTGGAAGGTCTCCTGGAGGCGGGCGACCAGCCGGCCGGTCAGCAGCGAGTCCCCGCCCAGCAGCAGGAAGTCGTCGAAGACGCCGATCTCCCGGTATCCCAGCAGTTCCCGCCACGCCACGGCGACGGTCTCCTCGATGTCGGAACGCGGTGATTCGTACTCGGTGGGCAGGTCGGGCCGGTCGTGCTTCGGTGCCGCCGCCGGCGGCGCCTGGTCGGCGGCGGGCGCCGTCCCGTTGAGCAGGCTGTAGCGGCGACGTTCGAACGGGTAGGTCGGCAGGGGCACCCGCCGCCGCTGCTCGCCGGCGGAGAACGCGGCCCAGTCGATCGCCGCCCCGGCCAGCCAGAGCCGGGCCAGCGCGCCGAGCAGGGTCTCGGTCTCGTCCTGCCCGGACGCGGCGGGCAGGGACGCCACGATGGACGTGGTGGTCTCGGCGCCGGCCGCCCGGCTCATCGCCAGAGCCATCGTGCCCAGCGCGTGCCCCGGCCCGACCTCCAGGAACGCCGCGTCCGCAAGGGCGGCGGCGGCCCGCAGGTTGTCGCCGAAGCGGACGGTGGCCCGCAGGTGACGCACCCAGTAGCCCGGGTCGGTCGCCTCGGCGGCGGTGAGCCAGGTGCCGGTGACGTTGGAGCCGACCCGCGCCTGCGGGGGCCGCAGCGTGACCGTGGCCATGTGCGCGGCGAACTCGGCCAGCAGCGGGTCGAGCATCCGGGTGTGCGCGGCCTGGCGCACCCGCACCAGCTTGGCGCGGACCCCGTCGGCGGCCAGCGCCGCCCGGGCCGCCTCGACGGCGGCGGCCGGGCCGGAGAGCACGGTCTGCTCGGGCCCGTTGACGGCCGCGACGTCGAGGTCGTCGCCGGCGTACCGGGCGGCGTCCGCCTCGGCGAGGTTGACGGCGAGCATGGCACCGTCGGGCAGCCGGTCGATGAGCTGGCCGCGCAGGGCCACGGTGTCGATCGCGTCGGCGAGGTCGAAGACGCCGGCCAGGCAGGCGGCCACGTACTCGCC
>NZ_JBIDDA010000032.1:0-4537 GCF_043204915.1 Micromonospora sp. NPDC047670
TCGGCGGCGAGGGCGCGGGTGAAGCCGACCACGCCGAACTTGGCGGCGCAGTAGGCGGTGGCGTCGCTGACGGCCTTGACCCCCAACGTCGACGCCACCGTCACCACCGTGCCGTGCGTGCGCTCCAGCCACGGCAGCGCCGCCCGGACCACCGAGGCGGTGCCCAGCAGGTTGACGGCGACTATCCGGTCCCAGGTCTCGCCCGGAACGTCGGCCAGCCTGCCCGGCACGTCCACGCCGGCGGCGGTGACCACCCCGTCCAGGCCACCCGCCTGTTCGGCGAGCTGCCGGGTGGCGGCCTCGGCGGCCCGGGTGTCGGCCAGGTCGCACTCCAGCCACGGCACGCCGTCGGCGGGCGGCTGCCGGTCCAGCACCACCGGCCGGCCGCCGGCCTTGGCCACCGCGGTCACCACGGCCGCGCCGAGCCCGCTCGACCCGCCGGTGACCAGCACCGCCATTCCGTTCAGATCCTTGCTCATGCCGCTCCTCGGGTGGGTTGGCCGCGTCGGCGCGCGGCGGTGATGGTGGCCGTGGTGGACCGGCCGGCCAGGTACGGGACGGTGACGACGCGGCCGCCCCAGCCGCGGACCAGCTCGGCCTCCGGCAGCTCCGGGGCGCCGTCGCCGGCGTAGTCGCCGCCCTTGACCCAGACGTCGGGGCGCAGCCGGGACAGCACGGCGTGCGGGGTGGGCTCGTCGAAGACGACGACCGCGTCGACGCAGTCCAGCGCGGCGAGCAGTTGCGCCCGGTCGGCCTCGGTGTGCAGCGGGCGGTCCGGTCCCTTCAGCCCGCGCACGCTGCGGTCGGAGTTGAGGCAGACCACCAGGGCGTCGCCGAGCCGCCGGGCCGCCTGGAGGGTGGCGACGTGGCCGGCGTGCAGGATGTCGAAGCAGCCGCCGGTGGCGACCACGGTGCCGCCGTCGGCGCGTACCTTCGCCACCAGCTCGTCGGCGCGGCCCGGCACCCCGGTCGACGGCCGGGACCCTCGGGGCTCGCGGTGCAACCCGGCGGCGCCGCCGGCCGCGACGTACGCCGACGCGGCGGCGACCGCCTCGGCGACGGCCTCGGCGACCACCGCCCCGCCGCCCAGCGCGGCGGCCGCGGCGGCGGCGAACCGGTCCCCGGCCCCGCAGGTGTCGTCGGCCTCGTCCACTCCGGACGGCGGCGGCACCACCAGCGGGGTGCTGCCCGAGTGGCAGAGCACCGCCCCGTCCGCGCCCATCGTCACCGCGACCGCCCCGACCCGCCACCGCCGGCGCAGCTCGTGTCCGGCCCGGGTGGCGGTGGACAGCGGGGTGCCGCCGCCGGCGTCCCCGGTGAGCTGGCGCAGCTCGGCCAGGTTGGGCGTGGTGAGCCGGGTGCCGGCGACCGCCGCCGGTCCCCGGGGGTGTGGGTCCCAGACCACCGGCGCGGACGCCTCGGCCAGCGCCGCGCGCAGCGCCGGCTGACGCAGCAGGCCCCGGCCGTAGTCGCTGGCCAGGATCACGCCGGCATCCGCTATCGCCTCCAGGGCCGCCTCGGGCGGCTCGCCGGGGGACTGCGGCTCGCCGCCCCGGTCCAGGCGCAGCAGGGTCTGCCCGCCGGCCCGCAGGCGGATCTTCTCCGGCGTCGCGCCGGGCATCCGCAGTGGGAAGAGCCGCACCCCGGCGACGGTCAGCAGCTCGGCCAGGCGGGCGGCCGCCGGGTCGTCGGCGAGCGCGGTGACCAGGACGACGTCGGTGCCCTGGGCGGCGGCGAGCAGCGCGGCGAGCCCCGCCCCGCCGGGCCGGTCGGTGGTCGACCGCTCGTCGAGCACCGGCACCGGCGCGTCCGGGCAGACGCGGCTGACCGCGCCGGCCACGTCCCGGTCGAGCAGGACGTCGCCGACCACCACCAGCGGGCCGCTCACGACGTCGTCCCGTCGTGCCGGTGCCCGTTGGCGCCGTGTCCGTTCGGACCGCGGCCGTTGCCGTTGGCGCCGTGTCCGTTGGCGCCGTGTCCGTTCGGACCGCGGCCGTTGCCGTTGGCGCCGTGTCCGTTGGCGCCGTGCCCGTTCGGGCCGTGTCCCTTGCCGCCGTGGCTGCCGGCGGCGGTCAGCGCGCGGCCGTCCAGGCCGAACCGGTCGGCGAAGCCGACGCCGCGCGGGGCGGGCGGGGTCACCCGGGGCAGGTCCCGCACCATCGGCAGTGCCTGGTCCACGTACTCGCAGAGCAGGTGGCTGGTGACGAGGTGGAGTTCCTGGACGACCTGGCTGTCGGGTGAGGGGACGGCGAGGACGTCGTGGCAGGCGTCGGCGAGGGGGTTGGGGGTGGGTCCGGTGAGGGCCCAGCAGTGCAGTCCGGTGTCGCGGCCGGCTTGGGCGGCGGTGAGGAGGTTGGTGCTGGTGCCGCTGGTGGACATGAGCAGGAGGATGTCGCCGGGGCGGCCGTGGGCGCGGACCTGGCGGGCGAAGACTTCGTCGTAGCCGTAGTCGTTGCCGATGGCGGTGAGGGCGCTGGTTTCGGCGTGCAGGGCGATGGCGGAGAGGGGTTGGCGGTCGTCGCGGAGTTTGCCGACGAGTTCGGCGGTGAGGTGTTGGGCTTCGGCGGCGCTGCCGCCGTTGCCGGCGACCAGCAGCCGGCCGCCGCGGGCGAGGGTCCAGGCGACCTCGGTGCCCCAGGCGGCCAGCCGCTCGGCCTCCTGCCGGTAGGGCAGCAGCGCCGCCGCGAGGTTGGCCAGGTGCGTGTCGAGAGTGGAGAGCGACGTGGTCATCACGCCACCGCCGGGGCGGGACGGCTGACCGTGCTGACCGCGGCGTAGACCGCGCCGAGCTGCTCGGCGCAGCGCTTCCACGAGTACCGGCTGCGGATCCGGTCGAGCGCCGCCGTGGCGTACGCGAAGCGACGGACCTTGTCCGCGAGCAGCCGGCGGATAGCGGCGCCCAGCGCCCGGGGGTCCCGGGGCGGCACGAGGTCGCCGGTCAGCCCGTGGACCACCGTGTCGGCGATGCCGCCGACGTTCGAGCCGATCACCGGCACGCCGCAGGCCATGCCCTCCAGCGGGGTGAGCCCGAACGGCTCGTACCAGGGGGCGGCCACCAGGATGTCCGCCGAGCGGTACCAGCGGCCCATCTCCTCCCGGGGCACCGCGCCGACCAACCGCACCCGGTCGGCCACCCCGCAGGACTCGGCCAGCGCGCCGAGCCGGCGGGCGAAGCTGTCGGCGGCGAGCAGCCCGGCCGGCGGGCCGCCCACCACCACGCACTCCGCGTCCGGCACGGCCGGCATGGCCCGGACGACGTCCTGGAAGCCCTTGCGCTCCACCATCCGGCCGACCGTGATGATCCGGGGGCGGGCCGGGTCGCGCGGGGCGACCGGGCCGTCGGGACGGAACATCTCCTGGTTGACGCCGGAGGGGACCAGCGCCATCCGGGACCGGGGCACGCCGAGGCGGACCAGCTCGCCGATCTCGTCCTGGCACTGCACGATGACCCGGTCGGCGGCCCGCCCCAGGGCCCGCTCGTAGCCGATCCGGCCTGGTGGACTGGTGTCGCGGGCGCCCTGGTGCCGCCGCTTGACGGTGCCGAGGGCGTGGTACGTCAGCACCACCGGCACCCCGGTGCGCCGGCCGGCGTGCAGCGTGGCCAGGCCGCTCATCCAGAAGTGGGCGTGGGCCACGTCCGGCGTCCAGTCGCCGTCGCGCCACTGGCCGGCCAGCCAGCGCCCGAACTCGCCCATGTGCGGCAGCAGTTCGTCCTTCGGCACCCGCAACGCCGGCCCGGCCGGCACGTGCCACACCTGGTAGCCGTCCGTGGTGGGCACGGTGTCGGGCAGGGCGGCGGAGTCCCGGCGGGTGTAGACGCGCACGTCGTGCCCCTCGCCGACCAGGGCGGCGGCCAGCTCCGCCACGTGCGTGTTCTGCCCCCCGGCGTCCTCCTCCCCGAGGACGGCGAGCGGGCTGGCGTGCTCCGAGATCATCGCGATCCGCATGTTTCCTCCTCCATCAGCCGGTCCCAGTCCGCGAGAAAGCGGTCCAGCCCGAAGCGTTCCTTCGCCACCTCGCGACCCCGCGACCCCAGCCGGGACGCGGCGTCGCGGTCCGTCATCAGCCACCGGGCCGCCTCGACGAGGGTGTCGACCCGCGTGGAGAGCACGCCGGCGTCGGCCGGCACCGCGTCCACCGCCTCGGTGGTCGCCAGCGCGATCACCGGCATCCCCATCGACATCGCCTCGATCAGGCTCAGCCCCAGCGAGGTCCACCGGCACAGGTGCAGGTACGCCCGCCGCCGGGCGACCTCGACGTGCATCCGGGCCTGCGGCAGGTCGTCGTACCCCGTGACGGGCAGGCCGGGCGCGCCGGTCGCGGCGAGCGCGTCGGGCAGCCCGGCCACCCCCATGCCGAAGACGTCCAGCGGCGCGATCTCGGCGAACCGGGGCAGCAGGTCGGTGCCGGTGACCCGCCAGCGGCGTACCGGCTCGTTGGTCACCACGGCGAGCCGCTCCAGCTCGCCGGTGTACTCCACCGCGGGTGGGACGATGCCGTGCTCGATGACGGTGGTGCGGGTGGCGCCGGTGTCCCA
>NZ_JBIDDA010000033.1:0-4155 GCF_043204915.1 Micromonospora sp. NPDC047670
TGGGACACCGGCGCCACCCGCACCACCGTCATCGAGCACGGCATCGTCCCACCCGCGGTGGAGTACACCGGCGAGCTGGAGCGGCTCGCCGTGGTCATCAACGAGCCGGTACGCCGCTGGCGGGTCACCGGCACCGACCTGCTGCCCCAGTTCGCCGAGATCGCGCCGCTGGACGTCTTCGGGATGAAGGTGGCCGGGCTGGCCGACCACCTGGGCCTGCCGGCCGACCGGCTGGCCAGCCACGACGACGTCCCCCAGCACCGGATGCACGCCGAGCTGGGGCGGCGGCGGGCGTACCTGCACCTGTGCCGGTGGACGTCCCTCGGGCTGAGCCTGATCGAGGCGATGTCCATCGGGATGCCGGTCGTCGCGCTGGCCGCCACCGAGGCGGTGATGGCGGTGCCGCCCGGCGCCGGAGCCCTGTCCACCCGGATCGACACCCTGCTGGACGCCGCCCGCCGGTTCGTGGCGGACCCGGCGGAGGCACGCCGGGCGGGGGCCGAGGCCCGCGCCGCCGCCCGGGACCGCTACGGCCTCGACCGTTTCCTCGCCGACTGGGACCGGCTGCTGGAGGAGGAAGTATGCGCATCGCGATGATCTCGGAGCACGCCAGCCCGCTCGCCATCCTGGGCGGCGAGGACGCCGGCGGTCAGAACACGCATGTCGCCGAGCTCTCCGCCGCGCTCGCGGCCGCCGGACACGACGTGCGGGTCTACACGCGCCGCGACGCGGTGGACCTGCCGGTGACCGTACGCAGTCCCGACGGCTACGACGTCGTGCACGTCCCCGCCGGGCCGGCCGAGCCGGTCGCGAAGGACGCGCTGCTGCCGCACATGAAGGAGTTCAGCCGCTGGCTCGTCGACCGGTGGCGGGGCGGGGACTGGATGCCCGAGGTGATCCACGCGCACTTCTGGATGAGCGGCCTCGCGGCGCTGGCCGCCAGCCGGCAGACCGGGGTGCCGGTGGTGCAGACCTACCACGCCCTCGGCGTGGTCAAGCGGCGGCACCAGGGCGTGCAGGACACCAGCCCGGCCCGCCGGATCGGCTACGAGCGGGAGTTGGGCCGGTCGGTCGACCGGGTGATCGCGCAGTGCCAGGACGAGGTCGGCGAGCTGGTGCGGATGGGGGTGCCGCGGTCCCGGATGACGGTCGTCCCGTCCGGGGTCAACCTGGGCACGTTCGCCCCGCTCGGGCCGACGGCCGAGAAGGAGGACGGCCGGCCGCGGATCCTCACGGTGGGCCGGCTGGTCGAGCGGAAGGGCTTCCAGACCGTGGTCCGGGCGATGGCGTACGTGCCCGGAGCCGAGTGCGTGGTGGTCGGCGGGCCGCCCGCCGGCCTGCTGGAGACCGACCCGTACGCCCGCCGGTTGCGCGCCCTCGCGGTCACCTGCGGGGTGGCCGACCGGGTGCGGTTGGTCGGCGCGGTGCCCCGGGAGGAGATGGGCCGCTGGTACCGCTCGGCGGACATCCTGGTGGCCGCCCCCTGGTACGAGCCGTTCGGGCTCACCCCGCTGGAGGCCATGGCGTGCGGCGTGCCGGTGGTGGGCACCGCCGTGGGCGGGATCAAGGACACCGTGGTCGACGGCGTCACCGGCGACCTGGTCCCGGCCCGGGATCCGCGCGCGCTCGGCACCGCGCTGCAACGCCTCCTCGACGACCGGATCCGCCGTTTCGCGTACGCGACGGCGGCGCGGGAACGGGCCCGGCGACGGTACTCCTGGGCGGCCACGGCGGAGCGGCTGGTCGAGGTCTACGACGACGTGGCGGCGGTGCGCCGGCCCAGCAGGGTGGTGGCCGGATGACGGCCCCGACCCCGCTCGACGCGCACCTGGCGAACCTGGCCGCGGCGCTGCCGCCCTTCCGGCAGTACGAGGAGCTGCTGGCCGGGTGGGGCGAGACCCTGGCCCGCCGGCTGGTCGACGGCGGCCGGCTGCTGGTCGCCGGCAACGGCGGCAGCGCCGCCGAAGCCCAACACCTCACCGCCGAACTCGTCGGCAAACTGCGCGACGACCGCCAACCCCTCTCCGCCATCGCCCTGCACGCCGAAACCAGCGCCCTCACCGCCATCGGCAACGACTACGGCTACGACGAAGTCTTCGCCCGCCAGGTCCGCGCCCACGGCCGCCCCGGCGACATCCTCCTGCTCATGTCCACCAGCGGCACCAGCACCAACCTCCTCACCGCCGCCCAAGCCGGCCGCGACACCGGACTGCACTGCTGGGCCCTCACCGGACCCACCCCCAACCCCCTCGCCGACGCCTGCCACGACGTCCTCGCCGTCCCCTCACCCGACAGCCAGGTCGTCCAGGAACTCCACCTCGTCACCAGCCACCTGCTCTGCGAGTACGTGGAGCAGGCGCTGCCGGCCGCGCTCGCCGCGCCGGGGGCGCCCGTGCGGGCGGGGGTCGAGGTGGTGCTCGACGGCGGCACAGCTCAGCAGGTCGACGCGTGATGAGGAGGGAAGCGTGACGGGACCCGTGGTGGTGGTCGGCGACACCCTGCTGGACCGCGACGTCGAGGGGGTGGTCAACCGGCTCTGTCCGGATTCGCCCGTGCCCGTGCTGGACGAGACGGCGCACGTCGACCGGCCCGGCGGCGCCGGGCTGGCCGCGGTCTTCGCCGCCGCGCAGGGCGCCGAGGTGGTGCTGGTGACCGCGTTGGCGGACGACGCGGGGGGTGCGCGGCTGAGCTCGCTGCTCGACGCCGCCGGGGTGCAGGTGTACGCCCTCGGCCTGAGCGGTGGCACCCCGGAGAAGATCCGGCTGCGCGCCCGGGGGCGGGTACTGCTGCGCCACGACCGGGGCGGCGCCGCCGGCACGCCCGGCGAGCCCTCCGACGCGGTGCTGCGGATGATCGCCAGCGCCTCCGCCGTGCTGGTCAGCGACTACGGCCGTGGCGTGGCCCGGCAGCCCGCGCTGCGGGCGGCCCTCGCCGCGACCCGGGCGCCGGTGGTCTGGGACCCGCACCCGCGGGGCCCGGCGGCGGTGCCGGGGGTGCACCTCGCCACGCCCAACGAGTCCGAGGTGCGGGAACTGGTCAAGGTGCCGCCGGGCGCCACCCGGCTGGCCACCGCGTCCCGGGGCGCGCAGGGGCTGCGCCGGCGCTGGCGGGCCGGCGCGGTCGCGGTGACCCTGGGCGGGGACGGCGCGCTGCTGTGCCACGCCGGCTCGACCCCGCTGGTGGTGTCCGCCCCGGCCGTCGCCGACGGGGACACCTGCGGGGCCGGCGACCGGTTCGCGGCCACCGCCAGCCTCGCCCTCGCGCGGGGCACACTGGTCTCCGAGGCGGTGCAGGAGGCGGTCGCCGAGGCGTCGGCGTACGTGGCCGGCGGGGGAGTGGCGACGGCGCTGCCGCCGGCGCGCCCGCTGCCGCCGGCCGTGTCCAGCCCCGGCGGGGAGCGCGTCGGCGTGGCCGCGGCGGCCGCCGCGGTGTCGGCGGTACGCGCCGCCGGCGGCACGGTCGTGGCCACCGGCGGGTGCTTCGACCTGCTGCACGCGGGGCACGTGGCGACGTTGCAGGCCGCCCGGCAACTCGGCGACTGCCTGGTCGTCTGTCTCAACTCGGACGAGAGCGTGACCGGGCTGAAGGGTCCGGACCGGCCGGTGATCCCGCAGGGCGACCGGGCCCGGCTGCTCGCGGCGCTGAGCTGCGTCGACGCGGTCATGATCTTCGACGAGTCCACGCCGCACGCGGCGCTGTCCTGGCTGCGGCCGGACGTCTGGGTCAAGGGCGGCGACTACGCCGGCGACGGCGGCGAGCCCGCCCTGCCGGAGGCGGACCTCCTGCGCCGCTGGGGCGGGCACACCGTCGTGGTGCCGTACCTGGACGGGCGCTCCACCACCGGGCTGATCGCCGCCGCCCGGTCGGCCGCCGGCCGGACCGGCGCGCCGCCGCTCACCGACACCGTGCCGCCGGCCTGTCCGCCGCCCGGCCCCGCGGCCGGGAACGCGTCGGCGCAGCTGCCGAGCACGGCCGAGGGCACCCGATGAGCGGCGCGCCGCCCGGCGCCGGGCAGACGGTGCTGGTCACCGGCGGGTCGAGCGGGCTCGGCGCGGCCGTCGTGACCGCGGTGGCCAAGGCCGGCGGCCGGCCGGTGGTGCTGGACCGGCAGCCGCCCGCCGACGGCGTGCCGTGGCTGGAGTGCGACCTGGCCGA
>NZ_JBIDDA010000034.1:0-3911 GCF_043204915.1 Micromonospora sp. NPDC047670
GCGCAGGTGGTGGTGGCGGATGTGCGGTGGGATCGGTTTGTGTCGTCGTTCACGGCGATGCGGCCGAGTCGTCTCTTCACCGAGATCCCCGAGGCACAGTCGGCCATCGAGGCCGCGGCCCGCACCGAGGACGTCCCCACCGACCAGGCTTCCGCCCTCCGCCGGCGACTTGCCGCACTGCCGCCGTCGGAGGCCGAGGCGAACCTGCTCGACCTCGTGCGCTCCCAGGTGGCCGCGGTGCTCGGCCACGCCACCGTGGAGTCCGTGCCGCCGGATCGCGCGTTCCAGCGCCTCGGCTTCGACTCGCTCACCGCGGTCGAGCTGCGCAACCGGCTGACCGCCGAGACGGGCCTCGCGCTGCCCAGCACGCTCGTCTTCGACCACCCGACGCCGGCCGCCCTGGTCGCCTTCATCCGCCAGACCGTGCTCGGCGCCGCGGACGGATCGCCGGCCGAACGCAGGGTCGCCGCCGTCGACGACGACCCGATCGTGATCGTGGGGATGGGCTGCCGCCTCCCGGGTGGTGTCGGATCGCCGGACGAGTTCTGGCAGCTGCTCTCCACGGGACGCGACGGCATCTCCGACTTCCCCCTCGACCGGGGCTGGGACAACCTCCTGGACGGCGGCCTTTCCGACACGTCGTTCGTCCGCAGCGGCGGCTTCGTCTACGACGCCGGTGAGTTCGACGCCGAGTTCTTCGGCATCTCGCCCCGCGAGGCCCTCGCCATGGACCCGCAGCAGCGGCTGCTGCTGGAGACGTCCTGGGAGGCGGTCGAGTCCGCCGGCATCGACCCGACCAGCCTGAAGGGAGGCGCGGTCGGCGTCTTCGCCGGCGCCAGCTTCCAGGGGTACGCCAGCGGATCGGTGGGTCGCGCCCAGGAGGTCGGCGGCCATCTGCTCACCGGCAACGCGACCAGTGTGCTGTCGGGTCGGGTGGCGTACTCGTTCGGGTTCGAGGGGCCAGCGGTGACGGTGGACACGGCGTGTTCGTCGTCGTTGGTGGCGTTGCACCTGGCGGTGCAGGCGCTGCGGTCCGGGGAGTGCGACCTGGCCCTCGCCGGCGGCGTCTGCGTCATGGCGTCCCCGGCCACCTTCGCCGAGTTCTCGATTCAGGGCGGCCTGTCGGCCGACGGCCGGTGCAAGTCGTTCGCGGACGCCGCGGATGGCACCGGCTGGTCCGAGGGCGTCGGTGTCCTGGTCGTGCAGCGGTTGTCGGACGCGCGGCGGGAGGGTCGGCGGATTCTGGCGGTGGTGCGCGGCACGGCGGTGAACCAGGACGGGGCGTCGAACGGGTTGACGGCGCCGAACGGTCCGTCGCAGCAGCGGGTGATTCGGCAGGCGCTCGCCAACGCCCGGCTGGACGTCGGTGACGTGGATGTGGTGGAGGCGCACGGTACGGGTACCACGTTGGGTGATCCGATCGAGGCGCAGGCGCTGTTAGCAACGTATGGGCAGGGCCGGGATGAGCCGCTTTTGTTGGGTTCGGTGAAGTCGAACATCGGTCACACGCAGGCGGCGGCCGGGGTGGCGGGCATCATCAAGATGATCTTGTCGATGCGGGCGGGTGTGGTTCCGGCGACGTTGCACGTGGATGCGCCGTCGTCGCATGTGGATTGGTCGTCGGGTGCGGTGGAGTTGGTGACGCGGCCGCGTGAGTGGCCGGCGGTGGGTCGTCCGCGTCGGGCGGCGGTGTCCTCGTTCGGCATCTCCGGCACGAACGCGCACGTCATCCTGGAGCAGCCCGACTCCGCGCCGGAGCGTGAGTCGGTGCCGGCAGCGCATCCGGCGCCTGCGGCAGGGGAACTCCTGGCCGCGGCGGTGGAGCCCGTGGCCGGGCCGCGGCCGGAGCCCGTCTCGGCCCCGGTCGAGGGCACGGCCACCGGGGTGCCGGTGCCGTGGGTGGTGTCGGCGCGCTCGGCGCGGGGTCTGGTGGGTCAGGCGGCGCGGCTGACGTCGTTCGTGCGGGATCGTTCCGATCTGTCGGTGGTGGATGTGTCGTGGTCGTTGGCGAGGACGCGGGCGGCGTTGGAGCACCGGGCGGTGGTGTGGGGTTCGACGGTCGAGGAGTTGTCGGCGGGCCTGTCGGCGGTCGCCGAGGGCCGGCCGGCGGTGTCGGGTGTGGTGTCGGTGGGTCGTCGTGCGGTGTTGTTCACGGGGCAGGGTTCGCAGCGGGTGGGGATGGGCCGGGAGTTGTACGACGCGTTCCCGGTGTTCGCGGCGTCCTTCGACGCGGTGTGCGCGGAGATCGATCCGCTGTTGCCGCGTCCGTTGCGGGAGGTGGTGTTCGCGGCGCCCGGATCTGCGGATGCCGAGCTGTTGGATCAGACGGTGTTCGCGCAGGCGGGTTTGTTCGCGGTCGAGGTGGCGTTGTGGGAGTTGCTGTCGTCGTGGGGTGTGCGGGCGGACTTCCTGGCGGGTCATTCGATCGGTGAGGTGACGGCGGCGTACGTGGCGGGGATGTTGTCGTTGTCGGACGCGTGTGTTCTGGTGGCGGCGCGCGGGAGGCTGATGCAGGCGTTGCCGGCTGGTGGCGTGATGGCGGCGGTGGGTGCGTCCGAGGATGCGGTGCGGGAGGTCATCGACCTGACGGGCGTGGCGGTGGATGTCGCGGCGGTGAATGGTCCGGCGTCGGTGGTGGTGTCGGGTGTCGTCGGCGAGGTCGCGTCGGTGGTGGCGGCGTGTCGTGAGCGGGGGTGGCGGGTCAAGGAACTCGCGGTCAGTCATGCGTTCCACTCGCGGTTGATGGATCCGATGCTGGACGAGTTCGCGTCGGTGGTGGCGGGGCTGGACTGGCGGGTGCCGCGGGTGCCGGTGGTGTCGAACGTGACGGGTGCGGTCGCGGATCCGCTGGAGCTGGTGGACCCCGAGTACTGGGTGCGGCATGTGCGGCAGCCGGTGCGGTTCGCCGACGGGGTGGCGGCTCTGCGGGCGCAGGGTGTGGACACGTTCCTGGAGGTCGGCCCGGACGCGGTCCTCACCGCCATGGCCGCCGAGGGGGAGCCGACCGGCGACGTCCGGTACGTCGCCACGCTGCGCCGCAACCAGCCCGACCTCACCGCGCTCACCAGCGCCGCCGGGCACCTCTGGGTCGCCGGCGCCGCGGTCGACTGGGCCGCCTACCACCGGCAGACCGGCGCGCGACCGCGCGTGGTCGACCTGCCCACGTACGCCTTCGACCGGCAGCGCTACTGGCTGGACGACCCGCGGCCCCACCCGGCTTCCGAGCGCGCGAACGCCCCGTCCGACGAGCGGTTCTGGGCCGCGGTCGAGTCCGGGGACCTCGGCGTGCTGGGCGACGAGCTGGCGGTGGGGGCGGACGAGCCGTCCGCCGCGCTGCTGCCCAAGCTCGCCCGGTGGCGGCGGACGACGCAGCAGCGGGCCGCCGTCGACTCCTGGCGGTACCAGGCGACGTGGCAGACGGCTGCCGCGCCGGAGTCCGCGACCCTGGCGGGAACCTGGCTGCTGCTGACGGCGGCCGGGCAGGAGAACCACCCCCTGGCCGCGGAGCTGGCCACCCGGGCCGCCCGGACGATCCCGGTGCGGATCCCCGCCGGCGCGGACCGGGACCGGGTGGCGCGGCTGCTGCGGGACGCCATGGGGGCCGACGACCGGGACGCGAACGTGGTGTCCCTGTTGTCGCTGACCGAACCGCCGGAGCCGGGCGCGGTTCCGGCCGTCGCCGAGGTGTCGACGGCGCTGACGGTCGTGCAGGCGCTGACCGACGCCGGCGGCACGGGCCGGTTGTGGTGGCTGACCTGTGGGGCGGTGTCGGTGGGCGGCTCCGACGTGCTCACCGACGTCGCGGGTGCTGCAGTGTGGGGTCTGGGTCGGGTGGTGGGTTTGGAGTTGCCGTTGCGGTGGGGTGGGTTGGTGGATGTGCCGGTGGTGGTGGAGGGGGGTGTGGTGGATCG
>NZ_JBIDDA010000035.1:0-1467 GCF_043204915.1 Micromonospora sp. NPDC047670
CCCCGTTACCTTTTTGATCGTCCCCAGCCGGGGACCCTCGGTCGCCCGGCCCGGTATGACTTACTGCCCCTGTCGTACGGATGATCCGGGGGGTGTTGTCGCCGGGTCGGGTGGCGTCGGCGGACCGCTGATAGGGACACGGCCACCCGTGGTGGGGTAGGTCTCTTCGTAACGTGGCTGCCGGCAGTCCGACGCCTGGACCAGCGGCCGGGGCCACGGGATCGATGCGTGGAGGCGGGTCTGGTGAACGACGGATACGGCGTCTATCTCGGCTTGGACGTCGGCAAAGGTGATCACCATGCGGTCGGGTTGGCCCCGGACGGCAAGCGGCTGCATGACGCGGCGTTGCCGAACACGGAGGCCCGGCTGCGGCAGCTGTTCGACAAGCTGGCCCGCCACGGCCGGGTCCTGGTGGTGGTCGACCAGCCCGCTTCGATCGGCGCCCTGCCGGTCGCGGTGGCCCGGGCGTGTGGGCATCAGGTTGCCTACCTGCCGGGCCTGGCGATGCGACGTATCGCTGACCTGCACCCCGGCACCGCAAAGACCGACGCCCGTGACGCTTACGTCATCGCTGACGCGGCCCGCACCTTGCCGCACACGTTGCGGCGGGTCGATACCGGCGACGAGGCCCTGGCCGAGCTGGAAGTCCTGGTCGGCTTCGACGACGACCTCGCCGGCGAAGCCACCCGAGTGTCGAACCGCATCCGGGGTCTACTGACGCAGATTCACCCCGCGCTGGAACGGGTCCTCGGTCCGAAAGTGCAGCACAAGGCCGTGTTGGAGCTGCTGTCGCGCTGCGGCGGGCCGGCTGGTCTGCGCAAGGCCGGCCGCCGCAAGCTGCTCTCGATCGCCGCCGTCCACGCGCCGCGCATGGGTGAGCGGCTCGTCGCGCAGATCATGGCCGCGCTGGACGAGCAGACCGTCACCGTCCCCGGCACCCAGGCTGCGGAGACGATCCTGCCCCGTCTTGCTGACAGCCTCCGCGAGACCCTTCGGCAACGCGACCACGTCGCCAAAGAGGTCGAGAGGATGCTCGATGCGCACCCTCTTGCCCCGGTCCTGACCTCGATGCCCGGCATCGGCGTCAGGACCTGCGCCCGGATCCTGCTCGAAGTCGGCGACGGCACCGCCTTCGCCACCCCCGGTCACCTCGCCGCCTACGCCGGACTCGCCCCCGTCACCCGACGATCCGGCAGCAGCATCCGCGGCGAACACCCACCCCGCGGCGGCAACAAAAACCTCAAACGCGCCTTCTTCCTCGCCGCGTTCGCCGCCCTCACCGACCCCGTCAGCCGCGCCTACTACGACCGCAAGAGAGCCGAAGGCAAACGCCACAACGCCGCCCTCATCTGCCTCGCCCGACGCCGCTGCGACGTCCTCTACGCCATGCTCCGCGACAAGATCCCCTACCAACCACGCCCCACCAGCCCCGTCCCCGCTTGACCAAACCCATAGGGACACCCCCCC
>NZ_JBIDDA010000036.1:0-1366 GCF_043204915.1 Micromonospora sp. NPDC047670
GGCTGTGAAGGTGGGTGTTGGCTGGCCTGGGGCTGGCTGGCAGGGTCAGCGTCATGATCGCGGCTGGGTGTGGCTCATGAAAATGGTGGCCCCACGAGGTGCTCTCAGTGAGATCTGCCCATCCGGTCCGTGGTCGGGCGCCGGCCCTGTCCCTCTCGGTGGCTTGATCAGAAGCTTGCCCGGTCCGTTGCAGCGGATCGTGGCTCATCACAGTCCTGCCTCGAGAGCACACATCTTGCGGGCCGACGCCGTCACGACGTCTCCCCGGGAAGGCAGTACGCCGCAATGGCCATCGTCGCAGACCAGTACGACTTCGTCATCGGCGTGGACACTCACGCCGCCTCCCACACGCTCGCCCTGATCACCGCTGGCACCGGCGCAGTCGGGCAGCAGGCTCAGTTCCCGACCAGCCCGTCAGGGCTGCGCCGTGCCGTCGACTGGATCCAACGCCACACCCACCAGGCGCCAACGCTGATCGTCATCGACGGCGCCGGTTCCTACGGCGCCACCTTCACCGAGCAGCTATCGGCAGCCGGCTTGACCGTCGCCGAGGCCCCCGACGTTGCGGCCACCACCCGGCGTCGCCGTGGCAAGAGCGACGTCGTGGACGCCGTCGCAATGGCCCAAGCAGCTCGCAGCCTCGACATCAACGAACTGTGCTGGCCACGGGCCGGCGGCGATCGCACAGCCCTGCGCGTCCTGACAACGGCTCGCGAACAGATGAGCGGCGAACGCACCCGCGCGGTCAACGCGCTGACCGCGCTGCTGCGCACCGTCGACCTCGGCATCGACGCCCGCCGCGCCCTGACCACCACGACGATCGCCGCCGTCGCGGCCTGGCGCACCCGCAGCGACAACGCCACCCTGGCCGTCTGCCGCGCCGAGGCGATCCGGTTGGCGCGTCGCATCCGTGCCCTCGACGCAGAACTCGCCGCCAACCACACCGCGCTGCACGAAGCTGTCACCGCGCAAGCGCCACAACTGCTCGCCCTGCCAGGTGTCGGCGCCGTCGTCGCCGCCACCGTTCTGCTGGCCTGGTCCCACCCCGGCCGCGTGCGCTCCGAAGCCGCGTTCGCTGCCCTGGCCGGCGCGTCACCGCTACCGGCCTCATCAGGCAATACCACCCGCTACCGGCTCAACCGCGGCGGCGACCGACGCCTCAACCGAGCGCTCTACACCGTCGCGCTGGTCCGCATGGGCCACGACCCTCGCACCCGCGACTACGTCACCCGCCGCACCCGCGAAGGACGCACCAAACGCGAGATCATGCGCAGCCTCAAGCGCTACATCAGCCGGCAACTCTTCCGGACCCTGAACGGCGCCCATTCAGCCACCAGCACCACTTGACAGCTATAGAAGCATCTCA
>NZ_JBIDDA010000037.1:0-1173 GCF_043204915.1 Micromonospora sp. NPDC047670
ACCACGGCGAGCCGCTCCAGCTCGCCGGTGTACTCCACCGCGGGTGGGACGATGCCGTGCTCGATGACGGTGGTGCGGGTGGCGCCGGTGTCCCAGAAGAGGTGGTTGAAGTGGGTGACGTGGGCGATGAGCAGGTCGTCGCGGTCGGCGAGGGGGTGGCGGCTGTGGGGGACGTTGCCGTCCTTGGGGGTGTTGTGTTCGACGTAGATGGTGGGGATGTCGCGGCCGGGGCGGCGGTGCAGCCACTGTTCGGCGAGGTCGAGTTCCTCGGGGCGTTGCAGGATGATCAGGTCGATGTCGGTGGTGGCCAGTTCGTCGGGGGTGGTCTCGACGGTGGTGTCGGGCCAGGGGTAGGTGCGGGCGCGGCCGAGGCCGTAGGGGCCGCGGTCCGGGGTGACCGGTACGAGGTAGCGGTGCTTGCCGTGCACGAACGAGGTCGTCCAGGAGCCGTGCACGTGCCAGAGCAGGATGTTCATCGGCCGCTCCCGGCCACCGCCGGCACGCCGGCCCGCACACCGCCGCCGGCCCCCGCACCGCCGCCCCCGTGGGCCGACCCGCCCGCCGGGGACACCCCGAGCAGCCGCAGCGCCTCGACGACCTGCTCCGGGTCGATGCCGCTGAGGCAGGGATGCCCGGGCACGGGGCACCGGGCGGCGCGGGTGTCCCGGCAGGGCGCCTCGGCGTCGCCGAGCCGCACGGTGGGCACCCGCCACGGGCCCCACTGCCCGAAGGGGACGGTCGGGGCGAAGAGGCTGACCACCGGAACCCCGTGGGCGGCGGCCAGGTGGGCGGGGCCGGTGTTGCCCACCACCACCGCGCCGGCCCCGGCCACGGTCGCGGCCAGGTCGGCGAGCCCGGTCCGTCCGCCCAGGTCCACCGCCACGCCGCCCGCCACCCGGGCGGTCAGCTCCCGCTCGTCCGGTCCGCCGGTGACCACCACCCGGTGACCGGCCGCGGCCAGGGTGCGGACGATCCCGGCGGCCAGCTCCGGCGGACAGCCCCGGGCCTGCGACGCCGACCCGGGGTGCAGCACTATGTAGCCCGGCGCGCCGGCCTCCGGCGGGGGCGCCGGCGCCGGGCGCAGGCGCAGTGTGGGTTCGTCGTCGGCAGCCAGCGCGAAACCGGCAGCGGCGGCGAGGGACAGGGCACGCTCCGGCTCGGGCACACCGACCG
>NZ_JBIDDA010000038.1:0-1126 GCF_043204915.1 Micromonospora sp. NPDC047670
CCTGTTCGACGCGGTGTTGCTGGATCGGGATGGCACGTTGGTGGAGGACGTTCCGTACAACGGTGATCCGGAGAAGGTGCGTGTGGTGCCGGGGGCGCGGGTGGCGTTGGACCGGTTGCGGGCGGCGGGGTTGCGGTTGGCGGTGGTGACGAATCAGTCGGGTTTGGCGCGGGGGTTGTTTTCCGAGGCGCAGATGCGGGCGGTGCATGCGCGGGTGGAGCAGTTGTTGGGGCCGTTCGACGCGTGGTTGGTGTGTCCGCATGACGATGGTGCGGGGTGTGGGTGTCGTAAGCCGGCGCCGGGGTTGGTGTATGCGGCGGCGCGGGTGTTGGGCACGGTGCCGTCGCGGTGTGTGGTGGTGGGTGACATTGGTCGGGACATGGTGGCGGCGTTGGCGGCGGGGGCGTCGGGGGTGTTGGTGCCGACGGCGGTGACGCGGGTGGGGGAGGTGGCGGCGGCTCCGCAGGTGGCGGTGGATTTGTCGGCGGCGGTGGGGTTGATCCTTCAGCGTCAGGCGGCGGTGGATCCGGTGACGTACCAGCGGGCCGACGCCCGCCCCGCGGGGCAGGCTGATGCCGTGGTGGATGGGGTGGCGGAGGTCCGGCCGGCGCGGGCGGGGCGGGTCGGTGGGCGGCGGGTTGGGACGGTGTTGGTGGTGCGGGTCGACTCGGCCGGGGACGTCCTGGTCACCGGCCCGGGTATCCGCGCGGTGGCTGCCGGTGCGCGGCGGGTGGTGATGCTGTGCGGGCCGCGTGGGCGCGCCGCCGCCGAGTTGCTGCCCGGTGTCGACGAGATCATCGAGCACCGGCTGCCGTGGATCGACCCGGCTCCCGGCCCGGTGGACGCCGCCGACATGCGTCTGCTGACCGACCGGCTGGCCGCCGTGGACGCCGAGGAGGCGGTGGTGTTCACCAGTTTCCATCAGTCGCCTCTGCCGTTGGCGTTGTTGTTGCGGATGGCGGGGGTGCGGCGGATCAGCGCGATCAGCGATGACTATCCCGGTTCGTTGTTGGATGTGCGTCACCGGGTTCCGGTCGGTGTGCCCGAGCCGGAGCGTGCCCTGTCCCTCGCCGCCGCTGCCGGTTTCGCGCTGGCTGCCGACGACGAACCCACACTGCGCCTGCGC